>JAYQIT010000018.1:0-149121 GCA_038141785.1 Luminiphilus sp. | reverse complement strand
GGCAGATCAACATCCTGTTGGCCATGGAACCCGCTTTATTATTGGTTTCTCCCGCCTCTAGCTTGGCCTTTAACTCGGATATTTCCAGCGCTTGGTCGGCTGCCGCCTTTTCTAAGTTCGATTTAATGGTTTGCTCAGCAAGCTGAATGGCGGCCTGCTTTTCCTTTTCGGCCAGCTCTAAGCGCTGATGAATTTCATGCTCAAACTCTGAGTTGCACACCTGGCTCACAATATGGGCATAGCCCGCTTCATCAATCTTGAAGGCCTTTTGACAGCGTGGACACACAATTTCATGGATGTGCTGTCTCTCCATTTTCGCAAAAAATAACGGCTACAACCGTGCAATCATTTCGTTAATAAGTCTTCAATGCCTTGGTGCAAAAACACCATGGCTAAGGTGTCTAGTTCGCAGTACTCGAGTAAGCCTTGCTCAATAGCTTTGCGTTGTGTCGGCGTTAGGTCTTCGTACATTAGCCGTGAGTAAGCCGATAACGCGGCACCGCCCTCTTTAATAATTTCCATGCCTTGTAGGGCTGCCTGCTCAGCGACCGGCAAATCGGCTGCCAAGTTTGGAAGCGTGAGGTAGGGGTTCACAACGGCCCCCGCGTCATCCAAGGTTATCCACGTGCGGGCGTCAAGGTTTTAAGCTGCAAATGGCTTTTTGCCTGCCATAAATGGGCTCTCTGTATTTTGCTTTTAGCGCGTCGCTGGCGTTCAAAATAGCGGGTAACACATGCTTGAGTGAGTTGGCTGCCGCAGGTTGCGGGCAAATAGAGGTGGCTTTTAACTAACTCCAACTGATCTACCATGGGTCGCGAGGGAGTCCACTGCCGCCGAGAATCCTTAGATGGCTGCACCAGGGACATCAGAAACGCTTTGAGCTCGTCAGTATCTGGCTCGGTGTCTTCCCATATCTCAAACAGAATGTCTCGCAGTGTTGTGTTCTCGTGGTGTGAGTACATAAACACCGTGCCCGCATCGTCACCAATGGCAGCCTTCAACGCCCTAACAAACGACACATTGGGGTTTTCACTTGCCTGAGCACATAAAAATTGATGCGCATGCGCTAACTGGCCGTTTTCCTGTAATTGATGGTGCGAAAACTGGAAGGCAATGGACTGGTAGGGCTTTTGACCTTTAAAAAATGGCAGCGCTACGCGCGTGGTTTCAAAATCGATAAAGTGAAGCGGATAGGTCCAGCCGCTCATTTCGGTGTGCCACGCTGCCTTATCTAGCCAAGGCGACGGGTCGTTGGCTTGAGCTTTTTTCACTTGCAGCCACTGGCGTTGTTGTCGACAGACACCCTCTCCCGACAAAGGCGGCTCGTGCGCTTGTGGACCAATATCGTCCTCATTTATCTGAGTAAGCTTCAGCTGACCTTGGGCAATGAGCTTATCTTTTCGTCGGTAGTCCCAAAGATCAAAAATGGTAGCTCCTTGGTCTAATGTGACGCCGGGAAAAGCCTGCGAAAGACAGGTATCAAAACCCGATGTCATGGAGTCGGCGGGTGCAGCACACTGAAACTCGCAGTCCTTACAGTCACCTTGCATCTGTATGCGTGGCTCTTGTGTGCCTGCGCATATATTGGATAACTCCTGAACAAGATGAGCAAAGCTACCTTGATGGCGCTTGCCATGGTCGTTGGCATCATAGATTGCGTCGCAAATATCATCTACCGGGATGCTTCTTAGCATTTTTGCGTCTATTACCTGCTGAGGGATTTCTCCTACCTGCTCGGCAAGGGTGCGTTTTTCCTCCCGGATAATACGAAAACATTGATTAAGCCCGTCAACAGGACAGATCGCGTTTTTATCTACCAACATCAAGTAGGCGGTAACGTTGCTGTTTGGGAACGCTTGGCTGACCACCCACTTTTGAAACGCCACGTCATAGCAATAAGATTGCCATGTTGCCTTAGGCAAACCATCGTTTTTTAGAAACGGCCGCTCTTCCGAGGAATCGTAGGACTTGGCCTTCACTTCATGAATGCGCAGGCAGTTGCCTAACTTCTCCAACACGTCCACGCGGATAAAGCAGTTGTCAAATTGAATAGCGGCCTCAAAGATCACGACATTCTCTTGTTGGAGTAACGCGCCTGTCTCTGCCAGCGCCTGCGCTTGATCTAAGGTGGTAACGTCATGCCCATTGGGGAAATGTGCCTTGGCTAACTCCCTACCTGAAAGCCGCCTTCGGCTAGTGACGTCAAAGCTGTTTTCGTTATTCAGGTTGCGGTATGTGTCGGGGGCGGCCGCGTAAATGAGCTTCTGGGGGCATTGAACGCCCATTACAAAGCGTGATTTAGATAACGTGCGTGGTTTAGTTATGAAGGCCATGTACCAGCTCCTCTTCGTTGCACGCGCTTTGGATGCCACGCGAGGCAGTGTTAGACCATAACTTAACGACACAGAACTCGCGCTACCACACTGAGCATAAAAACATGTCGCCTCGAGCGTCACATATCGGCCAACAACCGACTTTTACAAGAAATACGATCGTATCCACCTTTATGTGTCTAATGCGAAAGGTCGTCATTTCGCCGGACCCAAAACCAATAGGTTTTGTCCAGAGGATGTCTGAACCGTGTGAGCAGGAGGAGCTGGCACTATACACTCATAAGCACCCTCTCAACCTGAAACCACGGCAGGAAAAATTTGCTCAACTCACCCTCCAAACAAGCGCCATGTTTGAGGAGGAGGAGGGCAACTTGCGAAAGAAAGCTTCCACCTCTTTAACAACGTACGTATATTTTTAAATCATAGGGAAAGGAAAAAAAAAACGGCTATACCAAACGATAAAAGCGACATGATCCCCGCAAATTGATCTTCGGCAAGCCCCGGAGTGGGATTCACCAAATCGATGACGCCATTATTACAGTGATAAAAATTGGTGAGCACGAGGAGTTTACGTACGACCTTGAGGCTATTAGCGGATGCTGTCATAGTCACGCAGGTTTCGCATAGCCGTATGGAGCCACACGAGCTCTTCCGGCTCGAAGTAGCGCACTAATAGGTTTCTAATGGCGGATTTTCAAATGAATGTATATATCAAAAGTGAGCCGAGCGGCGAATACTCCATAGGATCCATCTCAAAAGAGGATTTAAATGGTTATGGTATTTTGGGTTCCAAACCGTATGATGAGCGATTTGAACTAGATGTAGTGAACCACTCAGATATATTCCACGCATACGGTGTAGCAGTAAGTATAGCGGATGATTGGGGTTCTATTTTGAGTATCGATTTATCCCATGAAGATAAAGCTAAAATAATCGAAAGCGCTGTAACTAAATTTTTTAATCTTAGTGAGGAGTACATAGCGGAACGGGGTGTTCATGTGCTAAATAATTTAGACCCTGGATATTACGTGATTATGACGGCTCCAACGAAATATTCTGCAGAATTTGAAATAAATACTGGTGAAGGTGATTTTGATGCGTCTTTGCTTAAATTAGTTTTTACTGATTTCAGCTTTCCTAAAGATGTTGTGGATAGCTACGGACCAATAAGAAATTGTCTTTTAACTGATATTGAATATAACGGAGATAGTGAAAGGGATGGGTATATTGACAGCATGGTTGATCGTGGGTACAGGCGTGAAATATCAGTCATCGAGGTTCTAGAGGATAAAACTTATAAAGTCGTATGGACCAGTTAGCCGCAAATCTTTTGATCGTCAAGATAACTACCCACATAAAATTTAATGCGATACGCAAAGCCCGGAGAAATTACGTAAATGATACTCACGTAATTGCGAATTCTGCTAATTACCCGCAACAATTAGTCCTGAAAATTACGCTTAGTAAAGCCGCAACCAAATTTTCCATTTAAGGAGATAAATCAGGTTGCAATCGAAACCATAGCCTTGACCGCTCCAAAGATACAGTCATTAAATCCCAAAAGCTTACGCTTGTTGGCATGACCGCTAGCTCCGCCGACTAAGAGTACTCGCGGACCCTTTTTTGACACACTACCGCCTTTGGTCGCTCCACGACATCTGTGTTGCCCTGCACGCCAATTCTTGACCTCGAACCCGAAGGAGAACTTCCTTAATGCCAAACTTAGCACAACAGCTGTAAAACATTGCTCGGCTAATCCCGCGCTGTCGTAAAAAATCACGCCCCAACACGCCTGTCTGGTTATTGAAGAGCGGTCGCATTTATGACTGCCTTCTGAACAACAAGGTAGCAGCGATGCCACATTTATACCTGTTTACCTCGTCGCGTTTGAATTATAGCCAGTCTCTACGGATCTAAGCCGTTTTTTCCATTCTTCTTCTCGAGAGGTAACATCTTTCTGTGACGAGTTAACGTCAAAGGTCTCGATAATAGAATAATGGAAGTGGGTAAACCCCACTGCGCCATACTGCTTGTACAACTCTTTCATGAGCTTGTTGCCGCCATGGTAGTTATTTGCGTATGTTTTCCAGCGAGTCCACAGACTGCCATCACCATGTTGATTGAGCTTGTAGGCACTTCCAACATACAGTTTATTGGTTGCCACATCTGTAATTAAATATATTCCCGATACAGATGAAAGCGCAGCTTTCAGTCCCGCGCTTCGTGTCTGCAGATTGTCTCAAGCTCGCTTCTTGACAGACGCGTATCGTGAAACGAACTAAAATCTGAGGTTGTGAGCCTTTCTGGGCGAATGTACGCAATACAGGCCTCCGATAAGTTCTCGGCATAAGGGTACGACATTCTCCCCGACCGTTCATGATTGACAACTAAACGTCCAATTAAATCAGAGTAAAGGTCGGTGAGTACTGTCTTGTATAGAAAACGTTGTCCATCTTTTTTCATGACCATTGACTTTATATATTCCAGCGAATAACCATTCCTTTTTGTTATCGAGTTGTATCAGGCTTAAGATGAACCCTCGCGAAAAATTCATTCGAGTTTGAACGCTTTGATACTTTGCAAACTCTTCGTTTCCTTTTTTGAAAAAATCGAGTGGACTCTCGCCACCAGGATTTGTGACGGCGAGATGCACTTTTGTTTCGGTAGGGTTCAATTGGTACAACAAGTCAAAGATTTTCATTCGTTTCCGAACCTATTCAGTCGTCCCATTTGCTTTTTAGAGTTTTTCAAATCAAGATTCTTGCAAAGGCAAATAGGGCTAACGAGACCACTCTAAGTCACACACTAATCTACAACAGTTTTCAGTTGCAATCTGCATTTTGGTGAAAATATTATTTTTCTCAAAGCACAAAGTCGAATTTTAACTTTGAAAATGCCAGCTTGTGCTTGTGCTGTTGCGCGTACGAAGCTGCAATGCGCAGAAGTATAGTCAGACACATTCAGGGCTCGAACCGAATGAAATGTGGCTTAGGTCCAGTGTGACAGATCCGTAATTCACGCGCTGCACAGCGTTTTCTGGTTTTTGATCAACGAAATAAGTGGACAACTTATGAAAGATGTTAATTACCTACCACTGAAAATTGAACGATATTTGCGTGGGTAATGGTGTAGGAGTGGCCCCACCGATATTTTTCAATGGGTACGAGCGCCATTTAATCCGGATCAAGTATATCTAGCTCAGGGAGGCCAGCCGTTAACGGCTAGATATAGCGTTCTAATGTACTATTTACACACGAGGTGTTGGACGTAAGTTTTTACGTTTACCGAGGTCGGTGGGATCGCTTCTGCGTGATACAATAAAGCTTGATCGAAACCGATCCCATGTGATGCTGGGAGACCGCGCTCCTTGATCAGCTTATCTAAATCAGCTGGTCTAAGACATGGCAGATGATGCTATGTCTGTATAGCCCCATCGCCGCTTGGACCTGTTTGTTTGATCACAACGCTTGTCCTAAAAATACTCAGTAGACTAAAGATCTGATCGAAGATCGCCCACAGAAAGTGATATGTCCTCTTCGTCATCGGTGCCTTTTGCCGCGACCGTCGCTTTATCGCACAACCAGTTCACTAAGTCCTTGTCTTCCACAGTATCTTTTGCAGCATAAGCGGCCTCAAAGATTCCCCATGGGTCCTCGCAAGCGTCCCCAACTCTCTTTAGAATTTTTCTTGTGGCCTCCGCATCATCAGTGCTATTGAAGACAGTTCGAGCCATATCACTCAGGGCTGAGCCATCCGTCGAAGTCTCTGCCAATTGTTCCATCATTGCCTTCCCTTCTTGCGGTTTTTGTAGCTCATCGATCAAAAATTCAGCTTGAGCTAGCTTATCTTGGTCGGATACATTTGGATCACTAAGGATCTCGTCTCCAAGCCTCAACGCCCACTCAACATCATGAATAGACTGATACATAACCAATTGAATCAGCCGTTTAGCATCTAACGGATCATAACACTCAGAAATCGTCTCAAGGGCCTTTTCGAAAAGCTCTCGTGCCCATTCTATATCCCCCTCGTCTGCAACTAGAGCCGCATAATTCCGATTGACATCGTGCGCATAATCAGCGGTCGCTATCCCTTCCGCGATTTCCTTTTGCACTTTTTTTTTTTGCCAGAAATTTCCGTCATAGCTTTGCCCTATCTTAAATTTCAGTTTAGATCTTAACGCTCCAAATGTAATTAGCTGAGTAAAAAAGTAAAGGGTATACTTGACAGAATGATAAATGCGTGCCCAGGTTGTGCAATGGAGCGCATGCCGTTCTAGCAACACAGGTTGTCGGAGGCCAGTCGAATGTATGGAAGCTGTAATGACGCAGGGTTATATTTGAAACTAAAGGACTTAGAAACGGGTTACTTACGCTCCCCTTTAATTGTCGACAATGCTGGCAGGGGGTTTACTAAGCAAGATTCTGCTTACGCACTATCGAATGAGGGTATTCAATTACGAGAGAGCCTGTAATAGCAGCGCTTAGTATAAACGAGAGAGCTTAACAAACTCTACAGGCGATTTGACTATTCGAGATAACGAGGAATCTACTTATGATGACAGATGACACAGAGGTTGGGTAGAAAAACTCGAATCATCGCCACACATGAGTCCTGAAGTGCAGAAACGACTCCCCAACTAGAATAACTGGTCAGTTACGCGCGCAGTGGCGCTCTACAAAGACAGCCGGACCTCAATCATTATTGCAGCAGGATCAGGATTCAGACGTCGTCAGTGCCGCGAGAGAAGGAGCGACTAATGAAAATCGTGCGCGACAAAAACGTTGCCCCCTTCGCATCTTAAGAGAACGTTTATGCTTGTGGTTTTCCAACAAAATATACAAAAATATAACTTCAACTGCGCAGGAGGAAAAAATGTCAGATTTAGACTATCAATCAACATTTGCTTCGAAGGTCTGGAATGTAGCCGGGGCTTATGGCCTATGGATGCAGAGGAACAAAAAAGATGCGACGCTCGCATAGGTCTCTGAAACCTACATGGATCCGGTGGCTGTGTACTGGAAAGGGAACGCTGTATTTGGTCTCTTCTAGTATCGGGAGCGGCATATTTTGTACTAAATCTGTTTGTGTTGATCTCTGGCGGGGACGATGGCCCGAGCTTTATTGGTTGGCTAATATCTTTTGCTGCTTTCTGCTTATATTCGAGCTCCATGAAAACGTTTTATGTTTTCAAAAGTGGAAAAGAGATGCTGGCATGGAATTCTCCATTTCTGCTTGCGGCATTAGTGGGCCTCATTATTTGGCTTCAAGTCTAACTTTTCATTGTTGTGGCTGTTTCGTTGCTCGTGCTTAACGAAAAACATTCGATCGCTAACGGGTATATACCCGTTCGATTCCAATCCGAACCTGCATATATTTGCCGTAGTTGTATAAATAAGCCGCAAAGATGCCATTACTCAAACGCGGTTTGAATGCTATCTTTTCACGGCTTCAATGAAAGCTCTCCGTTGAGGCATTTAGAGATTCGGTCTTTCCTCCGCCTCAAGCCACCACCAGCGCAACCCCTTCCTCGTACAACTTCTGCTGTAACACCTGCAGACAAAAGATGTCATCGGTACTTACCTGCCTAGGCATAACAGCCAGTCCATTGTCCTGCTCAAACAGCAACTGGTCGCAAAAGGGCGACTTGTTGGGTATGTCACGCTCCCACAGGAAATCATAGGCTTTTGACAGGGGGCTATAGAGAATGTCCCAGGTGAATGGCCAGAGCTCATCTTTTTATTTCTTGCTCCAGTGCCTCCTCAGAGAGGTTATGCATGCTTAAGTAATTGACCACTTCACGCTGCGTCATTTTCTCGTAATGGCGCAAGAAGTGATCAAGGGTGGGGAGCGGCGGTGCTTCGCGTACAACCTCGCCCAAATGCAAATACCACCGGGCATCGGATCCACAGGTACACCACAGCACATGGGTTATTTTGGGGGGTGTTTTCCAAATTGGCCTATTGAGTGGGCTAACGGCAATAGCACCCTGGCGCGAAACCTCAACGGCGATATCGGCTGGATTGTTGGGATAGAACGGTTTGCTAGACATCATGATTTCCTCGCCCCCGAGAGGAGAAATGTCGCTGTAGACACCAGGGGCTTGGATGTAGAGCGACGGTTTAGCAAGTATTTATGAATCGCCCTGCAAGTGTCAGAAATCGGCGATGTAACAAGGCTATACAGCCTACAGTGGCTTGGCAATGGTTAATATTTGCATCGGTAGCGCTCGTAGGCCGGCTTATCAAATTCGTCCCATTCGCCGCGCGCAACTTTGGCGCCCAGGCCGTCCAGCCTTTCTCTGCGGGCAAGACGCGGTTCGCCCAATATCTCTAGGTGCGCCTCGTCAATAATTTGCTGAACCTCTTCTAGTGACAACAGCTTGAGTAACTGAGCCGCCTCTGAAAAACCCTGCACGCGCACTCGGCACTCTTGCCACTCACGCGAACCATCCACTACCGTCACCCAGCTTGTACAGGTCGCGCACCAACTCGGCAAAGTGGCGTCGCAATTGCGCGGCTTGCTGTTGAGTACTCATGATCCGCACAACCTTGCCATACGCCGCTCCAACTGTCGCTCTTGAGGCTCTGTCATGCGCTCGCCCATCACCTTGCGATAGGCCGACAGGTTTTCCAGCTGTAGCTCTCCTGGCCGACTAGGCCACTGTGTGAAACCCTCTTTTGCCATAAAGCCATTGACCCAGCGCCTGTCGGGGGCATTTTCAGCTCCTTGCTCGGCCTTGTAGGCCGCTTTAGTTGGCACGCAAGCTGGTTAGATAACTCGCGCGCACTTTCCCCAACTGTCTGTTGTCATTTCGCCCGCTCCAAATAGCCACATGGACAGTATCCGAAACGCCGGCAAGACCCAGTCTTCTAGCGCAAAGGCCAGCACAACCAGCATGACAAATCCCAGCGATACGCCAAAACCAATTTTTATTACATCGCTCAACCAGGCCTTCAGGTGCTCACCGTCCTATAACCCAGCCAATGGCCGGCAAGACCACAAGCTCAAAGACTACCGCGTAAATAAAGAAAAACCGTAACCCACACAAATACCGCATGCAATTTTAAAAGCATCGGCAAACCATTTGCTGATTGGGTTAAGCACCGAACGCTAGGATACTTGAGCATAGATATCTCTCGAGTTTATGTGCGGCTGGGAAGATATGTGCCAATGGCTTAACGAAGACTGCGTAGATGACGACGGCAACCCCGACCCCAGCAGCCCGCTGTGGCAGCATGCCCACGATACGGTCAATCCCGACTTTGCCTTTGAATACTGGGTGCCGCGCTACTCGCCCGATGCGCTGGCCTTTGACTATTTAGAGTCACTGGATCTTGGGTTGTTCGATACCAGCCGCGGCACCGACAGCGGCTGGATTGAATTTACCAACGGCGTGTGTCCGGGTAATGACAGTCGCTTTGTGGACGTGGATGCGCTGGGTGCCAGCTTGTTACAGCGGCGGCTCATAGAGCGTAATTACGACGTGCAGTTAATACTGGCGAGTGGCTAACCCACACCGCGGCTGTTTACGGTAGTTAGTGCCAGTCGCACATTTCACGTAGAACAGACGTGGCGTAGGCTCCGCGCGGGAGCGTAAAGCAGAGCACTACGGTGCTTTCGCTTACTTTCTCGCTTGCGGTCTCATCTAGGTTCACGCTCAGATCGGTCAAACGCAGCCGTAAACTTCGATTACCCGGTTCAACGCGTGCCTTATCTAAGGCCTGCTGCCACTTGTCGGGTTCAACTGAGGAGCCCTCGCCCACCAACGGCAGCGCCGGGTGAATATCGAACTGCTCGCAACGCGTGCGCAACGTGTCGTCTACCTCGGTTACGTCAAACACACTGGCAGAGCCATCCAGATTAGCCAAATCGCCCGCTTGCAAGACATGCCAATGGCCCGACTGCACGCGCTGCGACAACGCGTTGTTAAACACCCAAGAGCGGATAGTTGAGATAGCCAAACTGCGCTTGTTGCGTGACAAACGGCGCCCCGCCGCCCAACTGTCAGCAAGCTTAAGATTATTGCCCTCGCGGCCAAAACGCTGCTCGCCAAAGTAGTTGGGCACACCGTGTAGCCTTAGCTGCTCAATGCGCGCAGTAAGTGCTGCGGGGTCAATAGCTTGCTGGGGACGCACCACAATACGAAAAGTATTGGCTCTGTGCGCACCGCGGCGTAGCTTGCGCAGGTGCCTGCCCACATTAAGCACGCGCACACCCTCAATAGACAGGGCACTCCAATTGGGCGTGTGCCATCTGGGCACGCTAAACCACTGCTCGGTTACGGCGTGCCTGTCTTTGAGGCCGGCAAAGCCCACGTCTTTTAGGGGTACCCCGCGTAGTCGGCAAGCTGCTGTGCCACCCAGTCGGTATTGGCACCAGTTTTCTCAAGCCACAAATAATCGTGCTCGCCATCACCACTCAACTCCCAGCCCAATTGCTCGGAAACAAAAAAGTCCTTGGGGGTGTGCCGTAGCAAGCCACGAAACAGCGGTTCTCCGTGGGCACGGTGCCAGTTGGGTAGCGACATGGATGGCGACATAGATGGCGTCATGGGTAGCGTCATTAAGCAAAAGCGCGAGCATACCAGCCCAATGCATCAGAATGTTGGCAGCCATGATAGATGGCAGGATTTGATGTAATCAGTCATCCTTAAATAAATGACCGGAGGTTATCAATGACTATGCCAACGATAGAACTCTACACACTGGGTGGTGCGTTTGGTATGCGCAGTATCAGTCCCTTTTGCTTGAAACTAGAGATGCTGCTGGCGCACCTAGAGCTCGACTATTCGTTGGTCATTGAGCCCGACCCACGAACAGCGCCAAAAGGAAAAATGCCATGGGCGAGAATTAATGGTCAGATAATTGCAGACTCGGAAATCATTATCGAAGCCATCAATAAACTTACCAATGGCTCAGTCTATGCCGGTTTAACTCAGCAGCAGCGTGCCTATGGTCTGGGCATGGTGCGTTTGGCAGAAGAGCACCTGTATTGGCTAATGGCTGCCGCACGCTGGCTAGACGATGACTGGTGGCCCAACGTAAAACGTGACTTCATGAAGATTATTCCTGCCGTGGTGCGCACGCCAATCTCCGGTCTCATTAGGCGGCGAATGAGACAAACCGTTGTATTACAGGGGTTGGGAACCCATACCCACGATGAGCAGCTTGAATTTGCACGCAGGATCTAACGGCACTGCAGGATGCTGTTAGCGAAAGCCGTTTTTTATGCGGCAACAACGTGTCGGTGTTCGATATGGGTATTGCTGCCATTATGGCGGGCATCTATGACAACCAGCCTGCTACTTGGTTAACGCAGCTAGCAAATGATTTTCAGCGTTTGAAAGATTATACAAATGATGTGCAGCACGAGGTGGGCGTGTTTGGGCGTAAATAACGCGTGTTGTCTTTTCAAATGAAACGCAGCATTAACTCGCTAACGGCAGCCCCGGCGGAAATAAGATGATCCATACACTGCAATACCTTTTAGCGTGGGAGCCTAGCAGCAACTCCCGCAAGTGTTCGGGGTCGCGACTCTATCGATCCCTGTGCGCCATGCTGTTGGTCACTGGCTGTGCAGCACCGCTGGGACAAACCACAACTGACAAGGCCACATCTATGACACCTCATTACGATGGTACGCGTTTCTATAACACGAGCGGGGCCGACAAGGATCCAACAGAGGTCGTGCGTTTTTTCTGGGAGAGCATCAGCAGTGAAACGCCGTGGCCTAAGTGGGTAGAGAACCCACCTGCAGACCCTATTGAAGAGCGCATTACAAAGGGCATTAAGACGACCTACATCAACCATGCCACCGTACTGGTTCAGGTGGCGGGACTGAACATACTTACCGACCCAGTATGGTCAACACGGGTAAGCCCCGTTACCTTTGCCGGGCCCAAGCGGGTGCGCGCTCCTGGCGTTCCGCTCGAGGCGCTGCCAGAAATTGACCTGATTTTAATCAGCCACAATCATTACGATCATTTGGACACCGCAACGCTCAAAGCCCTGCGCAAGCAACAGAAAACAGCGCCCGTTATTGTGTCGGGCCTAGGCAACGCCAAACTCTTGCAAAAGCAAGGCTACGCCGATGCCGTTGAGCTCGATTGGGGAGAGCATATCAACGTGGGTAGCGCCACAGTGCACTTTGTCGAGTGCCAACACCGTTCTGGCCGCGGAGTTACCGACCAGATGAAGACTCTCTGGGGCTCTTTTGTGGTGGACACCCCCGAGGGAGCCTATCTACTTTGCCGGTGATACGGGTTACTCGCCTCATTTTAAACAACAAGGGGAACAATACGGCCCCTTTGCCCTGAGCCTGCTCCCCATCGGCGCTTATGAGCCGCGCTGGTTTATGAAAGACATTCACCTAAACCCGGCAGAAGCGGTGCAGGCGCACCAAGACCTTAACAGCAAGCAAAGCCTGGGCATTCACTTTGGGGTATTCCAACTAACCTGGGAAGGTATCGGTGCACCCGTCACCGATTTAACCATAGCGCTTGAGGAGCAGAGAGTAGCCGCAGAGCAGTTTTGGGTACTGGAGCCCGGCGGCAGTGCGCGCCTCCCATAGACAGGCCCGGCCACTGTCTCAGCACAAGTTACCTTCGGCATTTGTTAACGCCAGTCGGGTAACAGCTGAACACAGCGATGCCAGCACCCGGCGCGTACCCGTAAAGGGCCGTCGCCCGTGCATCACTTTGTAATTATCGAGTAGTGCAACATCGCCAGTCTGCCATTCAAGGTCGACCGTGTGTTGATAGCTGGCGGCAATGGCCGCGTCAATAACCTCGGGCTCGAGGGCGACCCGTCGCCGTAACACAACCGCGCATCATTATCGTCGGCTCGTTTCTGCCAACCAGCGCCGGCTGCCACAATTTGATTAAAAAATACGTCCACACCATCGGGCGCAGTGACCACCGCAGGAAGCGCCGGGGTTTGTACCGACAGTGCGTTGTCGTCAAGCCAACTGTAGCGATAACCCATGGCGCTTAGCTTTGCCTCCGCCTGTTCGGGGGTTGCTACGCTCAACGTATCGCGCCAGCTGCGGCCCTGCCCCGACCCCCCATCTGCTGTGGCGGGCATGGTGTTTCTGTAGCGCACACCTTGCTGTTTGAGACGCGCAATAAATTCGGGCTGGCTGGCGGCCAGCGTTTGCAGCGCCCAATCTGACCGACAGATAGGTGTAGCACCGCCAGTGGTTGCCGCCTGCTCACAATAAAAAAACAGTCGGCTGGGGAAGGTGAGCGTTTGCGCCATTTCATGGTGTAAAAATATTTCTACCGTGGCAGGCGCCTCGTTGGCGGTAAATACCCGCTCGGTGCGGTTGGTGCGCACGGCATTAGAGAACGAGTCGGCGTACCGAAAATTGGCATACCCAAAACTCTCCACCACCTGGTGAAAGCGCTGATCACTGGCTATATCAAAACCGCGAAACAACACAAACCCATGTTCACTGAGTAATGACCCTATCCAGTCGCGTTGCTCGCCACTTAAGGCCCCCTCGGTTGGCAGCAATAGATCGGCCGGCGTTAGCATGACAACCGGGGGTGACATGGCCAGACTCGTCATGTGTTCGCGCTCTCGTTACTCATAGATAGCATGAAAGCGGTTAAACGCGCCCTCACAAAAATCCGCCGGGTTGTTAAACCGCCTACTTTTGTCCAGGGCGTTAATGGTCTGCATGTCTTCCTGCGTGAGTGCAAAGTCAAACACCGCCAGATTTTCGGCACGTCGGTGTTCGCTGTTAGATTTGGGGATAACCGCGGTGCCCCGCTGAAGCCCCCAACGCAATACCACCTGAGCAGGCGTTTTGCCCAAGCGCTCGGCAATGGCGCACACCGCAGGCTCTAGCAGCACCGAATCGGGCTGACCGGCCATATTGAGCTCTACATAAGAGGATGCGCCCAGCGGTGAGAACGCGGTTACCGGTAAATTGTACTGAGCCGCCGTGCTTAGCAGAGCGTGCTGTTGCAAATACGGGTGCAGTTCTACCTGCAGCATGGCGGGCTTAATACGTGCATACGCCATGAGGTCGTGAATCAACGCCGAATTGTAGTTACACACGCCTATGTGCTTGACCAGCCCCTTATCAACCAGCGCCTCCATAGCCTGCCAGGTTTTATGCAGAGGCACTGGGGCGGTTTCCATGCGTGGCGGTTGCGCTGTGGGGTCAAAAATCCACTCGGGGGGGTAGCGCTGGTCAAAATCGACATAGCGCAGCGCAATAGGAAAGTGCACCAAATACAGATCTGGTACTCCAACTGCAAATCGGTCCGGGGTGCGTCGGCAGGCCGCCTCAACGTGCGCCGGGTCGTGGTAGGGTGTTCCAGAGTTTTGACGTTACCCACAACTCATCGCGCGTACACAAATCCGCATTCAGGGCCGCCTGAATGCCCTCGCCCACCCCACTTCATTGCCATAGTCGCAGGCGCTGTCGAGGTGTCGGTAACCGGCCGCAATAGCACCACGCACCACGTCCTTGGCATCGGTATTGGCAACTTTCCAAAGGCCCAAGCCAACCGTGGGCAGGGTGCTCGTACCAATTTGCAGGCTCTCAATCAAAACGCGTCTCCTAAGGTGTCCACTGCTGGCGTTCGGCTCTGTGCGGTTTATGGGTAGCTACGGTGTAACAACGGGTAGAAGCGCAGCACCGTAGGCATCAATACCTTTCTCGGCAAGGGCTGCACGCACGTCTATGGGCAGGCCCGCCTGAATAGACTCCTGCGCCAGAGCCGCCACAATAATAGCCCATAGCCCCTCGTTGCAGGTGGCGCCATCGTTGCGCCAGCCCTGTAAACGACGGTAAAACCGATCGTGCTCAAATAACGTCGAGCCGTAATGCCCCCCAGTTCAATCTCCTTCGGGTAAGTGCAGTCCACACCGTCGTAGGCGTGGTGGCCATCTACCTCCACCGTTATGTGCGCCCGCGACGACCGTGCGGGATTAAACTGGCGTGCTCACTGGTGCGCAGTAACCCACGCTCACCACCCACGATTAACTCTTCGTATAACTCTTGGCTAAACATATTCAGCGTAAACTGCCCACGAATACCGTTTTCATACTCCACAATTACCATGGAGTGATCATCAATATCCGACCTTCGGCCCTGGCGCTCAAAATCCAAAAAGTTAACCGCCCTGCCCCCCGAGGCAAACACTCGCGCGGGCAAAGACCCGGCAATGCGATTGAGCAAATCAAAGTAATGGCAGCACTTTTCTACCAGGGTGCCACCCGAGTACTCGGCAAACTTGTTCCACTCATCTACCTTGGCCAAAAACGGTGGTCGATACTCGCACAGGCTCACGGTGTGGATGGCACTAGCTCTCCTGCGGCAATAGCGGCTAGCGCCAGTTGGTACTGGGATTTAAAGCGGTATTGCATACCTACCTGAATGGGCGCCGGGTAGTGAGGGCTTTGCTGGGCTAAGTGCAGGGCGTCATGGAGGGTGGTGGCCATGGGCTTTTCTAAAAACTGCTTTCCCCGATGGCGCCACCTCGTCGAACACGGCCCGATGGGTAAAGTTGGGGGTACAAACAAAGAGCGCATCGGTCTGATCGCTGTGGGCCAGTGCCTCAATGCTGGCAAACCGCGGCGGTGGGCTTAACCCACGGTGGGTAAATTCCGCTTCAGCAAGCGCAAGGCTCTCGGGATGGGTGTCATACAAGCCGGTAATCACTGCCTGATCCAACTGCAAAATGGCACGAATATGCTCCCGACCCATCATGCCTGTGCCAATCACACCATAACGGGGCTTGTTTCCAGCGGGAGACACGCGCGCCTGCAGGTCTGCCACTAGCGCATCGCGCTGCTGCGCTATCGATGCAGTCGACACATCAACCATGGGCAAGTACCGAGTTCCGCCAAACAAACGCGTTTGCGGCAACTAGCGCAACCACAACGCCCCAAAAGAGGGTGCCGGGTCCACCTACGAGTCCGAGCGGCGAAAACAAACAGTACAGCGCAACAACGCAGGACAGCAGTGTGGCGGCACAGGCCTGGCATGGGGCCAAGGGGTCATATCAATGGGTGGTTCACGCTGGACCACGGGTTTATGCGCACGCTTCCACCAACCCACAAGCAACATAAAACTCCCATCAATCACAAACAAAATCGCGTACAGGTGTAAAAAGTGAATGTCCACCTGTTCTTTAAATACGAACTGAACCGCGCAATAGGCCAGCAGATGAAATCCAATAACTATTTTTACCGCGCTTGCCGGTACTCGGGTGGTCAGCATGCCCACCAGTACCACGGCAATAATGGGAATATTATAAAACCCGGTAAAAATACGAATAATCTGCCAGAGCCCCCTCAGGGGCAAACTGCAGCAGTGGTGCAACACCCAGCGAGAATGCAGCAATGACCACACTCCCCCACTTGGCACTGCGCACCAGTGTTTGGTCGCTCACCCCAGAGACCGTTAACCCAGCACGACGCTTGTCCGACGTTTGCGCTTGCTTGGGCGCTTCGTCCTCACAAGCCGCACGACCGGCAAGCCACGGTGCCAACACATCGAGAGTGAACATGGTAGCGGCGCTGTTAATAAGCGAGTTAAACGAGCTGAAGACGGCCCCCAACAGCACCGCCAAAAAGAAACCCATGGCCCATACCGGCAAGGTGTCGCGTACCAGCTGGGGATAAGCCAAATCGATTGACGCCAACTCGGGGCCGTAGAGATGAAAGGCAATGACTCCCGGAATCATCATGAACATCGGCACCAGAACCTTGAAGAACCCGGAGAACAGCACGCCTTTTTGGCCGTCGGCAAAACTGCGCGCCGAGAGCGTGCGTTGAATGACGTATTGGTTAGAACACCAGTAAAACAAATTGGCAAACACCATGCCGGTGAAGAGCGTTCCAAAGGGCGTAGGGTCGTTTGTTGCGCCAATGGCATTGAGTTTGTCGGTGTGCTGGCTAGTGAGTGTATCTAACCCCGCCCCTACATCACCGGCCCCAAGTAGCTGCAACCCCAATAGCGGCACCGCCACGCCAATAATTAACAAGCCAACGCCGTTGAGCGTATCCGACACCGCAACGGCCTTCATGCCACCTAAAATGGCGTACAGCGCACCGGTCGCACCAATCACCACAACCGTAAGAAACAGCGCGTTGGAATAACTGAGCCCCGTAAGTCCTGGCACATCGAAAAGTTTTAATACCGCCACCGACCCCGCGTACAGCACACTGGGAATGGTGACCAAGCCATACCCAAGCAAAAACAGTACCACACTTAAGCGGCGCACATCGTTGTCGTAGCGATCTGCCAAAAACTGAGGCAGCGTGGTAAAGCCGCCGCGCAGATAACGTGGCAAAAGAAAAACGCCATGGCTACCGTGGCCACCGCCGCTGTTACCTCCCAACCCATGGCGCTCATGTTGAAACCATAGGCCGAGCCATTAAGACCTATTAATTGCTCGGCGCTTAAATTGGTCAGCAGCAGCGACCCAGCAATAAACACGGCGCTCAAACCACGACCCGCTAAAAAGTAGCCCTCGGTATCTTGGGTACTATGACGCGCGCGGCGATAGGAAAACCAAGCAACCACTGCCATAAAGAATAGGCAGGAGACGGCGATACTGAGCAGTTCGGTTAACGACACACGATATTCCCGACAGGTAAGCCTTGAGAGTGATAGGTGTGACTAGTATCGATCGCTTTGACAATCTGATTCAACATAACGTCAACCCTTGGCCCAATCGACACCAGAAAGCTGCAAACCACCTCCAACCGCCCCGCGAGTAGGACGACAGCCTGAGTCGTTGTTGCATTCATAAGACGCGAGTTGTCATGTACCCTACACAGGACCACAACACGGAGAGATAGGTTGGATGAATGGGCAGATCATCATCGTTGGCTATTTCCTACTCTTAATCGTGTGCGCAGCGGCGGGCGCGATACTTGGCATAGCTTATGGCGCGAGTCGTGCAAATCAAGGAGATTTCTACTGGGCGGCATATTACTGGGCGTCATTCTGCTCTTCCCACTTGCACTAGCAGTACTTGGCTTCTAGGACTTCCCTGTGTTGCCTTGCATTACCCGGGTATTGCGGTATATGGTTTAGTGAATGTCGCTCTCCGATGTGTTAGAGCAAAAAAAACAAACCATCAGCTCCCGCAAGAAACGGCGGTCGTGAGCTGACTGGCCACAAAAGCGGGGTTGCTGCGCAATGCCTGTAAACACTATCAAACCATGGTTACTCCGATTCGCCGCCTTGTGGCTTCTCTTGGCATTGGCTACAGGCATTCCCTCGAGTGTCATGGGTATGGTGTATGGAAGTGCATCCTACACACTCGCGGCCATCATTCTTGCATCACTTTTGCACATGTGGGATCCCCGCCAACACCTACGTCAACTCGTTATCGTTTATTTGATTTTAGCCACGGCTGTAGGATTGTTTCTCAGTCTCATCGTAAGTGCTGGGTGAGGCTATCAAATGAACACTAAAACCTACGACACATCAGCTATTGCAAGCTGGTTGAAGCGTTTTGGGGCTCTCTGGTTGGTCACGATGTTATGCGCTGGCATCCCCTTTGGTCCCTTTGCCATGTTTCTTGCGTTAGCCCCAAGCACGATCGTTGCCGCTGTTCTCGCCTCACTGGTTACACAGTGGCAGCCCGGATCGCAATTGAAAACCCTGTTTCTGACCTATGCGTCGCTAGTGGTTATCAACGTTGCTTTGTTTTGGGTGCCAGTCTGAACTAGTACGCCTCGCCGGCCGAGCTGCGAGCTTTTCGCAGCAGCACTTGATTGGCCAACCAATCAGTACCTGTTCGAACGCCTCAAGGCCTTACTTGAAACTTCCTTTTGAAGTGTGCGTTACCGAACCTCCGCGCATTTTTAACACGCTTATTAACACCTCTGCTGTAGCCGGTGGTGGTTTCGCAATTATCCAAAACACCACTAACAATAAAAACGACCTCCAAACAGCTAGCTGCGGCGTTCCGTCCGAGGAGCAGTAAAATGAAAACGAAACTCATAAAACGTCTCAAAGCAGGGTTTCAGCTTGGAATTCTTTGCTTAAGTCTCAGCTTGACGCTGGTAAGTCCAGGCGCGGATGCTGACGATGCCATCTCACGCGCGTCGGCAGCAATGAAAGCGAAGAACTACAGCCAAGCGGTGGTGGAACTGGAGGCCGCACTGCGGCAAGAAAACCTAAGTGAGTACTCAGAAGCCTGGGCAAAGAGCAACCTGGGATGGTGGTTTCTTTCAGGCGACAGAGAAGAACAAGGTGTGCCTGCGCAGCCGGTTAAAGGCTTTCGACTGTTGCTCGACTCCGCCCGACTGGGAAACCCGTGGGCAGCTGGCAAACTTGGCCAGGCTTTTTTTGACGGCATTGGGCTGCCCAAAAACCCAGCCGCAGCGCGAAACTGGTACCGCATCGCTAGCGAACTTGCTGATGAGAAAAGCGAAGAGTATCGAGAAAAAACCAATGGATAGCCAAAAACAAAAAGTGGGCAGACAGCTCAGCGGCTATAGACGAAGCACAGCGATTTCAGCAAGCAAGACAAAAATGGCTGCAGACCAAACCCGCTCATGAACGCCCATTCGGCGTTGTATTTGGCTATGACTATCCGTATGAACTGGGTTTCTACTGGCGTTTCGGCAAATTCCTAGGCGGCGTCATGGATTACCGGGACGTTGACGTTGCTGAGCCATTCGCAAATGGTGAGCATGATAATGATCATGCTTCGCTCAACGGATATTCCGTGTTGGCAACGACAAAGAGCGCGAAGGTATTCCAAGTAGCGGCTGGGCTCCGGCAATTCGCTTCCGAAGAAGATTGCATGAACAGGCTGTGGGGCTACGTGATCGAGAGGTCTGAAGGTGCGGACCTTAGAGAGCTGGGATCCTGCGAGGGCGGCAACTGCGGAAATTGGACTTCAGCGTGGCGGGTAGGGCAAATCAACGGCCCAGCCGATCCCTTGGTGGACTTACGCCAGCCGCTCCGGGTTAATTTTACTGAGGAAATGATAGGTACTCGGGTTAAGGCGCAGTGTTACGACGACATTGGCAAAATCACGTTTCTCCATCTTCCTACGCTCCAGCTCCAGCGCGCGGAGTTTCTCGAGCTTATATCTGACCGGAACTTAGATTGGTTTAAAAAGACCGAAGCAGGAAAATCTCACGCATCGCTCAGCCCGTTTGGAATAAAGCTCGTTGCCCCCGTCGCTAACTCGGTTCGCAACTTCATCCCCGTGGATTGGGCGGGGGGAGGCTGATGTGGCAAGTGCAATCTGGGCATCTGTCACTCCGCCCCAGAGACGCGCACCGTTTCAGGCTTATACAGTTCGTCTAAGCCCACTGACTGAGACCGTTCTAGGCGTAACGGGAAGGGCCGAATTTGATTCGCTCCAGGATTGCCGAGTCACAATGGAAGCGACTGCAGAAGAGATCTTCAACAATCACTACCAAGGTTCAGTAGATGTGTGGGACACCAAGATAACACCGGGGGGATGCTCAAGATCCTCTCCGATAAAGCGCGTAAAGAGGTTTTTCGTGTCTCCCCCTTTTACGTCACCCGCAATAAATTGAGTACAGAGCTAGGAGACTTTTCACACACCGATCGAAGCGTGGTGGAGGTGGAAGTGCGATGTGATGCGGGCCCCTACACAGATCTGCGAGAAAAATACGGATACGAGCGGGCTCGAAATATGTGGCAGCTGAACGTGGCGTTTAGTTACCCGTGGGAGGGCAAGATCCGGCATCAAGAGGCCTGTCTGCTCGACCCAATTCGATCAGATTGCTATTTTGGATACTAACGTGTGGAGGATTTAAGGATGAGATCAATTTTTAGCATCCTGATACTTTCATCAATCGCGATGTTCACTCGTGCGGACCAAACCCCTTTGAGCTATGACGAGTTTGTTTCAAAGTTCAGGACCGACTCTTGGCAATCTGATTCTGCAATTGTTCGACGCCAGCAAGAGCTGCAAGACGCAGGCGTACGAGCGCAACAGCAGTTCTTAAAAGATTCCCAGGAGCTGAGCAAATCGTTGCCCGGAGGACGCGAGCAGCTAGCCTTTTTGTATCACCAGGAGGCGATGAAACTGCTCGGCGAGTTTGAGCAGGAAGGCGACCCTGAGAAGCTGAAATGGGCGCTTAATGCCGCTGGTTCTGCAATCCGTCTCGATGATCAGCAGCCCGAGTACTGGACCAACCTGGGGCTAATTCACACCCAGAACTCGGCGCTACACATTCTGCGCTCGGCTGAGTACGCCGAGGATGCATTCGTGCAGGCCTTAAACCTTGACCCGGAAGATCCGACGGTCATGGTACTGTTAGCCGACCGCCTTTATGAGCGAGGCGCTTACCCGCAGGCCCTGTTTCTTTTGAAACCGCCGTCCTCAATGACCCCACCCTCCTCCCCGGTGTCATCAAGAACATGACTGAGGCCCCTTTAATAGCGCCGCTGACTGAGCGGGGCGCAGCGTTTTTTTATGACCTGCAATTTCGACGCCTTTTGAAATGGGATGAAATGTTCTTCAGTCCCTACATTTTGTGGTATCGCGCGATTCTCCTGAACGCATTGAGTAAACATTACGAAGCGGAATCCGCTTTAAATATGCTTCTGCGTGATAAAGGCGGCCTCAGTAAATATTTAACGCCCGCGTTGCGGGAAAATGCTGAAGCGCTACTTGTGCAAACGCGAGAAATGAAAGAGGCGAAGTCATGATCCGTCCTCAGAAAATCGCGAGCGTTACCTGCAAGCTTGCCGAGCCATCGTCCTCGTCGGGTGGCTCGTACCCCTGACGCTTACTGCGGACCCTGATGGACTGACAACGCAAGATTTGGCAACCAGTGCTCGGCAAGGGGACGGGTTAATCCAGGCCCTTGAGCAAGAATATGTGATGAAAAGGCAAGCCATCCTCGACGATCCGAACTTTTCCGCTCAGAAAAGCAACAGAAGATCAGCGCAATGGATAGCGAACTTAAACAGAACCGGGTGCAGATTTGGGAGAAACACATTCACCCGTTTCAAGAACGAATCATCAATGAGGTGAATGAAGGCTTACCCGAAGCTGAAAAAGTGCGACCAACAGGGGGTCGGAGCTTTACGCAAGGACGACAAGGGCACTACATTACCCAGAGGCATCCGGATGGAAGGGAGTCCAAAGTGTACAACTGCCGGTTCAAGGGCGCCGATCTGGATGTTGGCACCGGTTCGGCCAAGGCAGCTGGGAAGCTGACTAACATCATGAAGCAGTATGGCTTTGATCCGAGAATTCAAACCGCTACAGCTCGGATTTCATGAATGGAAAGTTCACGATGAATGTCGGGCCCGACAATCATCCATCCGGTAGTTACAAGCATCGATCATCAGTGATGGAGATGGGGAATAACTACGAAACCTTTGTCAGCATTAGTTGCAAAAAAGTTCGAGACAAATGTCCCGGCGGAAAGCTGGTCACAGTGAATGACGTTAATTCCAAGGGGATGAAATACCTTCATGACGCGCCTGAAAAACTCTTGGGATTTGAGAACCAGGATAAATTGTCCAATGCTGCAAAATCGGCTTTAAAAGCGATTGATGTTGGCGAGGTAACGGATAAACAGCTTGAGAATCTTACGAAGGACACAGGCTTTACGCCCGATGAATTCAAAAGGATGCTCACGGACATAAAAGAGGATGGCAAGAGCTTCGCCGGAGTGGGTTTGAATGAAAAAAACATCGCTGACTTTCAGGAGATAGCGCGCGGAGTTACAGATCACGCGGTAGAAAATGCAAAACTCGATTGGGAGCAAGACAAACGCAACCTGCAACAAGAACGGCGAATATTAGAAGAGACGTTTAATAGCGCCAAAGAAAACGGGGCACCCGAGGCCGAGCTCGAAAAATGCGCAAGCAAATGCGCGGCATCGACAGCGCTCTGATAGATGGACAAGTCCGAGTCGATACCACCACCAAAGTCAATGAGCGCCTAAAGGTCGACGCGAATACACCTCCAAGCGCAACAGACAAAGCTCTGCGAAAAGTGAATGACACGCTTAAAAATGCCGGTGGTGCGGTGGGAAGTTTTGTAAAAGATGCCGGTTTTGATCAGGCAACCCGAACTCAGGGAGCCAGTTTAGCCGATGCGGCTAAAGGCGCGGCTAAGGATGTGTTTAAGCCCGGGTGGCTTGGCGCTATCGGGACAGGGGCCGACGCTTACAAGCTCTATAAATGCAGCGAGGATCCCTCCTCATCTGCTCGACACGTCTGCTACTGGAAAGAAGGGAGCGGAGTTGTCTTCAATGTTATGAGCGATATTGGTGTTGCCGGCAGCGCTGGCATTGGTCTTGGAGGCGCATTGGGAACCGGTACCGCAGCGGGCTTGGTGAGTATTGGCGCCCCAATCATCGTAACAAGGTGCTGCAGGCGCACAAGTGAGCGAATTGGTGGGAGAGGTTAAAAGGGGCACAAGCCGCCAAATTGAACGAAAAATTCATCAACTATCGAGCCGAAGAGAGAACGCTTGAGGTCATACTACGCAGAGAGACGCTTGCTCGAGAGCTGCTGGAAAAGTTTAAATCGACGGGTGATTGGGAGTATCTCAAGCAGTCACAGGCCCACGTTGCCCGTCTTCGCCGGGCGGGCAAGGTGTCTGGCGATGCCCGCTATAGGCAGTCCGCCGATTTGGTCCAGGCAAGAGCAGCCGAATATGCCGCAATCGTCGCCGCGAATCCTCCAAAGCAAGACGAGTTTGATTTCGAATCGAATCAACTAAGCGCTGGCAATGAGACCGATGTTACGAATCTCCAGGAACAAGTGGCCAAGTAGGTCTGTATTCAGCCACCGCACTCTCACAAAGCCAAAACGCCTTTGACAACGCCAATGACAACGCGTCGTTTTTGCGCTGTGCCACCAAGCACCCGACCCAAGCCGAAGCAAAAACTTGAAAAGAGCTGCGCAAAAACTGGCGGCATTAAACGCCAAAGGCAAACCCGACAAACCCGGTGGGGGTGGCGGTGGTAATGGCGGCGGTGGAGACGGTGGCGGCGGCGGTGAGTTACCCCAGCCTTCTTGCGCCGAGGGCAAAACCTGCATTGGCGTTGTTTTTCACGTAATTACCGACGGGCGGGGTAATGGCGCCGTGTCAGATGCCACCATTGCCGCACAAATGGACGTGATAAATCAGGCCTTTAGCGGTGTAGACAGCGGCGGTATGCCCTATGAGTTCGATTTGTTAGCTACCACCCGTAACGCTGATCGCAAATGGTACACGGGCTGCTATGGTCGCTCGGAGCGCTCCATGAAGTCATCGCTTCGGCAAGGCGGTGCAAGCACCCTGAATATTTATTCCTGCAATCCAAGTAATGGCATTTTGGGTTACGCCACCTTCCCCACAAGCTATGACGCCCAACCAAGCCTTGACGGCGTGGTAATACTGGACGAGTCCATGCCGGGAGGCACTGCATCACCCTACAACCAAGGCGATACCCTCACCCATGAAATTGGCCATTGGTTGGGTCTGTACCATACCTTCCAGGGTGGCTGCGGCGACTACAGCGGTGGAAGCAGTGATTTTGTGGCCGATACCGCACCCGAGGCGGAACCCGCCTACCAATGCGCCCCCGTGATAGCTGCACCGCCGACGCCAGTCCCGACCCTATTTTCAACTTTATGGATTACACCCCAGACTCCTGCATGTACGAGTTCACACCGGGCCAGACGACTCGGTCTGATCAATTCTGGCAGGCCTATCGAGCGCTGTAAGAGCAGCATAATGGTTGCAACCCACTTGGGCTTGTAACAGTCAACAAGCCGGCAATTGCCGGCTTTTTTGTACCGCCTAACTTTGTAAATACAAGAAAGCTGGGGTGCGCGTGTTTACTTGCCGCGACACTTCCGTATGCTTGAGACGTTGTTGGAGCGGACCTAATGGAAAAATCTCAAATGCTTGGCCTATTTGTCATGGGCCTTACCCTTGTCGTTCTAGTCCTGGAGCTGGCTTTTGGCCGTCACAAAGGTGTTCATCGCCCACAGGATTTTTTGCTAACTGGAGCCAGCTTTTTAATAGGTCGAGTGTTATTGGGCCCAATGGCTGCACTCGTGACCAGCGGTGTTTGGGTGTTACTGCTAGGTGAGCGTTTTCAAAGGTGACCTTGCCACTCTCCCTTTTTGGGCTGCATTGCCACTGGTAATGCTGGTGGGTGAGTTTGTGTTTTATTGGGTACATCGATGGGCCCATCACCCGCGACGCCACCCTATATTGTGGAAGATTCATCGCACCCATCACTCGGCGCCCTATATGAATGTGCTCACCACGTTCCGCCTGAATCTTGCATGGTATTTTATTATTCCTGCCGGTTGGGCTAACGGACTGGCCCTGTATTTGGGTATGACTGAGGCGGTGTTTGCCTACATAGGTATGCTCTCCATCTGGAATACCATTACCCACGCCGACTTTCGGTGGGACGATAAACTCCGTGCAAGTAGCACATGGGGCCCTGCCTTCAGGGCACTTGAACACATTTTTGTATCGCCCGGCATTCATCATACCCACCACGGTTACGGCCGCGACGGCAAAAGCTATCGTAACTTCTGCACTATCCTGTCCTTGTGGGACTGGGTCTTTGGCACATTGCACATCCCTAGCGGGCGCCCTGCTCATTACGGTGTGCCCGGGCACAATGCCCATTGGCTGGAAGAACTTGCCTATCCGCTTGTTCGCATTGCTGAAACCACGAATAGTGCAAAAGGTTAGGAGCAGACAAGCGTGCGTTCGCATCAACATTAATGAATACAAAAACCGAATCCTGTGATGCCGAGCACTGACACATGCCTTTGCCAACATTAACGTGGCTAGCAAGATTTACACTGCTAGCACTACTAGCTCCTTTCTTTTTTGGGCTTACATCGCCCCACGCGGCAAGTGAGAACACATCCATGCTAGATAACTTTGAAAGCAACCGTGGCTGGCGCGCGGTTAACGACAATGTCATGGGTGGCCGCTCACAGGGCGAAGTGCGCATTGCTAACGGGCAACTGGTATTTGAGGGTGCCATAAACACCAATGGCGGCGGCTTTGCCTCTATTCGCCGCCCCATTGATCCTGGCCAACTTACCAACGCCCAAGCGCTCGTACTCCGAGTAAAAAGTGACGACCGCAGCTACCGATTAATCTTGCAAGGGAGCCAGCAATACAGAGGGCGAACGGTGAGTTACCAAGCGGACTTTCCTCAACTTACCCACGGTCAGTGGGAGGACGCGCGCATTGACCTTAACGCGCTTAAGCCATCTGTATTTGGTAGAGCCGTGCCAGTGCCAGCATTAGACCTAAGTTCGGTTTGGTCACTGGGCATTATTATCGCTGATGGCATTGATGGGCCGTTTCAATTACGAGTTGAAGCCCTCGCCGTGGAAATTCAGGCCCATTGGCCTGTACCCAAAGCTAACGAACGTTGAAACGCCCAAGGTTAAGTTTAGTCATCATCATCTTGGTGCGGCGATGACTCAAACCAGTAGTTCACACCTTTTCGTAAAGCGCGGATAAACACCCACAGCGCAGCCACCGTAACAACCGCCAACACCAACTCGACTGTACCCATAGGAATTCTCCTTAACCGTTGACTCCACGGTAGAACAACCTTCTTTATGGGAAGGGATAATCTGCAAAGCGAAAGGCTCATCAGCAAGCGGCGGTAAGTGAACCACCCGTCAGAGACGTCGCCAAAGACGGCATCTCACGCCTTCGCTATTGCGGTTCTCAGGCCTATACTGACACCAGGATGGAATCTAGACACGGGGAAGACCAATGGAATTGGGCAAGCAAAGCAAAAGCCGCCTACCTAAAGTAGTCAGGCAGCGACTGCGCAACCGTGCCATAGCCGGTGTACGCAAAGACATGATTCACGCGGGCCGAACAGAAGAGAGCTACACCGAAGAAGAGCTTGAGTACCTGGTGGCAGAAAAAGAGCGCGACATCTGGTCGAGCATTGGCTGGAAAGGGTTTGGTGTGGCGGCGCTGTTGCTTGGCATCAACATTGGCATTTGAAATTGATGGTTCAGGTAGGTAGCTGACGTGTCACTGTTTCGTATCGTTAGGTTCACAGCTTTGCTGCACTTGGCAAGCAAGCACCGAGTAAAACTGTTTCGCATTGTGGCGGTATTGCTCTTTGCTTGGGTAAGTTCTGTCTTGTATCAGGACGTAGCCGCCTACCTTGAAGCGGCTTATCCGGGCAGCGTGATTTATGCCCTCACGGGAAAAATCATTATTGTTTACGGCGCACTTATTTTTGTATTGCTGCAGTTCAGACCACAGGCAGAACAAACCACAACCAAACCATCGGTTGAGCAAAAAACCTCTCACGAAAAACAGCAAGATCGTCTGTCTGCGTTAGCCAATCTGGACACCCACAACCAACTGCGAACACGCGCACAATCCGTGCACAGCAGTACTAACGAGCCTTAAATTTTTAAAAAAACCACGTCTCCTCCTACTCTCGACCCAAGTGGTTTTTGCGGGCACACTTTGGTAAAGGGCTCAAACCGTAGGAGTGCTGAACGTGTTTCAACGAACGCTTGATGCAAAAGAAATCGCAGACTTTCGGGACAATGGCGTCGCCAAGATTGCAGGTTGTGTCGATGCCACATGGGTTGAAGCGCTGCTATCGGTTGCCGATAAGCAACTTACCCAGCCAAGCCCCTGGGTAAACGATGTCAACGCCGGTGCAACTGAAGACAGGTTGTTTACCGATCGCTACCTATGGCGGCACAACGACATTATCCATCGCTTTGTTCATGAGTCGGGTTGTGCTCGCATTGCCGCACAAGCCATGGAGAGCACCAGCGCTCGGTTTTATTTTGATCACCTGCTTATTAAAAAGATCAATACGCCCACCATTACTCCCTGGCATCAAGACGCCCCCTATTGGCCTTTTAGGGGAAAACAAATTGCGTCAATTTGGTTGGCGCTTACGCCGGTAACAGTTGCGGGCAGCGGCATGGAGTTTGTACGGGGTTCGCATCTCGACGACGTTTATTATCTACCCGAGGTATTTGGTGGCGATGCAAACAAATCGGGCCAATGGGCAACCGAGCAGCGGGGCGTTACCGTCCCCGACGTCGACGCCAACCGCAACGATTACGACATTGTTAGTTTTAATTTGGAACCTGGCGATGCGCTAATTTTTTCTGCGTGGATTCTGCACGGTGCACGCGGTAACAGTTCGTCGACACAAGACCGCATAGCGCTGTCACCACGGTGGCTGGGGGATGATGTGCTGTGGGACCCGCGCGAAGGTGTAGACCCCACAGTAGATCCCACTCAGGTGGGCGTAGCCCCCGGAATGCCGCCAGCGGACAACGCGTTTTTCCCCTGAAGTTTTCAACGCCAATACGCAGCCCCTAAAACCAAGGCCGCTGTTCATTGCAAGTTTCCGAGTCTCGCGAGGTCGGGTGCGTTTGCTTTACCTTACGTCCAGTCATACAGAAAACAATCGAATGGGTCGGCGCACTAATTGTTCATTTTTACCTTTCAAAACCCGTGCAGTGCACTTGGCCCACGGCGTTTAATTTTTCATGCGCCGCCAGATAAAGACATACCGTAGCTACGCTGGCTTCTAAAGCGCCACAAAAAAGCTACCGTAAAGGCTCACGGGCAACCCGAGAGCACACCATGGCCAAAGCAAATCCCTACCGGCCCTATGCCGCCAATGCCGATTTCAAAGCGTTGCTAGGCAGTTACAACGGCAACAAGGTCAATGGTCTTGGCGAGACCACTGTCAGGCCCCCATCCATGGTGTGGTGGACCCCAGACATGGCCGATGCCGATTTTGGCGAGGCCCAAATGTGGTTTTACCAGCAGGAAAACCCGACGAAGAGATGACTCAACTGCGGCATCAGCGCCATGAGGCGGTGGCCGCCCCACTGCCCCCAGTAGCCAGTGAGGTAGCCACAACCAGCCCTGCGGTTCTTGCAGAACAACTCCATGCATTTGTTACCAACGGCGACTGTGAAATGACTGGCGTCACTCAGCTAAAGCCAGAGTGGGTTTTTGATCACGAGACTACCAATCTTCCTACCGTTGTAATGCTTGGCGTACAGCACGACTACGAAGAGCTAAAACACGTACCCGACTTGCAAGGTGGCAAAGACGTGACGCGCCAATACTTGCGCGCTGCGGTGGCATCCAAAAAAGTGGCAGCATGGCTTCGCAAGGCCGGCTATGAAGCCGAGGCCATTACCGGCCCCATGACGGGAAAAATCACCATGATTCCTCCCGCCCTCGAGTGCGGATTTGGCGAGTTAGGTAAACATGGCTCAATTATTAATCCCGAGTTTGGCTCTGCCTTTCGGCTAGGTGCTGTGCTGACCAACGCGCCGCTTAAATCCACACCACCCCGAGAATTTGGTATTGATGACTTCCTGCAGCCGCTGCCGAGTGTGCGAGAACGCCTGCCCACCCGAGGCCATTGCCCCGGTTAAGCAGATGGTGAGAGGGGTAGAGAAATGGTACGTCGATTTTGATAAATGCATACCCTTCTTTGCAGAAACCTCGGGCTGCGCCATTTGCATTGCCGTGTGCCCCTGGTCGTTGCCCGACGTTGGCGAGAACCTGGCAGTCAAACTGGCGCGGCGTGCAGAGCGGCTCAAGTCGACCTGGCAAGCGCAGTCGGCGACCGCTCTAGGCCATGTAGACCAGCGCCGATAAACCCAACCACGTTACAAACATGAGCGGATAAGGCCAGGGGCGCGGATAAAGTCTGGCCGCCAATAACGTTGTAAGGGTTGTACCCGCCAATGCTATTAAAACCGCCTGGGCCGCAAGTGTGCCCGCTCCCGTAAACGCCGCCTGAATGGCCACACTGGCCCACTGTGCCGGTAGCAGCGCTAAAATCCAGCTTGGCAGCGCGCCGGGGAATAGCCAAGCCAGTAGCAAAACTGACGCCTCGCCGGCGACAACAAACAACGCCATCAACCAACCTCTGTGAGACATGGTGGTAGCAAACAGTGCGCCTCGGGCAGCAAAGCTGCCGCTAGCAATAACCATAGCCAATATGGCCGACAAAGGATGCGCCACCGCGGGCATACCCAATAGCAGCGCCAGCGCAAACAGGCACGCTGCGTTTAACAACGCCAAGGCGCCGCCCACCCAAAAACTGCCGGCGGTTGCAGCGGCAATAATGGCTACGCCCATTAGCGCAAGGGTAAAGACTGGGCCGCTGGCTAACGCCTCGGGCGAGAAGACAGCCAACAAAACCACGATAGACAGCACCGGCGCTAAAACGCCAGCCAGCGCGGTAGTGCACCACGCCCCAGTTTGCCATGTGCCTGTTTGGAAAGATGTTAACAACCGCATAACGACCATCCTGAAGTAGCTGCCTGACAATGTCGATTGTTTTTCGGCTCAACCACGCCGCTCATCTCCAATGCGTAGATAAAACTCTCTACCGGGGTCAAAGTAGGCGTCTGTGATATCTAGGTAAAGCACAGCAGTAGCGATCAACCTTACCCTTGATAGGGTCGTTTTAATCAACCACGTTTAGCGTTTACACAACACAGCGGGTGAAACTGTTTAACCCAATCACCTTGAGCTGCGTATATCCGGTATGAAAGGTAACTACCACTCCACTCCAGAGAGAGGCGCTCGTCTCAGTAATGCACGCAGAACACGACTCCTGCTAACCAAAACTAGGTACTACGCCATGCCCGAAGGTCCCGAGATCCGTCGCGCCGCCGATAAAATTGAAGCGGTATTAAAGGACAAGACAGTCGAAAAAGTCGAGTTTGGGCTGCAGCCACTCAAGAAGTTTGCCAAGTCGTTAAAGGGTACCACCGTCTTGTCGTTAGAAACCCGCGGCAAAGCATTGCTCACACACTTCGACTCGGGGCTTACCATTTATTCACACAATCAACTTTACGGTATTTGGAAAGTCGTTAAGCGTGACAAACTGCCCAACACCAATCGTCAACTTCGTTAGCCATACATACCAATAAGCACAGCGCCCTACTCTATAGCGCCTCCGACATAAGCGTCTGGAAAACTGCGCAAATTGAGGAACACCCGTTTCTTCAGCGAATTGGGCCCGACATTCTCAATCCGGATTTAACGTGGCGCGAGGTAGCGGAACGCCTCCAAAGCAAGGCGTTCTCCGGAAGGGCTCTCAGCAGCGTTTATCTTGATCAGGCTTTCTTGGCGGGCCTGGGCAATTATCTGCGCAGCGAAATTCTATTCATTGCTGGCATTCACCCCGAACAAAAGGCGCGCAATCTAAGCCGGGGGCAGTTGGGTAAACTCGCCCGCACGACGCTAGCGATTAGTCAACGAAGCTATACCCTAGAGGGCGTTACGCTCCCTGACCGCCAATACAAAGCACTCAGAAAAACAGGGAGCCAGTTACGGCAAAGCGCGCTTCTTTGTGTTTGGTCGCGCAAGCCAGCCCTGTCGGCTATGCCGCAAAAAATTCAGCGTTCTAGTGCCAACACGCGACGAATATACACCTGCGCCAACTGTCAACCGCTCACAACCGCGGGCGGCTAGCGCATCTCACTTGCACACTTAACATCCCGTTGCGCAAAATCAAAACACGCCAATGGCACGATGGGGATGGTTACGCCATGAGCGTGGTAATCAAGCCATAACCCGTGCCGATGAGGCAGGCCAGTGTAGAAAGCAAGCCAATAGTAAAACCTATCTCGCGTTTGCTGGGTTCTTTGTAATAACCCAACGCATAGGCAATGCGGCCAATTGGGTAAAAGACACCGGCAATTGCGGCGTACATATCGGAAACTGTGGCCGCGAAAAGCCAGAGTGCCGGTAAAAACAAAACCAAACCTTCTAGGGTATTGAGGTGCACTCTAACGGCGTACGTAAAAGGTTCGGGACCAGACATTTCAGGCACTTTTACGCCATGCTTGCCTCGTGCTCGGCCAACCATCACAGTCACCCAGAAAAGCACCAACAAACAGAACAGCGTAACTAAGCCAGTAAGCGGAAATTGGAACATGGATTGTCTCCTTTTAGTGTCGTCAGAGACTGCACCTTAAGGAGGATACAACGCAAGCTTTTTGTCGGCTGCAGGCCGATGCTAAACAATCGTCTGTGGCCAGACCTGATACGCACACCCACCCACGCCACAACGTGCCCAAACAGACAGCTAATGGGTATTCGCCACTAATCGCTAGAGGCTTTTTTCATAACCTCAAACAAGGCATCCATGATGAGCGCAACATCATCAGCCAGCGCTTCGCGCTCGGCGATAGGCGCGTTGCCAAAATCAATTGATCCCTGCAGCTTGCGGAGCATATCCATTATTTCCTGAAGGTCGGCTTTCATAATTAATCTCAGCTTAAATAAAATTGAGAGAAACACAGTTTGTGCGCCCATGGCTAGTTCCTAGTAGCCAGCCGATTGGTCAATCGATCCAACCCAGCACGGCTATTGCTTGCTGATGGCGGCTTGTCCCTTATAAACGAAACCTTGGTCTCGCATCTTTTCCCGAGTCCGTCTTGCGTCTCTCTTGCGTCTGCCTTGCTTGTTTCTGCATTGCTTCCTTCGCGCTACTTTTCACGTTTCTCTCACGCCTGGTGTTTCAAACTGACTGCTCAATTCCTTACACCCGTTTTACCCATAGGAGATAGCGACGGAGATATAAAAGTTCCGCCCGCTGCAGCAAGCCACTAGTCTGCAGCTCTGCACGAATCAATCAACCGTGGTAAATTGCGCTCGCCGGCACCTAGGGATTTGTGCTCTAAAAACAATTCACCGTTGGCCGCAAACACCCACTCTTGTGACAACCAAAGTCTTAACAAAAAAACAAGGAAAATTTCGATGGTTCGTAAAGCAAGTACGGCATGTTGTGTGGCCACGCTTTTTGGGTTGTAGCGCCTCACCCCAGCCAGACCCCGAGTTTGGCCAGTTAGAAGTATTGGGCACGGTAGACCCGCTATCAAAGCTATAACGTAGAGATGGTAGAAGTAACGGGCGGACGCTTTTGGGCGCCCTACGGTGGCCCTGAAGGAGAGGTGTATCGCTTCCGCGAGCCCGAAGATTTATCGAACACACGCTTGCGACAACTCGCCAAGCATCTGGGCCCCGCATATATGCGCGTCTCTGGCACCTGGGCGAACTTTACGTATTTAGAAGCAGAAGGTGAGCAGCTCGATGAGGCACCTGAGGGCTACGGGCAAATTCTCACGCGACCAATGGCGCGGCGCACTAGACTTTGCCGAGGCAGTTAATGCCGAAGTCGGCTTAAGCTTTGCAGTTAGCGACGGCGCGCGACGCGCAGGGAGTCTGGCAGACCCATCAGGCGCAGCGCTTGCTGGAACTGACCGAGAGCCATGGCGGGCGCATTGCCTTTGCCGAATACATTAACGAACCCATTGCTGCGTCGATGGGGCGACTGCCAAAAGGTTATGCCACCGCCGACTACACGCGCGATCTAGAAATCTTTTCTAAAGTGGGCGCAAGAACACACACCCAATACGATTATTGCGGGCCCGGGCGTGGGCGAAGGCAGCCTAGATAAAGAAAAAATCCCCGTAGCCATGCTGGGCAACCTGCTGTTTACCAAAGACCTAATGGAGGCAAGCCCCAATACCATGGACGCGGTGTCTTATCATTTTTATGGTGATGTCTCTGAGCGATGCGCCAATATGCGCCCGACAACGGCCGATAAGTCATTGGTGTTTTCACCCAAGTGGCTGGACAAAACGCTGGTGGACTACCGCTACTACGCCGACCTGCGGGATCAATATGAACCCGGTGATCCCATGTGGATTACCGAGACTGCGCAAGCGGCCTGTGGCGGCTCGCCCTGGGCTGCGCACTTTCTCGACACGTTTCGCTACCTCAATCAGCTAGGATTGCTCGCACAACAAGGTGTGCAGGTGGTCTTTCATAACACCCTTGCGGCATCCGATTACTCGCTGATAGATCAAGATACGCACATGCCGCGACCCAACTATTGGGGTGCCGTGTTGTGGCAGCAGCTTATGGGAGAGCAAGTGCTTGCCAGCCCTGCACAGACCACCGAGTCGCTGCGACTCTACGCGCATTGTCAGCAGGGTTCATCATCGGGCCAAGTGGCCGTGCTGGCCATTAACACAGCGACCGATGCAGCACAGCCTAGCCGTACCCACCAACTCATCGCTCTGGCTGATGAGCAGCGAAAACCCCGATTCCACCGAGATAACGATCAATGGGCAACAGCCGGAGGTTGATGCACAAGGGGTGATACAGGGGCTTGAGGCGGTGACCGTGTCTGATCAGGTTACGCTACCACCCCACTCCATCGCCTTTGTATCGGTGACTAACGCCCACCACCCGCAGTGTCAGTAGCAAATACCGCATACGGTGGCACTCAGAGACATGGCTGGTTTCTGAGTGCCCCTCCTAAGGTGAAGCGCTAACCGATTAAAGCCCAATGCTCGTCCCCATCACTTGCAGACAGCTGCGCCCTGCTGTCTTTTTGCAGCTTAAGCAAATGCGCCAACAGCGACAGCTTGGCCCACCTCGTGGAGCGCGGGCTGTACGTCGTCGTACACCACAACCACCAAGTCATCGAGGCTGACGCTACCTAAGCGCGTCAGCGCCGACACTACTTTGGCCTCGCGCATGAGTCGATGGCGCACCAGTTTTTCTACCTCGGCACGACAGTCGGTAATGACATCGCCATGGCCAGGCGCTATAGCGGTCACATCGTAGTCAAGAAGGCGTTGTAATGAGGTACGTAATCGGCCATGTCACCGCCCGGGGGCACAATCACCACGGTGGAACCGTTCATAATGTGGTCCCGGCAAACACCATGCCCTCTCTTCTAGCAAAAAGCAGTAGTGGTTATCAACGTGCCCCGGGGTGTGAATAGCGCGCAAGCGCCAATCGTCACCCGCAATCAGCGCATCGTGGCTAAGCGCTACGTCGGGCTGAAATGTCACATCTTGATGCTGATCGTCGGCGGTAACCGCACCCACCATGGGCACGCCCAGTTGTTAGCAAGCACCGCCGCGCCGGGTGAATGATCGGGATGGGTGGGTGCAGACAATGTGAGTAATTGTCTCGCCGGCCGCCGCCACGATGGCCTGGATATGCTCGGGATTGCCGGGCCCGGGTCTATCACTGCCACTTGCCCATGGCCCACCAAATAGGTGGTTAGTCCCCGGCCCGGTCATGGGGTTGGTTAGGCGCCACCAATCTGCGAATGAGTGGCGAGAGCGCCACGGCTTCACCGTAGAGCTGCATATCAACTCACCAGATGGTTAATTGGCACTACTGGTCTACGTCGGCGTCGTAGTCCACACCATCCACCTCAAAACCAAACAGCCGCAAAAACTCCTGCTTATAACCGTCAAAATCAGATAGCGCCTGAGGTTGTCGGTATCGAGCCGACCCCAGGTGCCTCCTCAGCCTGAATAGCAGCACGGATCGACTCAGAGTCGTCGCGCGCGGCTGTGGCGTCCATCACCATCAGGGCCCCTGCGACATCACCATCGGTGAATCTCAAACAGCCGATCTACCCATAGCCATCGCCATGCACGCCATAGCTTTCATGACCTTAAACAGAATAGAAGCCAGGTAAATAGGCATGGCCGGAATAGCCGCCGAGGCTTGAGTGACCACAGCTTTAATACCGATACGCCCGAAAGCATCGCCGCCCTTGGCAGCCAAACGCTCACGAATGTTGACCACGCGCTTATCTAGGTCTTGCTTGGCTGCACCAATGGTGCCGTGCCAATAAATATCCCAGGTAATCTTTTCGCCTATGGTGTGTAAGCCGCTGGTTTTGGCGCCATCGGCCAACACACCAGCAGTCATCTAGGGCGTCTATCCACATTTGCCAGTCTTCGCCACCCATCACTGCCACAGTGTTATCAATCTCTTCTTGGGTAGCCGGCTCTAGGTGATATTCCTGAATGGCCTCTTTGTCGGTATTCACGCCCTTCTGGGTAGTGGGTTTACCAATGGGCTTGAGCGTCAAGTTAAACACTTCACCGGTTTTGGGGTGTGTGCGGCGCGGCGCGTCAAGCTTATAAACCACTAAGTCAATCTGGCCCAGTTCTGCCTTAATGGTGTCAATCACCTTGGCTTTCATCTCGTCCGAGAAGGCATCACCGTTAAAGTTTTTGCTGTACAGCCCCTCGGCTTCGGCCAGCTGCTGAAACGCCGCCGAGTTGTACCAGCCGGCAGTACCGGGCTTTTTCTCCGTACCTTCTTTCTCAAAAAACACGCCTATGGTGCTTGCGCCACAGCCAAAGGCCGCCGTAATGCGCGAGGCAAGTCAGTAACCCGTTGACGAACCCAACACCAGCACACGCTTTGGTCCGTTGGCTATCGCACCTTTGCTGCGTACGTGGGCTATTTGTGCCTGTACGTTGGCTTTACAGCCCTCAGGGTGGGTCGTTGTACAGAGGAAACCGCGCACGCGGGGCTTAATAACCATGAGAACTCCGTATTGTTGTACACATTAATAGGGACATTCAGCGAGCTGGGTCGCCGAGGCAGGCAATGGCACTGCCGTAATGGACGTAAGTCTAGCATGGGGAGCCCCAGCAAAAGACCATATGACTAGAAGCCTTCGAGACCAGAATTGCAGGATTACAGGGCTAATGGACCAAAGCGCTGCTGGACTGCTGGGCTACAGGAATACAGAGCCACAGTGATACAGGACTAGAGGATCTCAGGGCTTTTGGATCATCCATAACAGTAAAGCCAAGCCCGTCAAAAGTGCCCTGGCATCTGGGGCCAGCGCAAACGCACCCCATGACGCTGCTCAAGCTGTTGTAAATCCTGCTCGGTGTCCACGTCGGTAATGTAATGCGTATTATCCGATGGCCAATTCCAAACACTGTCGTCGGCCTGCCTGCGCCAATTACCACAACCAAACTGTCCCTCGCGCCGCGCTATTTGTTGGCGCACCTGCCCATCAAACACCACTAGATTACCGGGCACGCCATTGACCAGCGGACCCACAAAGCCCACCCCATCGGCACGCTGATGGTAGGCCTGCAACAAGCATTGATAATCGGCGACTTCAAGCAATGGCAAATCGGCGGGGCAAACCATCACGGCATCAACCTCTGCTCTTAAGGCGCTGAGGCCCAAACGAATGGAGCTTGGCTGGCTGTGCTGCTCCTCGGGCTGCACAACAGTGCGCACATGCGAGACCGGTGATGAATCATGTAGAGCCTTGGTTATGCTAGCTGCGTAATGCCCCAATACCACCACCACCTCCAGGGGTTCAAGCACCGCCAGCATGCGCAGTTGTCGGGCTATTAACGGCTCCCCCTCTCGGGCCAGCAAACATTTTGGCCGCCCACCCATGCGCTCGCCCTTACCCGCGGCGAGTACCACAATACCCAGAGAATCTGGCCCCTGTGCACTCTTGGTTGATACGTTTTGCGGCAAGGGTGATGGTACTCCTAATCCGGGTGGTTGAGTGGATATAACGCGGGTAAGCATTAACCGTACAGCGGCCAATGGCGCGGCGCACAAGTTTTCTTATCTCAGATTCTGTTTAGGGTTGGGTACAAGGTGTTACTCGACACACCCCTCAAGGTTAGCGCGTTATTTGCCCGCGCGCCCGCAAATACAATTATGTAATTTTATTACGTAAAGTTCGTTTTTCTGGTGGTTTTCAGCCTTTTTTGTGTTTTTATTACAAACACAAAATTCAATACTCTACAGTTATTTTCAACTAGTTACACAGGCCCAACCATGCACAAGGTGATCGAAGAAGTAACCCGTGAAATAGAAGCTCGCAGCGCCCAATCGCGCGGCGACTACCGGGCCATGATCGATCAAATGAGTGGCAACCCGGTTGACCGTAAACGCCTGAGTTGCGGCAATCTCGCCCATGGTTTTGCAGCCTGTGACGCCGGCGATAAAGACACCATCAAACTCATGGATGCTGCCAATATTGGCATCGTCACCGCCTACAACGACATGCTATCGGCGCATCAACCCTACGGCACGTATCCCGAGCAAATTAAGGCAGCCGCTCGCGCTATTGGCTCTACGGCCCAAGTAGCCGGCGGTGTGCCTGCCATGTGTGACGGTGTCACCCAGGGCCAGGACGGCATGGAGCTGAGTCTGTTTAGCCGCGATGTCATTGCTCAAGGCACGGCGGTAGCACTGTCGCATCAAATGTTCGACGCCACGGTGCTGCTGGGCATCTGCGACAAAATTGTGCCGGGCCTGCTCATGGGCGCCCTGCAGTTTGGCCACCTACCCACCATTTTCATTCCAGCCGGCCCCATGCCATCGGGCTTACCCAACAAAGAAAAAGTGCGTATTCGTCAGCTGTTTGCCGAGGGTAAAGTCGATCGCGAGGCATTGCTAGAGGCCGAGAGCGCCTCGTACCACAGCCCTGGCACCTGTACCTTTTATGGCACCGCAAACTCCAATCAAATGATGATTGAAGCCATGGGCTTGCAACTCCCAGGCAGCTCATTCGTCAATCCGGCACACCGCTACGTGATCGCCCTGACGGAATTTTGCCGTGCAGCAAATCACGCGCCTTATTGCCACGGGCAACAACTACACACCCATAGGCCACCAGATCGACGCCCGCGCCCTAGTTAATGCCTTAGTCGCGCTGCTGGCCTCGGGCGGCTCAACCAACCATTGCATCCACCTCATTGCTATTGCACGTGCGGCGGGATACATCATGAACTGGGACGACTTTGACCGCATCTCACGCGTCACACCGCTGACGGCCCGGGTCTATCCCAACGGCAGCGCCGACATCAACCATTTTCATGCTGCGGGCGGTACTGCCTACTTATTCAGCTCGCTGTTAGAAGCGGGCCTCATGCACCCCGACGCTAAAACGTGCATGGGTGGTGACTTTGAAAGTTTTGTACGCGAGCCCGTTTTCGAAAACGACACCCTTGGCTGGAAGGCACCCGTTGCAGAGAGTTTAGATACCGACATTCTTAGCACCCCAGCCCAACCGTTCTCACCGGAAGGGGGCGTAAGACTACTCAGTGGTAATCTGGGCCGCAGTGTTATTAAGGTATCGGCCGTGGCCCGCGAGCACTGGCAAGTCAGTGCGCCTGCCATCGTTATAAACTCGCAGGACGATCTAAAGGCCAAATTTGATAGTGGCGATCTCAATCGCGACTGTGTTGTGGTTGTGCGCTTTCAGGGCCCCCAAGCCAACGGCATGCCCGAGCTCCACAAACTCACGCCCATGCTGGGCGTTCTTCAAGACCGCGGACATAAAGTCGCTCTGGTCACCGATGGCCGCATGAGTGGCGCATCGGGCAAGGTCCCCGCAGCCATTCACTTAACGCCCGAAGCCATCGGCAAAGGGCCCATAGCGCGGCTACAAGACGGCGATGTGATTACCCTCGATGCCGAGGCTGGTATTTTGCGTGTTGAGCTGGATGAGGCAACATTCAACAATCGCCCCTTCGCCAGCGCCCCCGCGGTTGCAGGCACCGTTGGCCGGGGACTGTTTGCCAGTGCACGCAGTCAGGTGAACAGTGCCGAGCAAGGCGCAACGTTCCTGTTCTCCTAGGGGCTCCTCAACCAAAGGTCGTAAATATGGCAGCTGAAACGTGGAATTTGGTCGGCGACATAGGCGGTACTAATGCGCGCTTCGGCATTAATCGCGGCCCCAGGGGCGACCAACAAAGTGTGGCTACCTACAAAGTAGCCGACTACCCGGATTTCAGTGATGTGCTGCGTCATCTCATGCAGGACATCCAGCGCATGGGATTGGCCGAGGGCACACCCACCGCCGCTTGTTTTGCGGTTGCCGGCCCGCCCCACTTGGAGACAGTAAGTTTTACCAATAGCAGTTGGCACTTCACATGCGACACCATTCACCAGGAAACGGGTGTCAATCATGTGCATATTATTAACGACTTTGCCGCAGTTGCCCGAGCGCTGCCCGGCATCTCCGACTCGGAGCTTGTTCAAATTGGTGGCGGCCAGCGCGACAACTCAGCACCCAAGGTTGCTATGGGTGCAGGTACGGGCCTAGGGGTGGGCGCACTTATCCACGACAGCCACAACCATCCCATGGTGGTAGCCGGCGAAGGGGACACGTCGATTTCGCCCCGGTTACCGACGTCGAAGCCGCGGTATTGCAATACTTACGATCGCGCTACGGTCGGGTATCGATTGAACGGCTGTGCTGTGGCGATGGCATTGTTAATTTGTATCAAGCCTTAGCAGATTACCGAGAGCTTAAACCGCAGCTTACCAGTGCCGCCGACATAGGCCGCGCCGCGCAAACCGAAACCGACCCCCTCGCCCGCGAGGCTATGGCCATGTTCTTCGCGGTTTTGGGTGCGTCGGCAGGAAACTTTGCCCTAACCTTTGGCGCACTGGGTGGCGTATACATTGCAGGCGGTATCGTACCGCGCTATTTAGACCTTTTACGCCGCAGCGACTTTAGGGCGCGCTTTTTGGCCAAGGGGCGTTTTGCCGATTACTTGTCGGCCATCCCCACCTACGTTATTACTCACGAGGCGACTGGCTTGCTGGGCGCCGCTCTTACGCTGCACGATTGAGGACTGTTTGTGTTACCCAACAACTATGCTTTTGTCACCAACGCCCCGGTAATTCCCGTGATGGTCATTGACCATATTGACCAGGCTATCCCCATGGCTCAGGCGCTGGTAGCAGGCGGGCTCACCACACTAGAAATTACCCTGCGCACCGCCTGCGCCGTTGATGCCATCGCTCAAATTGCTGCCCATGTAAAAGGCGCCAATGTCGGTGCGGGTACGGTTTGCACCGCTGAGCAATTTGACGCCGTGGTCGCTGCCGGCGCGCAATTTGTGGTGTCACCCGGGCACAGCCAGGCACTGTTCGATGCCAGCCACAAACACAACATACCACTCTTACCCGGCGCTGTTACCGCCACCGAGGTGATGGCTGTTTTGAATGCGGGCTTTCCCGTCATCAAATTTTTTCCGGCAAGCACATCGGGCGGCGCTGCTGCCATTAAAGCCTTTGGCGGCCCCTTTGGCGACGCCCTGTTTGTTCCCACAGGCGGTATTGGGCCAGGCAACCTCGCCGATTACCTCAGCCTAAAAACATTCCCGCTGTGGGTGGATCATGGATTATCCCGGCAGACGCCGTTGCCAACGGCGACTGGCAACGCGTTACCCAACTGGCGGCCGAGGCCGTTGAACTAGCCAACACAATCAAGGCCTCCTGAGGAGAGCTTTATGCAACCTGTCGATCTCATTATTTTTGGCGCCTCTGGCGACCTATCTGCGCGTAAACTGTTCCCGGCGCTGTACCAGTTAGACAAGGCGCAATTGCTGCCCGAGGGTTTGCGCATTGCTGCCATTGCCCGGGACGACACCGACCGCGAGGGCTTTTTGAGCAAGCTGCATGGCCGCATGGTGGCCAATATGGGGGACGGGGCCCCCAGCGCCGAGGAGTGGCAGCACTACAGCCGCTTGTTCTCGTATATCAAAATGGACTTCTCGCAAGCCAACGACTACACAGACCTAAAAAGCTGGCTCGACGATGACCGCATTAGTTTGTTTTATCTGGCCACACCACCCAGCCTATTTTCGCCCATTTGCGAGCATCTCAGCAGTGGCGACTGTCTTACTGGGGACTGTCGCATCGTCTTGGAGAAGCCCATTGGCGAAAATCTGCAGACCTCAAAGGTGGTAAACGACACGCTCGCCAAATATTTCGACGAACGCTCGATTTACCGCATCGACCATTACCTGGGCAAAGAAACCGTTCAAAATCTGCTGGCCCTTCGCTTTGCCAACCGCTTTATCAATTCCCAGTGGGATCAAAGCTGTATCGACCACATTCAGATTACCGTAGCTGAGGTGGTGGGCATTGAGGGCCGGTGGTCCTACTACGACAAAGTCGGTCAGCTACGCGATATGGTTCAAAACCACCTCATGCAACTGCTTTGCCTGGTCGCCATGGAGCCGCCCAACAGCTTAGAAGCCGAGAGCATTCGCGACGAGAAGGTCAAAATTGTGAAGGCGCTGCGTCGCATCGATACCAACTCGGTAAAAGATCACGTGGTTCGCGGCCAGTACTCTCAGGGTTGGTCGCAGGGCAAATCGGTGTCGGGCTACATGGAAGAAGAGGGGGTGCGAGGGTGACAGCAGTAACACCGAAACCTTTGTAGCCATTAAAGCCCACGTGGATAACTGGCGATGGTCGGGCGTGCCGTTTTATCTGCGCACGGGTAAGCGTATGGCGGAAAAAGTCACCGAAATTATTATTCAGTACAAAGAGCTTCCCCACGATATTTTTGGTGGTGGCGGCAGCCTACCCAACAAACTCATTATTCGTTTGCAGCCCAACGAAGGTATTGAAATGACCATGGTGTCCAAGCGTCAAAGCCTAAAAGAAAAGCTGGCTCTGCAAACGCACACCTTAAACCTGGATTTTCGGGAAGGTAACGAAGACACTCGCATTCCCGATGCCTACGAGCGACTTTTCTTAGACGCTATTAACGGCGATCAATCGCTCTTTGTCGGCCGTGAGGAAATCGAAGAATCCTGGCGCTGGTGCGATGAACTGCTAGCCGCTTGCGAGTCTCAAGGCGTTGGCGTTAAGCCGTATCACGCCGGCTCCTGGGGCCCGGCCAAGGCGGAAATCCTCATTGAGACCGATCGGCGTAGTTGGCATGTCTGATCATCGCTTCGAAAGCACAGCAGAGCTCGATACAGCACTTGCAACCTATGTAGCAGAGGCGCTGGCAACCGATATTCAAGCAAACGGTGAGGCTATCTTGGTGGTGTCGGGTGGCAGCACCCCAAAGGGGCTGTTTGCTCAGCTGAGCCAAGCCAACATCAACTGGTCTGCAGTGACGGTGCTTCTGGCCGATGATCGGTGGGTACCGCTCGATCATGACGACTCCAACGAGAGCATGGTTCGCAATACGTTATTGGTGAACAACGCCGCTCACGCTAGCTTGGTATCGCTGGTGGCTGACTATCCCGATATGGAAACCAATCTCGCTGAGACTGAACACCGAGTAGCCGGGCTACCGGCATTTAGCGTCGTCATACTAGGCATGGGCAACGACATGCATACTGCCTCGCTATTTCCCTGTAGCGCTCAGATAGATAACGGCCTCACGACTGATAACGCGGTGCTCATGACCCACCCTACCACCGCACCCCATGCTCGCGTCTCGTTATCCAAGGCCAGACTACTGCGCACCCAACGTGGCCTTGTGCACATTGTTGGCGACGACAAATGGCAGGTACTCGCGCAGGCGCGCGCATCCCATTCAGAGCAGGTTGCGCCCATTTCGGCCTTTGTTAACGCAAGCAACGGCTTTGATATTTGGTGGGCACCTAAAACCTAATGCACAACTAGCGCAAAAAAAAGGGAGACCAGAGGTCTCCCAAAAAAAGCCTCACACTTTGGAGCGAGGCTTGCCCATAACTGGGTGTTGCTGGTTACACGCTGGCCATTACCAACGCAGTATCAAGCATACGATTTGAAAAACCCCACTCGTTGTCATACCACGCCAGCACCTTGACGAGATCTTTGGTCACTCGGGTATGGTTGAGATCAAAATTGCTCGAGAACGGGTTATGGTTGAAATCTACCGATACCAGCGGCTGGTCGTTACACGACAGCACACCTAACTGATCGGCCGCGCAGGCAGCGCGCATAATGTCGTTGATTTCTTCAACCGAGGTTTGCCGGTTTGGCGTAAACGTAAGATCAACCAGTGATACGTTTAGCGTAGGTACGCGTACCGCCAAACCATCCAGCCGACCGGCCAATTCGGGCAACACCAAGCCAATGGCCGCCGCGGCCCCCGTCTTCGTTGGAATCATGCTGTGTGCAGCAGCACGGGTACGATAGGGGTCTTCGTGGTACACGTCGGAAAGGTTCTGGTCGTTGGTGTAGGCGTGAATAGTGGTCATCAACCCCGACTGAATACCCACTGCCTTATTGAGTGGATTGACCACGGGCGCCAGACAGTTGGTAGTACAGGAGGCATTGGAAACCACACGGTGATCAGCCGTTAGCGCATCATGATTCACGCCAAACACCACCGTGGCGTCAACCTCTTTGCCCGGTGCCGAAATCAGCACTTTGCCAGCGCCCGCCGCCAAATGCTGGGCCGCACTATCACGGGTGGTAAACCGACCGGTACACTCAAAGACAATATCGACGCCCAGCTGTCCCCAGGGCAACGCCGACGGGTCGCGCTCGGCCAATACTTTTACGGCATCTTCGCCCACCAATAGGGTGTCGCCATCAACACCTACGTGCATGAAAAACCGACCGTGTGCCGTGTCGTACTGCAGCAGATGCGCATTTATCTCGGGCGAGCCCAGGTCATTAATAGCCACCACCTGCACCTGGCCCTTCAGCTCAGGGCGCTCATACAAAGCACGCAAGACGTTTCGTCCAATACGACCGAATCCGTTAATGGCAACTTTAATCATGTGCTCAATTCCCACTCGCCTGATAGACGCTAAAAGTGGCTCATTCCCACGCGAACAACCGGTAATTTAGTGTTCACACCCTTGCGTTTTAACTCTGTAATTCGCAACAACACCACTATAATGTAGTTTTATTACATAAATCTAGCGATTTTTTCTCTTTTTAAAGGCAATTTTTTTGTTTTATTACAATAAAATCACTTATGATAGGTCCCATGAACAGTAACAACCTCCTTGCACGCATTAGCGCCGACCTACCCAACCTCAACAAATCTGAGGTTAAGGTAGCTAATGCCATTCTCGAAGATCCCGAGGCCGCTACTCGCTCGAGTATTGCGGTGCTGGCATCGGCTGCCGGTGTGAGTGAGCCCAGCGTCAATCGCTTTTGTAAGCGGTTTGGCGCGTCGGGATTTCCCGACTTTAAACTGCAGTTAGCGCGCTCACTGGTTAGCGGTGTGCGCTACATCAGCCGCGCGGTGGAACTGGACGACGGGATAGATACCTACCCGCGCAAGCTGTTCGACAACACCATATCGGCACTGGTTTTGGCCCGCGACGCGCTACCACTGGTCGCCATTGAACGTGCGGTAAACCAGTTGTCTCAAGCACGCCGCATCCACTTCTTTGGCCTGGGCACGTCGGCCGCCGTTGCGAAAGATGCGGAGCACAAGTTCTTTCGCTTTAATGTGCCCGCCTCTAGCCATACCGACCCGCTCATGCTGCGTATGCTTGCCGCCGGTGGCAACGTAGGCGATTTGTTTTTCTGCATTTCTCACACAGGCAGAACCAAAGACATTGTCGAGGCCGCCGAACTTGCCCGCAAAACCGATGCCACCGTAGTGTCACTTACGCGCGATGGCTCACCGCTAGCCAAGCTTAGCCATTGCGTCATCGGCCTTGAGATTCAGGAAAACACCGACGAGTACCTGCCAATGACATCGCGCATTGTGCAGCTGGCTATTCTGGATGTTCTGGCCACCGGCGTAACACTGCAGCGAGGCGAAGGGTTCCTACCCCACCTGGCGCGAATTAAGGAGAGTCTCAGAGCAACGCGCTTGCCTGACGACAACGACTGACGGTTCGCTAGCCCGTCATCACACTGCAACACGGAAGATAAGCTCATGGATACATCAGCATTGCGTAGTAATGTCCGGCTTTTGGGCAAAATTCTTGGCCAGACCATTCAGGCTGCCGAGGGTGAGGCGCTGTTTGATACCGTAGAGCAAATTCGCCAATGTTCATAAACCGCCCGCGAAGAAGCGAGCCTGGATGCGCTATATACCCTGCTCCAGCAACTCGACGACGACACCGTACTGGCAATAGCACGAGCCTTTGCGCAGTTCTTAAACCTCGCCAATATTGCCGATCAGCACCATACCATTGCAAGCTACACCCAAGAGCAGTTCTCAGCCTCCTCGGTTATGAGCAACACCCTGCATCTGCTCCAGCAATCGCATTCTCCCAACGCTATTGCCCAGGCCATTGCCAACTTGCACATCGACCTGGTGCTAACGGCGCACCCCACCGAAATCACCCGCCGTACACTGATTCACAAGCACGGCGAGCTAAACCAATGCCTTGAAGCACTGGACAGCGCCGCTAATAACAGCCCGCTAGTAGCCACCACGCATGCACGCATTGCCGAGCTAGTGGCGCAAATATGGCATACCCACGAATTTCGCAGCGACCGCCCAAGCCCCGAAGACGAAGCACGCTGGGGTTTTGCGGTCATTGAAAACTCACTGTGGGACGCGGTGCCCGCCTTTATTAAGCAAATAGAAACGCTCTGTGCAGAAATCGATTTAGCCAGCCCGGGAGACGACTGGAAGCCCCTGCAAATTTCTAGCTGGATTGGCGGCGATCGCGACGGCAACCCCAATGTCACCGCCACAGTTACCCAGCGTGTACTACTGCTAGCACAGTGGCAGGCCTGCGATTTATTGCACCGTGACGTTGCCATGCTCCACGAAGAGCTGTCGGTCAACACCGCCTCTTCATCGTTATGGGAGCGCTGCAATCACGCCCGCGAGCCCTATCGCGCCACACTCAAACCGCTGCGCGAACAACTCAACAACCAGCGCCAAGCCATAGAACAAGCGCTGGACGGTGGCAAGGTACCGCCACCGTTGGTGCGCGAGGAGCTATTGGCGCCATTAGAGGCCTGTTACGCATCGCTTGAAGCGGTGGGGCTTTCGGTCATAGCCCAAGGCGCGCTACGAAACACGCTATTACGGGTGCGTAGCTTTGGCCCACATTTAATAAAGCTCGATATTCGGCAAGAAAGTGGCCGCCACGCCCAGGTGTTCTCAGAACTCACCCAGGCCCTAGACATGGGTGACTATGCCCAGTGGAGCGAAGAAGAACGACTTACGTGGTTGAGAGCCGAGTTAAATTCGCCCCGTCCGCTCATTCCATCCAATTGGCAGCCAAGCGACGACGTTAAAGAAGTACTCGACACCTTTGCCGTGATTGCCGATACGCCACTTGATGCACTGGGTTGCTATGTCATTTCTATGGCGCGCTCAGCCTCTGATGTGCTGGCAGTGCAACTACTCCTCAAAACCACTGGTTGCTCACTAAGCATCCCGGTAGCACCGCTCTTTGAAACACTGGCCGACTTAGACAATGCACCGGGCATTATGCAATCACTGCTGAGCTGCGAGGATTACAAGCGCCGTGTCGCCGAGCGGTTAGTCATCATGATTGGCTACTCCGACAGCGCCAAAGACGCCGGCATGCTGACTGCAGGCTGGGCGCAATACCGCGCTCAAGAAGCCTTGCTGAATGTCTGTGAGACTCACGGTGTCGACTTGCAGCTATTCCACGGCCGTGGCGGCACTATTGGACGCGGCGGCGCACCAGCGCATCAGGCACTGCTTTCGCAACCGCCTGGCTCATTGCAGCAGGGGCTACGAGTAACCGAACAGGGGGAGATGATACGCACCAAGCTGGGACTTACGCCCCTTGCCATGAATACCTTTGGTCAATATGCATCGGCCATTTTATGCAAGCTAATCTACTGCCGCCACCGGCGCCGATGGTGCTTGGCGTGGACTGATGGATCGCTTGGCTGCCGACGCCTGCACCCATTACCGGGGCTGGATTCGTGAAGAACCCAACTTTGTGCCCTACTTTCGGCAAGCCACCCCCGAGCAGGAACTGGCAAGCCTACCATTGGGTTCGCGGCCAGCCCGCCGGCGATCGGATGGCGGCATAGCCAGCCTCCGCGCCATACCGTGGATATTCGCCTGGTCGCAAAATCGCCTGATGTTGCCTGCGTGGCTGGGTGCCGGCGCGGCATTACAGCAGGCCATAGACGATGGCTACGAGGAATTGCTCAAAACCATGGCGGCAACCTGGCCATTCTTCCGATCACGTCTGTCTATGCTAGAAATGGTGTTTGCCAAGGCCGATCTGGATATCGCCGCACTCTACGACCGCATGCTGGTAGAGCCCGAATTAACCACCATTGGCACAGGGTTGCGCGAGCAACTGCGCGCCGACCAACGCGCTCTGCTCACCCTACTAGAAAGCGACCGGTTGTTAAGCCACGACGATTGGGCGTTGGAGTCTATTGACTGCGCAATGTGTACACTGCACCGCTCAATTTGCTGCAAGCCGAGCTACTACGCCGGGTACGCGATGCACACGACCCCGCGGTTGAGCAGGCGCTTATGGTGACCATTGCGGGCGTGGCAGCCGGTATGCGCAATACCGGCTAAAACCGCCTTTCCCACCCGCTTAGCAATGTGAACCTCACTGGGGCTCCTTGCACAAGGTCTATCCAAGCGGGAGATTAATACGCCCCTTGCCCTAGTTGGACAGAAAGGCGCCTGCAAAAAACATAAATTAAAAAAGAGCCCAGGGGGCTCTTTTTTACATCACCATGCGCCGAATGTCGGAAAGTAGTTCTACAAGTTGAGTGAGGAATCGCCCGGCATCACCACCATTAATTACCCGGTGATCGTAAGACAGTGATAGTGGCAGCATGGTGCGCGGTACAAATTGGCTGCCATCCCACACCGGCTGAGTACTCGCTTTGGATACACCCAAAATCGCCACCTCAGGGCTATTCACAATAGGTGTGAAGCCACGGCCACCGATGCCCCCCAAACTACTGATGGAGAACACGCCACCCTGCATTTGATCGGGCTTTAGCTTCTTGTCCCGGGCTAGTCCAGCAAGCTCAATGACTTCCTCAGATAGCTCCCAAATCGACTTTTGATCAACATCGCGAATCACTGGAACCACCAATCCATTGGGTGTATCCACCGCCATACCAATATGGCAGTAGTGCTTATACACCAGTGTTTCACCGCCATCGGCGAGGGAGGCTTTCAGTTTTGGGTTGGCATTGAGTGCTACCGAACAGGCCTTCAGTAAGAACGGCATTGGGGTAATCTTGGTGCCCCGACGCTCGGCCTCGGCTTTGAGTGATGCGCGGAAGGCCTCCAGATCGGTAATGTCAGCATCATCAAACTGCGTAACATGCGGTACGTTGAGCCAAGCTCGACTCATGTTATCGGCGGTCAACTTATCCAATCGAGAGCGTGGCTGGGGGTCGGTAGCGCCAAATTTGGCAAAATCAACCTCGGGGATTGGCGGAATACCTGCTCCAGAAGAGGTTGCAGCGGGCGGCTGACTTAATGCCTTTTTCACAAAGGCATGCAAATCTTCTTTGAGTACGCGCCCTCGCGGACCGCTACCCGTAACCTGTGCCAGCGGAACACCAAATTCTCGTGCCAGTTTGCGAACCGCAGGGCCGGCATACACGCCGCTGGCATCGCTCGCCACATCGGAGACCACTGCCGCAGCCGATGGCTTGGCTGCGGGAGCAGTGCTTTCTGCCGCAGCCACTGTCTCTGGTGTCGACTCGGACACTGGCGCGCTTGATGCGTCAGCGACCGCTGCTTGAGCATCTGTTTGAGCAGAGCTTTGACGGGCGGAGACTTCTAACTCCAACAAGGCGACGCCTTCGCGCACCGCGATACCCGCTTCAACTAGTAGCTTCACAACGGTTCCGCTGGCAGGCGATGGCACTTCCATAGAGGCCTTGTCAGACTCAAGGACAACAAGCGAATCGCCCTCCTCAATACGCTGGCCGGGTTCTACCGCAATCTCTACCAAGTCAACGTCGCCATCGGTGCCAATATCAGGTACCGGTACCACCATAATCGTGGTGGCCGCTGCAGACTCAGAAGCTGTGGCAGATTGAGTAGCTTGCTGGTCGCTAGCCATGGGCTCTTGCTGCGGCGCTGCTGCTGTGGATTGTGATGCGGGTGTGGATTGAGCTTGGGGCTCTTCCGCCTCACTGGCTGCGCCCGCCGCTTTCACCACCACAACGGCGTCTCCCTCTGACAGCTGATCGCCCACGGCAACGCGTATTTCAACCACATCACCCGCCTCGGAGGCTGGAATCTCCATTGAGGCCTTGTCAGACTCGAGCACAATTAAGCTCTGCTCAAGCTCCACCCGATCGCCCACGGCAACCAGCACTTCTACTACTTCTGCACCCTCGGCTCCGCCGATATCGGGTACGGTTATCGTTTTATTTGTCACGACACTTCTCCTTTATCGGGGTTAGACCAAACGCGGGTTTGGCTTGTCACCGCTAATACCTAATTTGGCCATGGCGTCGGCCACTACCGATAGCTCAAGCTCGCCCTCGTCTGCTAACGACTTGAGCGCAGCCAGCACCACGTAGTTGCGGTTCACCTCAAAGAACTCGCGTAACTTGGCGCGGGTATCACTGCGCCCAAAGCCATCAGTGCCCAATACCGTAAAGCGACCCGGTACAAATTCACGGATTTGGTCGGTATGCGCCTTCATATAATCGGTAGCCGCAATGAATGGACCTTTCGACTGACTGAGCAGCTCAGTCACGTAGGGTACACGCGGTGTCTCGGTGGGATTGAGCATGTTCCAGCGCGCTGCATCTTTACCATCTCGGGCGAGCTCGTTAACACTGGTCATGCTCCACACATCAGCAGCGACTCCGTAGTCGGCCTCGAGGATCTCAGCGGCTGCTTCTACCTCGCGCAAAATGGCACCTGCGCCCATCAACTGCACACGTTTCTTGTGTTTGGCCGATGACGCCTTGAGCTGATACATACCGCGGACAATCCCTTCCTCCACACCTTCGGGCATTTCCGGGTGATGGTAGTTCTCGTTCATGGTGGTGATGTAATAGAAGCAGTTCTCACCGTCTTCAAACATGCGCTTCATGCCATCTTGAATAATGATGGCAAGCTCATAAGAATAGGTGGGATCGTAGCTAATGCAGTTGGGAATGGTGGCCGCCATTAGGTGGCTGTGGCCATCTTGGTGCTGCAGACCTTCGCCATTAAGCGTGGTGCGACCTGCGGTGGCACCAATGAGGAAGCCCCGCGCCTGTGAGTCACCCGCTGCCCAAGCCAAATCGCCAATACGCTGGAACCCAAACATCGAGTAATAGATGTAAAAAGGAATCATGGGGTAGCCAGACACACTGTAAGAGGTGGCTGCCGCTAACCAGGCAGAGAAAGCACCCGCCTCGTTAATGCCCTCCTCCAAAATCTGACCGGTTTCGGCTTCTTTGTAGTACAGAATCTGGCCCGCATCGTGGGGCGTGTATTTCTGACCTACCGAGGAATAAATACCCAGCTGACGGAACATACCTTCCATACCAAAGGTACGTGCCTCGTCGGGAACAATGGGTACGACACGCTCGCCAATCTCTTTGTCTTTCACCAGTGACGACAGCACACGCACAAACGCCATGGTAGTGGAAATTTCGCGCTTGCCACTGGACTTAAGCTGGCTGGCATAGGCGCTGCGTGCGGGCGCAGGTAGCGAGTAGGCTTTGGCGCGTCGCGCCGGCACGTGACCACCTAACTCAGCGCGACGTTCGCGCATGTAGTTCATCTCGGGGCTATCTTCTGGAGGCCGATAAAACGGTACATCCTTCAGATCTTTGTCGCTAATGGGCACACCAAACCGATCGCGGAAAGCCTTGAGGCTCTTCATATCCAGTTTTTTCAGCGAATGAGTCTCGTTGGCGGCCTCGCCCGCTTCACTGGTGCCATAACCCTTTACCGTCATGGCCAAGATAGCGGTGGGACGCTCTGTTTCTTCGCACGCGGCTGCGTACGCCGCGTAGACCTTGTAGGGGTCGTGACCACCGCGGTTGAGGTACATGATGTCCTCGTCGCTCAGATCTTTGACAAGCGCCAAGGTCTCCGGGGTTTTGCCAAAGAAATGTTCGCGGGTGTAAGCACCGCCGTTGAACTTGCAGTTTTGGAGTTCGCCGTCGCAGACTTCATCCATAATCTGCTGCAGCTTGCCACTCTTGTCGCGCTCAAAAAGCGGATCCCATTTGCGGCCCCAGATAACTTTAATCACATTCCAGCCGGCACCGCGGAACACGCCCTCCAGCTCTTGAATGATCTTGCCATTGCCGCGCACAGGGCCGTCTAATCGCTGCAGATTACAGTTGATCACAAAATGCAGGTTGCCCAGCTTTTCGCGCCCGGCCAAACCAATAGCACCCAGCGATTCGGGCTCGTCGCACTCACCGTCTCCCATGAAGCACCAGATCTTTCGGTCTCGGTGATCTACCAACCCACGCTTTTGTTGGTACTTCATTACGTGCGCTTGGTAAATGGCCTGCAGCGGGCCCAAGCCCATAGACACTGTGGGGAACTGCCAGTAGTCGGGCATTAACCAAGGGTGTGGGTAAGAGGACAGGCCATTACCGTCAACCTCTCGGCGAAAGTTATGAAGCTGATTCTCGGTAATGTGGCCCTCGAGATACGAGCGAGCATACATACCCGGGGCACTGTGCCCCTGGTAAAACACCAAGTCGCCGGGGTGGCCGTTGGCGGTACCGCGGAAAAAATGGTTCATGCCCACGTCGTAAAGCGTAGCACTGGAAGAGAAGCTAGAGATATGTCCGCCCAGGCCGTCCTCGTTGTCGTTGGCACGCATTACCATAGCCATGGCATTCCAGCGAATCAGTGAGCGAATGCGACGCTCCATAAACAAGTCACCCGGCATGGGGCGCTGGTTTTCTGGCGCAATGGTGTTTTTAAACGGTGTGGTAATGGCCCGGGGCAAAGGTACGCCTGATTGCTCGGCGTGCTCAGACACCGATTGCAGTAGTTGTCCTGCTGCGTCATATCCGCCGTGCCTGACTACTGAATCAAGGGCGTCCTGCCACTCCTGAACTTCAATTGGGTCCATATCTTGATGCATGACTAACGGTCTCCCCCGGCAACATTAACAACCTAGCACTTTATATCTACACTAGGTTCTGTTTTAGAATTCTATTAAGGTGCGCTCTACGGGGAAAAAGTAACTAATTTTCTGCTATTTCTCTATAAAGTTCTGATTTAGAACTTATTAAAAGGCGTAAAAAAACCCTCAATTGTGCAAACTGAGGGTTTTTATGGACGTTTGTTGGAGCAGCCCACTCGTCTAGCAACGCTTGCAGGCTTCGCTCCTCGCTACGCGTTTATGGCTGCGTAGCCATAACCTTGTGAAAGCTAGCAACGTCATCAACAACCGTAGCGCCCTCAATTTTTGCAAAGGGCTCGTTGGCAAATGCCCGCCCGCGCAGCTGAACAAGTAGCTTAGAAGGCTTCTCTGCCATGACAGTGGCATTATAGTAAGCGCGAATGTCGTCAATGGTCACCGCCTCTACCGCGGCAATCAGTTTGGCGCGCGAGTCAAAGTTGTAGCGCTCTTTAATCCAATCAGCCACAAACGGCCCCGCCTCCTCAGAGAGGTTCTTGGGCGGCTCGGTAAGGTTAGTGAGTACACCGGCTTTAATGCGCTCAAAATCTTCGACGGTAAGCTCGGCAAGGTTGGCTTGATACTCCTGTTTAAAGGCCTCAAAGCGCTCAAGCATGGCCACGGGGGCCTTAACCGGGGTTTGAATGTAGAAGCCCAAGAACGGATGATCGCCCACAAGAGTGGCTAGACCACCTGCGGCGTAGCCCAATTGCTCTTCGGTGCGCAGACGGTTGAACGCTCGGTTAGCCAAATGCGCACCCAATACTTCACCCAGGGCAATGTTAGCTACGCTGGCCTCGGGTGCCGCAAAAAGATAAATCATGCCCAGGGCTTCAACCGGTAGGTCTTGCTGCAATACAACCGATTTGCCGGGCTCTGGTGCATACATAGCCGGGCGAATATATTCCTCGCCGGTCCGATTGGGCAGTGCCTCGTTGATGACCGCGGCAAGGTTGCCAGCCGTATCGGCACTGTAATTACCGAACAAGTAAGCTCGAACGTATGCCTGCGCTAGCTCTTCATTTACGTAGCTCGTAAACGACTCGACGTTCACGCCTTTAAGGGCATTGAGCAGTGCCTGCTCCGAGTAGTTGCCGCTCATGGTCAGGCGGTTGAGCGCCGGCCGTAATTGACGCACAGGAAACGAGCGCTTGCGGTTTTCTAGGCCACGTTCAAATCGGTCAATGGCCTGGGCTAACTCGTCTTCGGTGGGTGTAAACCGCAGTGCCACCAGCGCCTTGGCGACCAGCTCACCCTGCTTGTCGGTAAAGCCAGAGAAATTGAGCTTGAGACCATGGCTACCCGACACGCTGGCGTTCATACCGGCGATTGACGCCTCGGTGAACAGCGTGGCCTGTTGCTGGTTGTAGAGGTCTGTCCACAGTGACTGTAATACCACGCTATCTGGACCGGCCTCACGACTCCCCGTGTTCAAGTAAATCTGGGTAAAGCCCTTGGGTTGCTCGCGGTAGACATCACTGCCCTGCAGCCAAATCTCCAGTCCGGCTTCATCAACCACACGCGTGGGTTGGGCGCTGGCATGGGCCACAGCAAACGACTCTGGCAACAAGGTATTGAGTGCCGGCATTGCCAGCCCGTATTGCTCCACCAAGGCGAGGCGCTGCGACGACGGCGCAACGGCAAGGGGTTTTATACTGTACTTACCCGAGTAAAAGTGCATGTCTTGGTCGGCAGGCTCGTCTTTGGAGACATACCAAACTTGCGCGCGCTCGGGGCTTAGCTGGTTGAGCACCCGGTCAACTGCATCCTTATCAAAACCCTCAAACCGAAACGGCGCGTCAATGGCATGCTTGCTGGGATAATCTTGCATGGCTCCGGCAAGTTGCGACACATACGCAAAATCATTCACCTTTTCGAGAAATTGGAACTGATTATCCAGTGAGGTTTTGAATTCGGCGGCGTAGCGATCATCGACGCCCTCGGCCTTTAGCTGATCGAGGTAGCCAAACAGCATATTAACAATGGTATCTCGGTGGGCCATGCCCGCCTCGGTCAAATCCACTGAAATACTGAACACGCCGTAGTTGCCAAACTGATCGGGTGCAGAAGATACCATTAGAGAACTCGCCCAACCCAGGCCCTTAAGCACGGTGGCGGGCGTGTTGGGCATTTCTGAACCAATAATGTAAGACAGGTACTGATTGGGCTTAACCCGAAACTCATCCACATTGCCGTCGATAATGAAATCGATCTGCACCATGCGTTGGTCTTCTTGGGGCACGTAATGAATAAGTTTGCCCGCAGCCTGCTCAAAATCGATGGTGGTTGTTACCTTGGGCGCTGGGATGTTCTTGTTAACAATGTCGCCAAAGTTCGCCTTCGCAAGGGCGGCCATTTCGGACAGTGAGCGATCGCTGACCATGGCCACCTTCATTAAATTGGCCGAGTAGTATTGCGCGTAAAAGTCTTTGGTTGCCTCGTGCAGGGTACTGTCTTGTTCGTCGGCCAGCGTCTCTAAGTTACCAATGAGGAATCGGTTTGCCGGGTGCTCGCCCATTAAACTGCGACTGAGCTTGTACATCCCAAAAAGTCCATCTCGCGACGCATCGACCACTCGGCGTTAACCGCGCTTTTTTCTTTCTCGATGTACTCCGGGTCGAGCAACGGGGTTTTAAAGAAGTGCGCAAACCGGTCGATAGCACTGTCGTAGGCCGAGTTTTTCACCTCAAACATGTAGTTGGTGATATCCAACCAAGTATAAGCGTTGTTGGCACCGCCATTTTCCTGAATAAACGCCATGTAGCCGTCGGACTCGGGGTATTTCTGGGTGCCTAAGAACAACATATGCTCAAGGTAATGGGCCATACCCTGATAGGCCATGGGGTCAAACAACAGTCCTACACCGACACTCAACGCAGCTGCTGACTTTTCAACCGCCGGATCAGACACCAAAAGCACCTCGATGCCATTATCTAGCGTGAGGGTTTGATATTGCCGCGAGTCGTTGGGACTCACGACGACATCGAGCTGGGAAGCCTGCTGGGCGCTCTCCTGCCCCTCTGAGCCAGAGCCGCCGCAGGCGGCAAGCAATACCCCGAGCGACAATATGCCAAGTAGCGCGCGGGCCTGCGCAAAATAAGAACAATCCGTTGTCTTAGGCATTGGAGCCTCCTTTGTATGAATGGCAGTGCTGATACGAGCGTTAATGACTGGCGTGCTGATCGGCCAGCGTGGTGGGCCAGGCGCTAATAATGGCGTTGACCAAGGTGGCTAACGGGATAGCAAAAAATACCCCCCACACACCCCAAATACCGCCAAAAAACAGCACAGCCACAATAATAGCTAAAGGATGCAGGTTGACCGCCTCGGAAAACAACAAGGGCACCAGGACATTGCCGTCCAAAATTTGTATCACCATATAAGCGGCAAACACCCAGTAAAAATCGGGCGTGAGCCCCCATTGAAAGTACGCCACAACAGTGACGGGCACGGTTACTAGGGTTGCACCAATGTACGGAATAATCACCGATAAGCCCACCAACAGCCCTAGCAACGCCGCATAATTAAGCCCCAGCACCACAAAGGTTACGTAGCTCAGACCACCGACAATAATAATTTCAATCACTTTGCCACGGGCGTAGTTGGCGATCTGCTGGTTCATCTCAAACCAAATCGCGTTTAAAAGTGGGCGCTCCGTGGGCAGAAATGACAAACCCCAGTGAACAATCTTGTTGCGGTCTTTAAGAAAGAAAAACACCATGAGCGGAATAAGCACCATATACACCAGCAAGGCCAGCAAGCTGGGAATTGAGCTTAAACCCTTGGTGACCACAAGCTGACCAAATTCGGCCATTTCCTGTTGCACCATAGTCGTCATCTGGTTGAGTTGCTCTTGGCTAATAAGCGCCGGGTAGCGTTGCGGCAGTACCGACAGAGCCTGAAGACCCTGCTCCACCATGGCAGGCGCCTCCCGCGCCAAGCTAATGACCTGTCGCCAAACCAAGGGCACCAAGCCCAGCATAAAAGCAAAGAACGCGCCGGTGAATAACAAGGTAGAAATCCATACGCCTGCCCAGGAAGACAGGCCCCAACTCACCGACTGATTGGCCACGCCCTGCATGAGGTAAGCCAGAATAAGCGCCACAAACACGGGGGCCAGCACATCGCCCAACAGCGCCAGTAGCACCAGAAAACCGGCCAGCAACAATAGCAACAACACTGACTCTTCTTCGCTTAGGTAGCGTCGGTACCATTTTTTAGCGCGTCAATCATTACTTGGCCTTTGTAATTAGATGGCGAAAAACACCTTGCTCATCACAGGTGGTTATTACCTGGTGGCCGCCCAAACGCTGGAAAGACTGAAAGTCTCGCTCGGATCCGGGGTCGGTTGCCAATACCTCTAATACTTCGCCAACCGGCACATCACGCAAGCCTCGCTTAGCCAGGAGTAGCGGCATGGGGCATTTTTGACCCCGAGCATCTACCTGGCTGTACGGGGAGACGGCGTCGTATGTCATGGTTGTCCTGTGAGCACTGAAAGTGAGCATTTTGGCCTATCTGGGGGCTATTAGGGAACTCTTTAGTAAAAACACCATCAATCCATCACCACATACGTTAAAGTGCCGCCATGATGTCTCGATTGCGTTCAACAACTCACCCGACCATGGCAGTCCAACGTAAGATCTTAAGACGTGCCTTGTTCGTGCTGTTTCTGACGACGTGGGTTCAGCCTAGCAGCGCCGCTACCGAAGGCCTAAAAATACCCAACCTGGGTGCGTCCAGCACCAGTTTATTTTCGGCCGACTACGAGTATCAGCTAGGCCGATCTTGGCTCAAGGTTTTTAGGGCCCAGGCACCGCTAGTTAACGACCCGCTTTTGTACAGCTACCTTGAGTCGTTAGTCTTTGAGCTGGTAACACACAGCGAATTGCAAGACCGCCGCATTGAGTTAGTCATTGTGAATAACCCCACCATCAATGCCTTTGCTGTGCCCGGGGGGGTTATTGGCGTTCACAATGGCCTGTTTAAGTACGCGCAAACCGAAGACGAATTTGCCACAGTAATAGCCCATGAAATAGCCCACTTAAGCCAGCGGCATTTCTCTCGGCGTATTGAAATGGCTCAGTCTCAATCGCCAATTAATATTGCCGGACTTTTGGCTGGCATTTTACTGGCGGCGACAGCGGGCACCGATGCGGGCATGGCGGCCATGACCGCCACTCAAGCAGCGCTACAAGATCAGCAGCTACGCTACAGTCGTTCAAACGAAGCCGAGGCCGACCGAATAGGCATGCGTAACACTGTACAACGCCGGCATGGATCCCTACGCAGCACCGGCCATGTTTGAGCGCATGCTGGCCGCCACCCGCTACACCAGTAGCTCGCGTATCCCTGAGTTCATGCGGACTCACCCTCTGTCTGAGCGACGTATTGCCGATACCCGAAACCGGGCATTGCAGTATCCCAAGCAAATCCGCCCGGTGAATTTGCAATACCAACTTATGCGCGCTCGGGTGGCTAATCAGCTTGCCAAAACCCCCGAAGAAGCCGTAGCCATGTTTAAGGGTCAATTAGAAGGCGCCCCGCGCTCGAGAGAAGCTGCCACTTATGGGCTGGTCATTGCGCTTACCGCCGCGGGCCGGCCCGATGAGGCGGCGCTGGCATTGGATAACATTTGGGCCAATGCCAATGACCGTATTGAATATGTGATTGCCGATGCCGACATTGCGCTGGCGCGCGGCAATGCCAAACTTGCAGCACAGAAATTGGGCCTCAGGCTGCGACTATCGCCAGGCAATCATCCGCTCACCATGTCCTATGCCTACGCGCTGCAACAAGCGGGCGAAGCCTACCGGGCGGAGGAAGTGTTGCTAGCGCAAAGCCAGCGTCAACCCCACGACCCTAACCTGTGGTACTTACTTGCCGAAGTACAGGGACTCAGCGGCAATATTATTGGCTTGCATCGCTCGCGAGCCGAGTACTTTATACGTGTGGGCAATCTGGACGCGGCCAAACGCCAGCTCGAATACGCACTGCAATTGGTGGGTAATGACTTCACCACCTCATCACTCATCAATGAGCGGCTCAACCAAGTGCTGAAAATGCGCGCTGCATTGGAGCAGCGCTAGCAATTAGGCTCTGCCAACCACACCGGTATTGAGTGACTGTGCAAAAGTGAGCATACGGTCGAGCGGGCGCATTGCCTCCTTGGCCAGCGCTGGATCGACATGAATCTCATTGTCGGGGCGTTGGAAAACCGCCGCCAAACGCTCAAGGTCGTTCATGGCCATCCAAGGACAATTGGCACAACTTCGGCACGTTGCCCCTGACCCGCCGTGGGGGCAATAATAAACTGCTTGTCGGGGCTGCCTGCTGCAGCTTAAAGAAAATGCCTTGATCGGTAGCCACAATGAAAGTTGGGTGGGGCAGGGTTTGCGCCGCCTTGATAATTTGCGTGGTTGAGCCCACATGATCGGCAAGTTCCACAACCGCCGCCGGCGACTCAGGGTGCACAAGCACAGCCGCCTCTGGGTGTACCGCCTTGAGCTGTGCAATGCCACGGGCCTTAAACTCCTCATGGACAATGCACGCACCATCCCACATGAGCACGTCGGCGCCGGTGGTGCGCTGAACATAGTCGCCTAGGTGACGGTCAGGCGCCCAAATGATTTTCTTACCTTGACTGTGCAAATGCTCGGCAACATCGAGCGCAATAGACGAGGTGACTACCCAGTCGGCGCGCGCCTTTACCGCAGCGGAGGTATTGGCGTAAACAACCACCTCCCTATCGGGGTGCTGATCACAAAAAGCACTGAACTCATCGACGGGACAACCCAAGTCCAGCGAGCAGGTGGCCTCTAAGTCGGGCATGAGCACGCGTTTTTCTGGGGTCAGTATTTTGGCGGTCTCACCCATAAAGCGTACACCCGCCACAATAAGCGTTTGTGCTTTGTGATCTCGACCAAACCGAGCCATTTCTAACGAGTCAGATACACACCCGCCAGTAGCCTCGGCAAGGGCTTGAATTTCGGGGGCTGTGTAGTAATGAGCAACAATGACCGCATTCTCGCGCTCTAGACTCTCTCGAATCGTGGCTTCGAGTTCTGAGCGGCGCTGAGGCGTGAGGCTGTCCTGTTCAACACGATCTAAGTGCTGCTGCACCTGCTCGCGAATACGAATAAGTTTATCGTCTGCAATCGACATGCTGTGAAGGCTGATCTGTGAGGGCCGGCAAATATAGCATAATGTGTCTCGACATTAGTGCCGCATTCGATGATAGGCTACGAACATCCAATAAACCCACCCAACTTGGCTCAAAAATCTGTGAACGGTAGTAATAGAGACAACGACATTCCCAAAATACTGGTGTGCGACGATGACGCCATGGTGCGAATACTCGCTCGCGAGTGCTTAGAAGATGCGGGAATGCAGGTTGTTGAGGCCGAGGACGGCGATGCCGCCGTCGATTTATTTTTTAGCGAAAAACCTGATCTGGTCTTTTTGGATGTGGAGATGCCCGGCAAAACCGGCTTTGAGGTCTGCCAGGCTATTAGGGATAGCGAAATTGGTGCCAGCGTGCCTGTGCTCATTGCAACTGGCTCGGACGATAAAGAATCGATTGACCACGGTTTTAATGCCGGCGCCACTCAGTACAAGACCAAGCCAATTAACTGGTCGCTGCTATCGCGCGATATTCGCTACATGCTGCGGGCGTCCAAGGCGTTTATTGACTTAAAAGCCCAAGAGGGGCGGCTACGTTACCTAGCCTATTTTGATCATCTTACTGACCTACCCAACCGTCGTAGCTTCAACGAGCAACTACGACGCAATATGATTGAAGCTGCCAAGCAAGGCGGCAACCACGGCTTGATGATTATCGATATTGACCACTTCAAGCGCATTAACGACTCGCTGGGCCACGAACGCGGTGATCAGCTGCTGCGCAACATTGCCATCCGACTGCACGACAGCATGGCAAAAATTGCCCACATTGCCTCTGATTACGCGGGCAAAATTACTGAGATCAAGCAAAATCAACTAAGCCTGGAGTTGGCTCGACCCGGTGGTGACGAGTTCAGCATACTGGCCACCAACGTGAATAATATTGAGGAACTCACGACCATAGGCGCTGCCGTTCTTGAGGCGCTGGTAGAGCCTATTTCCTTGGGCACGCAAAATTTGGTGGTGACTCCCAGCATTGGCATAGCAATGAGTCCCGATCACGGTACAGACCCAGAAGTATTGTTGCGCAACGCAGACGCCGCCATGCACGCAGCAAAAGCCGACGGGCGTGCGCGCATTCGCGTTTATGATGAATCACTCAATCGCGATGCAGCTGAGCGAATTCTTCTAGAGGCCGAGCTGCGAGAGGCGCTGCGGGTGGGCGATCAAATCACCATGGCCTATCAACCGCAAATTGATACCGCCACTGGTCGAATATCGGGCGTTGAGGCGTTAGTTCGCTGGAATAACCCATCAATGGGCATGATTTCACCCGCTAAGTTTATTCCCATTGCCGAAAGCTCAGGCCTGATTATTGCGCTGGGCGATACCATAATGCAGTGCGTGAGCAACGATGCGCTTTCTGCCGGCGACCAACTCCCCGACAATATTGTTATCAGCATCAACCTCTCGCCCCTGCAATTTAGTCAATCTGACTTTGTTGAACATTTATACAACACCCTCGCAACGCTTGATGCAAAGTTCAAAATAGAACTGGAGCTGACTGAGGGGGTAATTATGTCCGACGCGGTTAGTAACAAAGCGAAACTAGAGCAACTCAAAGAATTGGGGTTTGACCTAGCGATTGACGATTTTGGTACTGGCTACTCGGCCTTGAGTTATTTGCGCAATTTTCCAATTGATACACTCAAAATTGATCGCAGCTTTATTATGGATCTGGGCAGCCCCGACGGGGATGGCATTGTTAAGGCCATCTTGGGTCTATGCCACGCGCTTAAATTGCGCATCGTGGCCGAGGGCGTTGAAACCGCGGAGCAGGCGCAATTTTTGTGCGCCAATGGCTGCACGGCCATCCAGGGCTTTTACCTTGAAAAACCGCTGCCTGTTGACGGTCTATTGTCTGTTATTGATCGGGATTACAGCGCCATGTTACCCGGCTCCCCCTCGAGCAAAGCCACTTAAATAGCTGTGAAAGCATTACTATCAACCGCTCTGATCGTGCTAGTAGCGGCTGTGTGCTTGCATCCTAGCCCCGTGACAGCTAACCAAGTACAGGTCCTGCTACAAGGCAAGGATCTAGAGGCGCTTAGCGAGCTAATTGAATCTAGTGGTGGGCAGGTTACCCACCAGCTGCCAATTATATCGGGGGTTGGCGGCATCATAGATGCATCGCTTATTAACCATTTGGCAACCGAGCCCGGTATTGACAAGTTAACCGACGATCACAACCCAATTGATAGCAAGCCCGAGCGAGATTGCCCGCTGGCGGGTGCACTAGACATTGAGAGACAGGACTGGGGCTTTAGGTGGCGGCTACATAATTTTGGTGCCAGCGCCCAAAAGCTCACCTCATTGATGGTAGAGAGCACGCGTGTGGTTGGCGACATTTCTGCTGAGATAGTGGATGACCATGGCGTGGTGGTTGTACAGCGTACTAAGTTACCCCGTAGCGGCACTTTTAATATCACTACCCACCTTGGCCCCGGCGTGGCCTACCTTAATGTTAAATTTGATGCGCCGAACGCTCAGTGGCAACAAAACGATTTTAACGTGGTTGTTGCGGGAGCAGCCTGTAGTGTCACTTTGGCGCCCGCCTACGAGAGCAACAGCAACGACTATTATTTTGCCACCGTGGCTGGTGCCGATCTGTTGCACGAGGCGGGCATTACTGGCCGTGGTGTCGCTGTAGCGATTATTGACTCGGGGCTGTGGGATACCCCAGCGCTCACCCAAGACCCTAAGGGTAACTCACGCGTACCCGTTCATTTTAATGCGCGGACCAACAGCACCGGCACAGTATTAATGGATGAGGGTGGTCATGGCTCGCATATGGCTAGCATCATAGCCAACAGCAGCCCGGTTATGCGCCCGGGCGGACGCGGCTTTAAAGGCATGGCTCCCGGCGCAACACTCATACCCATCACCACGTTCTCGCCCATGGGTGATGCCGATTTTATGGACATTATCCGCGGCATTCAGTGGGTCGTAGACAATAAAGAGCGGTTCAATATAAGGGTGCTCAACATGTCATTGTCGGCCACTCCACGATTTGTGTACTGGGACGAGCCGCTCAATCAGGCGGTATTGAAGGCATGGCAAGCAGGCATTACCGTTGTTGCGGCTATGGGCAATGACGGCCCCGACTGGGGCACGGTGGGCTCCCCCGCCAATAATCCCTACGTTATTTCCGTGGGTGCGGTTACGGATTCGTGGACCCCAGCTACTCGCCATGACGACTACATACCCAATTTCTCATCACGGGGCCCAACGCTCACTGGCCATATCAAGCCCGATATTGTGGCGCCAGGTGGACACATTACCGGCTTAGTCCCACCGAATTCTGCACTAGCCCAAGACAACCCAAACTACATTCTGCAGTCGGGCGAGTTTGTGTCTACGGGTAGTTCGCAAGCGGCCGCGGTGGTGTCGGGTATGGTTGCGCTACTGCTTGAGGCCAGACCTGAGCTTTCTAATGACGATATTAAGTGCCTGCTAAAAACAAGCGCTGAGCCTGCCATTAACAAAAATGGCAAATGGGCCTACAGCCCGTTTAGTCAAGGCGCGGGCTATGCCAACGTATCGCGGGCATTGACACTGGGGAGCACCTATTGCGATCAACAGCAATTGGACATAAATGCCGCTGTAGCTGGTATAGAGACCCTCACAGGGCCTGCCGAGCGCTTACCTTCGGGCGACCCGACATTGCCTGGGTTGGCAGCCATGTTAGACGAGGTCGCAACCGAAAAGGGCCACAGCGAAAACAGACGTTGGGGCGTGACGGAACATCTTAATCGGTTAGATCCCGACAACGATCTACCGCAAGCACCCGGGGTGCCTTTTGACTGGGCAAAGGTTTACGCCGCAGAACAAGCCAGAATTCAAGCGCTTTCTAAGACCACAGCCCCCATCACAACGCCCTAGCCCTGTTCTGGCGCTCCATTTTTAACTAACCCATTTGGGTAGTGTCCTTCATTTCATAGTTCTACTCGCGCCTCTATGGTGTTCATCAAAGGTGCTCAAAAGCACACCAACATAAACAACGCACCCTGTGGTGCCGATGGAAAGCGAGAGAATGACCATGAAATTCACTTCACTGAAAGTAGCAACGGCGGTATTTACACTGGCAATGGCTGCGACTGGCGCTCAAGCAGACGAACAACTCCGCGGCGGCATGACCGCTGTGAGCAACGTCGCATCGGCAATGAGCCAGCAATCTGGCAAAGCCAGCTTCAAATGGCTCGAAAAAGCCGAAAAATGCGGCAGCATTGTTAACAATGCGCAACGCGTAAGCGGCAGCACCTTTAAGTGGGCTGAGCGCGCCAAGCAACAAGGCGAGCTGACTGCTTCTGTTGATGGCAAGCAGGCTGGGACTCGGTGGATAATGCGTAATGATGCTGATCAGTCTGGCACCCGCTGGATTATGCGCAATGATGCTGACCAGTCAGGAACCCGCTGGATTATGCGCAATGATGCTGACCAGTCAGGAACCCGCTGGATTATGCGCAATGATGCTGACCAGTCAGGAACCCGCTGGATTATGCGATAAGCGCTAGAGAACTATCCGAAACAACTTAAAGCCCGCATACGCGGGCTTTTTTGTATTTGCTTGATACATTTACTTGTCACTTCCGTCGTGGCACCACAAACGGCATAATCTCGGAATGCCAAACTTACGTGGTCTTATGCGGATAACAATAAGAGTTTCACTGATCTGCACTCTGCTACTAAACATACAAGTGGTAGCAGCTCAGATCCCGCCTGATCTCACTTTTTGGGAGTCCCCCGCATCCAATCAGCTAAGCCAGAGTATTGTTATAGATATATATCAAGACCGCTCAGGCGCTATCTGGTTGTCGACTCAAGAGGGCTTGAATCGATATGACGGTAAAAAGGTGGAGACTTACCAACCCAGCATAATTGAAGATGGTGGCATCTCGCCGGGCCTCATTCACGGCGTGAGGCAAGATAAGAATGGCCGCATCTGGGTAGTCACACAAACCGCCGTTCAAGAATTCAGAGCGGATCGGCGTTCATTCGATACGCCTGCTGTCTTCACACAATCATCTCTAAACATCCGTGATTTTGTGATCGGTCCCAACAACAATGTGTGGTTGGCGATGGAAGACAGTATCGGCATTTACGTACCTGGGTCCAATCAGCTGTATGTTCGTGAGTTACCTAAAACAAAATACGGTGACACCGCATCAAATATTGCTCTTGCAGCATCTGAATCACTGGGAGTAATAGCTTTTGTCGAAGGCTTAGGGCTAGTTCAACTTTCAGACTCCGGCAACTCGCTCGATATAAAGTCGCTAGCGGAATCACCTGGACTCCTTCTGGTGAGCGCTCAGGACCTGCTGATAACCAAGAACATTGCTTGGGTAGCCACTTTCAATTCAGGTTTGATAAAAATCGACCTAGATTCTGACAGCATTGAATTTATCCGAGCAGGCAGCAGAGACGGCTCATTACCGAGCGATCAAGTCATCTCGCTATTCTATGAAAAAGACAAATTATGGGTAGGGACCGAAAGTGGCTTAGCCATCAGTCAAGATTTCGGACGGACCTTTCATGTTTATTCGAGTTTTGACAATGGGCTAAATGATGAGCCCATCTATAGCATATCCAAGAGTAACGATAATACATACTGGATTGGAGCTTATTCAGGGCTAGCACAGGGACGCAGAAGCGTTGCGTTCACGATAGAACAATCCAACTCGAATCTTGCCAGTAACGCCGTAAATGCTATTGACATAAGCCCTGATGGAACATTGTGGGTTGGCACAGAAAATGGAATTAATTTTCGTCCTCCGGGCAAGCAAATATTTGAAACTATAAACAACGAAACTCACAGAGATCTCGAAGACAACACTGTTATGGCAGTTGCGACCACAGACGAGATCGCATGGCTGGGAACATTCCAAGGCGGACTGTATCGATACGACGTAAGGAATAAAACCCTGAAAAAGGTAACAGGGTCCCAAACTAGCCAAAACGTAATTCAAGCTACGGGTATCACGGCTTTATTAGTACATCAAAGCTCGCAATCACTGATCGTCGGTACATATGGAGGCGGAATTTCAATTGTTGATCCTCGAGGTGAAGTAAAAAGAACTTTACTTCCGGAGGAAGGCTCAGGAATCAGCGATATTATCTTTACGCTTTTACAAGAGCCCGATGGCAGCGTGCTCATAGGTCACCAAAAAGGTGTAGCGCGGCTGTCACCCGATCTCAAAAAATTACACCAAACGCAGCTTACCGAGAAAATATCCAGCAAAGGACTTCTGCCACAAAATCTGAACGTAGTCGCCTTACAGCATGGGTACGATACTGATCTTCTAATCGGAACTTTCCAGACAGGGGTTCTGCTTGCAAAGCGAAATCAATCTCGAGAAATCACAGAAGTAACTAATATCTCAAGGGCTCTAGAACTGCCTAGCCTCAGTATCGCGGCTATAAGACCTGATAATAAAGGGGACATATGGCTTTCCCACAATAAAGGCCTGACTAGATTCAACCCAGAAACACTTAACTTTCAGCACTTCAGTAGTAGGTTAGGAGTCATAAATACCGAATTTTATGTAGGAGCCTCCACCCATATAGAAGGAGGACCAATCTTTTTTGGTGGCACTAGGGGAGTAGCCATCGTCGACGGCAGTTATAAAGACGAAGAGCCCCCAAGAATACAGGTAGGCCTCTCCTCAATCAAAGTAATGGAAAGATTCATCAATATCCCCAACGATCTCTCCAACTTCGTCCTTGAGCTGGATCACACCGACACCATTGCAACAATCGAATTCTTTGGTGCCGAATACGTAGTGCCAACCGATATTGAGTACGCCTATCGAATAGAAGGTCTGGAAGACGACTGGATTATGCGTGGCAACGAGCGCACCGCGAGTCTGACCACGCTACCTCCAGGCAACTACATATTAGAACTTGCAGCAAAAAGCACATTGAGTGGCTGGAACTGGTCTGCCCTAAAGCTCCCTATTACTGTGTACGCTCCTTGGTGGGCAACGCCATGGGCCAACGCCGCTTATATTGCGGCCGTGCTTTTAATGGCTTGGCTGATATTTTGGCGTTACCGAGTCAACATTAATCAGTCTCTCATTAGAGAGCAGCAATTGTCCGAACGCGTGAGAGAACGCACGGTCGACTTAGAACGAGCAAAAGTAGATGCCGAGGCGGCCAACCGAGCAAAGTCAGAGTTCCTCGCCGTGATGAGTCATGAAATTCGTACTCCGCTCCATGGAATGATTGGTATGAATGAGCTGCTGCTCAAAACCGATATGTCGCCGCAGCAGCATCGATATGCAAGAGCGGCACTCAATAGCGGTAATACGTTGTTGCACCTCATTAACGAAGTACTCGATCTGGCCAAGATTGAAGCCGAAAGAGTGGAATTAGAAGAAATAGAAGTCGACCTTGTTAGCCTGATTGATGAGGTGTGTTACTTGCAAGGCGAGCCCGCCCAAAGAAAAGGCCTCAAACTTGACTTCATTCCAAGCACCAACGTAAGTCACACGGTTTTGTGCGATGCACAAAAAGTGCGCCAGATTGTTACCAACCTCATTGGTAATGCCATCAAGTTCACAGACCGTGGCCGCATTGTTGTGCGCTTATGGTTTGCCGATGACGGTAAGACCAACATAACCGTAACCGATACGGGCATTGGCATCCCGGAAGAGTCTAAAGAACGGATCTTTGATAAATTTACTCAGGCAGATGCCAGTACCACACGTAAGTACGGCGGTACTGGCTTAGGACTCACCATTAGCCGCAACTTTGCGCTTTTGATGGGGGTGATCTCTCCATTGAAGAGCCAGAGCACGAACAAGGAACGCTCATACGCGTGCAACTGGCGTTGACATCTGCCAATGCCGTTAGCAAGCAGGGGCATGGAACGGTAGCGATCGCCACGGAAGATACCGAGCTTGCAGAAAGCCTTCGAGCGCACCTACTGCTATTGGGCTTCGACACCCATCGGCATGCACCGGCGGCACTACAAAGCCATGACTACACAGCGCTCATAGCAGACGAAGCGCTGGCACACCACAGTCTGAATGATATTGAGAACACCCTGATTGACACTCAAAAACTACTGATTACATCTATTCGTAGTAGCAATCGTCGCCAGGAAAGCGCTCACTGGGTCGGCATACATCGGCCCATTACCTGCGCGGGCATATTAGAAGCACTGGCTGCATCGGCATCTGAACAGATACCAAAAACTACATCTGCACGGCAGTTCAGCGGCAACGTCCTTGCAGTAGAAGATAACCGGGTGAATCAAATTCTGGTGAATGAAATTTTGCAGGAGCTGGGTTTGTCAGTCGCCATAGCAGAAAATGGCGCCGAGGCCGTTGCCATGTTTAAAGAGCGCAACTTTGACCTGGTGCTCATGGACTGCCAAATGCCTGTGTTAGATGGCTTTGAAGCCACTCAGCAAATTCGCCTGTATGAGCAGGCTCAAGGCCTGGTCAAAACCCCTATCGTTGCGCTAACAGCGGCAGCTCGCGAAGACGAATACCAGCAAGCCATGGCAGCGGGCATGGACGAATTCATGACTAAGCCGTTCAATTTTGATCAACTACAAAATTTGGTGGCAGGCATTCTTGCTGCCAAACCAGAAGTCGATGAGCCACCAGCAACCGATAATACCGAAGATGAACAGACCGACATTATCGATACGACCACGCTAGACAAGATAAGAGCGATTAACCCTGAACGTGGCGATGCCCTGCTCGTCAAACTGGTAGACGCCTTTAACCAGCAGCTACCAGAAGCACTTGATAATTTACGTCTAACCATAGCGAGTCGCCGCTATGACGAACTGCGCAAGGCCGCACATGCCCTCAAGTCCATGGCGGTAAACATAGGCGCCATAGCGTTGGCTGAGCATGCAACAGAGCTAGAGCAACGAGCCAAACAGCAAGGCACCCCGCTAAGTGAGCGAGAATTCTCAGGATTGGAATCAACCGCAGCTCAAACTCAAGAAGATCTCAGAAATTACTTAAGCCAGCTAACGTAGATATCGGTCGCCAAAACGCCAAGATTAATTACCTGTGAACTGTGGGCTGCGGCGCTCACGCTTGGCTGCCAAGCCTTCCTGTAAATCAGCTGAGTTTGCACACAGCGCGGTAAGCTCGGCTGCGCGAGTCCTGTCAATCTCTCCCGCCTCGGCCTGTTTAATAAGCTCTAGCATTGCATTGACAGCCAAAGGTGCCTTGCGGGCTAAACCGGCTGCTACGTCCAGAGCGGTTGTCATAATATCCGCTGGAGTCGCCAACCAATCGACAATGCCAAGCTCCTTCATTTCATTGGCATTTAGCTCCTCTGCACCCACCAAGATACGCTTGGCAACGCTTACACCCAACCGATTAACAAAGCGTTCTATGCCATCTGTTGGGTAACATAACCCTATGGCGGCTGCGGGCACACGCATCATGATGTCGTCGGCCGCTATACGAAAATCGCACGATAACGCTAGCTCCACACCACCACCAAAAACGTTGCCATTAGCTACGCAAACCGTGGGAATAGTAAGGGCGGCTATTTGATTGGTTACCGCCTGAAATTGGTCGCCCGTCAGCTCACCACTGGTAATTTGCTGTAAGTCGGCACCCGCGCAGAAAGTACGTCCACCTTCACTGCAAAATACCACCGCCCGTGTGGTGTCACTTAAACTGGCAAGCGCGGTTTCAATACCGCGCAGCTCGTTATGACCCAGTGCGTTGTGTTGTGCAACGCGATTAAAGCCAATTCGCGCCACACCTTCGAACTCTTCAAAAACAATGGTGTCTGTCATTAATTGTGCTCGGTATTAGAATCAATCAACTCCGGCAACAATACGTGAAATAGCCTCTTCTAGCGACCGCTCACCCTCAAAGAAACTCGATAAAACACGTATTATTTCGTAGAATCTTAGCGTTCACAGGAGCTGTGGCGTGCCGTGGTAAATCAATAAAAGTAGCGCGCCCTACCAGGGCGTGGAACTATTCATAACAAAAAAGCGGGGAACACCAATGTCGACAACACTCATTAGCAACGCCACCATCTTCGACGGCACGGGCAAGCCAACCTTCAATGGAGACTTGCTTATTGAGGGGAATCGCATATCAGAGGTTGCATCAGCCAACTCTGGCATTAGCGCAGACGTCAAGATTGATGGCACCGGTAAGTTTTTGATGCCCGGTATGACCGAGGGTCATGCACATCTATCCTTCGATGCGTTCACGTGCACTGAAGATCTCATTAGCCCGCCGCCCGAAGAACACGCTTTTTTAACGGCCCGGGTTGCCGCCAAGCTTCTCGATGCGGGCTTTACAAGCGCCTACGGCGCCGCAGAAGCCAAACTACGACTGGGTGTTGCTGTTCGCAACGAGGTTGATGCTGGCCGATTACCTGGGCCTCGCATTCGAGCCGGGTCACTGGAGATTACAGTAACCGGTGGCTTAGGTGATGAAACGCGATTACACAACCCCCGCAACTGTCGCATTCCCTCAACAGGCATGTCGCCTTCTATGGTGGTCGATGGACCCGAGGAGATGCGCAAGGCGGTTCGAATCGCCTGTAGAGAGGGCTGCGATAACATCAAGCTAGATGTATCGGGGGATCCCTTCTACCCCGACACCCCGGCTCACTGCACGCCAATGAGCCTTGAAGAAATGGAAATGGCGGTAAAGACGGCGCATTCATTCGGGAAAATGGTTAACGCTCATGCCCGCTCTATTGAATCGATACAAAACTGCGTAACTGCCGGCGTGGATATGATTTATCACGCTGAATACTCCGATGAAAAGACGCTAGATATGCTTGAGTCTGTGAAGGATCGCGTATTCATTGCACCAACGATCGGCCTGTTCCATACCATGTGGAACGATGGCGCCGCGTTTGGTATGCCCAAAGAGGTGACACAGGCGATGGGCATCGACACGCTAATCGAAGAGTCGATAAAGACTCATTCAGCCCTGCGTAAACGCGGCTTGCGTCACCTGATCGGCGGCGATTATGGCTTTACCTGGAATATGCAAGGCACACAGGGGCGGGAGTTACAGTACTTTGTTGATTACTTTGGCTATACACCCGAAGAGGCACTGATATGTGCCACTCGTAATGGCGGACTCGCCATGCGGCCACAGGGCGATCTGGGAACACTGGAAGCGGGTAAACTCGCAGACCTGCTCTTGGTGAGCGGTAACCCGATGACCGACTTATCTCTGCTGGCCGATCAAACCAACTTGGCGCTCATTATGAAAGATGGGCAAATACACAGAGCCGATTCTTCGCTATTGCCTTAATGCGCTGTGCACTTGCATAAATGTCGGCAGGGTGAGACTCACTCGCTGCCGGCACGTTCATCTAACCGCTAGCTCACGACAATACAGGGGTACGAGGGGACTAGTAGTTCCTCGCGAGAGCTGGGATAGGCTGTACCGCCGCGAGTGTCTGGAGATCACTGCGTCATTTGGCGACTAGCTAGGCGCAAGACACACTTCAATCTGATCACCCATGACTCTAACGCCGTAGGTATCAATTGGCTTGGTAGCGGGTAGGTCAAGTGCCTCACCGGTCTCCAAATCAAAGCGTGCCCCGTGAACCGGGCAAGTGATTTTACAATTACGCACCCGCCCATTCCAAAGCGGCTTCATCTGGTGCGAACACATACCGGAAACGGCAAAGAGCCGCGAGTTAGCGTTGACCACCATTATCCACTGCTCGCCGAATTTCAGTGCTTTCTTTGAGCCTGACGGAATTTCTTCAAGAGCACAGAAGTGCACGTATTCGCTACTCGTTTCCATGTTTTTTCATCCAAGATTAGGCCGCTGACCCAAGCACTGGTGCGGCACGTCGATGCTGCGGTCTTCGCCGGCGCCTGCGTGCACGCTCTTTAAGTAATCGGTATCAACACAATCTGTGTGCTATGGCTTGTCGCTCAGGTATTTATCCACTGTGCGCTCAAAGTTTCTGACACGAATTTCCTGATAGTTACCCAAGGTCAGGCCTTTTTTGTAGCTCGCTTCAAGGCCACGCTGCTGCAGGAATAAATTCTCGGTATCCTCATCTAGGATCGCACCAAAGCCCGGGTCCATTCCCTCGGCCTCGCAGAATGATTGATCGGCTGTGAGGAGCGTCATTTCTGCCGGCTCGGGACGCTCACTTCCCTCGGGCACGGGACGTAAGAAAAACACCTCATAGAGTGACTTGCGGTGGTCCTCTGGATCGGGTCGGAAGCGGTAAACCATGGGTAACGATATGCCGGGGAATAGGAAGGTATTGGGGAACACTGTGTATGAGAAGCAATCGAGCAGTTCCGAGTCCGATACCCCGCTGAGGTCAGTCTGGGTCGCTGTCTCAAACATACTACGCATCATGTCTGCCATACGCTGACGCGCTGTCTCACCCTCTTGTAATTTGCGATCAGCGCCCTCTAAGAAAGAACTGTCACCAACCGTAAATTGGTCAAACACATCCTGCTCACTGTACTGCCCTTTTAGATGAGGGCTGACTACACCAAGCGCAGACACAAATCGATCGAAATGGTCCCCGTTCACGTCATACTGCGAGTTGCCATCGGCGTTGGAAGGCGCAACCTGCGGATGCGTTTCGATAACATGGTAAGCCTCCATGAATGGCCTCCATGGTGAGCTTCCAATTGGCCGGAATGGTCTTCGCTACGTGGCAATGCACATAACGGTCTTCCAATTTCCAAGCTTCAATATGCGACATCGCTTGGGGACCTAAGTACTCCGCTAGGGACGGAGCCTCGTCATCCATGTTGATAAACACAAAGCCGCCGAGTCGCTCAACGCGTGCCTGAGGAAGACTGAACTTATCTTTATCGACATGAGGAAAGTCCCAATCGCACAAAACGTGCTTATTGGTCCCATCGAGATTCCAACTCCACCCATGGAACGGGCATTTGAACTCATTGGTGCAGCCTTCGGAGCCGGGGGCGCGCAACATGGTGCCACGATGCAGGCAGGCGTTGTAATAGGCGCGAATGTCGTCCTCAGCTACACGCGTAATAATGAACGAGTAACGGCCCAAGTCATAAACCTGATAATCACCCACCTCGGGGATATGCTCCTCTCGGCACGCAAATTGCCACGTTTTTTTCCACAAGGTGTCGTATTCCCGGCGCGCATACTCCGCGTCAATGTAGCGATCGGTGCTAATGTCTTCATCACCGAGAAATTCATAGGATTCAGAGCAAACCCAGGGCGGAGCCGCCATTTTGTCACGCGCGATGATATCTTGTGTCGAAGGCTCATCTGGATAGCGCGCCTCACCGGGCTTGAGTGTTTTTGCTACGACCCCATCAACCATTGCATCTCCCCTTGTGACTGTTATTGCATCGCCTTGTTGATTGCCGCGCCAAAATCATACGTTGCTCTTGGTTATTGTCGGGCGATTTACCCATAAAATCGGCATAGTGAACATCAACAATGCGCTACCATTATTATCAATAGCTTAGCTGAAACTATCATACAACACTGTTGATTTATGATACCACTGTGGCCTAGGCTTGAAACCAAGCAAAGCGTCATAAAACTGGGGGAGGGGGAAATAAAATGATAAGAGGCATTCACCATGTTGCGGTCCACGTACGAGATTTCGATGGCATGTTGGACTTTTACCGGGAAGCATTTGGCTTTGAAGTGGTCGGTGAGGCGTTTAGCTGGAGCGAGGACGAATTTATCGACACCATCGTAGATGTTAAGCAATCAGCCGCAAAAGGCGCCATGCTGCGCGCTGGAACCTGTTACATGGAAATGTTTGAGTACAGCGCCCCTGCCCCGGATTCGGATCGTCCCCTTAACCCACAAGACAAGGGCTATACGCACTTTTGTGTAGACGTTACCGACATCGAAGAAGAGTTCGAGCGCCTTCGCAAACTGGGCATGACGTTCAGCCAAACAGCCCCCATTGACGTAGGTCACGTAAAACCATTTACGGTCGCGATCCAGAGGGCAACCTCATTGAAATTCAAGAGACCCAGGCCGACTGTGATTTTCCATTGAGCAGTCTGCCTCCGGTTGTCTAAACCGAAGAGCTGATTTCACTCGGCAAAAATCACACCCGAAAATGTGAGCTGACACGCGTGGTACAAGCCTTAGCTGTCAGTCTTTGTTTGTTGGAGCTTTATCGCCAATGAAACGGCCAGCCGTTACGCTTAACGACAAATATTTACAGCCCGATGGTCGAATTTTTCTCAATGCCAATCAGGCGTTAGTTCGATTGCCGTTAGAACAGGCGCGCCGAGACCGTGAACGTGGCTTACCTACAGCGGGCTTTATTAGTGGCTACCGCGGTTCACCGTTGGGTGTCTACGACGCAGCACTCTGGCAGGCGCAAGCCCTTCTCGATGAGCACAACATCGTCTTCCAGCCCGGCCTCAATGAGGAGCTGGCAATCAGCGCGATTCGAGGAACACAGCAGTTAGACTGGTTTGAGAAACGCGATGTTCAGGGTGTATTTGGTCTGTGGTATGGCAAGGGCATTGGTGTCGATCGCGCCTGCGAGGCAATAAAACTAGGCAATTTAGAGGGCACCTCGGCTACCGGCGGTATCTTGGTGGTCGCAGGGGACGATCACGGCGGCAAGTCCTCCGATAGTGCCCACCAATCGGAACACACGCTCATAGCGGCCATGGTTCCCATACTCTATCCGTCAACAATCGCTGAAATGATCGAGTTCGGTCTCATAGGCTGGGAGATGTCGCGCTTTAGCGGGTGTTATGTGGGCTTAAAAACCATTACCGATACTCTCGATCTGTCTGCCTGTATTGATTTGCCGCCAACGAGTATGAGCCACGTAGCGCCCCAGGGTATTGAGCGCCCCGAAAACGGCTTCAATTTGCATCAAAATCTACCGCCGCTACTCGAAGAACAACGCCTAGTTAACTACCGACTACCTGCCGCATCGGCCTTTGCGCGCGCCAATGGTATTGATCGTGTCACGGTAGATGGCGAGCGTCGCGAGCTGGGTATCGTGAGCGCAGGAAAGGCGTATCTTGATGTTTGCCAAGCCATGCAGGACCTGGGCCTCGATGAGCAACGCTGCAGACATCTAGGCATTCGCGTTTATAAGCCCGGCCTAATATGGCCAATGGACCCCGAGGCGCTGCATGACTTTGCTAGAGAAAGCAGGGCGCTTTTGGTCATTGAAGAAAAGCGCCCTGTTATGGAAGACCAGATAGCGCGCCAGCTCTACGGTCTCGACACGCCATCAAGGCCAGCACTGGCGGGTAAGATTGATCTTGTCGGCGCACCCTTGTTGCCCTCAATCGGCGAGCTATCGGCCACACAAGTACGCGAGGCACTCCTGCGCATACTCGATCAACTCAATCTTATTGACCCAGTACTTGCGGCGGATGCTGCGCGGTATCAGTCATTGGTTGAGCGAGCAAGCCAGCTGGGCAGTCAAAAAGTCCGACCCGCCTACTTCTGCTCCGGTTGCCCCCACAACACCAGCACACGCGTGCCCGAAGGCTCACGCGCCATGGGTGGCATTGGCTGTCATGGACTCGCTGCTGTGGTTATGGATCGCGACACCATGCAGTTTTTACCCATGGGTCATGAAGGATCGGGCTGGGTTGGTGTCAGTCAGTTCGTTGACACGCCACATATGTTCCAAAACATGGGCGATGGCACCTACTCCCATTCGGGAATTCTGGCTATACGAGCAGCCGTAGCCCAGAAAACACCCATCACCTATAAAATTCTCTACAACGACGCAGTGGCTATGACCGGCGGCCAGCCAGTTGAATCGGCCATCAGCCCTATCGGTGTTGCTCAACAACTCCTGGCCGAAGGTGTCCAAGACGTACGCCTGGTTTCTGATCAGCCCAACAACTACGCCGCTGGCGCGATCCCGCTCGGATTACGTATCCATCACCGCGATGATTTAGACAGTGTCCAGCGAGCATTACGCGATATTCCCGGTGTGACCGCCATTATTTATGAGCAAACCTGTGCAGCCGAGAAACGCCGCCGTCGTAAACGCGGGTTAATGAAGAAATCCAACGAGCGCGTGTTCATCAACCCGGAAGTTTGTGAGGGCTGCGGTGATTGTTCACAACAATCAAACTGCATGAGCATCCTACCGCTCGAGACGGAGTTTGGGCGAAAGCGCATGATCGACCAGTCCAGCTGCAACATGGATTTCAGCTGTCTCAAGGGGTTTTGCCCGTCTTTTGTTAGCGTTTCGGGGGCAGATATTGCTGTACACAGCAACACTCAAGCCGATCAACTGGAAGGTCGCATTAACCAACTGCCAGCCCCTCAGACACCAGTCGTTGACGATCGTGGCTACAACATTCTCATCACGGGTATTGGCGGTACAGGCGTACTGACCGTGGGCGCGCTGCTGGGAATGGCCGCCCACATCGAGGGGCTTGGCTGTACGGTATTGGATATGACCGGCATGGCGCAAAAAGGCGGTAGTGTCAGTAGCCATGTGCGACTCTCTCAAGCCCCCACCACTTACAGCGCAAGACTGGGAGAGGGAATGACCGCCCTCCTCCTGGCATGTGACATGATTGGTGGGGCAGCGCCCGCGGCACTTAAAACCCTGCGTCCGGTAGAGGCACAGGCGGTCGTAAACGCTGATGTAGCACCCACTGGCGAATTTCACAGCAATAACTTTTTTAGTCTCGATGAAGCTCAACTGCAAAGCTGCATTGAAGAGGCACTAGCGGGAGGCCCGCTTCATGCCATTAATGCAAGCCGGCTCGCGACAGAGCTAACAGGAGACAGCATTGGCACTAATATTCTGATGTTGGGTTTCGCAGTGCAAAAAGGCCTTCTGCCCGTGTCGATCGAGGCACTCAAGCAAGCCATTCGCCTCAACGGGGCTGCAGTAGAGAGCAACCTGCAAACACTCGATCTCGGCCGGCTTTTGGCGCACAACCCTGAGGTCATTGCGTCTCACTCAGAGTCAGAAGCCGCTCCCGATACCCTAGAAGCACTCATCGAACGCCGAACCCATCATCTAACTGCCTACCAAAATGCGAAATACGCGCAGGACTATCAACGCTTTTTAACCGCAATTGCCGAGCGTATCTCAACGCTAAGCGCCCAACATAAAGAGCGTTTTCTTCGAGAAATTGCGCTCACCCTGAGTCGCTTAATGGCCTACAAAGACGAGTACGAAGTGGCGCGTTTATATGTGGATCCCCAGTTTAAGAAACGCTTGCACGCGCAATTTAGTGGTAACTATACGCTGAGTTTTCACATGGCTCCCCCCATGCTTCTTGGTAAGGATGCCTTGGGCCGCCCCAAGAAAAGAGTCTTTGGTCCTTGGACGTTGAGCGCCTTTCAGGTTCTGAGTCGCCTCAAGGTTTTGCGCGGCAGCCCGTTTGATCTGTTTGGGTATACCTCGGAGCGTCGCATGGAGCGCCAACTCATTGCCGACTATCGTGAACTCGTCATGGAAACCGTCGCGCAACTCAATGAGAACAACGTCAACGCGGGCATTGAACTTGTGGCGGCGGCAGGTCGGATTGCAGGCTACGGACCGGTAAAAATGGCCGCGGTAGCCGCATATCGAGAACAACTCCCCACCCTAAAACAACAATTTATGACCAACAAGCAAGGCACCATTGAACTACAGCAGGTGCCCTAAACCGCAAGCGTGGAGCCTGCGGCGGCGCCACTCACATAGATTGTTGGATGATATCTTCGGCAGCTATGTAGCCAAAGGTCATGGCGGGGCCTATCGTTCCACCCGCCCCGGGGTAGCGGTTGCCGAAGGGGTTTCCCGCGTTGTTGCCCGCGGCGTATAGACCGGGTATGGGCTCATCGTTCATATTCAAAACCCTACCGCTGGCATCGGCTTTCAGCCCACCTTTGGTACCTAGATCCCCATGGTTAATCGGTACTGCATAAAAAGGCGCCACCTCAATAGGGCCCAAACAGGGGTTTGGCGTGCACTCAGGGTCGCCAAACATCTTGTCGTAATCGTTGCCGCCACGGCCAAACTCAGGATCAGCGCCATCACGCGCATAGGTGTTCATATTGCGGATGGTTTGCTGGAGAGCCTCCAAAGGAACTTGGATTTTCTTGGCAAGCGCTTCAATCGACTCCGCCTTAAAAATGTAGTGGTCCCAGCAATCTACGCTAATACTGGAATCCGGCATGATAATGGACGGCATAAATCCGCCTGCTGAAAACCGAGATCGGAAGCTCGCATCAAAAATTAACCAACACGGTGTATTAGCGTTCGTGGCGAGCTGATCAGCAACCATCGCTTCACCAAACTCGTCATAGCTGCAAGCTTCGTTAACAAAACGAACACCATTTCGATTAACGCAAACACTGTAGGGTCGACCCACGTCAAAGGCTGCCTGATGGATCTCCTCAAAATTAGAGGCACGAGGTGCAGGCATGTGCATGGTGGGAATCCACCAGGCATCATTGGTGTGCTCGGTGGCGGCACCCACCTTGAGACCGGCTATTAACGCCTCACCACGGTTGGCATCTTCGGGAGAGCTGCTGAACCGAGTAATTCCGGGTACGGGTAAGAAACGATCGCGTAATTCCTGATTCCACTCAAAACCACCCGCACAAAGTATCACACCGCGCCTTGCGGTGATTTCATAGCTGCGGCCGTAGCGACTAACGCGAACGCCCGAAACTCTATCGCCAGTGGTGACTAATTCGTCGAGACGAGTATCAAGTCTAAGCGCTACACCACGCTTGAAAACCTGCTTGTACACATGCCCCATCAGTGCGCCGCCCTGAGTAAAGCGCCGATCGCGACGCGACAAAAACCGAGTGCTAACGTCGGTCCAGTAACGCCAAAAGATATTTGCCACCGCCTTTATCCAGCCCGGACCGCGCATAGACACCGCAAAGAATTCCTGAAGATCTAGCGCATAGCGATTAAACAATTTAAAGCGCGTGTACTGCTCCCGCATCAAGGGGAACATATCTCCCAACTCGCGACCATCGAAGGTGTCACTCACCAGCGACCGATCTGATCGAGCGCCCGGCAAATCAGGAAAATAATCGGGCCAGACCCCAGCGGCTATGGGCACTCCAGAATCTCTAAGGTAGCGAGCCATTTCAGGCGCCTTGTCAACGTAGGCTTCTAATCGTGGCCGCTGTACGTCAACCTCAATAAGCGCATCGAGATACGCGAGGGCATCTTCCTTGCTGTCATCGTTTGCTTCCAGCTGATGATTGGGAATCCAGAGAACACCACCCGAAGTGGCCGACGTCCCGCCAAACTTATGGGCCTTCTCAACAATCAGTACCGACAAACCAGCGTCAGCCGATTTAAGTGCAGCCATTGCCCCCGCTGCACCCGAACCCACTATCACGACGTCGTATTCAGCCTCAACATTCATAGGTTATCTGTCCTTATTATGCGTATAAACCGAACCATCCAAAGTTGCATCAAGCACAAACGCGAACCGGGCTGACAACAGTTTGATGGACACTTTTTAGGTTTATTCTTGTTATTGCTTAGCGAATCACTACAACTTATCAGCGTTTCTAGCCTCCCGTTCAAGTCTAAACGCGTCACTGGAGCAAGAGCCTAACAGGAGGTGCAGTTTCTTGAACATTTGGCGCTTTTAAGGTCCTTTATAACACAACACCGTCGTTCAATAAGTAATTTTACTGTGGTAGATTCTGTAGCTGGAAAGCCCTGCGATTTCACCTTTCAAAAACAAGAGAGGATCAACAATAAAATGCACGGCCCGCAATTTTTCAGCCTGACTCACCCCTTGGATTCGCTGCCCAGCAGTGGCCAAATGCGTACTGCCAACTTTTCAGGGTTCGCCAAAGTAGTGAAACAGCGCGGCGCTGACCCCTTGCGTCTTTTAGAGCGACACAACATTGACCCCAGCGCCCTTGGTGACCCCGACCAGTTTGTCGACTGTCGATCTGTGGTTGACCTGTTCGAAGACAGTAGCGTTCAACTAAGAGACCCCTTATTCGGTTTGCACTTGGCCCAAGCCCAAGACCCCGAGGTTTTTGGTTGTATCACGGCGCTGTGCAGAGCCGCTCCCAATGTTGAAAAAGCGTTAGCCAGCTTTATGAACTACGTCCCCGTTGTTCACTCACCCGAAGCACACATCGAATTGGTAGAGTCTGAGCACACCGCAGAGCTGCGTTGGATAGCCGGCAGCGACCTCGGACTCAACCACCAGGCAAATTTTGAGGCCGCGCTACTCAACCTCAAGCGTCTGGAGGTAGTGGCAGGCTCAGACTTTAGGGCGAGCTACGTCAATCTGGCAGTAACACCCCATGACCGTGATATTCCTGAAGTTGAGCGGCAATTTGGCTGTCGTTTTAACCGTACGCCACGCGACAATGCCATTGGCTTTGCCAAGGATGTTTTAAATCAGCCGGTTGCTACAGCAAATCGTTTGGTCTTTGAGCTACTGGGTGGCTATCTCGATCGTGTTAAAACGGTTTCTCGCAAGAGCGTTCCCGACCGCGTTGAAGATTTTGTCAGCTTCTCTCTCGCCCGGGGCAACTGCACCATAGAGCGGTGCGCCACTAAGCTGGGAATGTCAGTGAGAACGCTGCAGACCCACCTTGGGGATGCCAATTTAAAATTCTCTGACATTGTGGAAACCCAGCGCTTTGCGCAGGCAAAAGAACTGTTGACGCAATCGCCTCTAACATTGGATGAAATCTCCGAAAAACTGGGCTACACCGAGCCATCCAGTTTTGGCAGAGCCTTTAAACGCTGGAGCGGCAAAACACCCCGACAGTTCCGTGACACAGCCTGCAAATCAAAAATCCCCGAAATTTCAGCTGCTTTTAGCATGGCGTTTGCCAAGCACTCGGCGGGAATTTAATGCGTCTCTCAGCAACAGCGTGATGTTCTGCGTACCATGCAACGCTTATAAATAAACCAGCAAAGATTTGAATCAGCAGCTCAAGCAAGGAAAAAACAATGACACAGCCCTCTGACAAACCCGTCGCGATAATCACAGGTGCGAGTTCCGGTATCGGACTCACCACAGCACACACCTTTGCCGAGGGCGGCTTCGATTTACTCATCGTTGCTCGTCGACAAGAGCGATTAGCGGAGCTGGCAGCAGAACTAGGCAAAAATGCTCGTGTTGATATCTGTGTTGGCGACGTCTCTAAGCCAGAAACCGCGACACGGGTCATCGAGCAAGCCATATCAACCTTTGGTCGTATTGATTGCCTGGTAAACAATGCTGGGGCCGGTGTTTGGGCGCCCGTGGACGAAACCACCGATGCCATGATCGATGAGGTAATCGACACAAGCTTAAAGGGACCCTTCAGATTCTGTCGCGAAGTCATCCCTCACATGCAGGCCGGCGCGAGCATTATTAATGTCGGTTCGGTATTTGGTAGCGTAGGCGTCCTGGATGGCGGTATTTACTGTGCTGTAAAAGCGGGTCTCGTTGGTCTCACCCAAACCATGGCGGCCCAGTATGGTGCTCGAGGAATACGCACAAACCTCGTAGCTCCGGGCGTAATCCGCACGGAAATGACGGATGCCGCTTGGGAAGCCGAACCCTTTCAGCGAATTAATCAAGAAATGACGCCATTCCACCGAGAAGGCACAACGGCAGATATTGCCAATGCGATTTACTTTCTCGCCACACCAGGTGGCAGCTACATCAACGGACAAACCATTGCGCGCTGATCCACCAAGCCCCAGTCTAAGGGCTGCGTGCATTAATTCGGCGACCGGACAGTACAAGCCAGGCAGTCCGTTGTCGACCAATACGTCGCGTCACACTCACGGTACCGCCAGCACCAGGAATCAAACCCATGGTCAATTCTGGCAGCTGAAAAAACGTACGGGGATGAGCGCTAACTCGGCTTGCAAAGGCCGGTAGTTCAATGCCCGAACCAATGCAGGCCCCGTGAACGTGTACCACTACTTTGCTGCCAAGAACAACCAACTTTCTCGGCGGGCTTTGCAGGGTTCGCACCCAATGCGCTCGTGCAGTATCAGGGCGAGAACCAAACTCGGATAGCTCCCCGCCAACACTGAAACAGCTACCGGTGCCACTCAGGGTAAGACGCGCAATCGATGTGTCATGCTCAAGCACATCCAACATCTCCATCCACGCATCGCGCATCTCGACAGTCATGCTATTGCGCATTTCAGGACGATTCAGCTGGGCCAGCAACTCGCCGCTACTACGCTCGAGCGAAATTGGTGGTCCAGCGTGCACACCCTCTGGTGAGTCGATCACCAATGATGATTGCCAGCGCTGGAATTCAGCACCACCTTGCAAGGTGGCGTAAGCCATCGACTCAAGATCCAGTGCTTCAAGGTCTGTTAGAGATTCTGTCAGCCTAAGAACCTGTACCAGAGCGAGCGCGGCCATTGGGAATTGTTCAACCCTGTGACCAAGCTGATTGGCCTCCGCTTGCGTCGCCACAACCACATCCGCATAAGGACAGGCATCACCATAGGCGATGACCGGACAAGGTTGATCCAGAAGCCACTGTCGACTGGCACCCAGCGCTTTTGTGGGAAGTATCAGACAAGATTGCTCAGGTTCAGGCATCGTATACCACCCTGCCACGACAGATCGTTGCACGCACCTGCCGACTGTCGAGGGTATCAAGCACCGAGCTCCATGATGCTTTTAACAAGCACAAATCGGCAATCGACCCACTGGCCACTGGCCGATATCCGCCGGCCGGGTTATCCAAACTACCGCAAAACAGCGCAAAAGCCTCTTGGGCATTCAGGCGCTCTGACGCTGCCATCACTGTTCCACCGCGTGTTTGCCGACTCACAGCGGCCCGCATCGATGCCCACGGATCCATAGAACCGTAGGGACCATCGCTGCCGGCAGCAAGCCCAATACCATGATCAAGCAATCCTTTCCCACGGTACAAAAAAGGCAGGTCGTCGGCGTCAACATCATCAAGATACCAATCGCCACGCTCAGCAATAAAATGCGGCTGGGTCACTACCGTCACGCCCAACGCGGCCATCGTCTCTAGGGCGTCATTATCGGCCACAGACGCGTGTTCAATACGATCACCCTTAATGACTCCGGCCTCCATGAGGGCACTGAGCATAAAAATCAGCTCAACGCGTGTCACACAGTGCGCCGCCACAGGTCGACCCACGTCGTGACTACCTCGAATGCGTTCAACAAGCTCTTCAAAAGACGGAAGCTGCGTTTCTCGCAGATAGATTTTTAGCGGACCAACCGTAATAAAGCCCTCTATCGTCCCATGCAGGGGGTGCAAACGTTCATTACCCATCAGCTGGACACGCTGGATAAGATCACCGCAATCAAAGGCCTGAGCCATGGCACCAACGTCGGCACCGTTATTCTCCACTCCTGCATCGGTCAGCGCCGTCACCCCATAGCTTGCTAACTCAGCAGACAGCGCAACGAGAGCAGGCCGCTGACTACCCCACCTAGCCCCTAGCCATGCGTCCAAATCATAGAAGTGGCCACTTAACTCACCCCGCGCATCTCGCTCGACACCATCTGGCAAATGGTGTGAGGCATCGATTCCCAGCGCCTGTAACGCGAGACTATTGAGAATCCACAATTTGCCACTCTGATGTTGAATTCTGATTGGGCGCTCAGGCCCGTGGGAGTCTAACCATACACGACCAAAGTCCGCGCATAGGCTTTCATGAAACCCATAGCCGCGAATCCAATCATCACCGGGGAACTGCTTAAGTGCTGCCGATAATCCCTCGGCATTGCTGATCACCGATGGTGCACAGTTAAGCGACTCTCTAGCCGCGGCAGTCGCATAGAGATGTGCGTGATGATCGATGAGCCCGGGCACGAGGGCGCGCCACCCTTAGCATCAATAACTGACTCGCCAGCCACAGGCTCAAGAGCATGCGCCACTGCACTCACATGCTCACCCACGCAACGGACGTCACAGACCCACTGCGGGAATTTCGGCTCCGCGAATTAACAGATGCATGTTGTTGCCACTGCAAAGTCGTCCTGCTCACATTCGCAAAACTCCGCGAATACCGCCGCTGTGTGCTCACCTAGCGGTGCCGCCTCAGTCACTACGGCGCGGGCACGGGGAGGTGCTATTTCCGACGCGTCGCCACTGATAGTCGATTCCGTGAGGCCATCGTTTGTAGGCCTATCGTGTTGCTTGTCGGCGAGCGCTGCAACCGATTGTGCGACCGCAAATAAAGAAACATCCAGCAATTCCCCGCCGCCAGCCTGCCAAGACTGCAGCGCAGCAACCGCGCCATGCATACCTGTAAGCGGATCGGCAACCGCATCCGCACAAAATACCGGTGGCGAACCAACTGCGTTGGCCAAACCCGAAGCGACGCCGGCATCATCACCAAAGGCTACCCAATCGCGATAAGGGGTTTCCCGCCCGTAGCCAGTAATCGAGAGCCATACTTTTGACGAGCCTTGAGCAACCATCGTCGCCGCGTTTATCCCCATTTGTTCGAGCGCTCGCGGACGCGAACCCTCGATCACAATATCGGCTTGCGTCAGCAAAGCACTGAGACCGCGCCTGCCCTCTTTGGTATCCAGCGCCAGCGCAACACTTTCCTTGCCGGCATTGAGCAAGTTATGGAATGCGGCTGGGCCGCGCCGAGCACCGTCTGGACGCCGCAGACTCTCTACCCGTATTACTCGGGCGCCGCAAGCCTGCAGCATCTGACTGCAAAGTGGGCCGGCCCACAGGGACGACAAATCGACAACTAGCGGTTTGCGCTGTCCGGTCTCCTCGGGCACCGACAAACGTCGTCGTTTTAGCCAACGATCGAATGGGACATCGGGTAATAGCTTGGGCAGGATTGCCACTGCAAGCCCCATAAGGCGTCCTCGAGACACCAGCATCTGAGATGCCCTTGTCTCAACCGCAGCATGAAGCTGCTCGAGATTATCCACTCTGGTTTCGAGCCACGCCTGCAGCAACGTCCAATCGTCTTGGCGTGCAAGATTAAGCACGATCCAGCCGTCGACTGCGGCGAGCAAATGGGCAGCACCGCCCGCAGAAACCTGGCCCGCACGCTGCAAGCCTGAAATTGCAGCGCGCTCACCCAACAAAAAATGTGCGTCAAAGCTGGCGTCAAGCGTGGCGGGAGCCAAAGCACACAGGGCTAACCATGCGCCCTGCATCGCAGACGCAACGGGCGCGGTACAGTGTCGCGGTGATGCGTCCGCGGTTCCTGATAACCACATGGCACCGCTTTCTCGCCACAATCGATCGGCACTACGATGATCTTTGGGGATCGGCCTTGAGTCGGCTTCAAGCGACCGCAACAACAGTGCTGCGTATTGGCTGGGTGTCATTTGACGTTACGACTCACTGATCAGTGCTCTCTCGAATGGGCTCAGTAACGCCAACCGCGAAGCGTACACCCAGCATCGCAACAAATGACTTCGCTCGTAATAAAGCGCGCCTCGTCAGAGGCAAGAAACAGTGCCAGATTGGCTATGTCCTCAGCCTCACCTTTGAGCTCCTTAAGCATTTGCATACCTCGCAAGCGCTGCACGGTTTGTTCAGGGAGTGCCGCATTGCTTGCCGGTGTTTTCATTAGGCCGGGTGCGATAGCGTTCACCCGAATACCGTCAGCCCCGAAAATTGACGCCATTGCGTATGTAAACTGATTCAGCAGCGCTTTGGTAGCACCATAAATTGTGGATGGCATATTTGCCGCCATAGAGGATTGATTAATCACCACACCCTTTGCATTGGCGAGTGGGCCTCGCAGGGCTTTGGCCAGCATCAATGGCGCAAAACTATTGATCGTGAAATACATCTGCAAACGATCAAGATCAACGGTGTCCAGCATCTGATTAACTTCGCCATAGGCGATACCAGCATTGTTAAACAATACGTCTAGACGCTCATATTGCTCGCATAATAACGCCGCTAGTTGCTCAATTTGCGCGCCGCTGGAGAGATCCACTCGCTGAGCTGTGCATTCACCATAAGCATCCAAGCGCGTTTTTGCTTCTGCCAAACCCACCTGATCAACGTCAACTAATACAAGTTCGGCACCTTCTCGGGCAAATGCTTCGGCGGCAACAAATCCAAGACCTCCGGCTGCGCCAGTCACCACCACCACCTTACTTTTAAATCTTCCGCTCATGCACCAAATTCCTTCATTGAGAATATCGTAATCGAAGTAGCTTTTTGTCAGGTTTGCCTACCGGTGTGAGGGGGATCTCATCGACAAATTCTATGGTTTTGGGCGCCTGAAACGCGCCTTTCCGCTCGCTAACCATAGCAATAAGTTCATCGCTTGAAACAGCCTGATCATGTCTTAGAACAACCAGAGCCGTCACCGCCTCCCCCCATTTGGGGTGTGGCACACCGATGACAGCAACTTGAGCGACTCCCGAGTGCTCGGCTATGACATCCTCAATTTCTCGCGGATACACGTTAAATCCCCCCGTCACGATCATGTCCTTCACGCGGTCAATGATCCTCAAAAAACCACCCTCGTCACGAACTGCCACATCACCACTGTGCAACCAGCCGCCATCAAAGGCAGCGGCGGTAAGCTCTGGACTATCCCTGTATCCGTCCATGACCAGCGAACCGCGGATACATATTTCACCGGGCTCTCCGTCTGCTACCGGCTGGTGTTTTGCATCCAGTAATTCGACATCAACCCATGGCACGGGTCGTCCACAACTCGCAAGGCGACGCAAATCGCTGACATCATGTTCGTGTTTGCGCAGTAAACAAACCGACATTGGCGCTTCAGCTTGTCCGTAAAATTGACTAAAGACGGGTCCGATACGCTCTATCGCTTCACGCAAGCGCACAGGTGAAATTGCAGACGCTCCGTAAAAAACCGTTTCGAGACCACTGAGATCGTAATCATCGAACCTTGGATGATCGAGCAATGCATAGATCATGGCAGGCACCAACATGACACAGTTAAGCTTGTGCTGCTGTATCGCCGCCATAACGGCTGCAGGCTCGAAGGCCGGCAGTACCAGCATACTGCCACCACGGAGCAGGGTAGGTATAAATAGTGCCGCTCCCGCGTGGCTGAGAGGCGTGCACACAAGCACGCGGGGAGGAGACGGCCACTCCCACTCGGCCATCATCACCTGCAACGTCGCCAAACCAGTGCGGTGGGTACTTGCCATGGCTTTGGGCTTGCCAGTAGTGCCGCCTGAATAGCCTAGGCGAATGATATCAGCAGGACCCACCGAGGGTGCGTTGAGTGGTGCGGGTGTGTGAGCGTCGGCGAGCCTACAAATATTTGGCGCGAGGTCGGATTCCCCCAGTGCGACGAGTCGCAGTCCAGACGACGCCTTGGCCAATGCCGCGGCTCTTTGGTTATGGCGCTCCGCATCGAATATCAGAATGTCCACACCAGAGTCATCAATAATGAACTGGTGATCGCTCAGACTGCCCAATGGGTGCATCGGAACATAAATGCCTGCTACCAGCTGAATGGCATTACAAAGATAAATAACCTCCGGTAAATTGCTCGACAGGAGCGCAACCCTGACACCTCGGCCTATCTCCAAGACCTCTAATACCTGCACAAACTGGCTGGTTCGATCACGAACTTGTCCAACACTTAGCAGCGGCCCATCAGCCAACTGCATCAATGGTCGGTTAGGTTCCTGACCTAACGCGTTAACAAGAATCTCTGGCGTGTACCGAGGACGGTGCAGCTCATCCACGCCCGGGATCCATCATCGGCTTGATCCTGGGCCAAACTTTGTCTGTCACAATGTTGAGGTGACGCTGAGCAATCTCTGGGTTCAGGCCGCCACAGAGCGGATGCAGCGCTAATCGGCCCCAGCGCTCAAAGAGCGCCACAGCACCGTCAACGTCGACAATTCGGTATGCACCCTGCTCAGCTCGCAGAGAATCGATACTGGTCTGCTGAGAAAGACTAATGGTGTCGCGACCCGCATTTTCATTCCAGGCAGCATAGGACATGGCGTCGTGCAACAACGCGGGTCCGATCTCCTCCCACGCTGCTCGATCCAGATCTTCTGCCACAAATACAATGTTGGGATTATCGGCATCCGGAGCAAAGCACACACCAGGCTCATGTCCCGACGCTATGGCTGTCTCTGCATAGAGTTCGTGCAAACCCGGGAAATTATTTTGACCGAAGAAATTCAATCCAAAACGTCCGGCGCGCTTGACCGCCGCCCTACTACCTCCGCCCCACGCCACGAGACGCTTAACGTCTGAGCGTCGTAGTGGGGTCACGCCACTTTCAGCATCAATGTTGCCAGCATTTTCAAGCGACGTTATCAGCGCACGAAGCTTTTTCTCGGCAATAGCGCCACGACTGTCGTAGTCGAGCCCGTAAAGCGCATACTCCTCAGGGCGATAACCAATGCCTAATACGTACCCAATACGTCCGCCGCTGACATGGTCTAAAACAATCATATCTTCGGCGAGCCGAACAGGATCATAGAAGGGCAATAAAAGTGCGGCGATCGATATGGGGGTTCGATCAGTGACCGCCGCCATGGCTGAGGCCATGACCATAGGACTTGGCATATAACCATCGGGAGAGACGTGATGCTCACACAAACCAATCTGAAACGGCGCCTCTAGCTGATCGGCCCATCTGGCTATATCGATGGCAGCACGATATTGGTGGGCGATTGCGCCTGCGTCCATTCCGGGCACCCGCAAGTCAAAACGCATTGAAATCATGGATGCTCTCCAATTTAGGCGTTGATTGCTGTTATCCAACAGTGTTGTTGACTTATAAGTTATAAAGCGACTATGTTAAAGCGTTCGCGCTACGTCAAGACCGGAGATAAGATACTCGTATGATTGGCAATGACCCGCTCGACCTCGACCGACAAAACGCCTTCGTTACCGGAGCTGGTCAAGGTGCGGGAAAGCCATTGCCCTTGCACTTGCACATCATAATGCGGGCGGTATCGCGGTAAATGACTACCACCTTGAACGCGCAGAGGCGGTAGCAGCCGAAATCCGAGCCCTTGGGGTTAACGCCGTAGCAGTACAAGCCGATGTTGGCGACTACCAATCGGTCGGGGCAGCCTTTGAAAAAGCACGCGAGGCCCTTGGCGCCATTACGCTACTCGTTAATAACGCCGGTAACGCCGGGCCCACAACACAAATGCGCACGTCACCCCTGTTCTGGGAGTCTGATCCAGAAGATTGGGACCGCTACTTTCATACCAATCTAAACGGTGTAATGAACTGCTGCCACGTCGCTATCCCGGAAATGGTGGAAGCTGGACGAGGGTCGCATAGTTACCATGGTGTCTGACTCTGGGCGTATTGGCGAGGCACGTCTAGCGGCCTACGCGTCCGCAAAAGCCGCCGCCGCCGGTTTTATGCGATCTATTGCAAAAGAAACCGGGCGATTCGGCATTACCGCCAACTGTATTTCACTGTCGACGCTGGAGCCGCCCATACCACCCGAGCAAATGTCGGAGTTCATGGCGAGTGACCGCACTAAAGCACAATTATCTCGCTACATTATCCGGCGATTCGGGACCCCAGAAGATGTGGCACAAATGGCGCTATTTCTGTGTTCAGATGCCGCCAGCTGGATTACCGGCCAAACCTATCCGGTAAACGGCGGTTATTCGGCTGCCCAATAACCAGCCGCCTATCTTTCAACAGACACGCAAAACATGGGCAACCAGAAGTCCTCTATCAATAAGGCTTTTTGGGTAACTCAAGTTCTGCGGTGCCGGTACACATAATGGCACCACGCTGGTTAGCCATAGAGTGCTTCACTTGTATGATGTAGCGACCATCCTCATCAACCGTTTTATCCACGACCTCGGCGGACTGAATAGTGACGTCGCCCGATAAAGCCGGCGCTCGGTAATTGGCTACCGAGTGCACAACCATGCCATGCTCACCGCACCAGCCACTAAGATAGTCGGTCACCCATGCACCCATGGATGCACCATAACCGTAGGCCCTCGGCATACCAATACGCCGAGCAAATGCGGGGAACAAATGCCCGCGAGAAGGCCCGTAATAAGGCGCCGTCGGTTACAAATGGGTTGCTTATCATCATGTCCGGATCATTTTCCCAGCCAGCCATCTCCCGAGTAAATCCCATGCCCTCGAGATCTTGCTTACGAAAATCAATGGCGCCCCAAATAGTCATTAAGTAAGCGCGCCACTCGGTAGCAAAACTGGCCACTGAGTGAGGACCAAAAACTCGTTCGGGCAGCACATCACCCACGTTGACATCGTCCCACCACCGCTCGGCATGACCAAGATCGTGGAGCATTTTTATCCAACTGAAACGGCGCTCTTCCATGGCCGCAATTTCGTCCTCTGTCCATACCGGGTCATCAAACTGACTGGTATCAACATTATCGCCACCGGCCTCTGCACGATAACGGATTGACGTAGAACGCTGTTTGGCAATAGGCGTGCCGTCTTCCTTGTAGTAATTATTATCGCCACGTTGGAAACAAGTAGGCCCTGCAAAACCCGTCTCTTTAACCACATAATCAAAGGGTATCCGTTCGTTGTAAATCAGATCACCGTCAAAAATCCGCGGGCCGTAGAACCACCATTCGTCACCGCCAAAAAGCAGGTGAGAGTTTTCTATCTTGCCCACACAGGTAGGTGCAGCGCCGTGACCGTCGTCGGTAACAATAGGAAAACTTTGGGGTGCAACCAGTCGTCCCCAGCGGCTACTAGCGGCAAAACTGGGGTCATAATGCAATCGATTGGGGTAGTGCATGGCGTGCACCCATCGTCGAAAATCATTGTTGCGGACGGGTTCACGGATCTGCGAGCTGTCCATAACTTTGCCAAGGTGCTGATCGATGTCAGAACAATCAAACTCTACTGAACTCATATTGGTATCTCGTTTTAGTTGTAAATCTCAGTCTTGATAGCGAATATCGATATGCGTTTTTTCGCCTTGGGGGCCCATTGGCGAGTCGTACTCGACGACGGAACAGACTGGGTTGGCATGGGACGCAAATAACCTTGCCTCATCGGCTTTAATCGCCGGCAATCGATCTGGCGATGCAATAAGGCGCTGAGAATGCTCAAAATCCTCCCGACTGTTCCACCAAATTTCCATGATGCAATCGTAGCCGGGGTCATGCACCTCGCCCGTTACTGGGTTTTTTCTGGGTGTAAATAACGTCTGACATAGCGTGCGGCATTAGGGATAGAGGGTGAGCGCCCCATTTTTTTGGACAATTGAGAATGCTGGTTTTCGTAATAATCCAAAAACTCCTCGGCAGTCATTTCCGGATTTTTCCGAAAAAAACAAATTTGCTTGAACATTGTTAGCAATCTCCGACAACTATCGCGGCACTTGCACACACAGCCGTTGACACCCTTCGACTAATGTCATGGCAATCTCTCTCTGCACGCTATATCTGCACGCTATATCTGCATTGAGCAACTTAAACCTGGACAGATCACCCCCCATTTAGGATAGGATAACTCATCAACACCGTTGTTTATATAACGCCCAAGGAAAAGAACATGATTAGCGTGCAGGATATTGTGAGCCAGGCAGAAACCCAAACCGGATTAACGGATACCGGCGATCCGTCTGCACTAGAAGCACTCACGGTACTTGTGGATGCAACCAACAACGAAGCCCGACTGAGCGAAGCAGGCGAGCAGCGCTGGCAAGCGTCACTGGTGGGTTATCTCGTCAATCGGATGAATGTTTTGGACTATGCAAAGCAGCATCCCGAACTGCTTGAGCGGCCCATTGAAAAACCAACTTTTGTATTTGGTTTGCCCCGCACAGGTACAACCCTAACCATTAACTTACTTAGTGCTGATCCAGCCCGACGCTGCTTTCTGCGCTGGGAGTCGCAAAATCCCGTACCCCCTGCCGCGGCTGGGGCGCTGAGCACTGATCCACGGTACGAGGCCTCCAAAGCGCAGATGGAAATGTCGCTCAAATACATGCCCCATATTGCCGCCATTCACTTCGAAGAGGCCGACAGCCCCACCGAATGTCAGTTTTCTATGTCACCTAGCTTTACCGCAGAAGTGTTTGATTCGCAGGCGCATATTCCAAGTTATAGAAAATGGCTATTTGGTACGTCCTACCGATCGACCTTCGAATTTCAAAAAATGCTGTTCCAGGTTTTGCAAGAAAACAATCCGGGGCATTGGACGCTCAAGACCCCCTGGCACCCGCTATTTCTGGACGACCTAATTGCCGTTTACCCCGATGCGCAATTGGTCATGACCCACCGTGATCCCGTAGAAGTGGTGGGCTCCGCATGCAGCTTGCTCCGTCATGTACGACCCATTTACTCTGACGATGTGTCCATGAGCGAAATTGCCGATACACTACTGGAAACCTTCGATCTGATGATTGAGCGGCAGGATGCGTTTCGGGCCAAGCACGGTGCAGATGCCATTTATGACATCCATTATACGGATCAACTCAAAGATCCCATTGGTACGATGCGCAAGTTATATGAGCACTTTGGCACGCCGTTTTCAGCCGACGTTGAGACGTGCATGCAAAAAATGCTCAGCGACAACCCAAAAGGGAAGTTCGGCAAACACGAGTATTCTCTCGATGAGTTTGGGTTAACCGCCGAACAGATACGCGAGCGCTACGCCGACTACTGCCAACGCTTTAATATTGCGTCAAAGTAAACTCACGCATCATGCTGGCATAATCCCGGCGTAGCCATCGTCCGAGAAAATTGGTGAAGATGGCGAGTTGTGAGCGCATGCGCTCATCCGCCTGAATGTGTGGATCTAAATAGTCGGCTGGCTGACAACCTGCGGGCAGGCGACTGCTGATATACGCAGGCACATCAAGCATATAGCGCACCCCCATGTGCGCTATGTACAAATCTAAGTGCGCCAAAACACGGGCACGGCTTAGAGACGCCCCGCCTGCACGGTGAAAAGCGGCAACAAAAACATCGACGTAATCATCAATGTCATCCCATAGACCGGCTTGTGCTCCACATAAGCAGCCCCAAATAGCCATTGCCACATTCAACTGACCAGCGTTTCCCCAGTCCATCAATCCACACTGAAGCGCATTATCTGCATTGCGCCAAAACCATGCGTTATCTAGCTGCGCGTTCCAGTGGCACAAGGCAATATAGGATGGATCAGCGGAAAGCTCACGAAAAATAAGCGACTCAGAAGCCACCACTCGTGGCACGCCCTCACGCAGCGACGGTATCAATTCTGGAGCCGTCAGTATTTTGGGTAGCAAAGCCCCAAAATCACCAATAAAGCGTTCTAAATGATCAAGCTTGGCATCCAGCTCCGCCACACTGGGAGGCTTGCGCACATTGACCAACAGTTTCTCTGGTGCGTAGGGAAACCACTCTTTAACAACAGCAGGGAACTTACCCGCGCTATGCGCGCCAGCCAGTGTTCCGAGCTTGTCGAGCACTAACCGATAGTAAGACGCTGGATTTGCGTACAAGTGATCAACCGATTTGGGCATGAGGGGCTCTATGCCCGACTCTCCAAAAAGCACTTGTTCGGTTATTAAGATTCCGCTGCCCGTTTCGGCATGGTAATCGGCAAAAAAACACCGGGGAATAAGCACTGGGAAGTCCGACACAGCAGAGAGTTGCGCCATATAAATTTCGCTTGCCATTTGCACTCGCGTTAAATCTCGCGCGGAGTCATCGAAATCCCGTGAAAACTTGACGAATAGCTTTTTAGCCAATGAGGCGTTCTTAGATTCGTAGCTTACCCAGAGCACGGCCTTTCGTCCGGTGCTTCCTCCCTCAAAGGGCATGAGGGCGTCAATACAACTCACGCGCTCTGCAATAGTGAGAATCCCGGTTTGACGAAAAGCACGCGTAAAAAAATCTGCGCCGTACCTTGTCAAACTTTCCTAGTCGGCAGGAAATGTGAGGCCAGATAAGTCACCGCGAAAAACATTGAGATCCATCTTGGATGTCATATAAGTTATTTACCGGTAGCGGCACATCGCCCCGGTCGGGTGTGGATTCCTGCCAACGAACAGAGCCAAAGGGCCGATCCAACCACCGCCGGACACGCACTGGTTCCAGGCCAATATGCATGGTGCGTGCGCGCTCAAAAAGATCAGAATCCTCGCGAGTACGGCGGCCGCGCGTGCGCAGGTAATCGTGCCAGGTGGGGCAACGAAAACGCTCACACAAACTTCTTCATCGGCTAGATCGCGAGAAATACTCCAGCCATACACCCCTAAACGTAACCGAGATTTTTGGATATCCCGCATGATCTTGTAAAAATCCCTGGCACGGCCGGCTGGAATACGGTATTCCAGCTCAACCGTAATGGGTCCACTCCGACCGTTAATGGCCAGTTGAACATCGGGGTCTGCGAGAATATTCGGGTCAGACTCTGTTGACTGATCTCTGTCAGCAATAGGAATAACCCAGCCAAGCGCGATTGATACAGCCATTACCGCTGCACCGCATAAGAACGTAAACACCAGGCCTTGAGACATCGCCAACTGTCCCCAGAACCAGGAACCAATGGCGATGCCCAAAGACATTGCGGCACTACTAGTGGCGATAGCACGCCCCATAACCCATCGGGGTACAAATAATTGGATGGTAATACTGATGGTGGTCGACATGATCATCGTCGCGGCGCCAGCAACGAAGAGCACTGCGAGATCGATCCAAAGATTGCGACTAAAAGCAATGACTACTAGAACAATGGCAACCGTTAGACACATGGTAGCCACAATTGACTCATTGCGAAAATGCTGCCGGACGCGCTGCAAGAGCAAAACGCCTGTAACAGCTCCAACGCCATAGGCTCCGAGAAGAATACCAAATGTGCGTGCATCTCCACCCAATAGGTCGCGAGCTATGAGTGGCATCAGTGCGTGCAGCACCGCTATACACATCGAAGATACCATCGCCCTAATAACGGCACGCCGTACTGGGCGCATGTTGGCGATATAAGCAACACCCGCGCTGATAGATCGCAGCAAACCCTCTGGTGGTAAGCGCGATTCCTCGCCCACGCGCCGCCAACGGCGCAGAGATTCTAGTACCGGCAGGTAACAGATTGCGTTGACAATAAAAGCGGACACCCCGCCATAGACCGCAACCAGCATGCCCCCGAGAGCAGGCCCCACCGTGCGCGCTAGGTTATAGCTAATATTATTGAGCGCGATTGCCTGGGGCAGCTGTTCACTTGGCACCTGTTCAGCTACCGAAGCCCCTCGGGCGGGCGATGCGAGCGCACCAGTTGCGCCGACAAGGGCGCACAGGCCTAACAATAGCCATGGCGTTAAAGTTCCCAATATTCCAACAGCGATTAGCACTGCCGTCGCCAACAATCCCAAGGTAAAAAACAGTAGCTGTACCCGTCGGCGATCGTAAATATCGGCTATCGCGCCAGCGGGAAGCGCCAATAGTGCCATCGGTAAAAACGTGGCCGTTTGCACCAACGCCACATAGTCAGCAGTAGCAATACTCGCCATAATCCAAGCCGCACCCACCGCTTGAATAAGGCCACCCGCATGGGACAATGTCGTTCCCATCCAGATATATCGGAATGTCGGTCCCTTCAGGGGCGAAAAAGTACCCGAGGTGGCGGCAGCATTACTCACAATTTTGGTAGAACCTCTTTGGCAACACGCTCAGCATCTGCGCACCATTGTGCGCGAGTCTCGCCGCGAATATTGACCGAACACTGTTCAAAGCCCATATCTTGGAGCTCGAGAATTCTATCAATAAGCGCCGCACTGTCGAGTCCTTCTCCGGGAAATACCGGACTACCAATAGCCAGTGAAGGTGGCTGTGCCCGGCCCGATTTCTCACACTGCTCATGTAAATAGCGAATGCCCGCCCTCAAATCATCTAGGGTCGCCACCGCCGACGTTCGGGAGGTTGCGTTCATCGCGGGACCTGTCAGAAAGGGGAACCAAGCGTCGCCATACTCAACGGCTCGCCTAATTGCCCGTCGCGCATTGCCACCAATCAACAGCGGCGGGTTGGGTTGCTGATGTGGACGGGGCAAAATGCGGTTTCCAGGCGCCTCATAACCACTGCCTTTAAAACTGAACTCGTCGTCACCCCAGGCTACGTGCAAAGCTCGCAAATATTCGTCGAATAGCTCGTTACGCTGCTCAAAATCCACACCCAGCGCTCGGTACTCAGCTTTTAGGTAGCCAGCACCTACGCCCAGAGAGAGCCGCCCTCCCGAGAAAACATCCAAACTTGCCGCCGCTCGGGCGGTAATAAATGGATTGCGGTACGGCAGTACGAGAATACCCGTCTGCAGCCGCAATTTTGTGGTGGCAGCGGCCACGAACGACAACATGACAAATGGATCTTGGGCATGGTGCCCGCCTGCATCCAACCAGCGACTACCGGGCACAGGGTGATCAGTCACGTTTGCGCCATGGAACCCAAAGTCTTCCAGACAAACAGATATTTCCCTGACCGCATCCGGGGTCATAAATTCCGCCTGCGCCGCTACATGATCAAAGGGTAAATTGGTATGTAATTTCAAAAGGTCAAACTCCTCACAAATCGCCAACAAGCGACCATTTACCCTGGCGGGTTCTCACCCACCCTCCAGCACCTGAGGTACCACCATCAACAGGCAAGGTCACACCGGTGATATAACTCGCAAGATCGGTTGCGAGGTACACGGCAGCATCGGCACATTCATCAATAGCGCCCGGACGCCCCAAAGGAATGCGGCGTCGGGTGGCATCGGCCTGTGCCTCGCTCGGCTCATACCAGGTCGACGGATCAACCGGACCCCGAATATTGCCGCGCAACCCGGGGGTATCGACATAATCGGGCGCAATGGCGTTTACCCGAATGTTATGGTCTGCCAACTCCACAGCAATGGTGCGGGTAAAATTAAGCACCGCTGCCTTGCAGGCGGCGTACACCGCGTAGTCGGGTGCAGCGCGGGTGCCCTCGATACTGGCTATATTGATAATGGAACCACCCGTGCCAGCGGCAATCATGCGTTGAGCGGCCAATGACGTTGCGGCAAATACACTTACCAAATTGAGGTTAATGAGGCGGTGCCAGCTAGATGACGACTGCTCAACAAAGTTTTTCGGCGCCACCCCGCCCGCGTTGTTAACCAAAATATCCACATGCCCAAATCGTTGATCGAGTGCCTCAAATACAGTTCTCAACGCAGCCTCATCACTCACATCGGCCTGAATGGCGAGGGCCTGTTGACCGAGCGCCTCTACCGCCGACCGCACCTCTGCACAGCGCTCTGGCTCACGCTCGGCTACAACAATATCAGCACCCAAGGCCGCATAAGCCAACGCAATACCGCGCCCAATACCAGCGCCCCCACCGGTGATCAGCGCCACTTTTCCCTCTAAACTCAGTCGATGATCGATGGTCATTACTTATGGCCCTATCCATTTTTTCATTTTGGCGGCGTAGGCACTAAAACGGTTAGCCACCTCGGTTTCATCGAGCCCAAAATAGCTAGCGCTCGGGTACGTCACTGGATTTCGCTGCTCGACATTCTGACGCCACCAGTGGTGCATATTTTGCTCAAACTCATCACTAATCGGCTCATCGAGCCAGGTAAAGACCGCGCACAGCACCTATGGGGTCGCGTTGCATGGAAGAAAAGTCGATATCGTAGAAGCGATGGCTGTGCCCGGCCGCACGAAACTCAAGGGCGCGCTCCATGCCAATACTCCACTGCTCAACGTTGAGCGCACCAATGTAATGCGGATCCAGAGTATCGGTAAGCTTACCAATGTACTCGGCGTAAAGGCCGCACACTGAGCGCATCACATGCACCGGATCCCGATGGGTCATAACAAATCGCGCATCAGGAAAAACCGTGTTAATGGCGTCTAAATACAGTAAGTGAGTGGGAGCCTTTAATCGCCACCGCACTCGTGGATTGCGCCATTGCAGCAGCTTCAGGACCCGTTTTTCATATTGATATGTTGGCACAAGGTCAGCGTGCAATAACCATTGGGCGTATTGCGGAATTTGCGCAAACGCCAAAAAAGCTTGGCTGCAGAAATTAAGTGCCATCAACTCCTGACATTCGGCCGGTGGGTTGTCGCCCTGGGGACAAACGACTGCGTACCGGGAAGTTTTTCCGATGCCAATGCCAACGGCTCTACAGCATCAACGGCAATACTGTCTGCTGGCCTTGAAGATTCATGCGCGCGCAAACTGCGGCGCTAGGATCACACGCCAGCAAGAAATGACAGCGCGGTTGAACCTGTTCTGGGCAGGCTAATACCAATGAGAGGTGCTTCAATTTTCTCGTCATCTATTTCCGGGTGAAGTCGGTACCACTCCTCCACCCGCAATCGCTGTTCCAGATGCATAGTGAGTCGCTGTTCAAGCAGCTGAACGCCAAGGGGATTAAGATTTGCCTCATTTGAAAGCGCTGCCACAAGCCGCTCGGCACCTTCGCGAAAGCTCTCATCACCAAAATCACTCAGTCCGGTGGTCTGTCGAGCCGCGTCAAGCATCGACTGTTAATGTTTTCAAAGATGCCTCCGATACCGACCAGAAAGCCCACCAAAAAGCAAAATCACAGTACCTCAGCATAAATTTTAATTCAACAGAGCTGACCAATAAAACCGCAAACCCGGACCAAAATCATTCCAACAGCATTGTTGAATAGTTATTTTCGCTTCATTATTCTCTAAACCACTAACGATCAGAATAAAAGCAGTTTTGAAGGCATCGACCCATGAACCAAACGAGTAGTGTGATACCCGATACGGCCACCGCCGAAGAACTGGCCCTGGGAACCGATCCTATTCCAGCCGGCCCCTATTTTGAGGAAACATGGTTTAGAGACGAAGTCGAAGCCATCTTCAAGAAGACCTGGATAAATATAGGGCATCGCTGCGAATTACCCGAGAAAGGTTCGTACATTGTTCGAGAGCTCGAATTTGCAAATGCGTCATTGCTGATTGTCAGAGGGGACAGACGATTGCATTCGAGCATTTCACAACGTCTGCCCTCATCGAGGCACTCAACTGGTAAGCGATTCTCGAGAGGGGTCGCGCTGGCGTCTTTAGCTGTCCGTACCATCGATGGACCTTTAATCACGATGGCAGTCTGCGTGCCGCCCCCGATTTTCAGCGTTTCTATGTAGACAAATCACAATGCTCCTTAAACGAGGTTGCCATTGATGAAGCCGCCGGCATGCTCTACGTTAACCTCGACAAGCATCCGCAGCAGAGCCTTGCAGGGATTTTCTTGGATCTCTTGCCACCGAGATGGAAGAGACCATTATAGCCAGAGCGGATAATTTCTCTGAATACGTCTATGAAATAGAGGCAAACTGGAAGGTCACTTATGACAACTTTCAGGAAAACTACCACCTCACCTTTGTACACCCGCGCTCAGGGGGAGCCACCTCGGGAGTCGACAATCCCTTTGGTTATCCTCTCGCCTATGGTTTTCATGATCCCCACCGAACACAAACTATTTGGACCAATGCGGACTATCAGCCCTCGAGCACTATGATGACGGCCTTTGGTGCACTGGGGCGCAAAGCAGCACAAACAGGCTTTCTGAATGCCACGGGTACCAAGCAGTACTTTGCCGTATTCCCAAGTCTCTTTATGTTTGGCTCACTCATGCAGCCCTTCACTCATCAGGTGTACCCCATCACAGCTACACGCTCGCGCGGGGTAATTCGCATCTACTGGATTGGTGAAGATGACAATGCCAGCACACGTTTCGCTAGGGAATACGCCATGGCGTCAGCACGCGACATCCACAGCGAAGATTTTTCGATCATTGAGGCGGGACAGCGGGGGCTCAATAGCGGCGCGCTCAGCCACATTCACTATCAGCAACAAGAAGTCTTGTGCCGCCATCTGTTTGAGCAGGTCCGCCAACGTGTAGAGGCCTATCGGAGCCAAATGATTGCCACCGACGCCCCCAAAAATGCTAATTAGGAGTCACGTTTATGAGCGTCCTGCCAAACCATTTAATGACCTGAAACCCTGGTCCCTGTTTGGTCGATCAGTGGCAGCGCAGCACGAGCGGCAAAGCGTGACAGTAGTACCAACGAGCAACGCGAGGCATTGTTCAGCGCGCTGAGCAATCGTCTGCAAGAAGCGCTTGCGTACCTAGATAAAAAATCGCTCGAGGATTTTAATGACGCCGATCAGCATTTGATGAACCTGCTGCTCAGTTATGCTCATGTCTCGCTGGCGGTCGAGGTACAGGGTGACGACGAGGAAAAGCTCGCACGTTGGCGGCCTAAAATGCAACTTACCTGTACGCCAGCGGGTGCGTAATGGGCGTTGTATCGTCTGCACAACAACCCCATCCGAGTCGTGAGTATGTCCTAGTCGATCGCCCCGACGATGGCATTCGCGACGCCTGTAATGTATGGCTCGAAGCCGCCGACGGCAGTCTTGGCATACGGGTAGGCATTGAAGCTGTAGCCGAGGAATGGGACAACCACGATATTTGGTTTGACGTGGCCTTTGCTGATGGACGCGTGTTTAGCTTTCGCGGCAAAAAGCCCAACACCACCCGTGCTGATGAGCAGGGAAAAGGCAGCATTATTTCTACCGACGGCGTGCATTTTCAGTGCCTACAACCGTTAAAAACATGGCGCGTGCACTTTGAAGGAGAGGCCGAGGAACTCGATGCTGGTTTACTCGCGCGTGGCGCGGCAGGTTTTGAATCAGACCAGCGTGAGTTAACACCCATTACACTCGACATCGAACTGACCATGGCCGCACCCGCTTGGATACCCGGCACGATGTCTCCGGAAGCTGCCGCAATACTCGCGGGTGATGATGGCGACTTCATGAGCCCCCGCTATGAACAGCTGTGTCGCGGCGAAGGTCAGATTGTTATTGCCAATAAACCGCTAGCGTTCATCGGTAATGGCCTCAGGATCCGACGCACAGGGTATCGAGCTTTCTCAGGCTTTCGCGGTCATTGCTGGCAATCCGCCGTGTTTCCCGACGGCCGCGCGTTTGGATTCAACACCTATCCGCCCGAATACCCTGGAGAGGCTCACTATCGTGAGGGCTTCATTGTAGAGAACGGCGTACGGATATCGGCCACGCCTGTCGAAGTGCCTTGGTTGCGGCAATTACGCGAGAAAGGTGACGATGTATCGTTTGTTCTACAAACCGATAACGGCCGCCAAATCGCTATTTATGGTGAAACGTTCATCAACACGCGCTCTCGCAGTCACAAAGCACTGCCGGCCCATTTTCCGATTGTGCAACAGGCTCATGCCAAGTACACCTGGGACGACATGACAACAACCGGCCATCATTGATTTGAGCTCCTCATCCCTGCATTAATCGATAATTCATGACGAGCAGCCAATCATCAGGCTCTCTGTTGGGATAAACTGCGCCAATGCGTATAGACAGTCGTCTGCACCTGGGAGTCTAGATCTTAGTGTAGGTGGCAATTTATTCAGATTGCACTATGAAAAATTACTTTGCCGAGGTTCACGTAAACCGCAAAAAAAACGCTATGAGACCCTCAGACAAAGAAAATCGCTGATCCATCCGGAGCACAATGATGAGCAATGAAGACAGCCAAGCTATTCGAGATTCTCGCAAAGACTGGATGAGTACTCACCGGAGCATGTATCTCGAATCGGGGGGTGCGCAGGGGTACATCATGGATTTGCGCGCCGTAGGTGGCTACTCGCTTGGCGCTCACTGCCTCATTAAGTACACAGGCCGAAAAAGCGGTAAGACCTTTATTACCCCACTTTGCTGCGGGATTTATGCCGGTGAAGTAGCGATTGTCGCTTCCAAGGGGAGGCGCAGATCATCATCCTGCGTGGTATCTCAATATCATTGAGCAACCGGAAATCGAGTTTCAAGTAGCCACTCAGGCATGGCGTGGCCCCCTGCGAGAACCTCAAGACACCGAGCGCCAAGCGGTTTGGGATTATATGGTTGGGTGCTTTCCTTTTTATCAGCAATATCAGAAATCCACCGACAGGCGCATTCCCGTGGTACTACTCAAACCCGAACTAAGCATCCCAGTATTTCGTCCGGAGGATGCAACGGGGACACGCGCTATCTTGGCGGGATAAACAAGTACCGGCTATTTTTTCAGCTACTCGCTTCGCGCTTGCTCTTGGTTACGTAGAATAAAGCGCTGAATCTTGCCACTGGGCGTCTTGGGCAGGGTTTCTACAAATTCGAACTCGCGCGGATACGCGTGAGCTGACAAGCGATTTCTCACAAAGGTTTTTAACTCGGCCTCTAACTCAGGTGAGGGCGCTAACCCCTCTCTTAGCACGACATAAGCTTTTACAATTTCGGTGCGCTCCGGATCTGGCTTGCCCACCACCGCCGATTCCACAACCGCCTGGTGCTCAACCAGAGCGCTTTCCACATCGAAGGGGCCAATTCGGTATCCCGCCGAGGTAATCACATCATCGTCTCGGCCGATAAAACTAATCGTACCGTCGGGATTACACTCGGCCGTATCACCGCTCAGGTAATAATGGCCTTGCAATGATTTGGTCTCCATACCCTCGTAGCCGCGAAACCAAAAGAGCGGCGAGCGCTCAAGATCTATGGCGAGCACACCCGGCTTACCCGCAGACAACTCATTGAGCTGCTCATCAACCACCACAACGCGATAGCCCGGTACAGACACACCTGCTGCGCCCGCTGTCACGGCATGTTCAAGGCGTGGTGATTGCAAAGGCTCATACCCATTTCGGTTTGACCATAGTGATCGTGAATAGTCACGTCGAGATGCGGTCAAACCACCGAATAACCTCGGGATTGAGCGGCTCGCCGGCACTACTCACCGCTCTTAAACACCCTTTCAGCGACGCAAGCGCATCAGGGCCCGCCGCTATCAGCGCACGATAGGCCGTGGGCGCTCCAGCAAGGTTATTGATATCAAATTGCTTCACCACAGTAATCAAGCTCTCAACCGTGAACCCGCCGTCATAAAGGGTGATAGCTTGCCCCATTAACAACGGTCCGGTTACGGCATACCACAGCCCATAGGCCCAACCCGGGTCAGCAATATTCCAAAACCGGTCGGCCTCGCGCAGACCAACCGCCAAGCGCATGTAGGCCTCAAAGGACAACAGCGCAGCAATGGGTAGCAGCACTGGCTTTGCAGGGCCCGTGGTCCCCGAGGTAAACATGATAAGGAAGGGGTCATCTGTGCTTCTTGGCACCGCGGCAAAGTCGCTCTCTGCGGCGGTCAAGGCCGCGTGGAAGTCTATGTCGGTTGGGTCAATAGCCGCCTCGTCTAGATGGACTGTTAAAACGGTCAGCGGCGGCGTATTCAAACCATTGAGCTTCGTTCGGTTAGCCGTATCGGTAATCACGACATTGGTACCGGCGGTGTTGAGTCGATGCTCGATGGCCTTGGGACCAAAGGCCGTAAACAAAGGCTGATACACCGCACCAAGGCGCCATACCGCGAGCAAGGTTACCACCAACTCGGGTACTCGCGGCAGTAAACAGGCCACCCGGTCACCTGGTGCTACCCCTTGCGCCGCCAGTACTCGGGCCAAGCGTTGAGACTGCTCTTGCAGTACGTCAAACGTGAATAACGATGCGGCCTGAGTTTCATCGGTCCACCGTAACGCCAGCTTGTTTTGACCGCAGTATCGATCACAACACAATATGGCTACGTTTACACTCGACGTTGACTCACCGAATACCCGGCTCGATTCGTGCGCCAGATTGAAGCCGTCGTAAGCCTGTTGATAGTCCATAAAAATCCCCGGGAAATCCTAGGTAGAGGATGCGCACCGTTGTGCGAAGATGCTGATTGAGTCTCTGCGTCTAGCGTTACCTACCCAATACAGCGCTCAACGCAGCTAGCGCGGTTGCATGCGAATGGCGCCATCGAGACGTACCGTCGTGCCATTTATGTAACCGTTCTGAATAATTTCCAACGCCAGGCTACCAAATTCATCGGCATGCCCCATACGCGGTGGAAAGGGCACCATAGCCCCCAAAGCATCTTTCATTTCCTGGGGCGCGCGATCAAAAGCCGGGGTGTCCATAATGCCGGGCTGGATGGTGTTACAGCGAATGCCTTCGCGACTTAGATCCCTTGCAATCGTTAAGGTCATACCGTTAATAGCCGCCTTGGCCGCCGAGTAGGCTGCCTGACCCATTTGACCTTCTGTAGCGGCGGCAGAGGCTGTATTCACCAATACACCGCGCTCCCCATCGATTGGCTCGAGGGTCATCATGCCGGCAGCGGCTCGAGTGATACAGCGAAACGTACCCACCGTGTTTAAACGAAGTACAAATTCAAACTTATCGCTTGGAAACAGATTAATCTCACCGGTTTTTTTATCCCGTCGGGCAGTGGGAATGGCGTTGCCACCACCGGCACAACAAACCAGTACTCTTTCCTGGCCGTTAGCTGCACGGGCTTTAGCAAAAGCCGCGTCAACACTGTCGTCCGATGTCACATCGCACTGACAAAAAACTGATCCGGTGGCTGTCGCTGCGGCCTCACCGGCCTCGGGGTTGAGATCAAAAATTGCCACTTTTGCACCCGCCTCGCGCAATGCTTGAACCGTGGCCAGTCCTAAACCAGACGCACCACCGGTGACGACGGCTGCAACAGAATGATCGATTTTCATGGCTTTATCCTCAATAACGTCTGTCTTTGAATTGCTGCGTCACTGGCTTTAAACAGAAGTTTTCAACTGTCTTACCAACTTCACTTTGCAACAACGGTGTTGAACAGTATCATACCAGCTCTAACCATTGGGGAGCATATAGATGACACAGGTTATGAAAGGGATCAGAGTCCTGGAAGTGGCACAATTTACCTTTGTACCAGCCGCCGGTGCGATCCTTGCAGACTGGGGCGCCGACGTCATCAAAATTGAACATCCCGAGCGTGGTGATACCCAACGCGGGTTTATTAATCTGGGGGCAGTGAAGCTCGATAAAAATCGCAACGCGCTCATGGAGCACCCCAATCGCGGTAAGCGTAGTGTTGGGTTGGACATTACTAACCCCGAAGGAATGGCGCTGCTATATGAAATTGCCAAGACTGCCGACGTTTTTCTTACCAACTACCGTCCGTCTCAGCGGCAAAAATATGGCTTTGATATTGAGCATATTCGAGCAGTGAACCCCAATATTATTTACGCGCGAGGTAGCGCCTACGGTGACAAAGGTGCCGAGCGCGATGTTGGCGGCTTTGACGGTACTGCGTTCTGGTCACGCGGCGGTATTGGTCATGCAATGACCCCACCAGAACTCGATGGACCGCTGTCTCAAGGCATTCCCGCCTTTGGCGACTCTATTGGTGGCATGAATTTGGCTGGTGGCATTTCCGCTGCACTGCTACACCGCGAGCGCACGGGTGAGGCCATTGAACTCGACGTCTCGCTTATGAGTACTGCCTGGTGGGCAGCCGGAACCTCCATTGACCTGGGTCTTGAGCAGGGCGAAATTCCTCGCAATCGTATGCCCACATCGGGGGGCAACCCAGGCAACCCATTTACCGGTAACTACTGGACGTCCGATGGCGGAACCATCAACTTATGCACGCTTACCCCGGGCATGCATATCCGCAACATCTTCGAGCACTTGGGTATACCAGAAGCCGCGGATGATCCGCGTTTCAGCGATGCACCAGCACTAATGGAAAACTGGGAGGCAGCCGGAGAATTAATAGCCGACGCCATTGGCAAACAGCCATTCGAATATTGGCGCCAACACCTCAAAACCATGACAGGACAATGGGCACCCTGCCAAAGTTTGGTTGATATTGCATCGGACGAGCAAGCACTTGCCAACGATATGATATTTGAGGTGGAGTCTGCCGACGGTGGCGCTCAATGAAACTGGTAGAGGCCCCGTGCAGTTTAATCATGAGCCAACAGTAACGACTCGGGCACCCCAGTCCTCAGAGCACACCGAGATGTTCCTTATGGAAATCGGCGTAGAGTGGGACCGAATTGAAGAATTAAAAGCCGCAAAAGCCATTGCCTAAAATGAGACGACAACATGAAACCTGGAACTAAACTTAAAAGCGCTGTCTGCGACACCGAAGTCATGGTTATAAAAGCGCCTGCAGAAGGTGCCATCAGCTGTGGTGGCGCCCCAATGGCTGTCGATAAGCCCGCAGACAAACCCCAATTGATTCGGCTCTTGCCGATGGCACGCTCATGGGCAAACGTTATGTCGACGAAGCCGGTACCGCAGAGCTGTTATGCGTCAAGGCAGGCGCAGGCTCGCTAGCCATCGACGGTGTGAAGCTTGCCATTAAAGATGCCAAACCTCTGCCCTCATCCGACTGAATAAGCCCACATGAATATTTCGCTGCTGCTACAAATGGCTGCCGAGGCCGGCTTTGATCGCGTGGGTCTTGTCTGCGATGGGCGTCGCTGGACGTACCCTGAACTCTACGATGCAGCCCGCAGAGCTGCGGCCCTGTTTTCTTCATCAGGCTGCAACTATGTTGCTCTGCTTGATGAAAGCAGCGAAGCGGCGCCCATAGCCTCTTTGGCGCCGCAATGGCCGGCATTCCCTATGTACCGCTCAATTATCGACTCGCCGACGAGGACCTTGCGTCACTGCTACACCGTATCGCACCCGCATTCATCGTTGGCGACGATCAACGGGCGTCACAGCTAGATCCGGAGAGCGGCCATACCTGTGTGACACGCGCAAACTTTGTGGCCCAAGTCTTTGATACCAACGTTGAAGCACCAGAGCCACCGGAAACTGAGCAAGATGTAGCCGCGCAAATCTTTACTAGTGGCACGACTTCGGTGCCCAAAGCCGCTTTGCTTAAGCACGCTAACTTGATGGCCTACATTCTCGGTACCGTTGAGTTTATGTCGGCGGACGAAGAAGACGCAGCGTTGGTCAGTGTGCCGCCTTACCATATTGCCGGAATCGCGGCACTGATGAGTTCGATATACGCCATGCGGCGCATTGTTCTACTGCCTGCATTTTCACCGGAATCGTGGCTGGAATTGGTCACGACCGAAAAGGTCAGTAATGCCTTCCTCGTGCCCACCATGCTCCAGCGAATCGTACTGCTGTTTGACCAAGGAGCTACATACGACCTCTCATCGCTACGATCCATGGCCTATGGCGGTGGGCGCATGCCCCAGGAGTTAATAGAGCGTGCATTGGATCTCATGCCCAATACCGGCTTTACGAATGCCTATGGGCTTACCGAAACAAGCTCTACGATTGCCCTACTCGGCCCCGACGATCATCGCGAAGCCCACCAATCTTCCGACCCCGCCGTGAGCGCGCGAATAACATCGGTAGGTAAACCTTTGCCGACAATCGAGCTGGAGATTCGCGATGAACAAGGTGCGGTTTTACCTGCGGGCGAGGTTGGGGAAATTTATGTGCGCGGAGAACAGGTTTCGGGTGAATATCGAGAGCGAAGCGCACTCGATTCAGAAGGCTGGTTTCCCACAAGGGACGTTGGCTGGCTCGATAACGACGGCTACCTGTTTTTAGGCGGGCGTGCCGATGACGTTATTGTTCGCGGCGGCGAAAATATCTCGCCAGGAGAAATCGAAGAGGTGCTTGCTACCCACGCGGCGATTGCCGAATCAGTCGCTGTGGGCATCCCGTCGGTAGAGTGGGGGGAGGCGGTTGGCGTGGCAATTACAGTTCGCAACGGTTGTCAGGCGCCCGCTACTGAAGAGGTTCAGCAGCTTATTAAAGAGCGGCTTCGATCATCCCGCGTACCAGAAAAGGTCATCGTAGTAGATGACCTGCCCTACAACGAAATGGGCAAGCTGCTGAGACGAGAAATAAAAGCGCTATTCGTATAACACCCTAAGGTGCTGTTTCTGGGGCCGATGAGTTTAACGCCTGGGGCTACCCAGCCCCCTCTGCGCATCCGTCTCCTTTATTTGCGCGAGGTGGTCTTAGCTTTGGCTTTTTTGGCTTTCGCTTTGGCAACCACTTTTTGCTTTGCGCTTGTAGCCACTTTGGCTTTCGCTTTTTTTCTGCCCAGCGCCCGTAGGGTCACGCGTCTCGTTTATCAGTTGCATAGCACCGGGGCGCATAACTCCATTTGCTGCCGATCTCAATGCCTCATCGGTATATCTTTTGGCTAATTGTTTTCGTTGGCGCGCCGATTTTTGTCGGGCATCTGCCCACAGCGGCCAGGTAAAGAGACTCGTCAATACCGTCAACGCGTGCACCTCTACATCGATACCTGGCTGGGCGTATTCGGTCTTGGTAAACTCTTTCAGACTACTGACCATGCCTTGCCAGAAGGGATCTTTCTCAATCGCCGCCCGATCTCGGACCATTTGGTGTAACCAAGCAGGCCCAAATTCTGGGTTTTCCACCGCAAACAGTGCCAGCTTTTCGATGATATCCCGCGGACGCAGCCGGTTCTCTAAATCAACCTGGGCAAACACCTCATCGTGTAGCCGTTGGCCCACATGTTCCATGGTCGCGGCAATTAACTGCTCGCGGGTTTGGAAATGGTGATAGGCCGTCCCACGGTTAACACCCGCCTGTTGGGCAATTTGAGAGACGCTCAAACCTTCTGGACCATCGATGGCCATCATTTTTCCCGCGATATCCAAGATGGCTTTACGGGTTTTCTCGGGGTTACGCCGGGTTCGTGCATCTCCTGCGCGACCAGTCGCTTTAACTTTTGCTTGCTTTTTTATTGGCATGATTAATCCTTAAGTCTTTCCATGCGCTCGTCGACTATACGCGCTCAATAATAATAGCAGGCGCCATACCGCCAGCCGCACACATGGTCACCAGAGCGCGCTTAAGGTCGCGTCGCTCGAGTTCGTCTAAAACAGTTCCAATGAGAACTGCGCCGGTGGCTCCGATAGGATGCCCTAATGCGATAGCACCGCCGTTCACATTAATACGCTCTCGATCAATGCCAAGATCTCGGATGAACTTTTCCACCACTACCGCAAAGGCCTCGTTAACCTCCCAGAGGTCAATATCGGCCACCTCAATTCCCGCCTTTTCGAGTACCTTTTTCGCCGCGGGCACCGGGGCATTGAGCATCAGCGTTGGGCAGTCGCCCACATTGGCTGCAGCCACCACGCGCGCGCGCGGCTTCAGACCGTGACGCTCGGCATAGGATTTTGACGCCAATAGCAGCGCTGCTGCACCATCGACCACACCCGATGCGGTACCCACATGGTGCACACACTGAATATCAAGATCCGGGTACTTCTGATTAATCAGCTTTCGATAGGTAATGCCAGCCTTATCGAGGGGCATATCAGCGAGCGCCTCAAATGCCGGCTTCAGTTCGGCCAAGCTTGCCGCTGTTGTTTCGGGCCTTGGATACTGTTCTCTATCGAGTATGGTGGTGCCATCGTCGGCGATGACCGGCACCAGCGAGCGATCAAAACGCCCTTCTGCAATCGCTTCGGCAGCGCGTCGCTGACTCTCGACCCCAAAGGCTTCGAGATCGGCACGGCTAATACCTTCCATGGTTGCAATAGCATCGGCACACAGCCCCTGATTTGACTGAGGGTGACTAGCCATTAGGCGGGGATTACCTGAGCCAATACCAAAACCCACGCTCAATCCTGCCTCGCGCTCTTTCATGCCTGCCTCGGTGATGTAGGACATCATTTCTGTGCCACCCGCAATCATCAGGTCTTCGAAGCCGGCACGGATTTGCCCCGCCGCTAGGCTTGTCGCGGTGAGACCACTGCCGCAAAAGCGGTCGAGCGTCACGCCACTGGCCTTCAAGTCGAAGCCAGCATCGAGGGCAGCCATTCGACCCAAATCACCCCCCTGCCAACCCTTCTGAGCACTGGTTCCCCAAATAATATCGTCAATGTCAGCGGTATTCAGGCTATTACGCTCTGCAAGCGCCTTCAGTACCGCAGCGGCCAAATGCTGGGGGTGCATACCATAATAGGCGCCTTTGCCCGGCTTACCGATCGCCCGGGGCGTTCTGACGGCGTCAATGATGTAGGCTTCAGACATTATATTTTCCTGCTCTCGAGTTATTCACCAAACACGTGTCTAGAGTCTACTGCTAATTAAACAATTATTCGACAGTGTTGAATAACGAAAAACGGCACTCGATCTCTCGAGTGCCGTTTTCAAAACGTTGGAAGACGGGAGGTTTTAGCTATTTACGTCAACAACTAAACGGCCTGTTACTTTACCACCAAGAACATCTGCCGCAACGCCGGGCACGTCATTTAGATTAATGACGTTGGCAACCGCCTCAAGTACGCTTGCATCAAGATCACGCGCCAATCTTTCCCAAGCTGCTTTCCGGGGTGCAGCGGGCGCCATGACACTGTCGATACCGTACAGAGTTACACCGCGAAGTATGAATGGCATAACCGTTGCCGGGAATTTGGGGCTTTCCGCTAAGCCACAGGCAGCAACCGCACCCCGATACTTCACTTGAGCACAAGCATTAACCAGTGTGTTACCGCCAACGGCATCAACCACACCGGCAAACCGCTCTCGCTGCAGGGGCTTTCCGGGCTCTGACAGGGTGGCCCTATCGATAATTTCACTGGCGCCCAGACCCGTTAAGTACTGGCTCTCATTCACTTTTCCGGTAGATGCCACAACGGTGTAACCCGCTTTGGCCAACAACGCGACAGCGATACTACCCACACCGCCACTTGCGCCGGTCACCAAAATCTCTCCCATATCGGGCGTAACACCGTGGTGAACAAGGGCGTCGACACACAGTGCGGCCGTGTAACCGGCCGTACCAATAATCATGGCTTGACGGCCATCAAACTGCTCGGGCAAACCTATAAGCCAATCGCCGTTCAAACGCGCATATTGGGCGAGCCCACCCCAATGTCCCTCGCCAACACCCCAGCCATTAAGCACAACTCGGTCTCCGGCCTCCCAATCTGAATGCGTGCTTTCTTCAACCGTACCGACAAGATCGATACCAGGCACCATGGGAAATGAGCGCACTACAGGGGACGCGCCGGTAATGGCAAGCGCGTCTTTGAAATTTATGGTCGAGTAATCGACCTTAATCAGTACATCACCCTCTGGCAACGCATCGAGGGACTGTTGGCTTACAGACACGCTTTGTCCGTCTTCGCCTTTTTCTATAAGAACTGCATTAAACATTGGTGGTCTCCGCTATAAAATTTCGTTGCCTAATTCATTCACGGCGTCAGGAATGAACAGTGTCAGGCGAAGGATATAACAGCTATTACTAATTGAACACTGGTGTTCAACTAATACTTTGAGCTAACTATTTGCCGACGCGGTCGTAACGCTGAAAGATCGGATCGGCAATACCCTGTTGATCAGCGATGCCTGTGAGTTTGATATTGGCATAAACGGGGCCAGTTTCAGCCATGGTAACCAGCAGAACATGATCGGTCCGACCCGGGCCATCCTGTAGCCAAACGCCTCCTGTAGTCCCCATATCAATATAATCGCGACCGTGACGAACCTCGTGCGAATAATAGTGCTCGTGCCCCGCTATCACACTGTACTGACGGTCGGCGAGTAGCCCTTCAATCTGTTCGAAAGCCTCGCTCGCGTAGAGCCATGCTGGCTTGTGCATGGAAAGGAACGTCCAGCGCACATTAGGATAGCGCTTCAAAACCGACGCCACATACGCAACTTGCGCGTCACTAATAGCAACCTGTCCCGGCTTCTTGGCTGCACCTCGGTCTTTTACTGCTGCCAGAATCTTCGCTTGAGTGCCAACAGGATCACTCTCCATACCGGCTTCTAGCCGGGCATGCCCCGCCATACTCGCGGCTGGCAAAGGGATAGGAGGATCTTCGGTATTTAACGAGATAAACAGCACGTCGTCATAAACGAAATGCCAATAGGTTTTACCTAAACGACGCTCCCACAGCTGGGTCATCAATGGGTTACTGAGATCGTGATTGCCTGCCGTATAAAAGAAAGGCATGGCCAGTGTTTCGACTATTGCATCGAGCGCATTCCACTGCTCGATGATTGTCGACTCACTCTCGCTGTAGCCTTCAATAAGATCGCCAACACTCAACACAAATGCCGGCTGAAAATGACAATTGACGCATTGCGGCAGCAAACACACCTGGCCGATGACCACCCGTACGATCTCCGACAACGACGAAGGAAAACGCATGGGGGTCATTGAGGAAAGACCCTGAGGCTATGCGGCGTCCTGGCGGAACCTCGGTAAAACGTCGCGTCCGCCTGACTCGGTGCAGGCTGTCAGCGCTAACAGGAAAACGCCAGCAACGGCAGCCAGACTTTCTGACAGACGTAGCGCCCATTGTTACGATGCCGAATCGTAGCCGAGGATCGCTTTCACCTCGACGAATTCCTCAAAGCCAGCCTCGCCCCACTCACGTCCGTTGCCACTTTTCTTGTAACCGCCGAAGGGTGCACAGAAATCGAAGCCGTGATTAATGCCGATGGAACCTGCGCGCAATTCTCGAGCGATGCTTCTACAGGCCGCCATATCAGCGCCCGAGACATAACCCGCCAAGCCATACTCAGAGTCATTGGCAATACGGATGGCGTCGTCGGTATCCTGATAGCCAATAACAACAAGGACTGGGCCGAAAATTTCCTCGCGCGCGATCGTCATGTCATTGGTTACATCCGCAAAGACTGTGGGTTTAACAAAGTAGCCCTTTTCAAGGCCATCCGGACGGCCTACGCCACCCACCACTAAGGTGGCGCCATCGTCGATACCCTGCTGAATCAGGCCTTGGATTTTGTCGAACTGCACGCCCGAGACCACCGGTCCAAGCGTAAAGTCGCCCTGTGGCTCGCCCACGCTAATCCCTGCCGCCGTTTCCTTTGCCACGGCTTGCGCCTCAGCCATGCGAGCTGCTGGCACCAATAAGCGTGTTGGTGCACTGCAAGTCTGGCCTGAGTTGGTCATGATACTACCGACACAGGCTGCAACACTTTGTGCAAAGGCGTCGTCATCCAAAACGATATTCGCGCTTTTGCCACCCAGTTCTTGCGCGACGCGTTTCACGGTTGGGGCCGCGCTGCGAGCAATTTCAACACCGGCACGGGTAGAGCCCGTGAATGAAATCATGTCTATATCGGGGTGTGACGACATGGCAGCACCTACATCGGCACCGGTACCCTGAATTAAATTAAATACACCAGCAGGCACACCCGCTGCATCAAGTACCTCCGCAAAAAGCTGCGCAGAAAACGGCGAGACCTCGGACGGCTTAAGAATCATTGTGCAGCCGGTAGCCAGCGCAGGAAAAACCTTCACCGCAATCTGGTTAATGGGCCAGTTCCATGGCGTAATCAGCCCGCAAACACCAATGGGCTCCTTGACGATAAGGCTGCCGCCTTTTTGTTCTTCAAAAACATAGTTTTTCAGCACCTCAATGGCTGTGGCTAGGTGACCAGACCCCAATCCAACCTGAAAGCCGCCTGCTAGTGCTGCGGGTGCACCCATCTCCTCGCTAATTGCCACTGCGATATCGGGCATGCGCTTCTCGTACTCTTGCGCGATTCGCTCAAACACCGACAGCCGCTCTTCGCGGGAGGTTTTTGACCAGCTGGCAAATGCTTCCCTAGCTGCCATTACTGCGGCGTCTACGTCAGCAGCCGATCCCGCAGCGACATGCCCACAAACTGCCTCGGTAGCGGGATTCTCGACAGCGATTTTGTCGTTGCCAATAGGATCGACCCACTGACCGTTGATATAAAACTGTAGGTACTCGCGCATGGGATTATCTCCGGTATACGGTGCCGCAAGCCGCGGCAGTAATTGTCTTATGATCTGTATTGGGCCGCTTCTGGGCCCAATCTAACAGCTATGGCCGGCCTTCTGCATTGTCCCGCCGACCGAGTGAGCGAGGGGTAATCACCAGAAGGTTGCATAGCTGGCACACTACGGCTCTCGCTCGCTTGTGTTAATCGAGCAGCTCAGGCGAGCCCTGCCCCATGTAGTGAGCGAGGTTACGATGGAAATTCGTGACCTTTCGTTCCTGATGGGGATTAGGAAGTGTGTGCTCAAAACCACGTGATTTCATACCCTTTTGCACAGCTTCCATGTTGGAAAAGTCCTGGGCCAGTACCATGCCCCAGCCCTCTGCAGTGGGTTCAGCGTAAACCCAGTCAGTCTCAGGCGCCTCTCCCTCAGGATAGCGCTCAATGGCATAGGACTCGAAAATACATTTGCTCGGGTCATTACCGTAGGGTCGCGTTCGATAACAAAGTGCAAATGTAATGCCATGCAAGATCGTCATGTTGGGGAACACACTCCAAGCCAATCCTGCTTCGCCCATTTGTTCAGGCGTGATTTCTGGCCAATCAACGCCACGCGCCGCGTCGTCCTCTTTTGCCCGCTTCATCCAATGGGCAATCACTTCCGGAGCTGGCGTGCCCTCCGGTAACTCATCGACCAGGCGCTTAGCGGCATTAACCAAGGTCATCGTGGTGCTGGCGTTGTTCACCGTTGTGTAGATTTCATTTTGTAATTCGTAAGTTGACTGTCGTGGGTCGCTGCCCCTGCCCGCTCGAGTGATAGAGCTGCTCTGCTCCATCTTCATCGACTTATCCCGCTCGTCAAAACCGCTCACTCCGTGGGGACCATAGGCTTCGCTGTAAGCGTAGTACTGCCCCCACTTCAAAAGCTGCGTGTGAGTGCCCGCCACATGGTAAGGCTCCATAAATGCCTCAATGGCGGTCTTCCAGTTGCAGTCAAAGACTACCCACTGACGCCATTTATAGTGCATGCGATGCAACTGAAAGGGCTCCAAACGGCGCGCCGCCTCACCTAGGAAATCAATGAGGGGCTCACAGTCCGCTTCCATATTGACAAACAGCCAGCCGCCCCAGGTATCAACATGTACCTCGCGCAGGGACGTACATTGGTTGTCGAGCCCGCCTTTCCAATCTTCCTTATCGAGAATGTAAGTGTTATTACCCTCAATGTCATAGGTCCAGGCATGGAAGCCACAGACAAATTTCCGGGTATTGCCACGGGCACTCAATTGGCCTTTGGGCACGTCAACAAGGCGACGGCCGCGGTGAACACAGACATTATGGTAGGCCTTGATACGATCTTCCGCGACGCGAACGATCAGTATTGAATCGTCACAAATATCGTAGGTGATGTAATCACCCACGTTAGGAATCTCCTCAACCCGACCGGCGTGCTGCCAGATGCGAGGCCACAACTTTTCTTTCTCGGCCGCGGCGTAGTCTGGACAGATAAAAGCATCTACGGTGTAACCGACTGCCTTATCGAGGTCTTCGACTGGAATGACATCAACTCGCTTATCCATTACTGCTCCCCCTGCACAATTTTTGCGTAACCAACTTACTCAACCTTTAGACCACTGAGATTGCCATCATTGCGCCAAGTTGTCATACGGTCCTGGAAAGCATCCCAGCCCTCGCCCCAGGCACGGAACAGCGCCCACTTGGTATCGCTTTCACCTTCATTATTGAAGTAGCTAGGCGGACAGAGACTCTGAAATTCGGAGACATCCACCAGTTTTTCCTCAAATTCTTGAACATAGGCATCTTGAGCTTGCGCTGTGGGCTCGGCGACGGTAGCGCCCCGCTTTAACACTTCGCTAATGATATAAGCCGCATGCCTGCCCTGCTCGCCAAACTGCAGGGTTACCGAAGCATTAACCGCACCCTGAATGTAGCCGACATAAAACTGATTAGGAAAACCATGCGTCATGGTGCCATGCAGGGTGAGCGGTCCATCCTTCCAATGCTCATAAATCGATTTACCGCCGCGACCTTCTATTGCATCAATACCCCAGCGCCGCTCAATACTGCTAGTCACCTCAAAACCACTAGCAAAAATGACACAATCAACCTCATACTCTTTGCCATTGGCGATGAACCCAGACTCGGTCAGCTTTTGGAGCCCCTGGGTAGCAGACACATCGACCAACTCAACATTGGGCTGATTAAACACGGGGTAGTAGTCGTTATTAGACAGCGGCCGCTTACACAGATACCGGTAATACGGCTTTAGCGCCTCGGCGGTTTCTGGATCATCGACCAAGCTTTCAACACGCTGACGAATACGCTCCATCACCCGATAGTCCATTTGCTCACGCCGCTCCATGTACTCCTCGGGCGATTGCGGCCAGCCATCGGCCTCGAATATAGCGGACAAATTACGATTGAGCTCGGTCCAGATATCGCAGATCGAATCGGCTTCACCCGGAAGGAAGGACTCCATGGCCGCACGGTGGAAATTGGCTTGGCGCTCGGCTTGCCAGCCCGGTGACAGCGATGCCGCCCAATCGGGATCTGTTTCGGCATTATTACGCTCGTCAACGCTGGAGGGCGTACGCTGCACCACATAGAGTTGCTTGGCGTATTTTGCCAAATGGGGCACGGCTTGAATGGCAGTCGCACCGGTGCCGACAATGGCTACTCGCTTATCAGGGAGGCGATCTAGGGTGGGGTTTTGATACGCCCCGCCTGTATAGTCATAGTCCCAGCGGGCAGTGTGGAACATTTTGCCCTTGAAGCTGTTAATACCCTCGATACCCGGCAGTTTGGGCATATTGAGTACACCGCAGGCCATAATCACAAATCGCGCGCGTAGCTCGTCCCCACGGTCAGTGCGCACGTGCCAGCGATGAGCAGCGTCATCCCAACGCATGTCGGTGATCTGGGTATGGAACAAGGCCTTGTCTGCAAACCCGGTACGCTCAGCTATCAGGCGAACGTACGACTGAATCTCCCATCCATCCGAAAATTTCTTGGACGGCATAAAGCCCAGTTCTTCGAGCAAGGGCAAATAACAGTAGGCGTCGTTGTCACACTGGATACCGGGATACCGATTCCAGTACCAAACACCGCCAAAATCACCGGCCTGATCAATGTTGCGGAAGTTAGTAATGCCCGCATTGGTGAGGTGATAGCCGGCTAATACACCGCCAAAACCGCCACCCAAGATGACCACGTCGAGCTCCTCAACAACCGATTCACGCTCTTGCCGCGGCGTGTGGGGGTCGACCGAGTAGCTTGCCACAGCACCACCCACCGGCCGCTCATACTGAGCCTGCCCATCGGTCCGCATACGCTTACTACGCTCACTTAAATAGCGCTCGCGCAAGGCTGGAATATCGACGGACTCGGGCACTTGAGTTGGTTTACACTGCATTTGCTAGGCCTCTGGATAACATTTTTATGAAAAACTCAAAGAACCACCATTACAGTTCAACAGTGTTGTTCAGTCAAGCCTATAGACACGGTGTGTGCTTGCCGCTTGAAAGTGATTCATAAAAAAGGATAAATGTCCGTTTTTATCAACACGCCAAAAACGTGGTTAGAGACACTCCCAGCGCAGATGCAAATCAAGGAACAACGTTATATGTCCGAACTTCCGCTTTCGAATGATCACGGAAAACCACTCTCCGAAGAATCCGGCCTTGGCACGCTAACCATGAGTGGTTGGTTTCGAGAAATAACAGCCACACACAGTGGACGCGAAGCCCTAGTGATGCACGAGGATGGCCGTGTTACTCGCTGGAGCTACGACGATCTTGCCGAGCGCGCTAATGAAGTAGCACGAGCGTTACTCGCATGCGGCATTAGTAAAAGCACACGAGTTGGCGTGCTAATGACCAATCGCCCGGAATTTCTATCCGCTGTATTTGGTATCAGCCTTGCTGGTGGCGTGGCAACCACCTTGAGTACTTTTTCTACGGCCGCGGAACTCGACTACCTACTACAGTTGTCAGGCATCAGCGTCCTGCTCATGGAGGGCAAGGTACTCAACAAAGATTTCAGTGCCATTCTGAGCGAGCTAGAGCCCGAGCTCGCCCAAGGAGCGGCCAGCGCCCAAGAAATACGTAGCGAGTTACGCTCTACTCGCTACCCCTATCTGCGCCGCGTTGTGGCGATTAATGGCGGGCAGGGTCAAATTGAGGATTGGCCAGACTTTCTGGCACGCGCTGCACAGGTATCGCCAGCATTGGTTGACGCAACGGCCGAGACTGTCACACCTGCAGATCCCGGTGCGCTGTTTTTCTCCTCAGGGACCACATCCAAACCCAAAGGTATTCTCAGCGCACACCGCGGCGTGGCCCTGCAACTCTGGCGTTGGCGGCGCTTTTATCAAACAGGTCCCGATGCTCGCAGCTGGTCGGCTAACGGCTTTTTCTGGTCGGGCAACTTTGGCATGGCCATTGGCGGCACACTGACCGCTGGCGGAAGCCTAATACTGCAAAAAACCTTTAACGCGTCCGAAGCACTGACATTAATGCACGAAGAAAAGGCCACTATGGCCATAGCTTGGCCACACCAGTGGCCACAACTGGAGGCGGCACCCAATTGGGACGATGTTGATCTGTCGACGATGAAATATTTGGGTAGTGAGACCGGGCTTGCTCGGCACCCCAGCATTGAGGTTTCCTGGCAAGAACCCACAAGCGCATACGGTAATACCGAGACATTTACCATTAGCTCGATCTTTGAGTCCGGCACGCCAGCCGAGCGCATAGCCGGCAGCAGTGGCGAACCACAGCCGGGGATGACCTTCAAAATTGTGGATCCGCTGAGCGGCGAAACTATGCCTTTGGGTGAAGAGGGTGAAATCGCCGTCAAAGGTCCAACGCTGATGCTCGGCTATCTGGGCATCCCCCTTGACGAAACGCTGGATGAGCAGGGCTTTCTGCGCACCGGCGACGGCGGCTACCTCGACGGAGAAGGCCGGCTGTACTGGAAAGGTCGTTTAAATGACATTATCAAAACAGGCGGTGCCAACGTGTCGCCGCGAGAAATCGATGCCAACTTACTGGAAAATCCCGCTATCAAATTATGTCAAACGGTAGGCATACCCCACGACACCCTCGGTGAGATGGTCGTAAGTTGCGTGGTACCTCACGAGGGCGAGGTCCTAAGCCCGGAAGTCGTCACACGCTACCTCAAAGATCGCTTGGCGAGCTATAAAGTGCCTCGGGTTGTGCTTTTGTTTGATGAGTCGGAACTGCAAACCACGGGCACTGCCAAGATTAAAACGACAGAGCTACGCGATACGGTTACAAAACGCTTGGCAGCTGCTAGCCCCTATTAAAGTCCGTCTCGTGCTCTACCACGGTTGCCATTCGGTTTTTAGATCGATCGAAGAGATTCATCTCATCGGCGATAATTTCATCTGACAGCACGGTGGTAGAGAGGTATCGAACCGTACCCTTGAAGACCGTCTCGTCTTCGAACCAAAGTTCAGTGATGACATCCCACGCAAGCTCGTCATTGCGCCCGGTCTCGGCATTGGGCTGAGGATCCAGATAGCGACGTATGTAGCGCGTGATGCCGGCTGCACCCTGCAGGGCTAGGGGCACGTGGTGATTCTCGTAATAGTCACGAAAAGCATCAACGCTCATGCCCGGCCGGTGTTTCATGAACAACAAGATCTTAAACATGTACGCAGCCCGGCTGCCTGCTGATGACCTTGTCACCCCTAATTAGGGTGTTAGTGAACACTGAGGATTTCGTACTCACGGCGTTTAAATAACCACTGGCCATTTAACTTTACGTATTGATCGTGAAAGCAGCCGAACAGAATTTTCTGATCACCGTCTTTGGTGTAAATCAGTTCGCGGCAGTAGGCTTTACCTTCCGCCGTGTCGCCATTTACTACGGTATCGGCGGGAAAGGCAATCATGCTGATACTGTCTGCATAGGCAAGCTTTTCTTTAAACATCGCCTTAATGTTGTCTTTGCCCACGCAATCCTCTGGGAGTGATGGCAACTTCCAAGCACCATCAGGAGCCCAAGTTTCCCCCCAATATTCAGAATCGATACGCATAACACCCGCAGCGAATGTATCGATTAACTCCCGTATCGCCAGACTGATCTTCAACAGATCCAATATTCATTGTCTTAGCCTTTGTCGTCGCTGGTCAGGTAGCAATCAAGCTCCTGATGCATATTAAGAATGATTTTTTCATTGTAATCGGCAAGCCAAGTGCGCTTCATACCACCACAGCGCAACCCCTTCTGCATACGAGGGATATTGCCAAGGTCTTGCCGGGGAATCAGTCGAACCTGTTCAGGATCCAGCGGATCGGTTGCCTCTACACATAACGCCCGAGTCGGCGTTTCGTCCTCACCAAGCGTAGTAGTAGAGAGAATCTCGAAGGTGCATTTATGAGGATCATTGCCCACAGGCAAAGAGCGATACATCATCATATTGCCTGCCGAAAACAATAGGCAGATATTGGGGAAGAGAAAAATCTCGCCACCCCACATGGCAAATGCCTCAGGAGTCTGCGCGGGCAGAGCACGTTTACGCTGAGCAGCATCTGTATAAATGGCCTTCATATATTCGGCGCCGACATTTGAGCCCTCGGGTATAGGCTGCCCCTTGAGCTCACGCAGAATGTCCACATCCTTCTGCAGCATCTGGGCATCCATACCATCAACCAGAAGCTGCAGACGGTCGGCCATTAAATCTACTGGGTCAATGTCAACAACCGTGTCGGGCTTCTTGCTGACTTTTCCTTGCATGACCGAGCCGCTCTTACCCGCATAAAAACGTCCGTGTCCATGTTCAAACGTGTCATAGGCAACATTGTAGTGTTGAAAAGGAAAATCGCCCTCGATGGTCTCACCATAGATAAATTGCGCCGCTCCCACCTCAAGCTGTGGGTGGGTCGCCGGCACGTGATAACCCTCGTGGAATGCTTCTTGAGCCACCTTCCAATTTGCCTCTACGGGAATCCGCTTCCACCAATAGTGGCGCATATCGCCAACCGCCATCATTTCCATCTTTTCTTTGATTGGCGCTATGAAATCATCAAAGGACTCGGGATCCTTGGCGAAGTTAATGAAAACAAAACCCAAAAACTCACGACAATGCAGCTCTTTGAGCTTGACGTCACAGGGTTCTAAATTGCCGCCCTTAAATTCTTCTCGCGCCAAGATGTATTGGTTCTCGCCGGAGGTATTCCACCGCCAACCATGGAACGGACAGATAATATTGCCATGCTCAAATTTACCGCTACCTTCGCCGAGTGAGGTTCCGCGGTGAGGGCAAAAGTTGTGGTATGCCTTGATGGTATTTTCATCCACCCGCACGACAAGAGCTGAGCGGTCACCAACTTCATAAACGATGTAATCGTTTGGCTCAAAAACCGCATCTACGCGGCAGGCAACCTGCCAGACGCAACTCCACAGCTTCTCGTGCTCTAGCTTCTGAAACTCTTCGTCTATGTAGCGACCTACTGCAACGCCACCGCCAAACGTTTGCCATTTGGGCGGCAGATCTGAACCACTTTGATCGGCTGCTTTTCTTATGGGGTCGACGCTCATATCCACTCCTACACTAGGGCTTACTATTCAACATAGGTGTACAGTTAACAACAGAGCAGTAAGTGGACGCAAGCGCGGCAACCCCTTTTATCCAGCGAGGCCTAAGGTTAGCTCTCGGTTGCTGATGTCGCCATTTCAAAGCTACGCTGCATGTGCGCCATATAGCCCTCTCCCGCGGCAGGAAGCACCCATTGCCGAGACTGGTCGCGAATGTCGTCGATATGCTCGGCTACCGCGTCAATGCTCCACTCAGGTCTAAATACGCCCTCGGTTTCAGCGATAAATGCGCGCGCTACTCGGCCTGCCATTGAAATCAGCATTTCTCCTGAGATTGAGCAAGACTGGTGCGCCAGCCAGCCAACCACAGGTGCCACTAACTCGGGCCCCATGGGTGGGTACATGGAGGTATCGAGGCCGTCGGACATTCGAGTGACCGCGCCGGGGAGAATAATGTTAGACAAGATACCATGCTCAGCACCCTCGGTAGCAATGACATTGTTAAGACCTATCATGGCGGCTTTGGACATGCCGTAATTCACGACATTGTGGGTCCCGTACAGACCACCGATCGACCCAGTCAATACGACACGCCCGTATTTTTGGGCAACCATCTGTGGGAAGGCAGGTCTAACCACATTGAACGCACCCATCATATGCACATCGATCACAGACTTAAAATCATCGTCACTGATCTCTTGGAGCGAGCCATAGCGCACGTTACCCGCATTGTGAATGAGTATGTCGACTCGACCAAAATGGTCCATCGCGCTGTTGATAATGGCGCGCCCACCCTCGGGTGTAGCCACCGAGTCCAAATTGGCTATTGCCTCGCCACCAAACTGCCTGATCTCATCGACAACGGACTCCGCAGGGCGCGCATCATCACCGTCGCCACACATCGAACTTCCGGGATCATTAACTACCACCTTGGCACCCAAGGCCCCGAGTAACAGTGCATACTCACGGCCCAGGCCCCGCCCAGCGCCGGTTATCACCGCGCCCTTGTTATCAAATCTTCGAGTGCTCATTGATTGCCATCCATAGTTGTTAAACGGGGTTCCAGATCGGTGCACCGCGCTCCTGCCTCAGCGAGGGAATAACACGGCCATCGATGTCGGTTATGCCGTAGTGCTCAGCCAGTTCGGCGCTGATAAATGTTCCACCTGTCCGGTTCATTACGTCCGGGTCGGCGAGCAGCGCGGCGATGACTCGACCGGGGAACTCAACAGAGCTTCCTACAGCGCTATTGAGATCGCGAGCCATGCCCTCTACCGTTTCAAGATTTTTGCGGGCGCGTTCCGTGTAGGTAAATCCCTGCCAAAGCGAGAGTGAGGCCACGTTGTGGGGTTTAAGCTCAATAGCCATATCGCGGGACATACGGTCCATTGCAGCTTTGCAGGTACCAAACACCACATCGTAGGTATAGGTGACACCTACGTAACCCGATAAGCCAACAATAAGTCCTTGACGCTGTGGAACCATCAACTGAGCGGCAAGACGTGCGGCCACAAAACTCGAGCGCAACCCCACGTCCATCATCTCCCACGCCGACAGGGGCTTTTCCCAAAACGAACCTGTCTGCGTGAGTGCATCTGGAATCGCCATGACGTTATTGACCAACAAGTCGAGCTGCCCATCTTGCTCAACACGAATCTGCTCAAATAGCTGCTCCACCTGGCAATCATCACCGTGATCAACCGTTACGGGTATGCAGCGTCCGCCTCTGGCCTCAACAGCCGCCGCGGTGTCTCCAAGAGTGCCCGGCAACGGATGATCACCGGGCTCGACGGTTCGACCGGTTACATACACGGTAGCGCCCTGCTCACCCAGCACTTGTGCTATGCCGCGACCAATGCCACGACTCGCTCCTGTTACCAGCGCAACCCTTCCAGTCAGCAATCCCATGGCTAGACCTCCTTCGAGTGGCTAGTTATCAGCGCCGGGATTAAACGAAGCCCGATTGTTAACCAGAGGTCGACAATAGGACGGGTCGCTGCCATCACGAGACGGCGCACCATTAGCGTGAATGTCGGGCACATCGGCAAAAGGAATGGGCATAGTGGGGAGCATTCCCGACCACTCGACGGTCGTAGTGCGTAGCGCAATGCGCCATTGCGCATCCCTGTACTCGAAGCGATCAAGATAGCGGCCACCCGCTATCCAATTGCTGTCGTCACGATTTCGTCCCACGAATTGATAGTAGGTTTCAACATGCGCTTGCTCACCGTCTATATCGACGGTGGTATTGAGCAGTACATGTTGGGTTGCTACCTGCCCCTCTTGGTGTAGCGCACTCGCCCAGTCGTACAGCGCCACCGGATCACCCACAAAAACACCCGCCGCAATGACTGCATCCTCATGAAAGGCAGACAAAAAGCATGGGCGATCAAAGCGGTCCATCCCTCGACTGAATCGCCGCAAAGCATCTTCAATTTCCTGACGAACCAGCAGCCGCTGTAGTGCCTGATCGACTTCCATAACTATGCTCCTATTGGCTGCCAGATGGGTGCACCACGCTCGGCACGCAATGAGGGGATTTGGCGTCCATCAACGTCGGTAACGCCGTATTTCTGTGCCAGCTCCGCAGTAATAAAGGTGCCTCCGCTTTGACGCATAATGTCCGAGTCACTCAGCATGGCGGCAATCACCCGCCCGGGAAATTCGGGCGTGCAACCTATAGCCGGGTTTGTGACTACCTTATCTTTCATGGCCGGGTTCTTTTCTAGGTTGCGCAACGCCAACTCAGTAAACGTAAGTCCCTGCCATAGCGACACCGAAGCGATGTTATGCGGCTCAAGCTCAATGGCCATATCTCTGGCCATTCGATCCACCGCGCTTTTACAGGTCCCAAACACCACACCATAGGTATAGGTCACACCCACATAGCCCGAGATAGCCACAATAAGACCGGATTTTTGCGGCACCATGATCTTCGACGCATGCCAAGCCGCCACAAAATTTGAGCGCACGCCCACATCCACCATCTCCCAGTTACTTATGGGTTTTTCCCAAAACCCGCCAGGCTCAATAAGATCGGAAGACAGCGTAAACGCATTGTTGACCAATAAATCCAAGCGCCCATGATCGCGGACCACCTGAGCGAACAAAGCCTCCACTTGTGGGTCGTCGGCATGGTCAATAGCGACGGCAATTCCCACGCCACCCCGTTCAGAACACTGCTGGGCTGTCTCTCCAACCGTTCCGGGTAGTGAGCCTTGGTTAGCAGTTACCGTTCTACCGGTGACGTAAACGGTAGCACCTCGCTCAGCAAGGGCGAGGGCAATGCCCTTACCGATACCGCGACTAGCACCTGTTACAACCACAACCTTTTCTGTGAGATCTTGCATCGCTTCGTCCTGTACAGGTACCTGAGCTCTTCAAAGGAAACCTTTTCTAATAAACTTGGATGCGCATAGAATCACTTGACCAATTCAGACATTCCCCCTAATGTCATTACAGTCCACGCCGAAGCACCTACCAATAATCATAATGCGGGGTCTCGTTACTATGGCGTCAATCAAGCCCTCTCGACTTTCTCGAGCTCAGGAAAACGTGGAGCTAGTGCACGCGCGCATCATGCATATGTTTCCAGAGCTCGTGCGCGAACTCGGCGGCAAACCCGAGGCGCTTATTGCGGAAGTTACAAAAACCTCATCAGACACCTGTGCGGCGGTGCCTAACGCTTACGCTGAGGCAGGGTCTCGAGGTGCTAGAACTGGCGGCACAACGCTTGGCTGTGAAGACTTTGGTATGCGCCTTGCCGTAAAACAGTACGGCGGCAAAATTTTTGGCCCTGTCGGTTCCGCCATGGCAAGTTGCGCCAACTACGGTGAAGCATTGCGCTTTGCGCAAACGTACTCCTATGCACACAGTCTGGCAGTATCGATGTGGTCAGACACGCTAACCCATGAAAAAGCCATATTTGCAGGCCACGAAATCACACTCGATCAGCTACCCGATCAGCGGCAATTTTTAGAACAAACACTGTTAGCGGGAAATATTACGGCCAAACTGCTAACCGGTGGTAAGACCAAAGCGCGACGTGTACACATGCGTCACGAGGCCATATCATCAATGCGGATATATCATCGCTATTTCGACTGTGACGTGCTGTTCGACCAACCCACCTATGGCGCCGTATTCGCTGAACGAGACCTCCTCCACCCGATTACCTCTAGGGATAATACTCAACTCTCGGCGGCCATTGACTACATAGAGAAACATTTTGATGTCAGGCACCCTCCTCTGCACACCAAGGTTCGCGGCGCGATTATGCGACGCTTGGGCATCAATGATTGCTCGAACGAAGCAATTGCCGAAGAACTCAACATGCACAGTCGCACGCTTCACCGACACCTAAAGTCATTAGGCACCTCATTCCAAGAAATCAAGGACGATGTGCGCAAAGATCTTCTGTTGTACTTCTTGCATAAAACCGACCTTGAACTACTTAAAGTGTCAGAGCGGCTCGACTTTTCAGAGCAGTCGGTCATGACGCGTTATTGTCGTCGGTGGTTTGCGGTATCGCCGCGGGTGCTTCGTCAACAGGGTCGACAAGCAAGCATCCACGCTGGCTGAAAATGTCAATTGGGCGCCTGCGGCATAAGCGATCATTGGGGCGGCTATCCAAAAGAGAGTAACCGCGATGAAAATGGCCGTGCTACATGCTCCTCTTGACCTTCGGCTTGATGATGTACCCACGCCAACCGCCGGGCCTGATGACATCCTGATCCGCGTTGTTTCTGCCGGCATTTGCGGCACCGATCTGCATTTTCGCCACATGGGGACGCGCTACCCCGACAAGCCAATGCCTCTTGGCCATGAATACGCGGGAGAAGTCATTGAGGCAGGCGCTAATGTGCGCACGTTTAAGGTAGGTGACCGTGTCAGCTACAACTCCAATAACAGCCCCGCAGACATGGGGCGAGGTGGCGAGTTTGGTGGCTTTGCTGAGTATGTAGTGTTGCGCAATGTCGACAGCCATACCCAGTCTTTGTGCCACATTCCCGATCACGTTAGCTACGATCATGCCGCGCTTGTTGAGCCTATATCCGTTGGCGCACATGCGGTTAATAGAGCCAATCTAAGCCCGGATGATACCGTTGTGGTGTTTGGGTCTGGGCCAATTGGCTTAGGTATCATCGCCACCCTTGTAACCCGTGGCTTCAACGATGTTATTGTCTTTGAACCATCCGAGCTTAGACGCAAACTAGCACTGAAGGTGGGTGCAGTCTCGGCCTGGAATCCACTAACAGACTCGCCTGCGGAAGTTCTAGGCAGGGAGCGTGGGCATGGCAAAATTTGGGGCGCACCGCATCCAAAAACCGACGTCTATTTTGAGGCGAGTGGCGCGCCGGGGCTTATTAGTGACATTGCCGGGTTTTGTAATAAAGGCAGCCGCATCGTTACCATCGCAGTTCATCGCAAACCACTTGAGCTAGATGGTACTCGCATCATGAGTAAAGAGATTAGCTTGATTGGCGCCCAAGGCTACCCCAAAGAATACCCCACCGTAATGGAAGGGATTTCATCGGGGACAATCGATGCTGAAAAAATGATTACGCATCGTTTCCCATTTGAGCAGTTCTTACGGGCCTTTGAGGTGGCCGATGACGCGAGTCAAGCGGCCAAAGTTGTACTCACTTTTGACCGGTGATTAAGCGGCTACCTGCCTACTATCGTCACCAGACCAAAGGCAGCGTATCGGGTCCCACGACACCGCCTGGACGGTAGATAATTTGGGTGTCGGGCTTCACAGAAAACTCTGGAATGCGCCGCAACCACTCTTGTATGCCAATTTTGATTTCCAGCCGAGCAAGGTGGGCGCCCATACAGCTATGCACACCACCGGCAAACGCGAGTACCGGCTTGCGCGGACGATGGAAGTCTACCGATCGTGGATTTGGGAAAACTTGAGGGTCATAATTTGCCGCGGGTAAACAGGCAGTAATTCTGTCGCCTCGTTTCATCTTGATACCGTTCATCTCGAAGTCTTCACGGATCATCCGCCCTGAGAACGTCACGGAGAACACGCGCAGAAGCTCCTCTAGCTGATTGGCACTGTTTTCTGGCTCGCTGATGATTTCCTGACAACGGTCGGGGTTATTAGCCAACCATAACCAGATATTATTCATTGTTGCGAATACCGTGTCTAAGCCGCCAATAAAAAGGAATATGACAAACCCAAAACCTCTTTGGGGTGTATCGAGCGGTCGTCAAATTGCGCATGCACAATACGGCTTATAACTCGGTCGTCCGGGTTCTGACGCTTCTCTTCAATCACTTCTTTGAGATAATCGCCAATCAAATCCATTGTGCGCGCCATGATTTGATGGTCGTTAGAGTGAAGCAGGTCGCAAGCCCATGTAACAAAGGTATCCCGCTTTTCTTGCGGAAGACCCATCAGGTCAAGGAATACCGATACAGGCAGTGGGCGCCCAAACGCGGTGGTGAATTCACACTCGCCTTTTTCAAGACACTCGTCAATGAGATCATTGGCGAGTTGCCGAATATTGTCTTCAAGTTTGGCTACGGCCTGCGGTGAAAACACCGGATCGAGAATCGCTCGATATTTACGATGATCAGGCGGATCAATTTCAATGGGAATAAAGTAAAAATAATCGTTGGGATCGCGCGGGAATGGCGTAGCACCCTCATTCGAAAAATACTCAGGGTGACGCAGCATAAACTGCGCGTCCTCATGGCCAATCAACGTCCAAGCGTTTTGGAAGGGCGTGACATCGTAAAATATTCTTGGGAATTTCTCGTGCATGCTGGCCATAAATTCATGAGGTGCTGCAAGAAAGTCGGGCCCAAACGTAATTCCTGCCGAGCGGACTAACTCCTTTGGCACATGGGGCGGGACGTGCTCCATGCCAGCGACACGCTCAAACGTTGGGGGACAGGATTTGTCGGGTCAATCGACATGGTGCAATCTCCAGCTGCAAAGATGCGAAAAGATCAGCATCGGTCGTGGGTATCGCCTAGGATACCTATATAAGCAAGTATTAGACAACTGTGTTGAGTATGCAACGCGATGCCCACTCGGCTCAGCGCGGGCGGGTACCATCGAGAAATAGTGTTACCGTATATTCCAAACGAGCGTTTAGGTCGTCGTTATCAGGCGTTGATCCTGCAATGATCTGACGAGCAGGACCCCCAAGCACCAGGCTTAGAAATGCAATCGACGCACTTCGAGGGTCAGAAATCGCCAACCGCCCAGCGCGGGTCGATTTCTCAAATAAACGGGTGAGAAAATCCAGCGTGGGCCCGCTGTAATTTTCAAACAGCGAATTTTGCAACTCGGGGAAACGGTAAGATTGCGTTGACAAGATCCGCTGCAGGCGCAGGCCCTCGGGAGACGACAGATTGTCCAAACGCAATTTAGCCACAGCCAGCAACGTCGCCCTTATGTCATCCTGCTCAATCGCTTGTAACGCCTGCTCTGACACCGTGTACCGCTCTGATGCGGTAGTGACAGCAGCCAAAAAAATTGCCTGCTTGTCAGCATAACGTGAATAAAGCGTTCGTTTGGACATCTGAGCCACGCGAGCGATGTCCTCCATGGTTGTCTGTTCATACCCACGCGCCAAGAATGTATCGAGAGCCGCCTCCAATAGTTGCGCTTGCTTGCGCGCAGCGTCTGCGGCGCTCGGACGCCCCAAGCGTGCCGAATTGTTCTGCTCGCTCATCGTAAAGCCGTTTTCGTCATTTGCCCGCGGCGGCAAGCACACGTCGCGCCGAGGTTACCATGGCGACCAAACGCTCTTCAGCGGCAACTGTCGCGGGCTGCGGTACTTCGAGCTCAAAGGCGACGCCAGCGGGCAATGCCGCCAGTAGCTCAACAAGCGGAAAAGCGCCCTCGCCAGGCGCTAGTCGCTCAACCCCCGCTTCATGGAAATAATCAACGCTTTCCCCTAGATTTAAGCTGTCGCAAAGCTGGACGTGCGAAATCATATCTTGTGACAAATGCGCAAGGTCGCCTACACCGCCGCCCGATCGAATCAGGTGAAGACAATCAATGGCCACTTTTAGGTTGGGCAAAGCGAGCGATTCGATGAGCTTCATGGTGTCGGGTAAAGTTTTCCAAAGTGGGGTGAACGGCATGAATTCAATGCCCACTCCCATTTGATATTCAGCCGCCAAGTTGTGTAGCTGCGTCAAGTTATCGACCGCTCGCGCTTGGTCTGGGTCGTAGAGTAATGCCACAAGGTTTTGCGCGCCCAACCGGGCACCTACTTCGATAGCCGGTCGGTAACTGTCGATATCAGAGGCCGGCGTAAGCATGAAGCACTCGACATTGAGCACCACTATGCCCTCACCATCAAGTGTGGCACCCACATCACTCACTTGCCTTGACGTCGTTAAGGGAAATGTACTTTGGGCACTCGCCTGATTCACAAACAGCGAGACCGCTTGCAAACCACTGGCTGCAGCCGCACGAATAAAGTCTGCGGGTTCAAGCTCAATAGCTGAAAGTTGTCCCACACCAAGCATTACTAGCTCTCCCAAAATTATGTTGCTAATAAGTAAACGCAATAGTACCTTATTTGCTTTGCTACGCCAACGAAAAAATCAAAGCGAGGTTAGCCATGGACAGTCACATTCAAAAACTGATCGACATGGTCAATGACGATAACCGGTACACCATTGCGCATAGCGAGCTAAAGGCACTTCAAATTGCTGCCGTGAACGCTCGATTTCAGGAGCGCCGAGAACAGATTAAATTGCTGGATCACCGAGCGCGCCAAGCCGGAATTGAAACGGTGGATTCACTGGAGTCATTGGTGCCCTTGCTGTTCCCACATACCGTTTACAAGAGTTACCCCGAGGCTTTTTTACTCAATAAGCGCTGGGATAAACTGGCCAAGTGGCTGGACACGACATCTACCTACCGCGTTCCAACAACAGACCCCGCTGCCTTTGACACCATTGACGCATGGCTGGCCGACCTGGAATCTCAGGGGATCTTTGTCAACTGCTCGAGTGGCACCACGGGCAAGTCTGCCATGATGGTATCTTCACGGACCGACCTTGACTGGTGCCTCACGGAAGCGGTCGCCGCCTACACTTGGGGCTCCGGTGTTAAGGCCATTAATGATCGCCGTATCTTTGGACTTGCCCCTGTAGCATTAACGCCTAGAAATCAGATAACCGGCGAAGCCTATTATCGCGCCTTGCAAACGCCCGACAGCGAGCCCTTTGCTTACCCGGTGCCACCCATCACCGTTGGTAGTCTGACATCCATGGTCGTACTACGTAAAAAGATGGCCGATGGCACGGCCACACCCGCTGAGATTCAAGCATATGAGCAAACCTCTGCCGAGCGCCAGAAACAGATGGACGACGCGGTAACACTAGCGGCAGACGCAATCATTGACGCACGCAAGGACCGCTTGCATGTAACCGGCCTTTGGTCTGGGCTATACAACGTAGCCGTGCTCGTTCGTGAACGGGGTTACAGCGCAAAAGACTTCAACCCTGAGAATTCCATTTATGTGGGTGGCGGCCTCAAACGTGCCGTGCTACCCGATAACTACCGCGAATTCGTCTATGAAACGTTCAATATTCAACCAGAGCGCAACTACCAGAACTACAGCATGCAGGAATTGCAGTCGGGCATGCCGCGATGCCGAGAAGGTAATCGTTACCACCTGCCACCCTGGGTAGTGCCCTTAGTACTAGATAAAACCGGGGACGCGTTACTACCTCAGGGGCCAGAGGAATATGAAGGCCGCGCGGCATTTTTTGATATTTCCCTTGATGGGCGGTGGGGAGGCGTCATCTCGGGTGACCGTGTGTCCATTGATTTTCGACCCTGCGCCTGTGGCGCGCACAGCCCTTCTATTAAAGATACGATTGCCCGCTACGCCGACCTTGAAGGCGACGATAAAATTGGTTGTGCAGGCACCGTTGATGCCTACATAAGAGGTGTGTCATGAGTGCGGTTAATGCGCCCTTTTTCGCCCGCGGCCAACTGCTTGAGGGCCAAGATCAAACCCACCAGTCACGAGATTTGGGGGTCGATTTCACCACGCCAACCATCAATCTCGATGAAGTTGTTCATCCGCGCACAGAGACCCCACCACTGCTGAACGTACCCTTGGCAGAAATTATTGACTTCTTAGTACTCACCGGAGAGCGCCTGCGCGCCAGTAATAATGTGCACATGCAGGAATGCTTTGAACGGATGGCGTCGACGCATTTGCTCCCAAGACAGGTTGTAGAAACCACCGCCCGTCACGCGACTGCCTATCTCGACAGGCGCATACTCATGGCCGAAGTGGAGCAAAACTTTCCCGATCCGGCGGCACTGGATGGCTGGATTCCCAAACAAGATTTTACCGGTCGACGCAGCTTTGTGCGTGCCTTTGGCCCCCGCTTAATTCACGTACTCCCGGGTAATTCACCCGGCGTTGCTGTTAAGTCAATTGCGCAAGGCGCCATGGTTAAGGCCGTCAATCTATTTAAGATGTCCTCCGCTGACCCGTTCACCACAGTGGCTATTTTGCGCACCATGGCCGATATCGACGCCCATCACTCTATTGTGCAATCCATGAGTGCGATCTACTGGCGCGGTGGCGACACGGCGACCGAATCCATCCTCTACCGACCTCAGTACTTTGACAAAATCATCGCTTGGGGTGGCGGCGATGCGATTAACAATGTTGTGAAGTACCTTGGACCTGGATTTCAACTGGTGTCCTTTGATCCCAAAACCTCCATTTCAATGGTTGGACGTGAGGCCTTTGACACGGAGGAGAGTCTAGGCATTGCCGCTGCGCTCGCTGCCGATGATGTCATGACCCTCAACCAAGAGGCATGCGTAGCCAGTCGCTATCAGTATGTAGAGGGTAATCGAGAGCAGGCGGAGCAGTTCTCCGAGTTTCTACAGAGAGAAATCGCCAAGCGCGCCGCCGACTCGGGGGACATCCGGCCGCTCGATATGGAAATGCGCGAGCAAATTGAGATGCTCACCCTGATGGACGACGACTACCGCGCCTTTGGGGAGACTGATGGCAAAGGTATTGTTGTTTGCTCTGAGGAGCCTGTCGACTTTCATCCGATTAACAAAACCGCCAATGTCGTTCGAGTAGAGTCACTCGATGACGCCATCCCCTATGTTAATGTGGCTACTCAAACCGTAGGATTTTATCCCTTTGATCGTATGCCGACTTACCGGGACAGACTGGCAAGTTGTGGCGCACAACGGATTGTTCATTTGGGCGAGGCAGGTCCGAGCACCATTGGCAACCCGCATGATGCCATGTATCCCCTGCATCGATTTGTGCATTGGATGGCCCATGAAGATGGCAAGACACAGCCCGACTAGGACCACCTGCAAACAGCACTGGATCACTGACCCTGAGTGCGCTCGCCGCAAGACAGCGAGCGCCTAATTAACCGCGCGCGTAAACACCTAGCGATAGGATTTTCCCAAGCTCATCAAATCGGTAGTGATTCGTTGTGTAACGCACCGCACCATCGGGCAGATGCGCTTCAATCTCGACGGCAATTCCCTGACGGCTAATGAACTTCTCGCTCGGTTTGGGGGTTGGCGCTCCGGCCTCGAAAACCTTCTGATGCAAACCTCGGATGCTTTCCTTGCCGCTGACCGCTGTGCCGTTGGGTAACGTAAAGGTGGCAGCGTCGGCATATAAGGCCATCAGGCCATCTAAATCTCGGGCGGTAATCGCCGCAAAATAGCTATCAACGGTGACCACCGGGTCGACAGGCAGCATTTGCTGAGCAAACTGCAACTCGGCACTCCGCAATCGAGCAATCATAAAACTACCGGCATCTACCAAGTGTCGCATCGCTACCGATTGATCGGTGGGCAATTCAGCGGCGTGCTCCAAATCCTTCTTGAGTAAGTCGTACAATCCCCGGGTGCTTCCCGTGGCGCCGGTTCCCTCTCGCGGCTGCACGAATCGAGGACCCACCCCGAGAGCAAAACTCTGAGCCGAGCCGGCCATGAGTGCATCAATGAGTTGCTGGCGGTCAAAACCCATCGATAAGCCAATATCGACAATAGCGGTAGACATGCCGTAGTTAGCGATGGATATGAGATTGTTGAGTAATTTACCCTCTTGACCCCGACCGACTGGTCCCAGATGAGACAGCTGCTTTCCGATGGCCTCCAGCCAAGGCCGGGCCCGTGAAACGTCTGCCTCACTGCCACCAACCCACAACGATAGCTGGCCATCGATGGCTGCGGGTCCACCACCTGACACCCCCACATCGACAAAGCCGACCTCGTATTGAGCAGCCATCAGTGCCTGCTGTCGAGCCAGCTCGGGCGAAACCGTGGAGTGTAAAATAAAGACGCTGCCCGCGCCCATCGCCTGAAACAACTCACCGTTATTCACTAACTGCTCGAGCTGCTCGTCGGTACGAACACAGACACCTAATAAATCGCCATAGCACGCCGTCTCAAGTGGGCTAGTGGATTGCAGCGTAGAGGGCTCATCAAATGCAGCAAGCATGCTAGCGTCAATATCGCAGCCCATTACCGAAAACCCGCAGCGCGCGAGTCGCCTAGCGATGGGAGCGCCCATGCTTCCAAGACCAATAAAACCCACTCGCTTAATCATCACTAACACAAGCCTCTTGTTTTTATACTGCGCACTATTAAACACCAGTGTACAATACAGCGGAGCTATCCGGTACTACGCTAGGCTTGGCCGCCTAATGGAATAGCCGATCAACAAAGCCTTGTTTGGGAGTCTACGCATGCCAACAGAACGCAGAGTTGCTCTGGTAACAGGGGGAGGTCGCGGTATTGGACAGGCAATCTCCTTACAACTGGCGAGTCGCGGATACACCGTTATCATTGGTGCGCGATCGCTAGAGCCCGCACTAGCGACTGTCGCCAAGATCGAAGCGGCTGGAGGCGTTGGTCATGCCGTATCACTGGATGTGAGTGACTACGCGACTGTGCAACAGGTAATAGCCCAACTACTCACCGACTATGGCCAGATTGATGTACTGGTCAACAATGCAGGCGGCAGCGCTAGAGGCGAAATGTCACTGTTTCGCCACTCCGATGCAGCCACCTGGGAACGGGTGCTTGCCACTAATCTCATGGGCGTTTTACACACAACCCGCGAGGTCATAAACCCTATGCTGGCCCGGGGTTTTGGTCGCATTATCAACATCGCCTCGGTTGCGGGCACCATTGGTACCGCGGGGCAGGCCGACTACTCGGCATCTAAGGGTGCGGTTATTGCATTTTCCGCAGCCCTAGCCAAAGAAACAGCGGGCAAAGGCGTTACGGTTAACTGTGTCTCACCCGGCCCAACAACAAGTGAAGCAGCCCGAGAAATGAATTCCGAGAGCCTGCGCAATACGCCCTACGAACGCCTTGCCCAGGCAACAGGTTACGGTAGATTTGCCCAGGCCAGTGAAGTGGCCAGCATGGTTGTGTATCTGGCGTCCGAGGAAACTGGGTTCATTACCGGGCAGAATCACCCAGTCTGCGGGGTAATGAATCTTGGTCTGCCAGACCAATTGGGCGGCAAGTTAGATTAATACCCGTTACTGAGCAACGCGGCCTTTAAGCGCAAGGCAACCCGCCAACTCTATAAAATAGAATCACACTCGCTTAGCGGTGGCGCCGCTTGTAGATGCTAATGAGCATCATCAAAAGGCTGAGCTCGCCCAAGGCTCAGTAGCATGATTGAGGCGATAACAACCATGATACAGACCAGCTGCAAGAATCCACTGTAGTCGCCGCCAATATCGAAAAACCATCCTGCGGTAAGTGGACCAAAGGCGGTACCCACACTGAGAGCAGCAATAACCGCACCGTACAACGTGCCGTAGTTGAGCATGCCAAAATACCGCGCACTCAAATACGCAATAACATCAACCTCGGCACCAAGCGTTAAGCCGATCATGATTGCCGCTAGACTGAGCGCATAGTAGTCGGTTATTCCAGAGAGCAATATCAGCGCACCACCCAAGGGAAACAGAAACACAACAGCACCCACGCGTTGGGCCGACAGACGATCGAGCAAGAAACCTGTTCCCAAGCCTACCGACCATCGAAAACAAGGCCGATCATGCCAGCAAGCGCCGCCGCTTCAATTCGCCCAACACCGGCACCAGTAAGTATTGGAATGAAATGCACCATCAAACCGACAACCGTGAAGGCAAAAAAACCGCCCGCTAAAACCAGCGCATACAGCGAAAAAGACCGAAAGCCATCGCGCACCGACAACCCACTAAGACTTGGTGAGGGCTGCGACTCTTCCACGGCGCTGCGCTTGTCGGAGGCACCGCGGAAAAACAAAATAATGGGCGGTATGGCGATAGCGCCCCAACCTGCTGCCATGACAAAATATGCTGTTCGCCAACCAAAACTGCTCAATTAACCAGCTGGCAACCACGGGGAAAAATGCCGCCGCAAACGCTGCGCCAGAGAGGGTTACTGCCAGCGCGACACCCCGCGAGGCACGAAAGCGGCTGTTCACAGCACTCGCCCACACGGTGGTTTGCACGAATATGGTGGCAAAGGCCAAAACGCACCAGATAACAATCCAATTGCGGTCTGTACCGGTTGCCGTACCCAATAGCGCGATGGAACAGCAAACTGCAATGACGCCAAACATAGCAATACGCCGCGGCCCCAAGCGATCTACAAGCGCACCGATTGGCACAGAGAACAGTGCCGTTCCCGCAGCAGTAATGGTAATGCCAGATGAGATCTGCGCTCTGCTCCAACCAAATTCTTGTTGGATGGGTTCGATGAATGGCCCCATTGAATAAATATATAGCACTGATGTGGCATACCCAAGGGCACCTAAAATAGGCAGAAACCAGTATTCGCGCCACTCTTGCCGAGCATTAGTATTTGTCATTTCTATCCCGCGTTATCAGCTCTGATCGTTTTGAGTTTTTTTAACTATGTGGTGCGCGGTATTAAACATAGCTGCACACGCGATTCTAACTGTTTTTGTTTAAATTGAATCGCACAATCAACGGTAGCATATTGAACAATCATGTTGAACTACAGATAGCCTAACCCTGCTTGCCGAATTACCATACCCAATCCCGCCAGGACACCTCCAACGGCGAGCATCTAAAACAAAGGAAGATCCCCTATGACGTCGCGCTCAATAGACTCGATGGACGAGCCACAAGAACAGCGGCAGCACCGTGTTCTCGGTGATGGCCCAAGGGTAACGCCACGAACATTTGACCAACTGCCCGACGACTTCATCGATATGATTCGGCTGTTCGAAAATGTTAATAACGCGATTGAAGCCGATGACGACAAACTTCGGGATACCACCTTCAAAATGCGCCGCCAAATCCTCAGCGAGCCCCATAGCGAGGCCTCTGTCGCACTTGCCAACAACCTGCCAGAAATTATGCGCACGGTCGCTCACCTACCCGGCTTGTACGCCGCGCATTCAAGCGTTGGACTGCATCTACTGAAAGCCGGTACGCTATCCATTCGTGAGCGCGAGCTAGGTATTTTGCGCATTGCCTGGCTAGTGCAAGCGCCCTATGAATGGGGAGAGCATATTCTCGTGGCGCGTCGTGCGGGATTCACCGACCAGGACATTACAGCCATCATTGCAGGCCCGACTGGGACCTCGCTAGGCAAGCACGAGACGGCCATTCTACAGGGCGTAGATGAGCTTTATAGTGACGCCATGATTTCGGACGACACGTGGAATACATTGAGAGAATCCTGGAGTACTCAACAGCTGATGGAGTTTCCCGTTCTCATAGGCCAGTACCAGGCGGTTGCCTACTACCAGAACTCATTGAGGCTGCGCTTGCACAAAGGCAATGAAGGACTAAAGGCTCGGTAAGGGCTCCCTCCATAGCCAAGTTGGCGCAACAAGAAATCTTCAGTGCCCCAGTAAATCGCTTACAGTTGAGTGCAGCAGCATGCCGTACTCGGCTGCATGCTCTTCCACCCTGGATACTGGGCCACCCAGTGCAATAGCCATGCGACGATCTCCGTAAGGAAATGGCACCGCAATACCGGCAACACCCTCGGCGTACTGACCCATGTTGGTGTACCAGCCCTGTTCCACATGCCGCTCAATATCCTGCTTTAAAGACTCAGGAGAAAGCTCGTAGTCAAAGTCAAAGCGCAAACGTCTTAGCATGGCATTGAGCTCAGATGCTGGATATTGCGAGAGGATGGCTTTACCCGCCGCGGTAACGTGAATAGGCAAGCGCTGGCCAACATTAGCAGCGAAACGAATATTTGCAGCGGGCTCCACTACATCTAGAAAAACCACACTCGAGCCCTCGGCAGCGGCCAAAAAAACCGTCTCACCGGTTTGCTCCATAAGCGCAACCAAGCGCTCATGAATTGCTCCGGGCAGCGGCTGTGAATCGACTAAAGATCGCGCCAGATCCATCCAGCGCGTGGTTGGGCTGTAGCCACCGCGCGGGGTTGGTTGATACAGATATCCCTCCTCGACCAGGGTCTGCACGACATTGAATACGCTTGAGCGCGGCCAGTTTAAGGCCGTCACAATCTCGGCAACTGCCAATGGCCGTTGGCGCCGCGCGAACAGCTCCATGAGCACGAAGAGATTACTGATTTGCTTGACCCGCATGACGCAACCGGTATAGTTAGTCCAATATTATAAATATAATAGTCCAATATTTTAGACTATTCATTCTTTTTTTTCAGAGGGAGTAATCATCATGGCAATAGGCAATGTGTTAAATCCAAGTGTGCCCCTGACACAGGACATCACCTCACCTGGCCCGGATGCAGGCAATTTGGCGGGTAAAACCATCGGCATTCGTGTTGATGAAATCTGGCGCTGCTGGGACTGGATAACGGAGATTTGGGCCGAGCAGTTCATTGCCGCCGGTGCCACGGTCAAATTTTGGCGGTGCTCGCAGGGGCGCACCGGCGCAGAGGGTGAGCGCATAGCGGCGAGCCTTAATGAATTCCTAGCGGGTATTGATATTGCACTGGTGGGCCTTGCCAACTGTGGATCCTGCACAGGCTGGACCATTCGCGATTCGATCACCGCCGCCGAAAAAGGGCTCCCTACAACCGCCGTGTGCACCGAAAATTTCGTTGATCTATCGCGAGCTTTGGCTCGCCGTGGCGGTCGTTCGGGGTTGCGCCTACATGTGCTGCCGTACCCCTTGAATGAACGTGAACGGGACGAGGTTGATGCCGTCGCGCGCGCGCACATCAACGGCATTATCGAAAACATGGGCGTTTCACTGCAGGAATCCTTGAGGGCCGCGGTATGAGCATTTCTATTCAACCGGGGCAGTCTTCACTGGCTGCCAAGGATGCCCCAAATCTGCGTGACTGCGGTCCTGAAGGCTGTGACATTGACTGGCTGTCGAGCGAGCGCGTTGAGTCCGATATTGACGATGTCATGGCGTTTACGCGTTTTTCCCTGGAACAGGGCTGGGGCGATGGCCTACCGCTAATCCCACCGACTGAAGCGCGAGTTCGCCAATTTCTCAGCAAAAATAACCGCTTTGCCGACGAGCTTATCTGCACCCTGCCGCCTCAGGACGGCGAATGCACCGTAGAAAAAATTGCCATTAATGCGGTCATGGCTGGCGCAGAATCAGAAGCACTGCCGGTGATTATTGCAGCGTTAGAAGGCATGGCGCGGGAGGATTTTGAGCTGTTTGGCCAAAACACCACAACCGCACCGGTGTACCCCGTAACAATTGTGAATGGAGCCATCCGAGACAAACTCAGCATTCCCTACAAGCATGGTTGTCTCGGTGGCGCAGCAACCCCCGCTGCAGCAATTGGACGAGCGATTCGCCTAATTATGCGCAACATAGCGGGGCAGGTGCCCGGTGTCACATCGCAGACCACATTTGGTTCTCCCGGGCGTGTTGCAGGCGTGGTCTTTGGGGAATGGGAAGAGCGCTCGCCCTGGGCGCCCTTTGCCGAGCGACGCGGTGTAACAGGTGATGCAGTGTCTGTTTACGGCACCATGGGAACCATGAATGTCCTGGATACGGTTTCTCAAAAGGGACCCGAGTTTCTAGAGATGACCGGCAAGTCGCTTGCGTATCCGGGCGCAAACGGGCTCACGCCTTGCATGCCATTTGCAGAAATTCTGGTCGCCATTAATCCGGTTTGGGCAGACATCATTCATAGAGACGTGCCCAACTTTGAAGATGTGCAGGAAATTCTGTGGCGTAACACAGCCATGGACGCAACACACCTGACCACTAAACATCGCGAGCAGCTTGAGCCCCTTGGGCGAGTTATCAACGGCAAAGTGTATGTTGTCACTGAACCCAAGGATGTCATGATTGTCTGTTGCGGTGGCACCGGCGGCCTGCATGCCACTGGCTTTCACAGTTTTGGTAGCTGTCTTACTCAAACCGTGCCCGTTGTACCGGGCCCTGAAGCCTAAGCTGGAGGTTTAACAATGTCACTCAAGGGAAAAGTGGCCGTGGTTACAGGCGCCGCCCGGGGTCTTGGCCGCGCTATTTGTGAGCGACTAGCCGAAGATGGCGTACAAATCTCTGCTTGGGATTTGAACCAAGAAGGTGCGCAGGAAACGGCCGAGATTGTGCGCAAGATGGGGGTTAATGCCATTGCCTGTGGCGGTGACGCCTCATCGGCCACTGATATTGCAACTGCCCATACACGCACAAAAGAGGAGCTAGGGCAGGTGTCTATATTGGTTAACAACGCCGCCCTATCGCCCTTCTGTAAGTTTGAAGACTTAACCGAAGAGGCCTTTGAGGGCCTCTTGGCAATCAACTTGAAGGGGCCGTTCTTGTGTTGCAAGGCGATGGTGCCCGACATGGTATCTGCCGGCTGGGGGCGAGTAATCAATATTTCGTCGAGCTCAGCACACACGGGCGCCAAAAGGATGGCCCACTACGTGGCATCAAAAGGCGGCGTTATTGGTCTCACTAAAGCACTGGCTCAAGAGTACGCCACCTCTGGCGTAACCTTTAATAACGTACCGCCCAATTTCGTTGACACCCCGGGTTTGCGTGACGCGCCGGTCGACGTTGACGCCTTTGTCCAAACCACTCCCATGAAACGAACCGGGAAGCCGCGCAATATTGCAGCCGCTGTGGCCTTCCTGGCTTCTGAAGACGCCGACTATATTACGGGCCACACCTTAGGGGTTAATGGCGGCCGCTACAGCAACTAACAAGGAACCCTTATTGTGGAAGACATACGCATAGAGCCTATCAACGACGAAATCGGCGCGCGCCTTTTTGTGACCGCCGAGCAGGTACTCGAGAGCGACGTCCCTGAGCAAATTTTAGCGGCCCTAAATCAGTACGGTGTGTTGCTGTTTCCAAACATTAATATTAGTGATGAATCGATGGCGTCGCTAAGCAACCGCCTGGGAGAGATGGAAGCGGCAAAGGTTACCGATGACGGGTCGGCCGCCAACAAGCTGGGCCTGTATCGTATTTCGGCCGATAAAAAAGAAAAGGCTCATCGCGAGTACGTCCAAGGTAATAACTTCTGGCACATGGATGGCACGTCCTATCGCGTTCCGGGCAAAGCGACCATGCTCAAGTGCGAGGCACCGCCAAAAGCTGGCGGTGAAACCGAATTTGCCAATCTCTTTGCGGCCTATGACGCCCTGCCCGAAGATCGTAAACGCAACCTACATGGATTGACCGTGGTCCATTCCATGTATGCCGTGATGAGCCAGCTTTACGATGTACCGTTACAGGAAGATGTGGATCGCTGGAACAGCATTTTTCCCGATAACGGACATCCGCTGGTGTGGAAGCACCTTGATGGGCGCCACTCATTGGTCATTGGCTCTACAGCGGCACGCATTGAAGAACTTGACGATGAAGAGGGCAAAGCACTGCTTGATGAGTTGCTGGAATGGTGCACACAGGATCGCTTCACCTACTTACATACGTGGAGCAAAGGCGACATGGTTATTTTTAATAACCCGGGATTACTACACCGGTCGCGCCCCTACGACGAAGCCTCGGGACGGGTACTACACCGCGCCACAGTCAAGGGTGCAGAAGCCATAACCGCCTGAGATACTTGCATGATGACACCCGTCTACCAACGCTTGCTGGAGCTTTGGGAGGCCGAGGGTATTGATACCCTATTTGGCATTCCCGACCCCAGTTTTTTTCATTTGTTTGTGACCGCCGAACACCGAGGCTGGAACGTCATTGCCCCGCACCACGAGGAATCAGGGGCATTTATGGCCGAGGGGCTGTGGCGTATGACAGGCAAACCTGGAATTGTCGTGGGCAACCAGGGGCCGGGCGTCGCCAATTTGGTGCCCGCCGCCATCAATGCTGCCAAGGAAAACGCACCGATTATTTTTATTGGCGGTCAGCGCGCGCAGATTGCCTCGCAGCGGGTACGGCGTGGCCGAATTCAATACACCCATCAATACCAATATTTCGAAGATATCGTTAAGTTTATTGGCGTCGTCCAATACCCCGAACAAACCGACGAGATTATCCGAGAGGCCTTTCGTCAAGCGCTATCTGGGAGGCCGGGGCCGGTCTATATTGAAATACCCATGAATGCCATGCGCGCAGAAATTGATTGCACTGCATGCCTTGCGCCACCGGCCTACAGAATAGTGGCGCAACCGGCTGATCAACTCGCTATTGATCGTGCCACCGCACTGATACAAGCCGCCTCACGGCCCATCATGCTGGTTGGCCTGGGCGCGTTTACCGCTGGGGCACACGACTCGCTGGCGGCATTGGCAAACACACTGCAGTGCCCGGTTATCCACACCTACCCGGTAAGCTCATACTTAGCTGGGTCTGAAGACCGTACGTTTGCCTGTGGCTTTTCGCCTGCCGGCGCGCAGGCGGTATCGAGCTCCGATTTAGTGATTGCCATTGGTACCGAAATTGGCGAACCGGTGCACCACGGTATAGCCGGTCATTGGGCCGCTGGCGATGCCTCGAGAAAATGGATTTATATTGAACGTGACCCCACTGCAATCGGGGTGAATCGTCCGATTGATGTGCCTCTCATTGGTGACCTGCGCGATGTGGTACCGCAACTCGTTACCGCACTCGGCAGCGAAGCGCGGCCTTTATCGGAACAAGTGCAAGGGCTTATTGATGACTATCAAGCTTATCGACAGGACTATGTAGACGCTGCACCAGCGAGCCAAACCCCCATACACCCGGCGCGACTTATGATTGAAGCGACCCAAGTGCTGGACGATGACACCATTCTAGTTAGAGATGGCGGCGCCACGAGTATCTACACCTGGACCTACGCTCAGGTCAAACCCAAGGATTCCATTTGGAATCAGAATTTCGGTCATCTAGGCACTGGTCTACCCTACGCCATTGGTGCGCAACTCGGAGTGGGAAACTCTCGCCGAGTGGTACTGATCTCTGGCGATTCGGCATTCCTTTTTCATACCTCCGAGCTTGAAACGGCGGTGCGCAAAAATTTACCCGTCGTCTGCATTGTTGCTGGGGATTACGCCTGGGGCGTGGAAGTTCGAGGCTACCGTGGCACGCTGGGCAATGACACCCCGGAAACCGAAGCCCACTGGGGACGCCAGTTACGACTTGATAAAGTCGCCGAGGGTTACGGCGCTTACGGTGAATTTGTTGAGCATGAGGAAGACATTGGGCCTGCCGTACAGCGCGCCTTGGCCTGTGGCCGACCTGCTGTGATTCATGTGGTGATTGACGGTGTAGCCAATGCCCGTGATGTACCGGGCCACGAAGAATATTCCACTTGGTACAATGATTTTCTGTACTAATTTGAACAACACCATTCCAAAAGCACAATAAGAGAGGTCGTTTCCGTGGACTCAGCTAAGCTTCAAGAGCTTCTTGATAAAGAAGCCATTCGCGAACTTGTCCTTCTGTACTCGCGAGGCGTCGATCGCAAAGACGGCAATCTATTGCGTGATCTCTATACAGAGGATGCCACCGATACCCATGGCGACACCTTTGACGGTGGCAAGGACGCCTACGTTGATTTTCTGGAGCAGTCCTTTCCCTACATGCCCTACAGCGGACACCACGTCTGCAATCACTTAATCGCGGTGAATGGTGATGAGGCCGAAGGCGAAGTGTACGCCCTGGCCTGGCACATGATTCCCACGCGCGAGGGTGGTCACGAAGAAGACTTTATGTGTGTTCGCTACATTGATCGCTATCGACGTTGTGGCGATGGCCGCTGGCGGTTTAGCAAGCGCATTGTCACCTATGACTTTCGGACACGCCGTCCGGTAGATAGTACAGCCAGTCAAGGTCTTCCTGAGTTGGGCTGTGACCCGTCCTTTACCGAACTACAGCTTGCACTTTTTCAACGGCGCTAAAGGCAATGAGCGGTGCGATAATACCTTAAACAGCAGGACGATTAGCGCGCAACTGCCCTAGTTAAAAACCGCCTGAGCAAGAAAACCACGCTGACCCGTCCAGGATTTCAGATTCAACTGTGCACCGTGCAAGTCGGCCACGCGCTGCGCAATAGACAAACCTAAACACACCGATGGAGCCACTCGCGCCGCCGGTAGCAAGCTAGTCGACAAAATAACCGTCAAACTTAAGCGCTTGAACAAAGCGAATCCCCGAGGGGGTGATCGTTTTCAACAAGCGAGATACGCATAACGGTCAGGCTCGCCTTTTACCTTAGGTGCTAAATCAGCAGGTCGGTAATAGCGCGATGCGTGTTCATTCCCAGCGTTCCCCAATGCACGACAGGCAACCCCATGGCCTGCTGCACGGTAAGCCCAATGCGGGAAATGGGGTCGCCGTTACCCGCGAGATGGAACCCCGTGCGAATACGGACGCCGGCACGACCCACCACCATGGTAGGGATGCCTTCAACCGCATGCGATTTAGCAATGGAGCAATCCGAGTGTGCCAGCACTAAGCAGTTATCCAACAGCGTACCATCACCCTCTGGAATAGCCGACAATGCGTCGAGAAATTCGCCGCAAGCCACCATACTCTTCTGGGCGAACCACGCCACCTCGCGCTGGAGCTGTGCCCGAACTGAAAACCCAGTTTGGGGTCGACCGGTTCCTCGTGGGTAAGCGTGTGGTGTGTTGATGAACTCCCTGGTCGGCGCAGATTAGAGGCCGTGTCAGAGAACAGCATATTAAATACCCGGGTTTGATTACACTGCAGAGCCCGGGCAAGTAGATTGGCCATCAAACGATGGTTTTCCATGACGTTCTCAATTTCAGAATCAACCGAGGTCGCCGGTGGCGCGTCGGGGAAAACAAAATTCTCAACTGGTGCCGGGGCCTGAAGCTGGAGCGCCATTTTCTGCTCGAGCTCACGCAAGGCCGTAAAGTACTCGTCTAAACGCTGTCGATCGGTAGCACCAACCTCGCGCATCAATTTTTGCCGCTCCTCACCCGTTGCGGACAGTACGCTGGTGTGGACCATATAGCGCGGGTCTGGCGTGAACTCCATGGCGTTTGGATCCTGAAAGCCGGCGCCAAAAATTCGGTTGTAGAGTGCAAGTGGCGACGTTTCACTGGGGTTGGGTGATCCCGCATCGCGGTACGAGTACGAGCGTTCAATACCCGCCGAGCAAACTTCCAATGACCGGAAACGGGTATCGGCAATCTGCTCGCTAATTAGCACATCAAGGGTGGGCGCCTTGACGTTGTAGTCGGGTACCGGAATACCGGTGCGCAGACCAAAACAACCCGTAACATGCGGCTTGTTGGGCACACCATCCAGCTTTACATCAAAACCACTGAACAACGCCATCTGGTCTTGATAGGGCGTCAGGGGGCTTAGGTGCTCTGGCAAAGTAAACGATGAGCCAACCTGCTTGGGGATCCATAATTCAGGAATAAATCCGCAACCCCATACCCAGGTACCAAATCGCACGGGCAAGCGCTTACCGCTGGCCGCAAATGCTTTTCCCGAGCCGTCGAGAAGGCAATCGAGAAAGGGCAATCCCACACTAATTGCCGCACCTTGCAAGGTGCCGCGCAGGAATCCTCTGCGTGTTATGTCCCTCATCCCTCACTCCTCTCGCCAGTTTCTGCAACCACCCACTGAGTATCGTCCCCGTGCTCAACACTGGGTGATACCGCAAAGAAATTGTCGCTTGTTGCTATCGTTCGCATCAACTCGGGAACTCGAAAATCATGCGCCTCGAACATGGCGATCAAGTAGTCCATATAAGCACGCTCATCCCAAACGGTATCGCGCCCCACGCCAAAACGGTACAGTTTTTCAACCAAGCATCGCGGGGTCTCCGGATGACGGCTTAAGGCTTGCGCCAACCCGTAGGCATCGTCGTAATCAACGCCATCAAGAGACCCTGTCGCGTCAATTTGCGCGCCATTTTCCCGCGCGCGAAACATGCCCAGACCATCGTAGTGTTCTAACGCCAGACCCAGCGGATCCATCACTTTGTGGCACCCTGCACAGGCTGGCTCCGTGTTGTGCGCCGATAATCGTTCTCGCGCGGTGGGCGTTACCGCATTAGTAGCATCTTGCACTGCGCTAAAATTAACATCCGGTGGTGGGTCAGGCACTTCTTGGCACAGAAAGATATTGCGCAAAGCCTCGCCCCGCAACGTTGGAGACGACCTACCGGGATGCGCATGGAGCGCCAAAAACGATACGTGGCTCTGTATACCAATGCGACGGCCGTCTGCGGACAAAGGCACCCGTTCCCAGCCATCGCGTGATGCAACAGGCTGGCGGTACAGGACACCGAGAGACCGGGTCATTTCGCTATCAGTGAGGGTAAAAAGATCGCGATAATCGCCCGCTTCAGCCATCAAGATTCGAATAATGTCTCGAAGCGTTTGTTCCTGTGCGTCGGCCACGACCTCAGAATTGAAGGCCGGATAAATCTCGGTATCTTTGGCAAGGTCATCGAACAGTTCAAACTCCAACATATCGCGAAAAAATGCCCGCAATGCCGATTCAAACCGGGGTGACGCCAAAAGCCGATCCACCTGCTTTTGTAGCCCTTGTACACTGTTGAGCTGGCCTTCTTCTGCGGCCCGCAACAACGCCAGATCGGGCGTGGTGTCGGTAAGAAAAAAGCTGAGTCGCGCCGCTTTTGACCAGCTATCGAGCTGAAGCAATGATGGGTCATTGGGATCTTCCACGGCGCGCTCTATGCGCAGCAAAAACTCCGGCGCGGTCATCATGCCAACCAAGGCATATCTGAGCCCATGGTAAACGTCGCCCAAGCGCGATGCACCCCGCTCGACAACCGTTAGGTAACGCTGACGCTGATCTTGCGACAGAGGACGCCGAAATAGCTGCAGCCCAAAGTGGTCAATAAACTGCTCCACGCATGGGTCATTCGCATCGGCCACATCAGCGCTCATTGCGGGCATGCAGGGTAAATATTCGGCGCGATGCTCAGGACCGAGAATAAAATCGGCAACTCCTTGGGCAGCGATATCATATTGCTCCATGGCAAATGGCGAGAGACCCGCTTCACTGGTACCTACGGCAATTAACCCATGGGCGCGCAGCGGCCGCTCAAAGCGCCCGAGCACGGGTACCTCGGGACCAAAAATAGTGGCTACCGAAGCGCGGTATTGGGTTTCGGTAATCCGCCGCAGCAGCGTTGGGCCACCCACGGCATCCGGCTCACGCAGTTTCGGGCTTGCAGATTCACCGCACCCGTAGAGGCATCCCAAGAGCAAACCGATCCCCAAGACAGCGCTGCGTAACGCTCCTCTACAGAGAGTCGTAGAACACTTAGTGAATGGCATCATCGCCTCCTGTCGTCGCCACACTCGGCAACAGCGAATCGTTTGACCCCGCTGTCACGATAAAGGCGGGCAGGGTTTCGATACGGTATTGCATTGAGATCGAGGTAAAGGCGCCCGTCTCAGGATCGGGGTGACCATCGGCATTGGCGTACAGCGCATGGTAAACCCCGTGGCAGGTATGACCGAGCACAAACGCTGCACCATTGGCAGAACCTGAACGCAACTTCAAAGGCGCTGGGCTGCCGTCTGCCTTGCGGCCGCTACGATACCCAAATTGCATATCGTAAAGGCTCTCCACCGGCGCGTAACCCGCGAGATAACCACTCGCCGAGCCATCATCAGCCAATTTAAGCTGTAATCGCGCATCGCGAAGGAAGCGTTCTAGCAACATACTGTTCACCTCGTTGTACAAGCGCACGTCAGCGGGTTCACTGGTTAACACACCATCCTCAATGCGCCCGGGCACGTTGGTTCCAAAACGCTTATCGACTTTAGGCGTGTACGATGCATAGGCCAATGGCTCGCGCGCAGGACTCAGTCTAATGGGGTCGCCATTAGCATAAATACTAACCTGCACGTGGTCGTCGTTACTTAGATCATCAACCCCTTGTAACTCAATAACTATTCCCCATGATCCGGTGAGCATTGCTATGTTGAATGTCACGGACATCCCGTTTGGCTGAAACGAGCGGCTACAGCCCACCGTTCGATACCATTGATTATCAATGCCGGTGTCGCCGTCAACTCCCGGAAAATCCTCTGCAGAATTCCTGCCATCGAGGTCGATACCAAATACCGAGGTATTGGACCCGGTGACGGAATGAAAATTGGGCTCAGGCGCTAGAACCTCCGGGTTCATACAGGTATTCAAGCCACTCTCAGTCGTACTCATTTCTCTCGCGGCGGCGCGCAATCGGTCAATGTAGGCCTTGTCAGCCTCACCATCTCGACGTTTACCCTCAGGGGTGTTGGCATAGATCTCCTGAAAACTCAGTGTCATGCCAGCGGGACAGCTGGTAGCCAAATCGGCATCGGGTGCAAGTGCATACTCGATATATGAAACCACCATACCCATGGTGCCGTTACGAATAAAACTCTCATCGGCATGCGCCGCTGCCGCCACACAGCCACAGAGCCAACTGAGCAAGGATTTTTGCAGAGCTTGTTGAAACCTGACTTGAGATAGCATAAGGCCTCCTGCTACCGCTGACGTTTAACCAGCGCTGGGCTTACCGCCCCCGCACCGCCACCGAACTCGGTACGCACATAACTGGCAATGTTAGCAATATCGACATCAGATAAGCGCTTGCCCATCATCTTCATCTTGCTGCGATTCACCGCCAAACGCGGCGGGAGCTGTGGACCGTACAAAATCACATTAACCAGAGAGCTTGGATCCGCCGCTCGAACAATTGGGCTGGAAACCAACGAGATGCCCAAACCCTCCTCACCGGTGCCTGACGGCAGGTGACAAGAACCACAATGTACTGTGTAGCCCACTTCACCGGCAGCCATGGTCACAGCATCAGGCATAGGTCCTTTATCCTGCGCATTGGCGGGCAGCGACTTGAGGTAGACAGCTATGGCACGCAAATCCGACGATGACAGCTGGCTGGTCGAATTGGCGATCACTTCCACCATGGGCCCATGAACGATGGCTTTAGCGCTGATGCCGGTTCCCAAATAATCAGCTATGTCTTCCTCGCTCCAGGTGGCAAGACCCGCTTCATGGGATGTCAAGTTAACCCCTGACCAAGGGCGATAATTGCCAAACAACACCTTGTCCTGGTAACTGGCACCGGTAAAGGCGAGGTCTTGCCGTTCAGCACCCAGCGCATTACGGGGCGTATGGCAGGCACCACAGTGGCCCAACCCCTCTACCAAATAAGCGCCGCGGTTCCAGAGCGGCGATTCCGACAAATTTTCCTGCCATGTGTTGGCATCGTGAAAAAGCCATTTCCATGGCGCCATTAGGCTTCGTTGATTAAAAGGAAACTTAAGCTCGTTTTTTGGGTAGAACTGCATCACTAGGCACTACCGTTTGGAAAAAAAGGTACAGCGATGCTATGTGGGTATCGGTTAGGTGCGCAAAATCGGTGTATGGGAAAGCTGGATAAAGATGGCTGCCATCTGGTCTGACGCCGTGCTTCATGGAGGCATGAAATTCGGCAAACGACCAGGACCCAATACCGTTGTTGTGATCACTGGTAATGTTGGTGGAATACAGCACACCAAATGGGGTGTGAAAGGGTACGCCTCCCGCGTAAGGATCACCATCC
>JAYQIT010000017.1:0-70597 GCA_038141785.1 Luminiphilus sp. | reverse complement strand
TACGTATTGCTCCAGCGAATAAAACCACACCACCAAAAAATAGCCAGGAAAGCCTATTTGGTTAACGGTGTTGAGCTCAAAATCGAGTCGCTCACGGTAAGTCAGCTTCATCATCAACCGGGTGTTTGGCCAGACGTTGGTCGAGTCCTCGTGGGAGAGCTTGGCAAGGTAGGCTTCAATAGTGAGACCTTCGGGTACCGGATAATTCGGCAAGAAAGGCTCGCCCAAGCGAATATCCACCGTGCACCGGCGAGCAATCCCAACCGTGTTCTCGAGCGCCTCCGGAATATCGGCGAACAACTCAGCCATTTCCTCGGGCGAGCGCAGATATTGCTCGGCTGAATACTGTCGCGGGCGGCGGGGGCCGTTCAGCGTACGCCCGTAACCTATGCAAACACGCGCTTCGTGTGCCTCAAACTCATCGGCGGTAAGAAACCGCACGTCGTTAGTCGCGACAACAGGACACTGAAGGCTATCGGCAAGCGCAACCGCTGCATGGAGGTAATCCTCTTCCCATTCGCGTGATGTGCGCTGGAGCGCTATGTAAAATCTATTGGGAAAGGGTGCCATCATACCTTCGGCTACGGCGGGCCTCTCGCTCATTGCCATTGAGCAACAAGCTACCAATTTGCCCGGTGCGCCCACCTGATAGACACAGCAGACCATCACCTAACTCGTCAAGCCAAGCACGCTCTATCCGGCCCTGACCGTGGTATTGGCCCGCCTGCCAGGCCCGCGAGATAAGTAGCGTTAGATTGTGATAACCGGTCTCATTTGTCGCGAGCAGGCAGAGAGACCATGGTCGCTCTCGATCACTTGGGTCATCCAGCCAGAAATCCGCACCCACAATCAGTTTAAGGCCCGCCCCCTGCGCGGCTTTATACGCTTTGATCAAGCCGTAGAAATTCGTGACGTCGGTAATAGCGACCGCAGGTGCATTCCCAACTCTGCCACTCGGGGCATGAGTTTTGAAATTCGAACGAGGCCGTCGACCAGCGAAAACTCGGTGTGAACCTTTAAATGAACAAACTGACTCATAGCCAAACGCTAGCCCAGTCCCGAGTCGTTCTCAAGTGATTGCGCTAATAACAAGCGCTTTATTGGCCCAAAGCTACGCCGGTGCTCCGGAGTTACCCCCAGCGAGGCAATAGCCGCTAGGTGCTCGCGGGTGGGATAGCCTTTGTGTTTGGCAAAACCATAGCCGGGATACACGCGTCTCCATAGCCAGACACTCTCCATCGCGGCCGCACTTTTGCCAGAATGGAGGCAGCTCAATTGCCGGCTCCAAGCCATCCCCGCCAACAATAGCGCGCGCTTCATAGGGCCACACCGGTAGACGATTGCCATCGACCAACACAAGCTCAGGCTGTATCTCAAGTGCAGCCACTGCCCGATGCATAGCCAATAGTGACGCCTGCAAAATATTCAGTGTGTCGATTTCCTGCACAGACGCCCGACCGATTGCCCAGCAAATGCATTGCTCACGAATGGCTAACGCAAGCTGCTCGCGCCGTTTTTCGGAAAGTTTTTTCGAGTCATTGATGCCTTCGGGGTGACGCTCAGCAAAAATCACCGCTGCAGCTACCACATCACCGGCAAGCGGCCCGCGGCCCACCTCGTCCACGCCAGCAACGAGTCGACCACGGGTATCACTTAAAAGATCAGTCACTCCCGTCTGACCATTACATGTTCGAGTGCGTTGGCACAACGATTGGCAAAATCACCGCCTATCGTATCCAGCAGTGGCTCAAAGGCCGCCACCTGCGTCTCCTGCCCACGCTCTAGGGCGAACTCGACCTCGCTAACAAGCGACTCAACCCGGACCGCGTCTTGTAATAATTCGGGAACCACTTCGCGGCCGGCTAGAATATTAGGCAAACCGGCAAATGGCGTAATGGCCATGCGCGACAAAATCTGCCAAGACAGCCACGCCATACGATAGGCAATAACCATGGACGTCGCAGCAGCATAGCTTCCAAACTCGCTGTCCCTGAAGCGAGTAATACGCTATCACTCGCCTGCATAGCTAAGCGGCCACCACCATCGGTCACGACAATACCGTCATCAGCCTCACCCATAAGCCCTTCGAGTTGCGCTTTTCTATCGGCACTGGCGGCGGGAATCACCACGGTGAGATTGGCATGGCTTCTCTGTAACTGGCGGATCGTGGCTAAGAAGACTGGCATTAAATTAGCCACTTCGCCGCTGCGACTCCCCGGTAATACCGCGAGCACCGGATCATTGGCAGGCAATCCTAGCTGCTGTCGCGCCAGGGCCTTACTGGGGAGCTGCGAGAGTTCCTCAATTAGCGGATGCCCCACACAAACCGCCGGGATATTGGCACGCGCATAAATAGGCACCTCGAAGGGAAGCAGGCAGAGCATAAGATCAACCGACTCCGCTATGGACTTGATGCGACCAGGTCGCCAGGCCCATACCGAGGGGCTCACCAGATGCGCTGTTCGTAAGCCAGCCCCACGGAGGCGGCGCTCAAGAGGCAGGTTGAAATCGGGGCTATCAATACCCAAAAAGCAATGGGGTTGCCACTGACACTGCTGACGAAAAACGGCCGATCGGATGCTTAGCAACTCGGGCAGCCGTTTAAGCGGCTCAACAAAACCCATGACCGACAGGCGGTCCATGGCGATATAGCGATGTCAAACCTCTTTCTGCCATCAGCGGGCCGCCAATGCCGGTGATTTTTAGGTCACCGTGTCGCTGCTGCATGGCCCCAATCACCGACGCGCCGAGGAATATCGCCGGACGCCTCGCCTGCCAGCAAACCAAGTCGCATGGCCGCCTAGCTCAGCGCACGATGCCGCGCTCGGAGGAGCGGAGCGACTCTACTAATGGCCCCACCTGCGGGGTTTCAATGACCATGGTCTCGAGACGGGCTATCGCCGCGTCCAAAGTAAGCCCTTGGCGATAGATAATTTTATAAGCACGCCGTAATTCTGCAATGGCATGTTGATCAAACCCGCGGCGACGGAGCCCTTCGGCGTTAATGGTCTTGGCTTCTGCGGGGCTTCCAGCCACGGTTACGTAGGCAGGTACATCCTTACCGATTGAGGTACCCATGCCGCTAAAACTGTGTTCACCAATCTTGCAAAATTGGTGCACTAGCGTGTAGCCACTTAATATAGCCCAGTCTCCCACCACAACGTGGCCCGCGAGCGCGGCGTTGTTCACTAAAATCGTGTCGTTGCCAACCACGCTGTCATGACCAATATGGACATAGGCCATGATCAAATTGCGACAACCAATTTGCGTTAACCCCTGATCCTGCACCGTGCCGCGGTGTATGGTGACGTTCTCACGAATAATATTGTCATCACCGATATCTAACTCAGTGGGCTCATTACGGTATTTGAGATCGGGCGTCGCCTCTCCCACACTTGAGAATTGAAAAATATGGTTGCGCGCGCCAATACGGGTGGGGCCTTTAATGACAACATGAGACTCCACGATGGTCTCGGGGCCAATTTCAACACCCGCGCCGATGTAGCTCCAGGGGCCAATGGATGCTGTGGGATCAATTTTGGCCCCAGGCTCAACAATGGCAGCGGGATGAATCACGCTTTAACGATCCGCACAAAGAATAGTAGCTGAGGCACAGGTTGCACCCTCTACCGTAGCAGCAACATCAAACTTCCAGATACCGCGACGCTCACTCACGATCCGCGCGTGGAGATGTACTTGATCGCCGGGCACACAAGGGCGTTTGAAGCGTAAATTGTCAACGCCTACGAGGTAGTAAATAGAGCCATCGGCCGGGGTTTTACCCATGGTTTTGAAGCCTAGAATACCCGCCGTCTGCGCCATGGCCTCTACCAACAAGACGCCTGGGAAGACGGGATTATCCGGAAAATGCCCATCGAAATAAGGTTCGTTAATGCTCAGGTTTTTATAGGCCTCAACACTCTCGCCGGGTGTCAGTGCCACAACGCGGTCGACCAATAGAAAAGGGTACCTGTGAGGCAGGTGTTCGCGGATCCCGGCAATGTCCATGATCACGATGGATCTCCTTGTTGAGCTGCCTGATCGGGATCCAGCGCAGCAAGTTGCTTTTCGAGTGCCTTAATACGCTTAGCCATATCGGCAAGTTGTTCAAACCGAACGGCATTTTTGCTCCATTCGCGGTAGGGCGCAATGCCGGTGCCCGAGGCATACAACCCGGGTTCGGTTAAAGAGCGGCTGACTCGACCTTGGCCGTTAACATGCACATTGTCAGCAATCGTTAAATGATCACCCACCCCACACATGCCCGCAAGGGTGCAGTTTTCACCTACCGACGTGCTACCCGCAATCGCGCTGCACGCAGCAATTCCCGTGCCTTTGCCAATATGAACGTTGTGCGCTATGTGTACCTGATCATCGATAATGACATTATTTTCTATAATGGTATGACTCAGTGCGCCCCGGTCAATGGTAGCCCCGGCACCTATCTCAACCCAGTCACCAATGCGCACGCCGCCCAACTGCAAAATCTTCACCCAACCATCGCTTGAAGGAGCGAAACCAAAGCCGTCGGCACCAATAATTGCGTTGGCGTGCACGATGGAGTTATCACCCACATGCACGTCGTGGTAGAGGACGGTACCGGGGTAAATTTGGGTGTTAGCACCAATGCGGCAGTGCTCACCAATGACCGCGTTTGCGCCAATCCATGCACCCGCCTCAACGACCGAATTGGCACCAACAACCGCGTGGGCATCAACGGTTACATTGGCGGCCAGCTGTGCAGAGTCGGCCACCGAGGCGGTGGGATGAATTGAGCAAGAGGCCACGGGGCGTGTATCAAACAAGGCCGTGGCGCGCGCGTAGGCCAAATACGGCGATTCGGCCAGCAAATAATTGCCCGGTCGATTCGCCCAGTCAGGGTGGATGATGATAGCGCCGGCGCGGCAGTCGGCTAACTGCTCCAAATAGGCTTCTTTGGAGACAAAGCTCAGGTCGTCTGCGGTTGCCTCCACCAATGGTGCAAGCCCACGGATGACGTAGGCCGCGTTACCGCTAACCGCCAAACCCAGTTGCATGGCGATTTCACCCAAAGTCATCATGACGGAAGGTATTACTCGGTAGCGGGCAGCTGATTGAGCTTGTCAGTTACCTTAGCCGTAATGCTATACCCCAGATCCGCATGAATAACCGTCTGCTGCTGAAGCAATAGGCCGATACCATCGGTAGCAATAATATCGCGCAGTACCACTCGCGCCTTGGGTGCAAGCTCTTGGAATACCCGCTGAGCGTTTTGCTGCTGCATGGACTGCAGCTTCTTGGCAACGTACTCGATATCTGACTGCTTGCTCGCTAACTTTTGGCGTGCGGCGACCTTCTGATCTTCACTCATTGCCGCTTGATCCCGCTGGAAGTTTTGTACCAGTTCATCCAGCTCTTTTCGCAAGCCTTCGAATTCGGTTCTATCCGCCGCAAAGTCCTCGCTTTCCTCAAATTGCGACAAGCGCTGTTGCGCAAAATCGGTCTGCAGTATGGCAGCCTCCAAATCGACCACGGCAATTTTACCTTGCGCCGCGGCGACTAACGGTAATGTCACGAGCGCCATAGCAACAGCGAGCTGTTTAATTGTTTTCACAAATTCCTCCAGAGAGTTGTCATTTAATGATTAGAAGCTTCGACCCAGCGTGAATTGGAACACTTCTCGCTCGTCAATGTCGCTGGCATTAAGCGGCTTTGCAAGGCTAAAGGTCAATGGACCAAAGCCTGACAACCACGTAACGCCAATCCCTACCGAGTAACGTAACTCGCCAACGTCAATATCAAAACAGTTGACCTGATTACTGCCACACTCGGTGTTAAACACGTTACCCACATCTAGGAAAAAGGCCGAACGCAGCTGGCTTCGATCCTTAATAAAGGGCATGGGGAATAGAATTTCCGCACTGGCCTCGATGAGCGCGTTACCACCAAAGGGGTCAGGACGCCGCTGGTTTACCGGTTGAACCACTACCTTACCCGTCTGAGGGTCCACCACGTAGCCAAATTGGGTACCCAGCGGGCCGCCGACCTCGGTGGGTTGGCCCGCCTCATCGATACCTGTGACAGGGCGATCGGCCAAATAAACAACGGGGGGCGTACTGCGTGGGCCTAAAGTATTGGCCTCAAAACCTCTCACCGAGCCAAAACCACCGGCGAAGAAGTGCTCATAAAATGGCAACTCGGTGGTATTGCCATAGCCACCACCGTAGCCCAGCTCACCGCGCAGGTGCAGCGTAAACTCCTGATAAATTGGGAAGTAAACCTCGCCACGGTAGGTCAGCTTGTAAAACTCAAGGTCCGAGAACGGCACCGACACTTCGAACGCCAAAGACTGCGATGCACCGCGTGTTGCCAGCTGACCTCGGTTAAGCGTTGATTGCAACCACGATCCGGTCACTGAGTAATTCAAGTACTGATCGCCATTTTCATCGACAAAACCGAGGTCGGTTGGAATGGTTAGCGCGGAAGGCGGCAACTCAAGTAGAGGCCGTAAGGTCTCAACATCGGCGTAGAAACCATCGCCTTGCAGCGTGCTTTCGTACCAATCATTGATGCCTAGTTGCAGACGAGGGCTCGCTTTAATTTCTTGTACGGCGTACTGGCCTACCGTGATCTGGGTATCGGTGACGCCCAACGAGAAGCCCAGACGCTGGGTTTCGCTGATGGGATAACCAAAATTGATATTGGCACCCACGGTGTCGGTGGTGTAACTCGCGACGTTGATTTCCGACAGATCGGTCTTACGATAGAAAACACTAAAGCCGCGACTTACGCCGTCTTCGGTGAAGTACGGATTGGTGTAGCTGAGGCTTGCCACATCCTGGTAACGAGAACTGTTGATATTAATACCTACTCGTCGGCCGGTACCAAAGAAGTTATTCTGCTGCAGATTGAGGCCCAAAATCAGCCCCGCATCTTGTGCGTAGCCCAAACTACCGCCAATGCTGCCAAAGGATTGTTCTTCAACAGTAAAGTCTACGTCGATCAGATCGTCGTGACCGGGGACCTCAACATTCTCTACCTCAACCTCTTTAAAGAAGCCCAAACGCTGCAGACGAACGCGTGACTGCTCGATGGCTGATGCCGAGGCCGGCGCCGACTCCATTTGCCGCATTTCGCGCCGCAAAACGTCGTCAGAGGTAGATAAATTGCCGGTAAAGTTTATGCGGCGCACGTAGGTTCGCTTGCCAGGGTCCACAAAAAACTTAATCTCTACGGTCGAATCGTCTTCGTTTACCTCAGGAATACCGGTCACCGTGGCGAAATTGTAACCCTCGTTACCCAGTCGGCGAGTCAAGTACTCCTCGGTGGTGGTCACCAACTGCTGGGAGTATACCTGGCCTTCCCGCACCAGTAAGAACCGGCTCAGATCATCCTCGGGTAGCACCAGATCTCCCGACAGACCCACATCGCTAACCGTGAACTTCTCACCCTCAGTGATATTGGCAGTGATGTATACCGCCTCCTTATTGGGTGATACCGCTACTTGGGTAGAATCGATATTGAACTGCAAATAGCCGCGGTCCATGTAGTAGGAGCTGAGCGTCTCGAGATCTGCGGTAAGTTTCTCCTTGGCGTATTTGTCGTCGCTGGTAAAAAAGGAAAACCAGCCCGTTGTTTTTAACTCAAACAGGTCGCCAAGCTCTTCATCATCAAAAATAGTATTGCCCACAATATTGATGTGCTTAATGGTGGCTACCGTGCCCTCGTTGACATCGATCTCTATGGACACTCGGTTGCGAGGCTCCGGGATCACCTCTGCATCGATCTCGGCGTCATAGCGCCCCTGCAACACGTACTGGCGTAACAATTCAAGCTGCATGCCCTCAAGCGTGGAGCGCTGAAAGACATTTCCCACTGCCAGCCCCGCGCCCTTAAGTCCATCGAGCAGCGCTTCGGTTTCGATCGCCTTATTACCCTCAATGGTAATCTCGGAGATGCTGGGCCGCTCAACTACCGTAATGACCAACACGTTGCCATCACGGCCTATGGTGATGTCGTCAAAGTTGCCGGTAGAAAACAAATTTTTGGCCGCCGCCCGGGTGGCATAAGTATCCACCCTGTCACCAACACCCACGGGCAGGGCTGCGAACACCGATCCGGGAGAAATACGCTGCAAGCCCTCAACGCGGATGTCGGCAATGATAAAGGGCTCGGCCTGGGCCCAGCTGCGCTCAGAGCCCAAACCAAGTGTCAGAACCACAACCGCAGCAGCGCACAGTAGAACACAGCTTTTCGTCAACGATGACGAGACGATTTCACATCGCATTATTTACTTTCAACTCCGGGTGTTCAGACAACACAGCAGAAGACTCATGATGTAAAGCCCCCAGCGCCCTGTCTAAATGAATCATGTGAGTATGCTGAATGTTACTCACAGGCGAACGACATCATTATACAGCGCAAATGCCATTAAACTCAGCACTAATACCAATCCTATTTGGTACCCCAAACCCTGTACCTTCTCGGGAACCGGTCGCCCCGTCAAGGCCTCAAGCAAGTAAAACAGCAAGTGCCCGCCGTCGAGAACGGGGATTGGCAATAAATTCAAGGCACCCAGCGATATGCTAAGCAGACCCAAAAGGCTCAGCCAGGATACCCAGCCCGAGGCAACAGAAGATCCAGCCACCTGCGCAATGGTAATAGGCCCCGACAAATTCTTGGGCGAAATCAAACCTTGAAGCATTTTACCCATTGATTCAAAGGTGAACCGGATCAACTCACTGGTTCGCAGGAGCGCTGCGCCCAGGGCTTCTACCGGCCCGCGATCAAAACTGCGCACCCTATCCGCGTCCAGCTCTGGCTCTCGAACACCCAGCCCTACCGAGCCAATCACTTCGCCACCGCGCTGTGTCGCCTCCGGGGTTACCCAAAGCGTCAATGTGGCGCCTCCTCGAAGCACTTCAACCTCGATTACTTGCCCTGGGTGCGCGCGTACATAATCAACCCAATCCGCCCACAGAGGCATTGCCTCGCCGTCAGCCTTGAGCACTTGGTCCGCCGCCTTGAAGCCGGCGCTTTCGGCAGGACTTGCCGGCACGACGGTGTCGATAATGGGCAGTAGCGCAGGTAAATCGAGAGCAATGCCTAACCCGGTGATCGGCGATGGAGCCTCTTGGTCCGCCAACCAACGATTAATGGGCGCTTCAGATTCGTAAATGACATCCGAGAGTGGGTACCTGGCACTCAAGGTCACGCTACCGGTATCACCCAATCGATCGAGCAAGCGCAAATTCAGCGCGGCGACCGTTGGCGTGGGCTTACCATCGACGGCAACGATTTCCTGCCCCACTTCCAAACCGGCATAGTAGGCTGGGGAGTTCTCGGTGATGCCACCAACGATAGGGATCAAGCCCGATTCACCCCGCAGGAAGAGCGCCCAAAACACAACGATCGCTAGCAGGAAGTTGGCTACTGGGCCGGCGCTCACCACCGCGATACGCGCCCAAACCGACGCGCGGTTGAAGGTTTGATTTAGCTCATTCTGATCAACCTCACCCTCGCGCTCATCGAGCATACGAACATAGCCACCCAACGGAATCGCCGCAATGGTGTACTCGGTGCCCTGTTTATCGACGTGCCTCCATAGGGGCTTACCAAACCCAATCGAAAACCGCAGTACCTTTATCCCACAACGGCGGGCAACCCAGAAATGGCCGAACTCATGGAAGCCGACGAGCAGGCCCAGGGTTACGATGGCGGAAAGGATGGTATGAATGAGATCCATAGCGACTTGAAAACAGCACCTTAGTTGGCTTAACGAATTACTGAAACACCCTGGGCTTGGTGACCTGGGCGATAAACTTTTCGGCAGCTTCGCGTCCACGCCGATCAAGTTCTTCGACCTCAGCGAGCGTCTCGGGTTCACTGCAGCTAACCGATTCGAGTGCCCAAGCAATGACCCTGTCGATATCTGTAAAGCGGATGCGCCCGTTTAAAAAGGCGTCTACCGCCAGCTCATTTGCTGCATTGAGCACGCACATACCCCCGCCCTGATTAATTGCCTCCTGGGCAAGTCGCAGGCAGGGAAAGGCTGCGGTGTCAGGCTGTTCAAAATGCATCTGACCCAAGGCCACTAAGTCGAGGGGGGCAACGCCTGCATCAATGCGAGCGGGCCAGGCAAGACCGTAGGCAATGGGTGTACGCATATCTGGATTACCTAACTGCGCCAATACCGACCCGTCGCAGTACCGAATCATCGAGTGAATGACGCTCTCCGGGTGTACAACCACCTCTACATCAGACGGACGAGAATCGAACAGCCAGCAGGCTTCGGCCAGCTCAAGGCCTTTGTTCATCAAGGTAGCGGAGTCCACCGAAATTTTCCGACCCATCGACCAATTTGGATGTGCACAGGCCTCCTGAGGTGTGACACTGTGCAGGTCCTCGCGGCTACGCCCCCGAAAGGGCCCGCCCGATGCGGTGAGCAATATTTTCTCAACCGAGCGCGTGTCAGGGCGCGCTTGATCGTTCGCGGGCAGGCACTGAAACATGGCATTGTGCTCACTGTCTATGGGCAGCAGAGTTGCACCACCACTAGCCACAGCAGACATAAAGACCTTGCCAGCACTCACCAGCGCTTCCTTGTTAGCAAGCAACAAGCGCTTTCCCGCTTGAGCCGCTGCAAGGGCGGGTCTTAAACCGGCAAAGCCCACAATTGCGGCCATGACCACATCGACGCTGTCGTGCTCCGCTAGCTCGACCATGGCGGACTCGCCATACAGCACCTGAGTAGACACCTTGTCTGCCAGCTCCAAGCGCAACGCGTCGGCCGCCTTCTCATCGCCCATCACAGCATAGGTCGGATGAAATTGTTGGCAGATTGACGCCATTGCCTCCACAGATTTATTTGCCGTCACGGCAAACACTCGGTACTGATGGGGGTGACGACTGACAACGTCGAGGGTACTCGCACCAATCGAGCCAGTGGCACCCAAAATGACAAGCTGCTGAGCCATTAGTAATCCACCAGTATCAAACCCAACGCCAATACCGGCGCGGCGCCACAAATGCTGTCGATCCGATCAAGGACACCGCCATGGCCGGGTAGCAAGCCACTGGAATCCTTCACACCACTGGTTCGCTTGACCATACTGATAGTGAGATCGCCTAGCAGTGAGGCAGCGGCGAGGGACAATCCCAACATTATTAGCGCTGATACGCGCAGGTGAGCGAGCGATGGCGGCAGGCTTTGCCAAACAATCACGGTCACCACAATGACGGCAAAAACACCGCCCCACATCCCTTCCCACGTTTTCCCGGACTCACCGCGGAGCAAGTTTATGCCGCCCAAAGCGCCGACCAAAGAAATACGCGCCAATGTCTGCCGCAGCCACGCCGACAATAAGCAGTATGACAAGCCAGGCACCCCCAGGAAGTGTTTTCAGAAATACGACCGACAGCCACGTCGCGGCTAAAATTAATAACCCCATAAGCCCGCGCACGACGGGTGTTTGCCAGAAAGTCACGCCGTGGGGGTAACTACGAATAAACAGCACCGTCATCGACCAGAACAAACAAGCCACACCCAGCCAAGGCTGTACCTGCGAGCGCGACGGCAAACCGCCCAGGTCACAGACAAGCCACAAAGCCACCAGTAGTGGCGCCAAACAAACGGCGTATAAGCAACGCTGCCATTGGGTTGTGATGCCTGCCATGCCAGCCCATTCCCATGCGCCAATGATGGCGACTGCAGCAAATACAAAGGCCATCCAAACTGTGGGCAAGATAATAACCGTTAGCAGGAATAACGCCGCTAGAATAACGCCGGTAATGACGCGTTGACGCAACACTAGGCTTGCCCCTCCGGCTGCTGCTCTTGCTTGCGCAGACCGTAGCGTCGCTCGCGCCGGCTATACTCAGTGATAGCTTCATCGAGGGCTGGCGCATCGAAATCTGGCCATAGGTAGGGTGAAAAAAACAACTCCGTATAAGCAAACTGCCAGAGTAAAAAATTAGAGATACGTTGATCACCGCCCGTACGAATGCACAAATCCGGCTCGGGTAAATCGCCCAGCGCGGTAGCTGCATGCAGTACCGAAGCGTCAATCGCCTCAAGGGCTAATTGTCCTTGTTGAACCTGACGGGCAATCGACTTGGCGGCCTCTGTCAGATCCCACCTGCCGCCATAGTCAACCGCCAGAGCCAGTGTCGCAGCGGTATTGTACTGAGTAGCCGCTTCGGTACGAGCTATCAGACGTTGCATGCGCGGGCTAAAACGATCTCTACGTCCAATAAAGCGTAGCCGGATATTATCGCGCTGTAGTTTGTCAAGTTCACGCCGCAAGTAGCGTGAGAACAAGGCCAACAGCGCACGCACCTCGGCCTCGGGACGTCCCCAGTTTTCACTACTGAATGCAAACAGTGTAAGCACCTCAATACCGCGTTCGTTGCAGGCCTCTAGCGCACGCCGCACGGCCTCTACACCGGCGCGATGCCCTGCAGGCGACGGCAGACCTTCCCCCTACGTGCCCAGCGGTTATTGCCGTCCATGATAATGGCAATATGTCGGGAACCACTGGCTTGGGGATGGCGTCTGGTGACGGAGTTTGCAACATGAGGAGTAACCAGCCCGAGGACTCAAATTTCCATCAAATCGGCTTCTTTTGCCGTCAGTGCTGCATCCACTTTGACAATGTAGGCATCGGTAAGCTTTTGAACCGCATCTTGCCCCCGACGATCATCATCCTCTGAAATATCTTTATCTTTGAGTAGCTCCTTGAGCATACCATTGGCGTCACGGCGGGCATTACGCACCGACACACGCGCCGCTTCTGCCTCGGCGCGCGCTTGCTTGATATAGCCTTTGCGCGTCTCCTCGGTCAGCATAGGCATAGGAATGCGAATCACCTCACCCGCCGTTGCTGGATTCAGACCCAGATCAGATTTCATGATCGCCTTTTCAATCGCTGGCGTCATGGATTTATCAAATGCCACAACCGCCAGCGTGCGCGCGTCTTCAATGTTGATATTGGCAAGTTGGTTCAAGGGGGTTTCTGCTCCGTAGTATTCACAGCGAATACCATCGAGCAGGCTTGGATGTGCACGTCCGGTGCGAATTTTGTTGAAATGATGACCCAGTGCTTCTAGGGACTTCTTCATGCGCTCTTCGGCGTCACTGAGGATATCGTCAATCATTGTTTTCTCTCGTTAGTTTTTTAGCGCAATCAGGCGTTTTAACCACGTCACAGATCGCATTCAAACGGTGGCTACTTTATTAGCGTACCCTCAGGACCGCCGCGCACAATGCTCAAAAGCGCACCACGCTGAGCCATATCAAACACCCTCACAGGCATTTCATGGTCCCTTACAAGGCAAATCGCCGTGAGATCCATCACTTCTAGCTTGTCGTCGAGCACCTGATCGTAGGTGAGCTCGTCATATTTGACCGCCGAACTATCTTTCATGGGGTCAGCGTTATACACACCGTCGACCTTGGTGGCTTTTAACACCAAGTCTGCATTGATCTCGATGCCGCGCAAACACGCAGAAGAATCGGTGGTGAAAAACGGATTACCCGTGCCCGCCGCAAAAATGACAACATCGCCGTTACCAAGCGCACGAATGGCCTTCCTGCGATCGTAATGATCCACGACACCGCTCATGGGTATAGAAGACATCACTTGCGTGGCAATGTTGGAGCGTTCAAGGGCGTCACGAAGGGCTAGCGCGTTCATAACGGTCGCCAGCATACCCATATGATCGCCTGTTACCCGATCCAACCCCGCCGCCTGAAGGGCCTTGCCTCGAAATAGATTGCCACCGCCAACGACGAGACCGACTTGAACGCCAATACCCACCAATTGGCCGATTTCTAGGGCCAAGTGATCAAGCACCTTGGGATCAATACCAAAGGCCTCATCGCCTGTCAGGGCCTCGCCACTGAGCTTGAGCAGAATGCGCTTATAGACCTTTTCGTTTGCCACGGAGATTCTCCTGTTATTAAGCGGATGTATGGTACCGGAGAAGTACAGGCGCGTCAGTTCTCATGCGCCTAAAACCTAGGCCATTGCAACTAATGCGCAAATCTTGATGGTCTCCAGCACCGCAAAGCGCCATCTGAGACCCGAAACAACCTGTTATGGGACAAAGCTTAAAAAAATAGGGCCTTTGTGGCCCTATTAATCGATGCTGAGTTGTTCGCGTTCAGCCTTTTAACTGAGCAGCGACTTCGTCGGCGAAGTCGACTTTCTCGACCTCGATGCCCTCACCCACCTCAAAGCGATTAAAGGAGGCAATCTCCGCTCCAGCGGCCTTGACCAGCTTGCCCACAGTCGTATCGGGATCTTTAACAAACGGCTGCTCGGTGAGGCTGTTCTCCGACAAGTACTTGCGGATACGCCCATCAATCATCTTCTCGATAATCTCGGCTGGCTTACCTGACTCCTGCGCTTGAGCGGTAAAGATCTCACGCTCCTTAGCAATGAGCTCTTCGGGCATATTCTCGGGCGCCACTACGGCTGGATTAACGGCTGCCACGTGCATTGCCACGTCGCGCGCCAGATCCTGGTCGCCGCCTTGAAGCTCAACCAAAACCGCAATACGGTTGTTGCCGTGTACGTAACCACCCACCACGCCGGCCGTTGCGGTCACGTTAGCTACGCGACGAACACCAATGTTTTCGCCAATTTTCTGCACCAGAGCCTGCCGAGCTTCCTCGACTTCGTCGGCGGCAATCGTCGTCACATCGTCAGAGCGTAGCTCGAATGCCTTGTTGGTCACTTGTTGCACAAACGCCAAGAAATTGTCGTCGCGTGCGACAAAGTCAGTTTCACTGTTTACCTCGACGACAACACCATAGCTGCCATCGTCCGAGATCTTAATAGCTACCACACCGTCGGCGGCTGTACGACCCGCCTTTTTGGCCGCCTTCATACCGCTAGACTTGCGTAATTCCTCAATGGCTACTTCTATATCGCCATTCGCGGCCGCAAGTGCTTTTTTGCACTCAAGCAGGCCCAATCCGGTGCGCTCGCGCAGTTCTTTAACCTGTGATGCAGACATCTTTACTTGTCCTCATAGCATGAGGTCGGCTCGAGCGCCGGCCTCTTCATTCATAAAAAGGAAACGCCACCCAGAGGTGGCTAGTCATTGGACGGGTTGTTGAAAGCGTGCCACGCCAAGCGTGGCGTCAGCATTACGCCTCGGCTGGTGCTTCTTCAGCGCTCTCTTCAACTTCGACGAATTCGTCGGGTGTTACGGCACCGCCCGACTTGCCTTCCATAATGGCGTCAGCGACAGCCTTTACGTACAACTTGATGGCGCGAATAGCGTCGTCGTTACCTGGGATCACGTAATCAACACCGTCGGGATTGCTGTTGGTATCAACGATACCAATGACAGGAATACCCAACTTGTTGGCTTCGGTAATGGCAATGCGCTCATGGTCCACATCGATAACGAACAGCGCATCGGGAAGACCACCCATGTTGGCAATACCACCTACCGAACGCTCAAGCTTCTCTTTCGCTCGGGTGCGCATGAGCGCTTCTTTTTTGGTCAGCTTGGCAAAGGTGCCGTCTTTTTCCTGCTCTTCTAACTCGCGCAAACGCTTAATTGATGAACGTACCGTCTTGTAGTTGGTGAGCATACCACCGAGCCAGCGATGGCTCACGTAGGGCATACCACAACGCTCGGCATGCTCCTGGATAATTTTACCCGCGGCTCGTTTGGTACCAACGAACAGAATTTGATTTTTGTTGGATGCCAAACGCTCGATGTACGCCAGCGCTTCATTGAGGGCCGGAACGGTGTGCTCGAGGTTAACAATATGAATTTTATTACGGGCGCCAAAGATGTACTGATCCATCTTGGGGTTCCAGAAGCGGGTCTGGTGCCCAAAGTGTGCGCCTGCTTGCAGCAGTTCGCGCATGCTTACTTGTGCCATGTCATTGTCCTTTCGTTTGGGTTTTGGCCTCCGCACACCCTGCAAAACCAACCAGTTTCCCGGCACCCGGTCTGCAGTTAGGAGCGTGCGTGTGTCGTTTTCCAGGGGAGCTAAAGCCCCACCCGGTCGCCGACTCCTGTCGACGAGGCGCGCGTTATACCACACAGTTGGCCAGAACCCAAGCACCGGAGACACGGGAGTTGCATCCGTTACACTTACGCCCCCCAAAGTCACCCCAGGTTGTCCCCGATGTCTGTCACCCCCAAAACGCCCGAAGAACTTGATGGCATGCGAATCGCCGGTCGGCTTGCCGCCGAAGTTCTTGAGATGATCGCCCCTCGGGTAGAGGTGGGCATAACAACGGGCGAGCTCGATCGAATCTGTCACGACTATATTGTCAACGTACAGAACGCTATCCCTGCCCCTTTGAACTACCACGGATTCCCCAAGTCGATCTGCACATCGGTCAACGATGTAATCTGCCACGGCATCCCCTCGGACAACAAAAAATTGAAGGATGGCGACATTATCAATATCGATGTCACCGTGATAAAAGATGGCTGGCATGGGGATACCAGCATTATGGTGGGTGTGGGCGACGTCGCCCCCCATGCCGAGCGACTCACGAAAGTCACCCAAGAATGCCTGTATAAGGCCCTTGCCATAGTCAGACCGGGTGCGACCCTAGGTGATATCGGTCATGTCATCCAAGCCTATGCCGAAGATAACTATTACTCAGTGGTGCGTGAATATTGTGGCCATGGCATTGGAAAAATCTTTCACGAAGATCCACAAGTGCTTCATTACGGTAAACCTGGTACTGGACTGGTGTTGGAAGAAGGCATGACCTTTACCATTGAGCCTATGATCAACGCGGGCAAGCGTTACACCAAGCTAAATACCCGAGACGGATGGACAGTTACCACTCGCGACGGTCGACTATCAGCCCAGTGGGAGCACACCATCGCGGTAACCGCCGACGGGTGTGAGGTATTTACGCGTCGCAGTGACGAACAATTGCCCTGCTGACCAACCCTCTGGAAATTGGCCATGGCCACAGACAACAGTTCGCAAGCAGCTTTTCACTTATCGTGTGAGTTCCCGGTGGGTGACAGCCCTGACCCGGCGCGCTACAGAGACTATTTAAAGGCCGTCAATGAAGAATTGTACGCTGCTTTTTACCCCGGTCTGCCTGTGGAACCCTTGCTACGCGCGCGCGCAGGCGCGGTCGATCGCGTGCTGGCCACACTGTGGAATCAGTTGGTCGGCAACCCAAAAGACGTACTGCTAGCAGCCGTTGGCGGTTATGGCCGCGGTGAGCTATTCCCGCACTCCGATGTCGATTTGTTGTTTCTGTTAGGTGATGAGGCAGATGCCTCCGTCGAGACGGCAATTGCCGAAATGTTGCGGGTGCTTTGGGATCTCGGGCTTAAAATCGGTCAAAGCGTGCGTAATCTAAAGGAGTGCGCCGAGCTTGCGGCCGACGATCTAACCATTTTTACCACCATGTTAGAAGCGCGGCCTGTTATTGGCAAAGCAAGCTTGCTAAACGATCTTGAGATTGTACTAGGCCCTCAGCATATGTGGGACAGTAAGGCATTTTTCTCGGCCAAACTCGAGGAAACCTTGCAGCGACACGCCAAATTTGACAACACCACCTACAGGCTTGAACCCAATGTGAAAAATGGCCACGGAGGCCTACGCGACATTCAAGTCATTGGCTGGATGGCGCTGCGCCACTACGGGGCGCCATTGGGTGAGCTGGGCGACAATGCATTCCTCACAGAGGATGAAATGCGCATGTTGCATGCCGGACAAAACTTCATCAGTCAGGTTCGTTTTGCACTCCACAAGTGTGCAGGACGCGAGGAAGACCGACTCTTGTTTGATCACCAGCGCAGGCTTGCCGAGATATGGGAAATGGTTGACGGTGAGAAGCTCGCTGTTGAGCAGTTCATGCAGGTTTACTATCGTTGGTCACGGTCCCTTGCTCAGCTGAGTGAATTGTTACTGGAGTTCTTTGACCAGGCGATCCTGCACGCTGAAGACATGGACTCGGCAGTCCCCATTGATGACGACTTTGAATTACAAAGCGGCCTGTTACGGGCCCGATCTGACGATGCTTTCAACGCTAGGCCCGCCAATCTGCTCCGTATTTTTGTACTCATCGCGAACGACGATCGAATTGAAGGTATCGCGCCAGAAACATTGCGATCGCTGCGATCTGCCAACCACTTAATCGACACTGATTTTCGGGGAAACACAGAAAATCAGCGCTTGTTTATGGAGCTCATGCAATCACCCTTTGGCGTCACAAAACAATTGAGACGTATGTCAGCGCATGGAATTTTGGGGCGCTACTTACCCGAATTTGGCGCCATCATGGGCCAGATGCAATTTGATCTGTTTCATGCATTCACAGTAGATGCACATACCTTGGAGGTGGTGGCCAATACCCGTCGGTTTATGCGCGCTGACTACACCGACAAATTTCCAGTTTCCACGCGTATAGCCCAGCGTTTGCGCAAGCCGTCGCTACTGTACATCGCCGCTTTGTATCATGACATCGGTAAGGGGCGCGGTGGCGATCATTCGGAACTGGGCGCGGTCGACGCCCACGGTTTTTGTCAACGCCACGGCTTGGATGCGAGGGATACTGAACTGGTCGTTTGGTTAGTGAAAAACCACCTAGTTATGAGCTCGGTAAGTCAACGCAAAGACATCTCAGACCCGGATGAAATACTCAAGTTTGCATCTCACGTCGCCACCGAGGAACGTCTCGACTATCTCTATACACTGACCGTTGCCGATATCCACGGTACCAACCCCGAGCTTTGGAATGCCTGGCGCAGTTCGCTATTGCGCCAACTTTACACCGAGACACGACGCGCATTGCGACGGGGTTTAGAAAACCCATTGGCCCGTAACGATGTCGTCGAGGCGACACGCAAGGCGGCGGCAGATTTATTGGAGTACCGCGGGTTTCTGAGCGAAGACCTCGACAAAATTTGGGCTAGCCGGGGCGTGGACTATTTTTTACGCGAGCGGCCCGAGGATATCGCGTGGCATACAGAAGCCATTGCCGATCACAACAACGCGCATAAACCGTTGGTACTCGTTAGGCAATCGACCGATTCACCCATTGCTAATGCAACCCAAATTTTTGTGCATTCCCCTGATAAACCCGACCTGTTTGCGCGCATGTGTGCCGAGTTGGAAATGCTCGATCTAAGCATCAATGATGCACGCATTTATTCGGGAACTGACGGCGCAACACTCGATACATTTTTTGTGCTTCAGGCCGACGGCAATCCGATCCCCGGTGATGAAAACACTCTTGAAGGTATACGGCGCGTTCTACAACAAGCTCTTGAGCACGGCCAACGACGCTCTGTGAGTCGGCGCACATCGCGGCAGATGAAATCTTTCCTCATGCCAACAGAAACCGATATCCAGCAGGACAACGATCGGCAGTGGACCGTCTTGGAAGTGGCGACCCCCGACCGACCGGGCTTACTCGCGCGCATCGGAGAGATATTCATTGACCACGCCATCGCGCTTCAGGCCGCTAAAATTCAAACGTTGGGTGAGCGAGTTGAAGACGTCTTTTTCCTGAGCGAGCGCGGTGGCGGGCAGATTACCGACACAGAACGGCTCGGGAGCTTGCAACGTGCTATTGAGGCGGCACTTGATGAGGGAGTCAAGGAAAGCGCATGAACTCGGGCATGGACATCTTGCAACCTTATCCATTTGAGCGATTAAGAGCGCTTACCGAGGGAGTGCCTCGGAGTGATCACACACCCATTGCACTGACGATCGGTGAACCGCAACACGCACCGCCGCCATCCGTTGTAACGGTGCTCGCCAACAGTCTTGAGAGTATCAACAAATATCCTGCAACAACCGGTTCTCTTGCACTAAGAGAGGCAATAGGGGCCTGGTTAAATCGGCGATTTTCGTTGTCAGGCGTGGACGCACAGCGGCAGATATTACCTGTAAATGGCACGCGCGAGGCGCTATTTGCCATTGCGCAGGCACTGGTGACGCCCGGTGAACCTAATCGCGTTATCTGCCCTAACCCGTTCTATCAGATCTATGAGGGTGCCGCATTGCTAGCAGGTACAACCCCTGCTGGTTCCGGCTACCAAAGAAACGGGCTTCTTACCGGATTTCAGTACGATCAGCCCTGATCAATGGCAGCAGTGCGAGTTGCTGTATCTCTGCACTCCCGGTAATCCCTCGGGTGCTGTCATGCCCATGGCAGATTTGCAAACACTCATTGGGCTAGCCAAACAGCACAACTTTGTCATTGCCAGCGATGAATGCTATAGCGAAATTTATCCCAATGAGGCAAAACCTCCAGCCGGATTACTGCAGGCTGCGGCCGCTATGGGAAACCATGACTTCGAGCACTGCTTGGTGTTTCACAGTTTGTCAAAGCGCTCTAACTTACCCGGACTGCGCTCCGGCTTCGTAGCTGGCGACGCAAACGTTATCAGTACGTTTTTGCGCTATCGAACCTACCACGGCTGCGCGATGCCCCCACATCACCAACAGGCGAGCATTGCCGCTTGGAGTGACGAGATTCATGTCGTCGCTAATCGGGCGGCGTATGCTCGGAAATTCGATGTTGTCGTTCCAATCCTCATGCCATATCTTGACGTGACACAACCCGAAGCTGGGTTTTATCTTTGGCCTCAAACACCTTATAGCGACGAGCAATTTGCGCTCGATTTATTAATGCATGGCAATGTGGCAGTTTTGCCGGGACGCTACCTGGGTCGTGAGGTTAACGGTCTCAACCCCGGGGCCCAGCATGTCCGGATGGCGTTGGTCGCAGAGCTTGAGAATTGCGTGAGCGCAGCAGAGCGCATCGCCGCCATCATGAGTGCAGGATGAACATGAGCAGCCCCGCACGCAACCTCACTAAAGCCGAACGCGTAGCATTTATTGATGCGCGGCTGGCGCAGCTATACCCTTCACCCCGGTACCCCTCGACCATCGCGACCCCTTTAGCCTACTGATCGCCGTGTTACTGAGTGCCCAATGTACCGATGAACGCGTCAACCAAGTCACTCCCGCGCTGTTTGCCAGCGCGGATAATCCACAGGCTATGGCGCAACTGACGGTTGAGGCGATCCGCGAAATTATCCGCCCCTGCGGCTTGTCACCTCAAAAATCCAAGGCCATAAGACGCCTGAGCGAAATCCTTATTGAAGAACACGAAGGTCAAGTACCCCAAAGCTTTGAGGCCCTAGAGCGGCTACCCGGCGTAGGCCACAAAACAGCCAGCGTGGTCATGGCTCAAGCTTTTGGCGTACCCAGCTTCCCAGTCGACACCCATATTCACCGACTCGCACAACGCTGGGGACTGACGCGCGGTCGCAATGTTGCAGAAACCGAGCGCGATTTAAAACGGCTCTTCAAACGCGAACGCTGGAATGACCTGCACCAGCAGATTATTTTTTATGGTCGTGAATTTTGTACGGCGAGGGGCTGTGATGGTCGCGTCTGTGATGTCTGCACCACCTGTTATCCCGCGCGCGTACATCCCAAAAAGGTTCATAAACCCTGACCAATAATTACGCGCCTGTAGTCCTGTTAGGGTTTTTGCTAGGCTTGGCGTATCAAGGAGCGAGCTATGCACCCCGTTATTTACGGCATCCCCAACTGCGATAGTGTCAAAAAGGCGCGCCAATGGTTTGACACTCATGACATTGCCTACACCTTTGTTGATGTACGCAAAACACCCCCTAGCCGCGAACAACTCGCGCGCTGGATGGATTGTGTCGGCGCGAAGTTATTGATTAACAAACGCAGCACAACATGGAAAAATATGACGCCCAGTGAACAGCAAGAAACCGAGCACGGCGATACCTTAGCGGTGCTACTCGATAACCCCACGCTCATTAAGCGCCCCGTGCTCGAGCATGCCGGCGATGTAGCCGTTGGCTTTAAGGCCGACAGTTACGCCCAACGTTTCAATCATTAATAGGAGATCATCATGAGTTCAGTACACGGCTTTGGCCTTGGCATTGCGGGTAAAAGTGCCGCTGGGGATACCCTTGATGTTTTCAACCCACAACCACTGAGTAATCTCAGCGGCGATATGGCCGAGTTGGTACGGAACCTTGCTGGCGAACTCGATGCAAGCGCCCTCAACGAGCTTGAATCTGCGTTCACTGCCATTGGCGCAGACAGTCAAGCGGCACTTGCCAAGCAGCTTAAGGGAAGCCAAAAGACCGTGGTTGCCTGTACGTTGATCGACAACAGCGCCCCAAAGAGCGTAGCCGATGCATACCTGAAGCTACACATGCTCTCGCATCGACTTGTGCGCCCACACGGCACAAATCTAGACGGCATTTTTTCCCTACTCCCCAATGTTGCCTGGACCGATGAAGGCGCGGTGGCGCTTGATGAATTACCCGCCCGTCAACTCGATGCTCGACTACGAGGAGGCGTACTTGAGGTATCCAGTGTTGATAAATTTCCTAAGATGACCAACTACGTGGTACCGACCGGCGTCCGCATTGCGCATACGGCTCGGGTACGCCTTGGCGCCTATCTCGGTGAGGGCACAACAGTCATGCACGAAGGCTTTATCAATTTTAATGCCGGCACCGAGGGGCCAGGTATGGTAGAAGGCCGTATTTCAGCCGGTGTCTGGGTGGGCGCTGGTTCAGACCTTGGCGGCGGCTGCTCCACCATGGGCACGCTATCAGGTGGCGGCAATATTATTATTTCGGTAGGCAAAGAGTGCCTTATTGGCGCCAATGCCGGCGTAGGCATACCGCTCGGCGACCGCTGCACGGTTGAGGCTGGCTTGTTTATTACTGCGGGCACAAAAGTGACGGTGCTGGATGGCGCGCGCAAACCGGTAGAGACCGTATCGGCACGCGATTTAGCCGATCGGTCAGACTTGCTATTCAGAAGAAACAGTACGACCGGTGTAGTGGAATGCCTCACTAATCGATCAGCCATCGAATTAAATGAGACCTTGCATGCCAACAACTGAGTACTCACAAGCGGCTATTACGCTTACCGAAGCGTTGATTCGTCATGCCTCGGTGACACCCCAAGACGCGGGCTGCCAAAACCTCATGATGGATCGACTACGCGCGCTGGGCTTTCGCTGTGAACCCATGCGATTTGGCCACGTTGATAACTTTGGGCGGTCCTAGGCGAGACGGGACCAACGCTGGTATTTGCCGGCCATACGGATGTGGTACCAACCGGGCCCGAGGACCGCTGGCAGAGCCCGCCATTTGTGCCCGTGCTGAGAGACGGCAAATTATATGGTCGAGGTGCTGCCGACATGAAAGCCAGTCTTGCCGCTATGGTAGTCGCTACTGAAGCACTTTTGGCTGAACAACCAACGCTTAAGGGACGGCTGGCTTTTCTCATAACCTCTGATGAAGAGGGGCCGGCAGTCAACGGTACCGTCAAGGTCGTTGAGACCCTTATGGCGCGGGGTGAAACCATTGACTGGTGCGTTGTTGGCGAACCATCAAGCAGTGAAACATTGGGCGATGTTATTAAGAATGGGCGTCGTGGGTCACTCGGTGCTGTGGTCACGGTAAGAGGAACACAGGGACACATTGCCTATCCCCATTTGGCCGACAATCCCATTCACCGTGCCTTTGCCGCCTTTGATGCACTGGCACGTGAACATTGGGATGACGGCAATGCCTTCTTTGATCCTAGCTCACTCCAATTCTCCAATATCAACGCAGGCACTGGCGCGACGAATGTCATACCCGGTGACCTGGTGGCTCAATTCAATATTCGCTTTTGCACTGAAGTTACCGATATTCAGTTACGCCAGCGCTGTGAGGAAATTCTCAGTCAGCATGGACTGCGTTTTGATATCGAGTGGAATCTCAGTGGCCAACCGTTTCTTACCGAACCCGGCGCGCTAGTTGACGCAGCGCAGGCATCGATCCGCGAAGTCACCGGTGGCGAGGCGACATTGTCTACTGGTGGTGGAACCTCCGACGGCAGGTTTATTGCACGCAGTGGTTGTCAAATTTTGGAATTAGGCCCGGTTAATGCATCGATACACCAAATTGACGAGCACGTCGCGGTAGACGATATCCCGCGACTAACCAAGATGTATCACGGCATTATGCATCGACTGTTGGTAGCTTAATGATGCTCAACGTCAGATCGGCGTCGTGCACACTGGCTTGGGACGCCGCTACCCACGCGCGGAGGTAAGCCTCGGCGGCGTGCGCCTCACGAGCATGAAGTTGCTCAGCTGGTGACAATCGTGGCAGGACAATCACGATCTTTGCACCTACTTGGCTCCTCATAAGTGCCAACGCGCCACTAACCAGCACTGTGACGCCAATAACCCAAGCAGTTAACAGCGACACATTCGGTGGGGTACTAGTGGCGGCTGAGGCTGAGTCAAATCTATCACCTGTCGCCGGCAGCCAAATAACAAGCTGCTGAGGTTCGCGTTGTCGTAACGCGTCGAGTAGACGCCCTTGCCCTTCCAAAGTGCCCAGACTGGCCGTTAGGCACTCACAGCCAGCTTCGCTGTTGTGCGACTGCAAGAACGCCTGTACTTCCCCATTCGTGCAAGTAACAGAGTGCAGTTGCTGCGCGGTCGACTGCGCACAATAGGCGCTATCGCACTGGGGGTCTGAAAACCACACCAGGTCGTTAGGTGCCGATAGCTTCGATGCCTCGACCAAGGTGATGACATCATCGAGGAGCGGGCCACCAACCCACATCTGCACTGTCACGCCAAATCCCCAAAACATGCACATCAAAGCGCACCGCTTTACCCTTCAGCTGGTAGGCAGGTTTTAAGCCCCCAGCGGCGCTGCTTTTACAGGTCGTTTAATCACCACACGCGGCGTATCCTGTTGCAATGCCCAGTTAAGCAACGCCTCTCCCTGGGCTTCGTCGGAAGGTATGCCACCATGCAGCACTTGCAGCACGGCGAGATCTTTCTTTACCGCCGCCTGACTACGTCGCTCGGGAAACATGGGGTCAAGATAAATGACACAACCCGCCGGCAGAGACTGTTCACGGGCATCGCCCGCTATCACCGTTAATCGGGCAGATGCATCCCGAACGTGGTCGACTGCACTGATGACGCCAAGCTCCACCGCCTGTTGCAGAAGCCATGCCAGAACAGAAGAACGCTCACATAGTGTCACGCGACAACCGCTATCGGCGAGCACAAAGCCATCACGCCCCAACCCGGCGGTCGCATCAAACACTCGGGGATAGCGTCCAAGCTTAACCCCCACGGCACGCCCTAGCAGCTCATTTTGACCGCCCTTGCGTCGATGCTCCATTGCAGGCGCAGCAAAATTAATGCTCACCGGACCTGGCGGGTTGGGACCAATACGCTGTAACGAAGCCCCCTCAATATCCACAATCAGCGCCAACTGGGCAGCTGATTGCCGCCAATCGCGGGCGCTTGGCAGCCCTAAGGTTGCGGCGACTTGTTGGGCTCGCGCAAGAGCCGCTGGGTTCGCCGCTGTCACCACAACAGCTGGAGCTGCAAGCTGTGTCATGGGGTCGTCGCCGATACGCCCATACTAAGCTTGCGCTCACCCAATTCCACCGAAAAGCTCACATTGAAAGCCCGCTGTTTAAGCCCGTGTTTATCGGTAATTTCCATGGCCATCGCATGCTCGCCACCGCATCCGTCGGCATCAAGTAACCAGCCTCTTAAGGGTTGCCCGCCAATCAGCACATTTTGTAGCTCATCCAATTCATCGACAGCGCGGCGCATAAATGTATTGGCATCGTGCAAACCTTCTTCCTCGGGCAGGGCAGCATAAAAATCGCCCACCAAGACCTGACCCGCCTCGGCGTTTGCCAATATTCTGGCAAGCTTAATCGTCACATCGCCGACGATGTAACTAAACACCGTTGGGTTTACCCCTCGGCTTGGAACAATTCATAGTGGCTGCCAATGTGAAAGGCTGCGCGTATGACGGGCACTGTATGACCCGAGGCTTCCTGTCGGGCAGCCGCATTGTCTACCAACACCATAAACAAAAAGGTGAGTAAATCCAAATCGGGATAGTGACCCACATCACGATTCCATACGTAGTAGCCGTCACCCGTTGTCGTGCGTGCAAAGTTTACGTCCACGCCTTCGCGCTGCAGCTTGTTGTACGCCGAATTCATTGAGTAAGACAAGCTGTTGAGCTGACTGGCTTGCTCAAAAGGCGTGTACAGTGAGAATTCGGCAATATCGAACAGCAGCACCGCCCGCGACGCGACATAACCTATGCCGTAGCGCGCAACAATAGCGTCGGCTGCCTGCAACAAAGGCGCATCATTTCCGAGCGGATGGTCGAGTTTGATAAAAGCGGTAGACACGCCAAGACGCTTGGCGATAGCAAAAATCTCTTCGTGGGATTTTAGTCGCGCACTGCCGATCACCTCACGAATGAAAACTTCATTCTCATTGGCGGCTCCCTGGGCGGTAAAATTGCCCAGAAAGTAATGAGGCACCGTCAGGGTTAACAAGCCTCGAGGGGCTGGCGCCCAGCACAACACCATGTTTTGGCCCAGACGCCAGTGTTTGCGCAGGGCCTCCTCGAGCTGCTGCAATTGGTGTTGGGCCTCGGCCCCAAGTGGGCTTGGCTTTTGCTGGCTGTTTGTTGACTGCTGCATCATCGAGTATTTCCCGGTCTGCCATGTCAGGCGCGTTTTCTCAGGCGGCTCATTCGCCAAACGGCACGCAATCCAATGGCATGCAGAGAGCACCGCTCCAAACGAGCATGTCGCAACGGACGCACCAATCAGTCCACAACAAGTGCCTCCGGTGCCAGTTGGTGGCATTATACGACCACTAGCTCCCGGAGTCCCTATGCACCGATTCTTGAACACATTCCCTATCGGCTTACTCGCAAGCTACTTGCTATTGGCCGGTTGCGGTCAATACGATATCAAGGTTAACGATAAGCTGGTGTACACTCCGGCAAAACTCCTTCAGGTGCAAGGCATTACCGACCCAGCACTGGCAATCTGCATCGAACAAGCCATTGCCGACAATCTCATCAGCTCGGTTACTCAGCTCAAAGCCCTCAATTGCTCAAATGCAGGCATCAAGACATTGGATGGGCTTGCTGCATTTCATAGCCTCGAGCAGCTGAAACTATCGAACAATCAAATACGTAATCTGCTTGAGCTGGAAAAACTCACCCTGCTGGTGAACCTTTGGCTAGATGACAACGCCATAGTCGATATCGTTCCGCTCGCGGGGTTAGCGCAACTTGCCCAACTGGATGTATCGAACAATCCAGCACTGCAGTGCCCTACCCGCGAGCTATTTTCCCCATCGGTAGCCGTCACACTCGCCGACCATTGCCAAGCGCCATGACTTACTGGTTTTACCGATTACTCGCAGCGCTGCCTATATCGGTGCTTTATGGCCTGGCCAGCTGTGCGGCGTGGTTCCTTCAACATGTTATTGGCTACCGGCGCGAGGTGGTGGCTGCCAATCTGGAACGCGCATTCCCCGAACTCGATACCATCGAGCGCAACCACATGCTCACCGATTTTTATCGCCATTTTGTCGATACCACGCTAGAAATCATCGCCGGTTATGCCATACCCATGGCCGCGCTTCGTGAACGTATGATCATAAACAACCCCGAAGTTCTGGACGAGATCAGTAACCACTATCAGCAATCCGTTATCGTAATGACACTGCACCAGGGTAATTGGGAGTGGATGCTTTACGCGGCCAACGATCGCTATCCCATTGACAGCGCGGCGGTGTACAAACGCCTGCATGATCGTGGCGCTGATCGCTTCAGCCGCGAGTCGCGCAGTCGGTTTGGTACCGAGCCGAATGAAAAGCGCGAGGCCGGGCGTAACGTCATAAAGCACCGCCGACGGCCACGGCTTATCTTTATGGTGGCTGATCAATCGCCAGGGCGACGTGAGCGCGTCCATTGGACACAGTTTCTCAATCAGCGGACCGCGTTTTTTTCGGGTGCCGCCACACTGGCCCGCGCTACAGGTTTTCCTGTGGTTTTTGCTGCCGGTCAGCGCCGCTCGCGGGGCCATTATCGGATACAGCTAACGCTGATCACAGATAACCCCAAAGCCATGGAAGAGCACGAAATTATCGAGCGCTACGCGCGTCTGGCAGAGCAAGCTATTAAACAATCGCCAGCCGAATGGCTTTGGAGCAATCGGCGCTGGAAGCACAATCCTCAGCCTGCGGCCGACACCATCAACTCTTCTGCCAAATAGAGCCAATCGAAGCCCTCTTGCTGACAGGCCATAAATACCTCGGCGCTGTGACAATGCGCTACCTCCGCAAGTGCCGCTTGGGCATGTGCCAGGCTGTTGTTTTGCTCACTCAAATGACCCACGGCCAGCAACTTGAGTTGGCTGTTATCTAGCGCCCTCAATAACTCAGCCGCCTGATGGTTATTCAAATGGCCGTAGTCACCACCCACGCGTCGCTTCAATGCCGCTGGATAACTTCCGTTCTGGAGCAGAGCCAGGTCGTGATTAAACTCCAGCAATAGTCCGGTGCAGCCGCTGTATGCGGCTAAGACATGGGGTGTTATGGAGCCCAAATCGGTAAGAATGCCCAGACAGCAACTACCCGATGACAGTCGAAACTGGGTAGGTTCGCGAGCATCGTGAGGCACTGGTATCGACTGCACCGCGATATCGTCAATGACAAAGTTGTCTCCTGCATTGATACGCAGCTGTTTGTGGGCGTTATCGAGTTTGCCTGCCGCAGCAGTGCCATGTGAGAGATAGATAGGAATTTCATAGTGGCGTGACAGTGCTGCCACACCACCCGCATGATCACCGTGCTCATGGGTGACCAAAATGGCATCGAGCTGTTCGGGGTTTACGTCGAGACGCGCGAGGCGTTGCTCGGTTTCTCGACGGTTGAACCCGCAATCGACGAGCAGCATAGTGTCGCCCGCCGCAACCAGTGTCCCGTTGCCCTTGCTACCACTCCCAAGGGAGGCAAATCGCATCAGCTAATATTGCCCTTTAAAATAGTCAACAGGGCCTGCTGATCTCGTCGAGCAATCGCGGCTCCCTCTGACCCCATAAGCGTAATGACAACCTCGTCATCGGTTTGTGTGGACAGTTTCACCTGATAGCGCTGCCCGGCCAGGGATGATCTTCTTCTCCACCCCAGAGCCAATCAAACCAACCTTCCTCAACCTCTGATTGAGGCCCAGCAAACGTGACATAGAACAGGCCCGCGCTGCGATCACGATCGTCAATGGTAAAGCCTGAATCTGGCAGCCCCCTGGTAACACTCGCCCAAGCCCGTGCAAAACCTAAGCGCAAACGCAAGCGTGTGTAGTCTTGGGTATCCTCCAAGGTAATACGGCCCGAGTCTCCCATGGCTCGGTCAGCCATCATGGACACCGGTGCAGAATCGGCACTGTTAGCGATGAACTGGGCCACGTTGCGGAGCATGTTTTTCTCGAGTTCGAGATCATTAGATGCTCTAGGCCAAGCTTCATCGCTCACCGCCTTATCCTGCTCCAGTACGTGTAACTCCGCGGTATTACGTTGTACTCCGGCCTCTACCCTAAAGCGGAACCGGGCTGGCAAGGCTCGATCTTTAAGCGTTACAAATTGGGTATCAATAAGCCCCGCCTGAGCATCTGAGGCTGCAACCCCAATGCCCGAAGCGGTAAGAAACGCACGCACTTGGGGCCAGAGCTGACCTGGAGCCACCGCAACCAGCGCCCAACTTTCATCACCCAAACTTTGAATTCGTACCGCATCATACTCGGCACCGGCTGTGAGCGGCGCGGGCCGAGGCACCTCAAATTCGCTCGCTAGCGCACCGGCGTTGCGGACATTGGGAATGGGATAAATGGGTTCACTTTTGGCGCCCTCTAGGCGTGGCGGGACCGCAATCTGAGCCAATTCGGGGGCATTCTTGTACTGCTCTGAATTATCGGGAAATAGACCATCCTCGCCGAATAAAAAGCTACACCCTGCAAGTAACGTCAGCGGCATGGTCAGTGCCAGGTTTTTCAAACACATCATAGATTTGCCTGTTTCATAGCTTGGCGCACCGCTTCATGGTGCTGCTCCGATAAAGGGGTCAGTGGCAATCGTATACCAGGGGGCATCATACCGTGTTCAGCCATTGCCCACTTAATAGGAATAGGATTGGGTTCAATGAACAGTGCGGTATTCAACTGGCTCAATCGCTGATTAATAACTTCAGCTTGGTCAAATTCGCCCGCGAGTGCCAGTCGGCACAGTTCTGCCATTTGCTCGGCGGCAATATTAGCGGTAACCGAGATATTGCCTTTTGCACCCTGACGCATCAATTCCAGTGCGGTGGCGTCATCCCCCGAGTAGACAGCGAAGGTTTCCGGTAAGCGACTAATAAGATCCGCGCCACGTGCCACCTCTCCGGTAGCGTCCTTAATTGCCACAATGTTGTCAACTTCGCTAAGACGAACGACGGTATCGTTCGTCATATCAACCGCCGTGCGCCCGGGCACGTTATAGAGAATAATTCGCAGGTTAACCGCTTGCGCCACCTTACAAAAATGCTGGTAAAGCCCCTCTTGAGTGGGACGATTGTAGTATGGCGTTACCAACAGTGACGCATCGGCCCCGACCTCGGCCGCCGCCACCGTTAGCTCAATCGCTTCGTGAGTCGAATTTGAGCCCGTGCCTGCCACGATAGGAATGCGCCCGTTGGCTTTCTCAACGGCAAACTTAATGACATCACAGTGCTCAGGGACGGTTAGCGTGGCACTTTCGCCGGTTGTACCGACCACCCCAAGGGCGGCGGTGCCCGCGGTAATATGATGGTCAATCAATCGAGCGAGTATCTCCCAATCCACATTACCATCGGTGTGCATGGGAGTTACCAGTGCAACGATGCTTCCGGTTATCATATCGGGGTACTCCATTAGCGAATGACTGGGTATGGTTTATGGTGGCGCAATTATCCACGACACAGACTGAGACACAACCGACAATACTACGAACTGTCATCAATACCGCATGGCTCGTACTACTTATGCAACTGCTCTTTGTTAGCCAAACGAGTGCGCAAGGCAGTAGCTGGCAACATCCCACCGAAGTTGAGGTGCGTATTGAACCACTGTCGGCTATTGATCAGCAATTCATGGACGAGCAGCGTAACCGAGTGGAAGCGCTCGCGAACCGCCTGGGCCGCCGCTTGTCGGATGACACCGAGCGCGATCTGGATACCCTTCAAACAATCATCGATAGAGACCTGATCAACCACGAAGACCGCCTGAGTCTGCAGGCATTGGGCGTTGTTTTTGGTGATCTACTGGCCAGTGAACTGGACATGCACTGGATTGTTTACCGCGATCGGGCCGGCCGATCTCGAGCACTGCAGTATCGTAACGATGCCACTTATTTGTTCCCGGTAACCATGATCTCACGTCGAGTGGAAGCACAAAGCGTGCGCCCTATTGCCGACTTGTTCCAGACCACCGTTAATGACACGCGTCGCTTGCTCCCCGGAGCCCGCTGGCGTTAACACCCCTAATGACAGGCGAGCGACGAGCTAGTTGAGTGTCACTTTATTTAGCCCGCGCTCATACAGATCGAGCCGGCCTGTTCATTCCAAGGCAAGTTAGGCGCGACTGGCCGGCATCAGGCCGAGCGCGCTGGCCAATCAAAGGAACGTTGATAATCAAAGACGCCTCGATCAACGAGCATTCGATGCCTATCCCCCGCTACATTGGGATCGTCTGCGGCGTAGCCACTGTCTCCTGGATACAAAAACAGCATGCCCTCCCCAGCCTTGTGTAATTTGGGAAAAAAGAATGGCTGTTCGCGCTGGCTAATCATGGAGGTCAGTGAAGCCACATCGGCGGCCGATTGGATCTCGGTTAGGGTTACCAAGGTAGGCGGGGGTGCCTGCAAGTCGCCCGCCAACTGCTCATCCAATGCCTGCTGCGGCCGTATCCAACGGTGATCCACTATCTCACTGCCATCGACACGCACCTCGACAAGCCGATCCACAACCGCCAAATAAAACCACGTAGCAAACCGACGCTTGACAATCTCTGGGGTGAGCCAATGGGAGAAGTACAATAAATTGTCTTCGTCCAGATCAAGACTCGCCTCTTCTCGCAATTCACGGCAGGCAGCCGTTCGAGCGCGCCTCTCAGGTGTGTCGCCGGCATCGTCTGGATCGACCTTACCCCCAGGAAAACCCAAGCATCGGGCATATGCGCCAAATCAGGACTCCGCTTGAGCAGTAACACCTCCGGCCCCTCGAGTCCCTCTCTTACAACGACAACGGTTGCCGATGGCTTGGGCTCTGCAATAGGAACTTGAGCGTCTTTTAAAACGAGCTTCACAATCCACCCGCACACTCGAGGCAGCGGACATACAGATGCCGCGGGTCTCTCAAACTATCGACCACCCGCAATGGCTGGCTCAATTGCTCGGCAAATACGCGAAGAGCTGAGAATCCCGGTACGGCAACGGTGCCCAATTCTTTACCAATCTGTTCAAGAATTAACTGCTCTGGGCTCAACGGCGTGCCTATCCGTCGAATTTTATAGTCTGCCAGCTCACTGCGTGCAGCTGCAGCAGCAACTGCCTCATCCAGACCGCCCAAGGAATCAACTAAACCCGCTTCCTGTGCGGCCTTGCCACTCCACACCACGCCACCCGCAATGGCGTCTACGTCATCCCAACTCATTCCGCGTCCGGCTGCGACCAAATCGATAAAGTCGGTGTACACGTTAGTTATCAAGCTTTGAATAATACGCTCACCATCCGAATTGACGCCGGTATCAAAGCGTACGGCGGGCGCAAGCCGGGTAGTAGCAACACCATCAACGTTTATGCCAGCCCAAGCATATAATTTTTCAACTGTTGGGAACGCTGCAAAAACGCCGATGCTACCGGTGATGGTTGCCGGATGTGCCCATATTTCATCGGCATCGGCAGCGATGTAGTAACCTCCCGACGCGGCGACTCCCCCATTGACACCACCACCGGTCGACCCGCCGCCTTTAAGGCAAGCACTTGCTCACGGATAAGCTCCGACGCAAAGACGCTGCCGCCGGGTGAGTTAATCCGCAGAACGACGGCCGCCACATCATCGGCATCGAGCGCGCGCTCTAACTGGGCAACCACGGTATCGGAACCGGCAAAGCCCGCACCACTTTCGCCCGGCACTAACTCCCCCTCAACCGGCACAATGGCGATAACGTTGCGGCTATCCTGGGCTACCCCATCATCCGCATCCGGCGCCTCGACTCCCCGAGAGCTGGCGAGGTAGGCTTGAAACGCCATGGACGGATAATCACCCTCATCATTGGTAGCGCCAACCAGTTCAGCTAGATACGTTGTCTGCTGCTCGTGAGTCATCAAGTCGTCAATAAACCCTTCGTCGAGCAACAGTTTTGGTTGATCACCGCCCGCGGCCTCGAGCTTATCGGGAAATTGGTCAATAAACGCCTGAACTGCACCCTCTTCAAATTCTCGGCCGGTCTCGACATGGGTCGCGTAGGTCTGCCACAACTCACCCAACCACGCACCAATCACCTTGCGCTCGCTGGCGGACATATCCTCACGGAGGAATGGCTCGACCGCAGATTTGTTCTCGCCCACTCTGAACACATTCATGGTAACCATGACGTTCTCGAGCAATTGCTTGACATAGCTCTTGTAGACACCAAAGCCGTAAAGATTAATACCGCCCTCAGGATGCATAATGATGGTGTCAGCCTGCGCGGCAAGCAGGTAATGGCCCTGATCGTAGTAGTCTCCCACAGCGACCACCGGCTTATCAGTCGCCTTAAATCGATTAATGGCTTGCTCAATTTCCAGCGCCTGCGTGACAGTGGGGCCTACTAACATCTGCAGATCCATGATCAAGGCCACTATGCGCTCATCCTCAGCGGCAAGATCAATTGCCTCGATAAGATCTGATAGCAGCACCTCGCTTGACTCGCCTTGCATCAGCGCATCAATTGGCTCCAGTGGCGTTCGGCTTTCGACTAGCATGCCAGCCGGATTGACCAGCAAAGCCGCACGATCAGGAATCGGTTCGGGCTGAGCAGCTTTAAAGCCGATAGCAACAGCGCCAATGAAATACACCAACACAGCAATAGGCAACAGCACTGTGATGCCCTTGCTCACCGCTGTCAGCACCCGCCATAGACCACCAACCACGCGTTTAATACCTTGCCACATTATTGCGAACCCTCCTTGTTCTGCCCTTCTGACGTTGCCAACTTGAGCTCACGTCCCCGACACCGAATGTACAAGGTTGCGGAGATAAATAACGCCACAACCGCCACAATACCCACCACAGCCACGAGGTCAGAAGGCTGTGCAAACAACGCCTCTACCGACGATATGAAGTAGAACAGCACCACAAAGCACAGCCAAATAACAGCGCGCAAATTGTCGCGAGCGACACCTGGCACAAACAGTACCAGCGGCGCTATTCTCAACAGCCACACGGGCCAAGGCGCATTAAAGCGCGCTACATCAATAACCTGCTGGCCTACATAAACAATCCAAACCAGCCACAGCAACCACCACAGCGCTTGTGTTTTTCCAGAGCGTTTAACCATCGGATAATCTCAAAGCCAGTCGCGCAACCCGCGCACCAAGCGCTCGACACAACTCTGCCTCGCGCTCATCAAGCGGGCGATCGTTATTTTCTCCGGCCCAGTGGCTGGCGCCATAGGGTGTGCCGCCAGCCGTCGTTTGACGAAGCGCCCCTTCACTATAAGGCAACCCCGCTAACACCATGCCATGGTGTAAGAGCGGTAATAACATGCTCAACAAGGTGCTCTCCTGACCACCGTGCAGCGAGCTCGTCGATGTAAACACCGCCGCAGGCTTGTTGATCAAACTGCCGCTCAACCACAGACTACTGGTTTGATCGATGAAATGCTTGAGCGGCGCAGCCATGTTGCCAAATCGCGTGGCGCTACCCATTACCAGACCCGCGCAATAGCGCAGGTCATCATCGTCACAATATAGGGGGCCATCATCGGGAATATCATCGCGAAGCGGCTGGGTTTCTGCTGTTATGGGCGCAACTGTGCGCAATCTGGCTTCAATGCCAGCTACACTGCTTACCCCCCTCACAACGTGATTCGCCATGGCTGCCGTGGCACCTGATCGCGAATAATAGAGAACCAAGATATAGGGCGTATCGGCCATAGATTTTCAATAAATTCCAGTGCTTGCGGGTGAATCTGTTTGGTTGCTGATCTACACTGCAGACCACGTTAAGGCTTAACATGACAGGCCTCTACCCAGGCGCTACAGGCTAGGTGAGCAATGCTCAGAAACCCCATCATACAGAAGTCAGTCGCGGCGTCGCAGTATTTCCTGCGTCGTTTCAAGCAAGATCGTTGCTCAGAGATCGCCGCGGCACTCGTTTATATGAGCCTGTTTGCACTTGTCCCGCTCATGACGGTGCTATACGCCGTGGGTTCAGCCATACCCACCACGGTCGATTTAGAGGCTCAGATTGAACAGTTTTTGGTCGCCAATTTGTTACCCGAGTCGTCTCAAGAGGTAGCAGCGTACCTGCACACCTTCTCGCAGCAGGCAAAAAATCTTACCGGAGTGGGCGTACTGATTTTAACGCTTACCGCAATATTGATGCTGCGCAATGTGGAGCGAGCAATCAATAATATCTGGCGCAATCGGGCAAATCGCGGTGCAGTCTCAAGCGTCTTATTGTACTGGGCTGTTCTCAGTTTAGCGCCCGTCATGCTAGGCCTTGGCCTTGGCATACAAGCTTATCTCTACGCGGCGGCCAACGCGCTGGCTGGTTTAGATAGTTTGGGCATCAGCACATTTGTACTGTCACTCCTGCCATTTACCCTTAGCGTGTTGGGACTCACTGCCCTGTACATGACAGTGCCCAACTGCGCTGTGCGCTTCCAACACGCGTTATTGGGCGGTTTGGTTGCTGCCATCGCTTTCTCCTTAGCCCGCGCCACCTTTACAACGGTCATTGCGAACTCAAGCTATACCCTGGTTTACGGTGCCTTTGCCGCGGTTCCGGTGTTCTTACTGTGGCTGTACATTATCTGGAGCATCATTCTTGTCGGCGCAATTCTGATTCATAGCTTGTCGGATTATCAAAGTGCCGCGCAGGCCAATCGCCCCACGTTGCTAAAGGCCCTTGACGCACTCTACTTGCTTTGGCGCGCGCAGCGGCAAGGAACTCCCGTTTCCGAAGCGGCTCTATTGCGCGATCGTGACGTAGTTATTGGCGGCCTCGATGGCGAGAGTTGGCGCTTTATTCGCGACCAACTGATGGACGCGAGACTTATCGCGCAAAACGCCGACGGCAACTTCTTACTTAGCCGAGACCTCAATACGGTGACCATTGATGACCTTAAAAAACTCATCAACAGCGAGCTGCCGGTCGAAGACAACCCAGGGCCGGCACTCGCCTGGCAGCAAATCGCCCAGCAGTTATTACAACAGCAGCGGTCAGCGCAACAGCAGCAACTTGGGGTAACACTTAGCGAGCTTTTTAATCAGGGTGCACGACCATGACTGCCAGCACCGCTCTAATCAAGCAGCTGATCCTCGCCGCAACATTGGCGTTATTAGCCGCGTGCACGAGTGATCCTCTGCCCAGTGCGGGATCATGGCGCGTCGTCAATTACTGGGCGGTTTGGTGTACGCCCTGTCGTGAGGAAATACCCGAACTCAATACCCTCAGTGTCTATAACAACGTCAACGTTCTCGGGGTAAATTACGACGGCAAACAAGGCGATGCGTTACAAGCCCAAGCAGAGACGCTAGGCATTGAGTTTGCACTACTTGCCAATGATCCCAGCCAAGATTTGGGCACACCCCGCCCCCAGGTTCTGCCCACCACTCTCATCGTCGCACCGGATGGGCGGCTACTTAAAACCCTGGTGGGGCCTCAAACAACACAGGCACTACTGACGGTATTGCACGAACTAGGGTATCGGGAATGATACAGTCGCTGGCGGCGCTCGCGCAGCCCGTACTGGCCTGGCACACAGCGGTGGAAAGACAAGCAAAAAAAGCCGACCCAATGGTCGGCTAAAGAAGGAGCCACTCAAACGGGGAGAATCTTACGAAGCAGATTCCGGCTGCTGAGACGTTTCCCACGCACCGTCCCCGTGGCGGCGCCGTATCAGCAGTTATTAGTGAGACCGGCCACTTCAGCAAAAGTTCAACGCGATGGGCAATTTTTTTAAGCCACCCAAATAGCCGCGCCTGTTTGCCCTGGACCCGAGGAAACACCCACCTCAACCTCTACCAGTCCCTCATCAGGCTCGCTCAGCGCTAGCAATTGGGCCAGTAGGTAGTGGGCAAGCTCTTCCACGGTAACATTGACTACGGGAAGAATGAGCGTCTCGGCTCGAGGGAACCGCAAGTCTTGACCGTCGAAGGTAGCAATGATCTCATCATCTGTGATCTGCAGGGCCTGATGGGGCGAGTTTTCCGGTAGTAACATGTATTCGTCTAGGGCATCACAAAGCTTCTTTAAGCGATTTTTATAGACGTTGTAATCAGCAGAAAATCCATTGGGGCCCATGGGCGCAACAATCCGTGCCGAGACTGAGTAATTGTGTCCGTGAAGTCGCTCGCGATCAGTCGCCGAAAAAATCGTGTAGTGTGCAGCAGAAAACTTGTGTGCTTCTTTGTCAATGTAGAGGGTAGTGAGCCGCGTCATAGTTGCATCGTTTCGTAAAAAGGGTCCATGGTGGGCAATACTTTCCCTAGGTGCAAGTTAATCTGGCAACATGTCCATCCATTGCCACGCTCATGGCGTATCATGGGCGACAGTCAGAAATAACGCTGGATGAAATACGCTGATCAAGCAGAACCGGCTACACATTTGAGACTACACACGTAGGAACGTTCATGTCGCGTATCGCAATTATTACAGGTGCGAGCTCAGGGATTGGCGCCGCTGCTGCTCAACAATTCATTGATCAGCAATTTCTGGTCTACAACGTATCTCGACGGACCTGTCCTGTCGCTGGCGTGGAAAATATATGTAGCGATTTAAGCTCACCGCCGGCAGTTACAGCCCTCGCCGACGATATCGCATTACAACTTGACAACCACGGCGCTACCCAAGTGTGTTTAGTACACAATGCCGCGCTAATGCTTAAGGACACCGCCGAGCACTGTGCCGATGAGGACCTTGCTGGAGCCCTGCAAATCAATGTCATGGCTATTAATGCCTTAAACCGTCGCTTGTTGCCGCTACTACCCCGTGGCTCCAGCGTTGTATTTGTGGGCTCCACGCTGTCAGAGAAGGCTGTTGGCGGGGCTTTTAGCTACGTGGTTTCCAAGCACGCGCAGCTAGGTATGATGCGCGCCACATGTCAGGATCTGATGGGTAGAGGTATTCATACCGCACTGGTTTGCCCAGGCTTTACTGACACGGAAATGCTGCGCGGTCATATCGGCCACGATGACGCCCTATTGGCGGGTATCGGGCAAATGAATAGCTTTGGTCGCCTCATAGAACCCACAGAAATTGCCAACCTCATTGTATGGACCCACCACAATCCGGTGATTAACGGTGCCGTGCTACACGCCAATCTCGGACAGCTAGAGCACTAAGCGCTATGCAATCGCCCTTAATTCAAGAACGTCGAGAGCGGGTATTCCTGATACTGGCGGCGATATTTTTATGCGCCATGACACTCTTGAATGTGGTGGGTATAACGCGCTTCATTCAACTGGGCCCTCTGGCACTCGCAGTAGGGGTTTTGCCCTACCCGCTCACATTTTTATGCACCGATCTGGTGAGTGAACTGTACGGCGGGCGCGCGCCAACTTCCTGGTCAGTGTAGGGCTGGGCTTAAACATCTTCATTTTAGCCATACTCACCCTGGGTAATCTCGCACCATCTGTTGCGCCCGAAGCGATGCCCCCTGGCAAGTGCTGCCGCTTTCTGCTCCGGTTCCCCTACCCAATGGTGAGCTGGTCAGCGGCGAAGTCGGCCTGTACCAGCTTATTTATGCCACCACCTCGGGTGCTGTATTCGCCTCTATGCTCGCCTACATTGCCGCTCAGTACTGCGATGTGCAGTTGTTTCATTTTTGGAAGCGGTTAACCAAGGGTAAACATCTCTGGCTGCGCAATAACTTCAGTACCCTACTGAGCCAACTGGTTGATTCGGTCATGGTGATTAGCGTGACCTTTGGTGCCGTTTACTGGCGCGGGGAGATGACCTTTGACGCTCTGCTGATACTCATCGCTAGCAACTACGCTTTTAAGGCGCTTTCGGCACTTATCGACACGGTGCCGCTCTATTTGTTAGTGGGTTGGCTGCGCCGCTACTTGCTGTTGGGACCCGATGACTACGCGGTCGTTGTTACGGATCCTCAGACAGCACCTTGAGTTCGACTATCAGGGGCACCGTAATAGGGCGGGAGTAGGTAAGCGAGGCCCGATCGAGTCGCTCAAGCAGATCCATCAGGGCAGCCGCGGATCGCGGCGCCCTGGCAAGCACGTACTTAATCACATCGGGCGAAAGTACAAGCCCACGCCTCCCAGCACGATAGGTCAGCATATCGGCGAGCTCCCGCTCCGTCTGTCGTGCTAACTGATAGGTGGTTAGATTGGCCAACCGTGATTGTAGGTCTGGCAGTAGCCCCGCTAGGCCCACGGGTACCGTATTGGCGCTCCAAAGCATACCCAACTCAAGCGCACGGCGCTGATTGAAACAGTGAAATAAGGCTTCCTGCCAATCGGGATGGGTGAGGCATTCATGAACATCATCGATAACCAGCAGCGCAAATGCCTGATGTTGATCGAGCACAGCCGCAGGAGGTAACGTCACCAACTCGGCTAGGGGAATGTAGAGGGCTGCGCCATCCAGACCGTGACACACCGCTTGCAGTAGGTGGCTTTTCCCCGTGCCGCCCACGCCTGCAAAAAAAGCATCATGCGCATCGCCATTGACCAGTGACTTTGCAACCATTAGCGCTTCGAGAGCACCCGCTCGTGGTTGAAAGTTGTCCAATGTGGCTTCATCGTCGGTAACAATGGAAAGGGGCAATTGGTTGGCAGAGGCCATACGTTACCCGCCGCCCTGATACGTTGCGCTGCGGCGATAATGATTGACACCGTGGCGTAAAAAAACAACCAGCACCGCCGCAATAGGTAATGCAATAAGAACACCGGTGAAACCGGCTAACTGCCCTCCCGCCATCAGGGCGAAAATCACAGCTACGGGGTGCAGGCCGATACGATCGCCCACCAATACGGGGGTTAACACCAGACTCTCAACGAGTTGACCGAACCCAAAAACACTCGCCACCAATGCCAATGGCAGCCACTCACCGCCAAATTGGAACCATGCCACCAAGAGTGAGCTCCCAATACCAATGACGGCACCCGCATAAGGGATGATTGACGCGAGACCAGCAACCGTACCAAGCACCGCCGCAAATTCTAAGCCCACTATCCAGAGCCCAGCACTGTAAATAATGGCTTGCGCCAGCATCACTAACATTTGCCCGCGAATGAAAGCACCCAAGACATCATCCGCCTCACCTACCATGAGCGAGACGTTCTCTTGCCAAGAGATAGGAATGAGATTGAGAATTTTCTCTACCAGGACATCCCAATCACGCATCAGGTAAAAAGCGACCACCGGCACCAGCGCTAGATTAAAAATCGCCGTTACCAAATCGAGGCCCGAGCGAGTGAGCTTGGCAATGGTGCCAGCGGTCACTTTGCCCAGTGACTGCCAGTGCGCAGCCAATTCATTTTCCCAGTCAATCACCGGCAGTTTCACAGGGCTAACGCTGAGCTTCCCCTGAATCCAGGGCAGCAACTCTACGGATAACCAGCGTAACAGCTCGGGAACCTTACGAATTGCCGTATCCAGTTGATTGATAAATAACGGCAAGCCTACTGCCAGCACCAAACTCAACAGCAAGGTAAGCAATAGGAAAACCAGTACCACCCCCGCCGTGCGGCCATAGCCTCGCGCTTCCAGTTTGTCCACCACGGGATCACCCAGATAAGCAATCAGTGCGCCCAGGACAAACGGCGTCAGAATGGGGTGCAGGATGTAAATAGCCAGCACGAGGCATAACACCACTGCAGTCACCCACGGCCATCGTTGCATCGACGTGGTCATGGCTTGCCACCCTCCCATAACAGACTGAGGTCACTGTCGTCATTAATCGTGACAACACTCAGGCCAGTGCGTGGATCAATCAATCGCTGTAGCTCGCTTCCGCTCGCGAGTCCGGACACGCTCAATCGCAATTGCTGACCGGCTATACCCGCCACACGCACTCCATCCAACAGTGTAATCTCATTAAATAACGCCACCACCTGTTGGTAATCCGCAAAAGAATATACACCTTCAATGGCCACGGTCAGGCGCCCTTGCCGCGACGCCTCGTTTAGGCTAATCGCATAACGCAGAGCCATGGCGTCAACGGCCAAATCGGCTGCGTCCCTAGTTGTAGCCAGGTAATCTTCGGCTTCAGTCTGGGTAGCTGCCATGCTGTAATCAGCCCCTGAGCCAGCTTGCTGCAAATACAGCCAGTCACTCAGTAGTCGACCATTGCTAAGCTCGACATGCCGGCCAACCAACACATGGCCAGTGCCGTAACGCTTGGATGCCGCCATGATACGCGGCACCACGCGTTGCCATAGGATATTGGGGCCGAGCACCAGACTGTCTTCCAAATCCATTAAGGGCAGCCGGATATTGACGCCGCGCTCATCAAATGCGGCGCGCAATGCCGCCAGCAACTCGGCATCGTCCTGTGGGTTTGCAAACCGACGCCCATCGGGGTGGTCCACTACCAACCAAACAAGCACCGGGGGACGTGAGCCCCCCAATAGGTCGCACCGCCTGCGCGCAAGAGGTCCTTGACAATCACGCCGTCAAATTCGGCAATGAGCGCCAGGCCTGTCTCATCTTCGACGTAGGTGTACAACGAGAGTCGATCCCTCGCACTGCTAACTGCCTGGGCGATTCCCGGTAACGTTATGACGGCTCGGTTGCCAGACACACGCACGAGCACCTGTTCTAAGGCTTCGCTGGCCGCACGCGCCAAACTCGCCTCCTGACGATCCTCAACAGCGATGCGAGCCACAAAGAGATTGTCTTGGGCGAAACCGGGCACTTGAATCAGCAACAAAACTGCAGCAACTGCGAAACGGACTGCAGGGAGGTGAGCTAAAACGTCTTGCGCCAAGCAAGCCCTCATAGGCAAGCCAACCGGCGCCCTGGCCATTAATCGGCAGACCATGGCAACACGGGCCTTGGCTACAGTGGCCATAACTAACAGAGCCGAGCTAGTCCAAATCCTACGCTTCAAACTTGGTTTTCCCCGTTTGACTAACGAAAAATGATGGTGCGAGTGCAAGTTTACCAGTGAAAACGCCGTTGGTCGCTTTCCTCAATCGCACGCAGACAGTAATCTGTGCCCCCGGAACGAGAAGCCACTATGAATGACAAAGCCACCACGGGCCAGCCGCTGACTTATCGCGATGCTGGCGTTGATATTGATGCCGGCAATGCGCTAGTTGAGCGCATCAAATCTGTGAGCCAGCGAACGCGTCGACCCGAAGTCCTGTCGGGGCTCGGTGGCTTTGGGGCGCTGTGTGAGATACCCGAGGGGTACCGACAGCCGGTTCTGGTATCGGGCACCGATGGCGTTGGCACCAAGCTCCGGCTCGCCATGGACATGGGCAAGCACGACACCATCGGCATCGATTTAGTCGCTATGTGTACCAATGACATTGCCGTTGTGGGAGCTGAACCCCTGCTCTTTCTTGACTACTATGCCACCGGCAAGCTCAATGTGGATATTGCCGCCGAAGTTGTCACCGGTATCGGTAAAGGCTGCGAGCTCGCTGGCGCCGCGCTGGTGGGCGGTGAAACCGCTGAAATGCCCGGCATGTACGAAGGCGAGGACTATGACCTTGCGGGATTTTGTACAGGGGTAGTGGAGAAAGACGCCATAATTGATGGACGCCACGTCGCCGCAGGCGATGCCCTTATTGCGCTGCCTAGCAGTGGCCCTCATTCCAATGGCTATTCGCTCATTCGCAAAATTGTTGAGGTGACCGGGGCCGATTTGAACGCGCCCTTCGCGCACGGTGCGAGTCTGGGCGAAGCCCTGCTGGCGCCAACCATCATCTACAACCGTCCACTGCTGGCACTGCAACACGAAATTCGCCCCCATGCACTGGCACACATAACCGGTGGGGGCTTATTAGAAAACATCCCTCGGGTGCTACCCGCAGGCTGTAGTGCGCGTATTGATCTTCAATCTTGGCAGCTACCGCCGATTTTCGAGTGGTTACGCCAGGGGGCAACATGGAACAAACCGAACTCTACCGCACCTTTAACTGTGGCATTGGTATGGTGTTGGCAGTCGCCAGAGAAAAAGCTGAGATTGCCATGGAGTTTCTACGGGATCAGGGCATAGACGCCTGGTTAGTTGGCGATATTGTCGATGGACAGAGCGGTGTTGAACTGGTCGGATGAGTGATGCCTCAAAACGCATTGCCATTCTTATTTCGGGGCGCGGTAGTAACATGGAGGCGTTCCTCGACGCTGTTCGTCAGGAACAGCTACACGCGACTATCGCGTGTGTTGTCAGCAATCGGTCCAACGCGCAGGGCTTGGTAACGGCAAAGTCGGCGGGAGTAGCAACCGAATGTGTTGACCATACGCGCTTTATGACCCGTGAAGCATTCGATGCAGCGCTCGCTGATGCCCTGGACGCTTACCAACCGGATTTACTGGTTCTCGCTGGTTTTATGCGTATCTTAACGGGGGCGTTTGTTGAGCGATTTGCAGGCAGGTTAATCAACATCCATCCATCGCTACTGCCAAAATATCCGGGACTCAATACCCACCAGCGCGCGCTCGATGCAGGCGAGCGGGAAGCGGGAGCAACCGTGCACTACGTGACGCCGGAACTCGACGGAGGGCCTCCTATCCTGCAGGCAAGGGTTGCCGTTGAGGTCACCGACAATTCGAGCTCACTGGCCGCACGCATTCTCCCCTTTGAGCATGCTATGTATCCTATGGCGGCACAGCTGCATCTCTCAGGCAGACTCACATTGCAGGACAACCTAGCACTGCTCGATGGCGAAACGCTGCCACCTTCGGGGCTCGACTGGCACCATGATGCACACCGCTTGCAGGTATAGGTTAGATGGTTCAGCCCTGCGTTAGGCCGACCGCCCGCCTGTTTGCCGCAAAACTGGCTGCCCATAGCGCGCGATTCTTGACCACATGGGTGCGCCCTAAACGGTATTGGATTAAAAAGTGCCTGACGACAAAGGTACCTACGATACAGCGTCTTACCGCACAAGGTCGGCTCCTAGCCGTTATCCTATTGTGCGCCTCAAGTCCGCACCTGTCCGCAGGCGAGACACTCGCACCGTACACCGCAAGCTATAAAACCACCGCCATGGGCCTGGGCATGACCTTGCACCGCGAGCTCAGTCTTGACCCAGAGGGTGGTTACACGCTCAGCAACAAAGGCCGCGTGCTGTTTTTGAGCATTGAAGAGACTGCTCGGTTCCGAATAACCGACAACCGAATTATGGGCGAGCGCTTTGATTACAAATTGGGCGGTCTAGCAAGCCGAAAACGGGCGGTGCGCTTTGAGCCGGCGCGGGGTGTTATCCAAAGTTTACGCAAGAAACAGTGGACCGAGGTGCCCTGGGCTCCCGATGTCTACGATCGCTTAAGTCAACAGGAGCAGCTTCGCCTTGAGTTAATGGCGGGTGACAGCCCGCCGGCCGCTATCACCTTTAAGGTCATTGACGGACCGAGAGTGCGGGAGCGGGTTATCGAGTGGGTCGGCAGCGAGCGCATCACCGTTCCAGCGGGAAGTTTTGACACCTGGCATTTTCGGCAACTTCGCGACAACGACGAGCGCGCATCGGACATTTGGGTCGCACCCGACCTCGCCTATCTTATGGTGCTCACTCGCCACAGAGAGGACAATACGGTCATTAGTATCGAGTTACTCGATACATCACTCGATACAACCAGTCGTTAAGGCACTAAGCTTTTGGGAGCGTTACTCCTCGCTGCCCCTGATATTTGCCACCTCGATCCGCATAACTGGTCTCACAGACCTCATCGGACTCAAAGAACAACATTTGTGCCACACCTTCGTTGGCATAGATGCGGGCGGGTAGCGTGGTGGTGTTAGAGAACTCCAAGGTCACATGGCCCTCCCACTCGGGCTCAAGGGGCGTGACGTTAACAATGATGCCGCAGCGCGCATAGGTGGATTTGCCTAGGCAAATAGTCAGCACATTGCGCGGTATGCGGAAATATTCGACGGTGCACGCCAAGGCAAAAGAGTTGGGCGGTATCACGCAGCTATCGCCCTCGACATGCACAAAGCTGTCTTCGTCAAAATGTTTTGGGTCTACCGTAGCCGAGTTGATATTGGTAAACACCTTGAACTCGCGACTACAGCGCACGTCATAGCCATAGCTCGATGTGCCATAGGAAATCACTGGGCTGTCGGGCCCACCGCGCACTTGACCAGGCTCAAAGGGCTCGATCATGCCGTGTTGCTCGGCCATTCGACGTATCCATCGGTCAGATTTGATTGTCACGGTTAGTCCTCTGCGGTGGGTAGGTGAACCATTGTACGGTTATTGACGGCGCTGGGGTCACTCGGCCGTTAGTCATCGCCCATACTAATTGTGGGGGCGCTAGGTGGGGGAGATTATTTAGCCGGTCAATCAGCGCCGAGGCGGCGTCTCGTACCGCTTGGGCCTCGGGCGATTGGGGCGCGGCGGATAGAATTGAGGTGCCCTGGTCTGCCGCTTGACGTAGCGCCGCAGACAGAGGCAAGTCAGCCAATACAGTCACACCGTAATCACGCGCCAACCGCTGGGCCCCGTCAGCGCCAAAAATATGCTCAGCATGACCACAGGACGTACAAATATGCACCGCCATATTTTGCACCACGCCAAGAATGGGCACCTCCACCTTGGCAAACATCTCAATGCCTTTTTGGGCATCGAGCAGGGCGATATCCTGGGGCGTGGTAACAATAACAGCGCCGGATAGGGTGGCCTTTTGTGCCAGCGTGAGCTGAATGTCGCCCGTACCCGGGGGCATATCCACCAGCAATAAATCCAGATCACCCCAGAGGGTTTGATCAAGCATTTGCATCAGCGCGCCGCTTGCCATGGGCCCTCGCCAAACCATTGGCGTCTTTGCACCCGCCAAAAACCCATGGACATGGCTTTAATTCCTGAGCCTCAACGGGCAGCAGATACTTGCCATCCTGTTGCTCCGGGGTGACGCCATCGGCAACACCCAACATATGTTGCTGACTTGGGCCGTAAACATCGGCATCCAGCAAACCTACCGAGAAACCCATGGATTTCAGGGCAATCGCCAGGTTCATGGCAACGGTAGACTTGCCCACGCCCCCCTTGCCCGACGCGATGGCAATAATGTGCTTGGGTTGAGAAACCACGGCAACCTCGTATCAATCTGTGCAAAAAACCAAAGTATAACCCGAGCCGCATGAAACCGGCTGATCAATCCGGTAAACTCTCGCCTCTTTTCTACAACGGCACCCTGACTCCATGAATGCCCAGGCTCGAAAAATACTTGTCACTTCGGCGCTTCCGTACGCCAACGGACCGCTACATCTCGGCCACATTCTCGAGCAGGTGCAAACGGATATTTGGGTTAGATTCCAGCGCTCGCGGGGCAATCACTGCCTCTATATCTGCGCGGATGACGCGCACGGTACTGCCATCATGCTCAGCGCCGAAAAAGCGGGCGTGACACCAGAGCAACAAATTGATGCCATGAAAGCGGCGCACTTAAGTGACTCCACTGGCTTTTGGTTGACTTTGACAACTTTCACTCCACCCACTCCAAGGAAAACCGCGCGTGGTCTGAAACGATTTTCAAGCGCCTTGAACGCAAAGGTCATATTAGCGTGCGTCAAATAACGCAAGCTTACGACGAGTCTAAAGGGCTGTTCTTAGCAGACCGATTTATTAAAGGCACCTGTCCGCGCTGTAAAACCCCTGACCAGTACGGCGATAACTGCGAGAGTTGTGGCGCCACCTACACGCCGGCTGACTTGCTCGATGCCGTGTCTGCGCTATCGGGCACCCCCGGTTGACAGAGACAGCGATCACATCTTTTTCAAACTCGGCGATTTTACCAACTTACTCACCGAGTGGACTCGCGGAGGAAGCCTGCAGCCCGCTATCGCCAACAAACTCAATGAATGGATTGAGGCGGGGCTTCAAGATTGGGACATCAGCCGAGATGCACCCTATTTTGGCTTTGAAATTCCAGGCCACCCAGGCAAGTATTTCTACGTTTGGCTAGATGCACCTATTGGCTACATTGCCAGCACGCAACATTATTGCGAGCGCTCGGGTGAAGATTTTGACAGCTACTGGCTGCGCTCGGATGACAGTGAGCTGTACCACTTTATAGGCAAAGACATTGTTAATTTTCATGGCCTGTTTTGGCCCGCCATGTTGCATGCGGCCCAACTGCGCATGCCCAATGCGGTTTTTGCCCACGGCTTCCTGACAGTGGACGGAACAAAGATGTCCAAAAGTCGGGGCACATTTATTATGGCAAGCACCTATCTCGCGCACCTCGACCCCGAGTACCTACGGTATTACTACGCCGCCAAATTGTCGGCAGGGGTCGACGACATCGATCTCAACCTGAGCGATTTTGTACAGCGAGTGAACTCAGATCTGGTGGGCAAGGTGGTTAATATTGCAAGTCGCTGTGCAGGTTTCTTGCGCAAGAAGTTTGACAATCGCCTGAGTAGCGAATGTTCAGAGCCGGAACTCGTGCAAAGCTTTATAGATGCGGGCCAAGAGATTGCTGCACTCTATGAGGCACGTGAGTTTGGTCGGGCCATGCGCGACATCATTGCGCTCGCCGACAGAGCTAATCAATACATCGACGAGAAAAAGCCCTGGGTCATGGCGAAAGAAGCGGGGCACGAGGACGAGGTGCAAGCCGTATGCTCAACCGGCATTAATTTGTTTCGTGTATTGATGACCTACCTCAAGCCAGTGCTGCCAGCCATGGCGCTGCGTGCTGAAGAGTTTTTGCAGGTAAGTCTCGATTGGCACCAGCTCCATGGTGCACTAGTCGATCATGAGTTACAGCCCTTCAAACCACTGCTACAACGCATTGACCCCGATCACGTAACGGCAATGATTGAGGCGAGTAAAGCTTAAGCCAATAACCAATAGTGATTGTTGTACTGCCCCCTTATTCCTTAGAATGGGGGTTCGGTGTAGCTTAGCGCTGATGGGGGATCTTGATGCTGGCTGATTACGCCCTGCTCTTGGTGGGCGCGGTTTTGGTTAACAACTTTGTGCTGGTACAGTTTTTGGGACTGTGCCCGTTTATGGGTGTGTCCAACAAACTCGAAACCGCTATGGGTATGTCCGCTGCGACCACCTTTGTGCTGACACTGGCCTCGGTGTGTAGCTACCTCACCTACAATTATCTACTCGTACCACTGGATCTCGCCTACCTACGAACCATTAGTTTCATTTTGGTTATTGCGGTGGTCGTGCAGTTCACCGAAATGGTGGTGCGTAAATCAAGCCCCCTGCTGCATCGCGTGCTCGGTGTATACCTACCACTCATTACCACCAACTGTGCGGTTTTGGGCGTAGCCCTGCTCAACATCAATAAATCACACAGCTTCACCCAAAGCCTGTTCTACGGCTTTGGGGCTGCCGTGGGCTTTTCGGTCGTGCTGGTGCTCTTTGCTGCAATGCGTGAGCGCTTGGCTGTTGCTGACGTTCCTGAGCCGTTTCAGGGCGCTGCCATCGGCATGGTCACAGCCGGTCTCGCCTCGCTTGCCTTCATGGGCTTTGCGGGCCTGGTGTAACCCATGACAGAGCTTATTTATCACTATCCATTGGTCGCCGCATTAACTGCGCTACTTACCTTGGGTTTGGCATTTGGCGCGCTCTTTGGTTTTGCCTCGGTCCAGTTCCGTACCGAGGGCAACCCGCTTGCCGATCAGATCAACGAATTACTGCCACAGACCCAATGCGGGCAATGTGGATACCCCGGGTGCCGACCCTATGCTCAAGCCATTGCCGAGGGCGACGCTATCAACAAATGCCCCCTGGCGGACAGGAAACCATTGACTCCTTGGCTGACCTTTGGATGTTGAGCCGGAGCCGCTCGATGCCGAGCACGGTACCGAGAAAGAAGCCCGGGTTGCCTTTATCCGCGAAGATGAATGCATTGGCTGCACCAAATGCATTCAGGCATGCCCCGTCGATGCCATCCTTGGCGCCGCAAAGCACATGCATACCGTCATTGCCGATGAGTGCACAGGCTGTGATTTATGCGTTGAACCCTGCCCTGTTGATTGCATCGACATGGTGGCGCGCAAGTCGGGGATTTCCCACTGGCACTGGCCTATGCCCTCACCAAGTGGCGGTGCATTAGATGTCATTGCATCGGATAGGGAGGCGGCGTGAGGCTTATTAACGACATCCATGGGGGCATTCATCCCCCCGAGGAAAAATCGCTTTCCAAGCCGGGCACCGTCATCGATGCGGGGTTACCCGAGGTCCTTATTCTGCCGCTCTCTCAACACATTGGGGCGCCCGCAGAGCCGGTTGTTGAAGTGGGTGAAACCGTCCTGGCAGGCCAGCTAATCGCCCAGGCAAACGGTGCCGTCAGCGCGGGGTGCACGCACCGACATCGGGTACGGTGACGGCCATTGGCATGCACGCGGTACCCCATCCTTCGGGTTTGGAAAATCAGTGTATCGTGATTGCACCCGACGGGCGCGATGAGTGGCAAGCGCTCAGCGGCGTAGCGGACTTTCGCGCGCTCGAGCCCAGTGCCCTCGTAGAGCGCATTCAAATGGCGGGGATCGCAGGGCTTGGCGGTGCCGGTTTTCCTACAGCCACCAAGCTTGTCGCCCGCGCCGGTAGCGTCATCGATACACTCATTATCAATGGCACCGAATGCGAGCCCTATATCACCGCCGATGACACGCTCATGCAAGTGAGTGCCAATGCCATTGTCGAAGGCGCGGAGATCCTAGCCTATATTGTGGGCGCCGACACTATTTTGTACGGGGTCGAGGACAACAAGCCCGACGCACTTGCGGCTATTGAGGCAGCCGTTGCCGCACACCATTACAGCGAGAATCGCGAGGTACTGACCTTTCCTACGAAATACCCCTCGGGTGGCGAAAAACAATTGATTGAGATTCTGACGGGCAAACAAATTCCCTCAGGTGGGCTGCCGGCCGATATTGGTATTGTCTGTCAGAACCCGGGGACCGCTGTTGCGGTACGTGATGCCATCATTGATGGCAAGCCGCTCACGCAGCGCATTGTGACAATGACCGGCCGCGCGCTTACTCGACCGGCTAACTACCGAGCACGGCTGGGAACACCCGTGAGCCACCTATTGGACCAAGCAGGTTTCAAGCCCGGTGCAAAACAACGCTTGATCCACGGCGGCCCAATGATGGGATTTGCCCTGGCAAGCGATAGTGTACCCATTATCAAAACCACCAACTGCATTTTGGCACCCACCGCCCAAGAACTACCGGAGCCACCGCTCGCCCAAGCGTGTATTCGCTGTGGATTGTGTGCAGAGGCCTGCCCAGCATCGCTTCTTCCACAACAGCTGTATTGGTACGCGCGAGGCAAGGATCACGAACAGTTGGAGAAACATCATTTATTCGATTGCATTGAGTGCGGCGCGTGCTCCTGGGTTTGCCCTAGCCACATCCCGCTGGTGCAGTACTATCGCGCTGCAAAGGCAACCATTAATGAAGCGCGGCAAGAAAAGCTTCGCTCCGAACGGTCCAAAACACGCTTTGAGGCGCGTCAAGAGCGGGTTGAACGCGAGGCCGCTGAACGTGAAGCAAAGCGCGCCGCTCGTAAGGCCGCCGCCCAGCAAAAGGCAGCCAGTGCCGATGACGAAGATCCGGTGCAGGCGGCTATAGCGCGGGCGAAGGCAAAAAAAGCACAGGCAACGCAGCACGAGGAAGCTAACTAATGGCTCTGTTGCGTATCACTTCTCCTCATGGTCATGGACCGATGTCGACCACAGCCGTCATGCAACAGGTATTATTGGCAACGATTCCGGGAGTCGCTGCGCTCACCTGGTTCTTCGGTCCAGGTACGCTCATTAATATCCTATTTGGCGGTGCCATTGCTGTGGCTTTAGAATATGCCGTCATGCGCATTAGAGGGCGAGATCCCAAACCCTATCTGCAAGATTGTAGTGTCTTGGTTACCGCTACGCTGCTGTGCATCGCCCTGCCACCCTACTCCCCTTGGTGGTTGATTGTTGTGGGAGTTTTGAGCTCGGTGTTACTGGGCAAACATGTCTTTGGCGGCTTGGGCTACAACCCCTTCAACCCGGCCATGGTTGGCTATGTGGTATTGCTCATCTCGTTTCCCCTGCAAATGTCTAGCTGGAGCGCGCCACGCGGCCTGGCCGACGTACCTGGCCTTGGCGACGCGTTTCAGGCGTTGTTCTATGCGCCAAATTACGATGCCATCACCATGGCCACGCCCCTGGACCTGATGCGTCAAAACACCGGACTGCTAATTACCGACTTGTACCAACAAACGCCGCAGTTCGGCACATGGGCCGGTGTGGGCTGGGAATGGGTCAATCTGGGGTTCCTCGCTGGGGGCCTATGGCTTTTGTATCGGCGGATTTTTACTTGGCATGCCCCCGTGGCCATGCTGGCGGCGCTGGGCCTCTGTGCCGGCGCGGGTTTTGATGGTGGCAGCTCAAATAGCGGTGGATCAGCGCTATTCCATTGGCTCAGCGGTGCCACGATGTTTGGCGCATTTTTTATCATCACCGATCCCGTGAGCTCAGCGGTGTCAAACAAAGGGCGATTTATTTTTGGCGCGCTCATTGGGGTATTGGTTTATCTCATTAGGGTGCTTGGGAACTACCCCGATGCGGTGGCCTTCGCAGTTTTAATCCTAAACTTCGCAGCGCCGTTTATCGATCAATACACTCAGCCAACAACCTACGGCTATAGGCGTCCACGCGAATGAAAACCTTGGCTGCCATTTCAAAAAACAGTGTATTACTAGGGCTTTTTGCGGCTCTTACCACGGTATTGATCGCGTGGACCTATCTGGGCACAAAAGACGATATCGCCCAGGCTCAACGCGAAGCAGAGGCCAAACAACTCCTGGAGATTTTCCCTGCGCATACCCATGACAATGCGCTTATTGACGACACATTTACCGTAGGCGCTAATCAGAGCTTGCTGAACGTACGAGAGGACAGGCGCGCTTATCGAGCACGTCGCGGAGACGAGGTGGTGGGAGTGATACTCCCGGCGACTGCCCGCGACGGCTATTCAGGTGATATTGGTTTGCTCGTTGGCGTGCATCGCGATGGGCGTATCGCCGGTGTGCGCGTAACGAGCCATCGCGAGACACCCGGACTGGGGGACGCCATCGACACCAACAAATCCAATTGGATTTTAGACTTTCAGGGTCGCTCACTTTTGAACCCTAACCCTGATGGCTGGCGAGTTCGCAAAGATGGTGGTGTCTTTGATCAATTCACCGGCGCCACCATCACGCCTCGAGCCGTGGTCGTGGCAACCCGCAAGGTGCTGGAATACGTTGATCTTCATACCCATGCGTTGTTTGCAGAGCCTTCAGCTGGCCTTAGCTTCCTTCAGCCGGTTATAGAAGCCTTCAGCCTTATGGAGAGCCTTCGCTGGTTACAAAGAGCCCTCAGCGATAGATGAAGAGCCCTCAGCGATAGATGAAGAGCCCTCAGCCGACCATGAAGAGCCCTCATGAAGAGCCCGCCGCTGCAACCCTTGAGCCAACCACAGCGGAGGCTTTCTAATGTCCACGCCCGCCTATAAAACACTCACCTACAACGGCCTTTGGAAAAACAACCCGGCCCTAGTCCAGCTGTTAGGTTTGTGTCCTCTGCTGGCGGTATCGGCATCGGTCGTTAATTCACTGGGTTTAGCCGCCGCCACGCTATTTGTGCTAATGACGTCAAATTTGTGCGTGGCCCTCATCCGTCATGTCACCTCAGACACGGTGCGGCTACCCGCTTTTGTCATGATTATCGCGGCGGCTGTTACCGCCATAGAGCTATTGATGCAAGCCTATACCTACGAGCTGTATCAGATCCTGGGCATCTTTTTACCGCTTATTACCACCAATTGCGTCATTTTGGGCCGTGCAGATGCCTTTGCGTCAAAAAATCCAGTCCTTCCGGCGCTATACGACGGCTTTATCATGGCAGTGGGTTTTGGGGCAGTTTTGGTTGTCTTGGGGGCGATTAGGGAATTTCTTGGCACTGGCGGACTGTTTGCCAACATGCACCTGCTGTTTGGTGAAACGGCACGTACATGGCATGTGGTCCTCATCGAGGACTACCAGTCCTTTTACTCGCCATATTGCCGCCCGGTGCGTTTATTGTCACCGGCATGCTCATTGCGATAAAGAATCTACTTGACGCCCGCGCTAAAGCCAAAGCCGACGCACAAAGGGACACCGTCACCGCGGGCAGCAAGCGCGTACGTGTCACCGGGAAAATAGCCTGAGGACGTTAACGTTGGGCTCTGCTCTTTAAGCCGCTAGCCCAACCAGGATTGCCAGAGGGAACGATGGTTTCTAGCCTCGCTGCCAGTCTCATAGTTTCACCAACCAGTACTCAGCCGGTATCGCGATCACCCAGGACTAACGTGCCAAGCAATTCATCGATGGCCGCATCATCCATTGCTGCATTGTCATCGTCGCACAGATAGGTGATGTAAATGAGAATATTGTCGGCGGCCACATACCACTCTCTAATATAGGCACTGTCCTCAAGGAAACTTCCGGTTACGCCGCTGAAAGCTCCCAGCTTAAGCGCCTGCCAACTGCTAATTTCTGGGACTCCTCCCGAGCCATGGCCAGCAGCTCATCCTCTGCCACCGTGCCGTTATGCTTGCACAGTGTAGTCAGTGATAACTCACCTACTCCGTCGTTATCAACAATAACGACAACATCATCCTCTTGCTCAGCCTGCCACTCAGGTGGCAACAACAAGCACCAGTTATCGGTCTCCAAAACCTTCATAACGCACTACCGCTAAATCAATTATTTGTTTTCACCCGTCAAGTGAAGCGCCATCAGTATGGCATCCTCGCGCCCCGTGCAGGTAGTGTAGTAATTACTTCGTCGTCCACAGACCACCCAGCCCAATCGTGAGTATAAACGTTGGGCAATCCGGTTAGAGGCACGAACCTCCAAAAAGCACTCGCACACTCCTCGGCAGCCAGCTGGATTTGAGCATAGTTAAGCAGTTGCCAACCTAAGCCTGCACCCCGGGCATGGCGTGCAACCCCTGACATCGAGTAACTCGGCGGTGATCGGCTGCCTTTGAAAACCAGGCCACCGCTTCTATGTCCTGTTGTCGGCGCAGACACCAGGCTCTGGCAGAGGGCTGAGCATGACGAGACAGCAAGGTGTTCAATGAAGGTGCCGGTGGGTCTGCCTCTAAGAGGTTACGCTATCGGTAGCGGCTCCATTTATACAAGCGTCATTGGGGCAGAAGCGTTGCGGTAAAGGTGGGCAAACTCCGCTTTACCCCAATTAGCGCTAACCGGCTCTATACTAATGAGCGCCGACATGAGGCTGTAACACCTGCCATGCCTCGCGTTTCAACGCGGGGGTTTCGAGCATATCAACCGTTGCCGGAATCATGATGCGCGTTAAGTTGATAGCTTCACTAATAAGCCCACGGGTCTGCTCGCCCATTACAACGATCCCCGAGGCCGAGGCCTCGCGCGCCAAGCGCTGCAACTGACCCGCCACACTTTGACGCGCCGCGTTCAGGTCTTTGGGTAACTGGGGATGATCAACGAGGGGCCAATCGAACTGTACGTGACGAATACTCGTACTCGAGACTTCCAAAACGCGTCCCATCGCCTGGACCAGTTGGAGTTGGTCGTTGCGAATCAAACCGGTGTCAAGGTATTCAACCCACAGCCATCGGCCAGTCGCGGCAATAAGCAGCGTAAACTTCAGCTCTAGCGCTTTGTCGACTCGCCCAATCGCGGCAACAGAAGTCTCAGGAACGGCCGCCTCGACGGCACCGCCAGCAGTGGCGCCTTGGGTAGACCCGCTTTACTGCCAGAGGCCTGGGATAAATTCGCACGCATAGCAGCAATAGCTGAGCTATCTTTTAATCGCGGTGAACTGGCACGATCCGTACTCCTCGCATTGGTTACCGCTGCAGATTCGCCCTGAGAATTGGCCATTTCGGCATTTTGCGGCGCTGGAGCATGTAGCCTACGCACAGGAGCCGCACCCGGCGCATCGTGCAAACTCACGAGGGGTGCAATACCCAACTGTTCAAGGACATATCGGCGATGGCGTTCCATCGCCAGCTGTTCGGGCGTTGCCAAGGTGGGATTGGTGGTAGGTGCGGGGTCTGTTGTCATACGGCTAGTCTCTCACGAAGGCGGGGCCGACAACAGCGCACTAACCTGAAAAACGCCACCCCCATCGGTTGAAAAACCGAATACCACCGGACACGAACCAAACGATATGGCGCCAGCCTTTTCGGGCAGCCTCACCTCCGTAGTGGCGAATAAGCATATTGGGATCACGGCAGACGCGTCCGTCATAGGCAAGGCGTAAACTGAGATCGTAATCTTCAAAGTAAAGAAAATAGGCTTCGTTAAACCCGCCTACATGCTGCAGCGAATCGCCCCGAATCAGCATACAGCAGCCCGAGGCCAGCGTTATATCATGGGGTGTCCCCTCGCGAGGTAAATCATGGCATTCATAGCGCGCCAGCGCGGCCGAAAACCGTTGCTTCAAGCGCTCTGGTCCAAATGCTCGCAATGCCAGTACGGCTACAGAGGGCATGGCTTTGGCCAAATGCTCCTCACGACCCCATTCATCCACGCTGCGGGGTGCCAATAGGGTGATGGATTCATCGTGCTTCAGTGTCGCCAACCCCTGCTCCAGTGCTTGCTCATCCAAGAAGACATCTGGATTCAAAATGAGGTGAATGGCACACAAACCGTGTCCCTAAGTGCTCTGTTGTGCCCAGCCCCATAGCCTTTGTTTATCAGGTGTAATGAGAAATTCAGCATCGCCCATCGGTTGCCAGAGCTGTTGGACAAGCGCTTGCGCCTGGCGACTGTAGTGAGCATCCTGGCTCTTGATCCACCACCACCAAACGGGGATAACGTTGGCCTTCTCAGCCGCATGCAGTAACGACGTTAGCGTAAGCCGCAAGCGATCCAAATCACTATGATGCAGCACCACAGACGCTGACAACTGATGATCGTGTGTAAATTTAATACTCGCCATTCGCCAAGGATACCAGTGCCAGGCAACCTACCGTTACTCTTGTGAGAGCAAGTGCTGTTGGTTGTGCAATCTGTGCCGACAAAGCGATGAGTTCGCGCACACAATGGGCTCCCATTCGGGGATAGCCATGATAAGGTTTGAGTACCGGATCGACAGTATTCGCCAGTAGTCTGACTTGTTGCGGAGATAGGACAATGAATCATTGGTGGTTAAGGAAGACGACCCAATTTTACTCAAGCTCACAGCGGCGGCGCTCTTGGTTGCCTGTGGTGGTGGCGGTGGTGACAGCGGCACTGGCTTTCTCGATAACCCCGATCCGGAGAGTGCGCCCCCTGGACGCCGTCATTGCTGCTATTGCGGCTGCCAACGCAGAGGGCGTAGCCGACAACACGCTCTCATCTGAGAATCCACTGACGATAACGGTGACGCTGACCAGCGGTAATGGCAGTCCAATTGCCAATGAAGCCGTTCAACTGGACACATCACTCTAAATACCGTAAGTCCCGAGAATGGTTCGGCGTTAACCAATGCCGAGGGTGAGGCAGCAAGCTTTGAAGTGAGCTACTCCGGCGTTAACGGGGCAGGCACACTCACCGCAAGCTACACCGACAACAACGACTCCGTTAATGAAACATTGGCTATCCAAGCCGTTGCCGTGAACTATCAGTTGCGTATTGTCTCACCCTCATCGGGGGAAACCTTCGATGAATCGGGTGTCGACATTACCGTCAACGTAACCAACAGCGGTTCTAATCAAAACGCTGCCCGGGTTATTGCACTCACGAGCGAAGTTGGCCTTGTAGAACCCGATAATAACCAGGCCCTAACCAATGAAGCGGGCAACGCGTCGATTCGGCTAATAGGCGACGGCACCACCGGTGCGGGTGTCGTTACCGCAAGCTTTACCGACCCAGAAGGCAACATCTACGAAGACGTTATATCAGTCACCATGATCAGCACCGGCATCGGCGGCGGTGGCAGCGACCCCAGTAAAATCATTTTCGTTAGCGCCACACCCGAGACCATGGCACTCAAGGGCTCGGGCGGTGGTACGGGCATCTCCGAGCAAGCAGCGGTTGTCTTTCAGGTCACTGACAGTAGCGAGAATGGCGTTGGCGGTCAGGCCGTCACCTTTGAGCTATCTACCGATCTTGGCGACATCTCACTGCAAAATCTTTCGGGCACCACCGACGCCGATGGCAACGTGACCGCCATCGTCAACTCGGGCGCACTCCCCACCCCCGTGCGCGTAGAGGCGCGCACAACCGTACCGCAACTGGGTACCATTGGCGCGCTTTCACCCGTCTTAAATGTCTCATCAGGCATTCCGGCCGATGGTCGACTCAACGCGTTTTATCTGAGTCCACAGGGCTGTGATGAAACCACCCGATTCAAAACCTGTACCGATATTTTGGTGAGTGCTTTTGACCGCTACGGCAACCCAGCGGTGGATGGCACCGTGATCAACGCGGTCACCAGCTGTGGTGGCGTGGGTAGCAACGCCAGCGGTCAGAGCGCCGGCGCATGTGTCATTGGCCCAGACACGGGGGGCTTTGGACGATGCGTGATCACCTGGCTTGCAGGCGATATGAACCCCAATGATTACCGCCAATGCGCCGACGGCTCGCCGGTAGAAGTGATGATTTATACCCTGGGTGAAGAGCGCTTTGGTGATAACAACGCCGATGGCTACTTCTCCACCGGTGAAAGTTTTGATGATCTGGGTGAGCCTTATCTCGACGCCAACGGTTCGCAAACCCATGAGCCGCCCGAATTTTTTGTCGACTGGAACAGCAGCGGCGCGCGCGAACCCAATACCGGCGACAGCTCGGATGCGGCCAGCAGCCTGTACAACGGGACGGCTTGTAATCCCGAGCTAGATTCACCGCCGGCCGATATTGATACCAACTGCTCCTCAGAGCTCATCTACGTGTGGGATACCATAAATCCCACGCCGGATCTTGCGCCCTGAATCACCGATATTTACCAATATGACAATGACACAGTGAAGAAAAATGGGCCGTCGTTGATCTCGGGCCTCCCACAAAGCACATGGCTCTGGCCGGAGGTAAAACATGCTCATCCACCAACCCATTGACTATCACGCGGAGCGACGCCCCAAAGGCCTGGCGTTGACTGCCGCTGACTACGAGTGGGACTACGCCACGCTGGTGGCCAAGTCGCATAATGTGGCCGCAACGCTGATTGAAATGGGAGTGACACCCGGCAATCGAGTGGGCGTGCTAGGTCTCAACAGTGCGACACACTTCGCCGTCATTCTCGGTGCCAGTCGGGTAGGAGCAGTTACCGTCTCGGTTAACTTTCGATTGGCACCCGCAGAACTGGCATTTATTCTTGATGATGCAAAGGCCGAGGTCTTATTTGTCACCGACAACACCATTGACGAGGCAATTGACCAAACCCTCAAACAGCGGGACATGCCGACTCGTTTGGTGGCTAATCGCCAAGAGGCCCACCTCCAGCTAACAAGCCTGTTGTCCCGCGATGGGGCGCCGGTTCGTTGCGAACAACTATTTAACGAGCACGCACCGGTACTTCAACTCTATACCAGTGGCACGACTGGCAAACCCAAGGGCGCCGTGCTGAGCCACCGCAACATCCACCTCGCTTACCAACATGATGGCGCTTGCCAACGATGGGCTTTACTCCAGCAACACCGTAAATCTTGTGGTTGCGCCACTTTTCCATATTGGCGGCGCGGGGGTGACCTATATTGGTTTGGCTCATGGTGGGCACTGCCTTATACACCCAAGTTTTGACCCAGTGGCGGTAGTGCAGGCCATTCAGTCATCGAGCGTTACTACGATGTTTATGGTGCCGGCCATGATTCAAGCCATTGTTAAGTTGGTACCCAACGTAGAGCAATATGACCTAAGTACGCTCGAGGCAATTGCCTATGGGGCGGCGCCTATTAGTGCCAGTCTACTCACTGAGGCGCTGGCGCTCTTTAAATGCGACTTCGCACAGGTTTACGGTATGACCGAAACCACCGGCACGGTCATTAGTCTGGCGCCAGAGGATCATGAGCGCGCCTAAATGGGCATCCTCATCTGCTAACGGCCTGTGGTAAACCGTGCCCGGGAAACGAAGTGAAAATTATCGATGACAATGGCCAAACCCTTGGCCCCAACCAAACCGGTGAGATTTGCCTGCGCTCGGCTAACAACATGCTGGAGTATTTTCAACCGACCGGAAGCCACCGAAAAGACCATTCAAGGTGGCTGGGTATTGTCGGGGTGATGCGGGCTTCATTGATGACGAGGGCTATATTTATTTACGCGATCGCATTAAAGATATGGTGGTGTCGGGGGCGAGAACATTTACCCGGTCGAGGTAGAGAATGTCCTCGCCGGTTTACCCGGCGTCGTAGAGGTAGCTGTTATCGGCATTCCCGATGAGCAGTATGGCGAGGCATTGCTGGCTATTTTTGCCATGAAACCCGAGCAAACCGTCGATGTGGATATGATGGTGAGTTTTTGTCGGGACAAGCTGGCGGGCTACAAGATACCAAGACGTCTAACCCTTGTAGACGCATTACCGCGTAACCCGTCGGGTAAGATTTTAAAAACGGTACTGCGCGAACCCTATTGGCAAGACGTGGATCGGCGCATTGCCTGAACACTAAACGGGCAGCACGTCGTAACCCACCGTCATACGCTCTGTTGCCGTGGTCAGCGGGACCGTTCCGTGCCAAAGATACGAAGGAAACACCACCAAGGCCCCCTCCTCTGGCTTAACCCAATGAAGCGGCCCTAACGGTTCGCGCGCACGAAACCCAGGCTCGCCAAATTTAATCCAGCCCTCTCGCTCGCCTTTGTTTACTGCGTCGGGAACAACAAGGTAGAAGGCACTACTCAACCAGCCAGCTGAGTGATAGTGATTCTTGTGATACCCCTGAGCGTGTAACAACACCGACCAGGAGTCGGAAAAAGCGATGTCGCCCGAGTTTCGCCCCAGTAACGGGTGCGTAGGATCTTTTGGTAACTCGGCCACAATGTCCTGCAGTTGGGCAAATAACGCGTCTCGAAGATGATCAATAAAGCGATCTCGACGGCTCAATAAATCGTCGAGGGTCTGCGTACCCGCAACCATGGACTGCTCAACCGGATGCCGGCGCGTGGTGTGCAGTAATTTAAGATTGTCTCGCAAGTAAGCGACAAACTCGCCTCTAGCACTAAAGTTCGCAGGCGCAACAACATGGCGCACATTAATAAGCCGCTCTGGATCAATCAGCCAATCGTGATCGGCCACACGTTGGGTGTAACGAAGTGCTGTCGCGTAGTGCGCCCAAAAACTTTGCTCAAGCGGAAATTCATTCACAAGTTGCTCAAGAAGCTTGTGAGCCTCGGCATAATCGGCGCCAGCAGCCATGATGGCCGTCGCTAACTCCAGCTGGAGATCGGGCCGCTCTGGGTTGATGGCAAGCGCTTCACGCGAAGCACTCACGGCAACGTCAAACTCCCCAGCTCACGCTGCACATGACTCATCTCGCGCAGTACTCGTTGCTGGGTCAGAGGTACCCGGTCGCGCTTGCGCCAATACCGTCAGCGCTTGGCGTCCTTGGTTATTCAACAATAATTTGCGCGCAAGGGAAGCGGCAAAAGCGGCATCGCTCGGGCGCGCTGCCAAGACGCGACGGATGGAGTTGAGGTAATCGCTATGGGCTATTACACCCAAATAACCGTTGTACCACTCATGCAATTCGAGATTATCGGGGTCAAGATCAATAGCCTGCTGATACGCAGCAACCGCCTCTTCCTCACGATCTGCCAAGGCAAGGGCGCTAGCCAGATTACCGATGACTTCTGGCGAGTTGGGGGTGAGGCGCGAGGCGCGCATCAGCGCCTGCACCGCATCATCTAAATAGCCCAATACCTTAAGCGATATACCCAGGCCATTGAGCGCCGCCACGTGCTCCGGATGGCTAGCAAGAATGTTGTTGAAAAGATCAAGTGCCTCGGCTTGTCGGCCGAGTTGCTGAAGCACCTGCGCCAACCCCAGCTGCGCGTTGATGTTGTCGGGCGCCAACGCTAGCACCTGTGTAAAGGCCAACTCGGCCGCGGCGTAATCTTGCAAATCCCTCAGGCAGTGACCTCGATTAAGCTGAGCAGCCCTATTGGTTGGTTGCAAAACAAGGGCGCGGTCATATAAAGGGCAGTGCCCGATGATGGTCGTTACGCTGACGATAAAAATTCGCCAGATTAGTTAGCACATGGGGCTGCTCCGCCAACGCTATAGACTGATGAAAGGCCTGCTCAGCCTCAGCAAATAGCGCCTCGCCTTTATACGCGAGTGCCATAAGCTGCCAAAAGTCAGCCGAGTCGGCCAGTGGCTCCTGCAAGGCCTGCAGCAAGGCCAGGGCCTGGGCAGTCTGACCGGCATTTAACAGCGTAACCGCTTGGGACAGTTGACTAGTGGCCGTCAACGCTGGCAACTCCCCTTCCGAGAGACAGATATCCATGCACACCTGCCTGCATAGATGCTTGCGAGCGCTGTGCGTTTTTTTGGATGCATGACGCGAACATCAGGGATTCACTTCATTAGCGGTCCAGGCGGTAGCCGAGTGCGGCGTGGACTCGGTTAACTCGCTCAACATGCGTCGCTGGGGGTTACTCAGACGCAAGTGATCAATCCGCTTGGGGCGAATCGCTACAGCGGCGAAATTCGGTGGCGGTGTTGACCCTCCATCACGAACGTCGTTAACCGCTTGCTCACCGTTTGCCACCCTCTCACCCGGAGTGGGCCAAAAGAATTGCGCCCGGGCGGCATCGGAGAGACCTTGCCATACCGCCAGGTACTGGTGATGATCAGATGCAAAAACCTCGGCCTGGCCAGCAATGCGAAACTGTTCACGTGAGATGGGAAAATACCAGCAGGCTTCCACAGCTTGCCTGTCCAAGTAAGACATTTTGGCGCTACGGGTATCGGTAATGAACAATGGGGACTGTTGGTCATCATCAACCCCGCGATACACCACGGTGCGAACGCACGGCTTACCCACGGCATCAACCGTAGCTAATTGAAAATAACGGCTGTGGGCCTCGCGGCGGTTACGCTTGAGTGCCTGGCGTAACGCGGTCGTCCACAAATAATTAGCTGAGTCCAAAGCCACCCCCTCACATCGGTCTGGTACTATTCTACTGAAGCTGTGGGGGGTTGTCCCCGACGTGTTGCTTTGCTCATTCACGCTGTAGGATAGCTGCCTATGTCTCTGGTCGACCCCAACAACCATATGGGAATGTTTGCCGCGGTAATGGTTATTGCGGCACTTGCCTTTCTATCGGAAAAAACCCGTATCGGTGCCACGCTAACCGGCACCGTAAGCGCTATTTTGGGCGCAATTGCTGCCTCCAATATAGGCATCATTCCGCACAGTGCACCCGCGTATGATTTTATTTTCCGCTATATCGTACCCATGCTGATTCCGCTTTTTCTTTTTCAAGCCGACCTCCGGCGACTCGTAAAAGAAGCCTCACGAACAACACTGGCATTTCTGCTTGCAAGCGTGGGTACAGTGCTTGGCGTACTAACCGCTGCGACTTTATTAGATCTGGGTCCCCTGGTATCAAACGTAGACCTTGCCCCAGAGCGCCGTGAAGCGGCCATTGGAGGCCTTTTTGCGTCGACCTATATTGGTGGCTCGGTCAATTACGCAGCACAGGGTGAAATAACCGGCCTCAACGCCGACGCGGCGGTCTTTTCTGCCGCCACGGCAGCCGATAATTTGTTCAGTGCGGTCTATCTAAGTCTCATTGCGTTGGTGCCTGGCATTCGCTGGATTGCCCGTCATTTTAAACCTTCACCGGCTACTACAGGAGCAGCCACCGACCAAGCCAGCCACAAGCAAGGACAGCAATTGACAGCTGCACCGGTGGCAATAACCGCCTCGTCACTGTGCATGGCCATCGCGGCAGCAGTCTCACTAGTGGCCATAAGCGACTTCTTAGTAGGATTATTTGAAGCAACTGGCTTGCGCTACATCATCCTCACCACGCTAACCTTAATACTCGCCACCTTTGTACCGAAAATCCGGGAGTGGTTTCAGGGCGCATTCGAGCTGGGTGTAGCGCTGTCATTCGCTTTTTTTATTGCCATCGCGGCAGGTGCCAATATTCCGGCAATGATTAGTGTTGCGCCCTTGCTGATTGTGTTGGTAGGCATATTACTCAGCGTGCATCTGCTAGTTCTACTGCTAATAGGTGCCTGGCTAAAGCTCACGCTCGCCGAGCTCCTCACTGCATCCAATGCCGCTATTCTTGGCGCCACCACGGCACCTGCCATGGCAGCGGCAAAGGGGTGGAATGATCAGGTCACCCCGGGCGTATTGGTGGGCGTGTTGGGCTATGCACTAGGCACCTTTGTCGGTTCTGCCTTATTTCAGCTCTGGTAATGGCTTGTTCAGCACCCGGTATCACCACCGGCAAAAAGGGCCAGGTCAATAAAAAGATAAATGTCGGGGGCGGCCTATTACTCACCTAGCAAAAATTTCACCGCGCTATGTACAGCTCCTGTTGCTGATCATTGCGGCAGGTACGGTATATCCAATTCCCTACCTGCGACAAAACTTTGAGAATTCACTACTGGAGTTGTTTGGCTTAACCCAAGCGCAGCTGGGCCAATGCAACAGCTTGTTGGGCGTAATGCTATTTCTAACCTACCTACCCAGTGGCTGGCTTGCGGATCGCATTCAGCCTAATTGGCTACTCGCTATATCCATGGCTGGTACCGGCGCTTTGGCGCTTGCACTGGCAACGGCGCCGGCATTTTTTTACATCAAGCTCATTTACATTGCGCTGGGGCTCACCACCGGACTCACCCTATGGGCCAGCCTTATCCGCACTACGTCACTCATTGCGCCCCACAATCAACAGGGCCAGTTTTTTGGGTTGCTTGAGAGTGGACGCGGGGTAATGGAAGCGCTGCTGGCAACGCTGGCGCTTGCGTTTTTTGCCTATGCCATAGAGCAACAAACACTTGCCACCACAGTGGCTGTAAGCCGCGTTCTAATTTTTTATGGCGTTGCAGCGCTGGGCTTATCGCCCTTGGTTTTTTCGCACTGTCATCACCCGACACGTTGGCAGATCCGACCGTGGCCAGCTCTGAGTCGTCATTGCATTGGTCAGACTACAAGGCGCTTCTCAGCAATCCATCAATCTGGTTGTCGGCCGTTGTTATTTTGGTGGGCTATCAGATTTTTGGGTGACATATTCCTTTGCAGGGCTGCTAGAGAGCATCTTTGGGATCGGCGCCGTTACCGTTGGCACAATAACCGTTGCTCGCCTGTGGATGCGGCCCATCAGCCCAGTTATTGCTGGCGTCATTGGCGACAAATTTCAATCGGTGCCTTTTTTGGCCTGCTTTTACTGATTGCAGCGGGCATGCTAGCGGTAATACCGCTGCTACCGGCAAACGCATCAGTGCTCGTTCTGCTGGTTATGATTCTGTGCGTATCGCTTGTTACCTTTGGTATTCGTGGTATTTATTGGGCGACGCTTGATGACTGTAACGTCAGAGCAAGCACCCGCGGCATGGCCGTTGGCATTATCAGTATTGTGGCCTATACCCCAGACATTTATGTCCCCATGATTCAGGGTTGGTGCCTGAGCCTTTGGCCTGGCAGAGAGGGCTATATTGCTTACTATGGTATTTTCTCAGCAACCGGCATTATCGGTTGTTTGGCAGCGTTGAAACTGGCGAATCTTTCGGAGCAACGGCATGGCGAGTACTAATCACGCAGCAAGCCGTGTGCAACCGATTAGCCCTGCCATCGATCCCGCCTTTGAGCACTATTTGCGTGATATTCCTGGCCTCACCTACGCGTCTAGTGAGCAAAGCTGGATCTATCGAACAATCACCAATACGGTTAGGTGTTACTGGGGCGACGGGCTATTGAACGTCACTATTTTGCACTTAAGCATCAAGCGCTAGCATCAAACGAATTTTTCCCGGCAGCCTTAGCGCGCAGTGGCATCACCCTCTCTGGCAATTTAACGCCCCTTGCCGACATCCCCAGCGACAGGCCTGTCATGTTCGTAGCTAACCACCCCTTTGGCGTGGTGGATGGCCTAATTTTGTGCAACTTGGCCCAGCAGTTGCGCGGAGATTTTCGGGTCGTGATTAACTCTCTACTCTGTCAGGACAGATCGCTAGCCGGGCACTTTTACCCCATCGATTTTTCTGGCACGCGTGCTGCCGAGCGACGTAATGTACGGGCCAAACAACTGGCCGGCAATGCTTTAGAGCAGGGTATCCCTCTGGTATTGTTTCCGTCGGGTATGGTGTCAACGGCCAGTCGCTTTGGGTTCGGACCCGTCAATGATGCACCATGGACCACCTTTGTTGCCAAATTGGCCATCAAGCACCAACCCATCATTGTGCCTGTTTATTTTCATGGCCAAAATAGTCGCGCTTTTCACATAGAGTCGCATATTGCTGAGCCGCTGCGTATGGCAATGCTCATGCGCGAGGCGTTAAAGCTGTTTAACACACCCGTGAAACTTGTAGTCGGGAAACCGTTGCTGCCCCAAGAATATCCGCTAGGCGACGGGCGTTTAACGCAGTACCTCTACTATGCCGTTCAACGGTTAAAAGCCGAGCTGTAACATGAAACACCTGCTTGAATGGATTGTTTATGGCGTCGTGCTGGCTGGCGCAGTTAGCCTCGTTTCGAGTTGGCAGACCCGCGATATGCTGGGGACGAGTGGGGCTGTAACGATTAACCCCGTAACTCTCTACGCTATCCGGCGGGCATGCGGTTCTTGGGCCCGACGCTTCGCGTAACACCCTTATTTATTTCTTCGCGCCTTGGTGCAGCATCTGCCGCATGAGTATTGGTAACCTGAACGGCGTAGATAAGCGTGATACCCAGGTTTTCGTCGTGGCGCTGGATTACACAACCGTCGATGAAGTGAGTGAATTTGCCGAGGGCTGTGGGCCTAGGGAGGTGAGGTATTGCTGGGTGACGCCGACCTTCGCGCACTCTTTAAAGTTAACGCTTTTCCGAGCTACTATATTCTTGACAGCGACTTTGCCGTTATAAGCCGCGACATGGGCTACACCACGGAACTGGGCCTTCGCAGACGCGTTTGGCAAGAAAGTCTGTAGAAGTAGGTTCTATTAAAAGGCACACAGCTTAGGTTGTTGCTAAACAACCTGCGGCACTGTCTGTACGGGCGAGCCTAGACACAAGCGACACAAAACCAACGTCTATTACATAGGCTTAGCATTTTAAAGGCTCGGCATCTCCGTCGACACCGTTCAGCATACGCGTGACTGGCTCACCTTTAATACCTGCATAGACCACAAGGATAACCGCCGGAATGTCCCCGATATTGGCGCCCGCATGAGTAGGTTTACCAACTCAATGAGGCCTTCCCCGCGTGCAATTCGGCTTGTTGTCCACTGGGAGTTCTCACCTCTAGATGACCTTGCAGTAACACGCCCGCTGTTGCAAAGGGGTGCTCGTGGAGCGGCAGGGCCTGACCAGGGGGGATTGTCACGCGAACGATCGAAATTTCCGGCGTGCCATGCGCATAAGGCGGGATCGGTTGACCGTTCCACATAGAGGTAGACTTGCTTAACACCTCAACCTCTATGCTCTCTACACTGCCAAGCGTGGTATCGGCATAACACCAAACTGGCTGGCACAGGACTAGCGCGCCGACCATTAGCTGAACAGCTTTCATCGGCTTGACTTTGTCCGCTCGTTTACCCGCTGGCAGCGCAAGATTTAACGCTTTTGAGATTGGCATGGCTGCTTAGCTCCAAAAGATTCACTTAAAGGCCATCAATGATGGTGACCACCTGGACCATGCGCATGACCGTGGCTCAACTCTTCGGCCGAGGCCTCGCGGACCTCTTTGATCGTGACATCAAAATGCAGGGTTTCGCCGGCGAGCGCGTGGTTACCGTCAATAGTGACTGTTTCATCATTCACTTCGGTTACTGTAACTACCTGTACGCCCTGGGCCGTTTGCGCCTGAAATTGCATACCCGGCTCAATATTATCGACCCCCTGAAACATTTGGCGTGGTACCGCCTCGATTAGGCTCTCGTTATACACACCGTATGCCTCCTCGGGTGGGATAACCGCAGTCACCTGGTCGCCTTGTAATTTGCCCTCAAGCGCCGATTCCAAACCACTAATCAGATTGTTGTGACCATGAAGATAGGATAAGGGGGCGTCGGGTGTAGATTGGTCCAGTACATTGCCTGCATCGTTTTTCAAGGTGTAATCGATGCTGACAACAGCGTTTGCTTGAATGTGCATAAAAGGCTCGCAAATCTTTAAATGAACCTATCATGCTACGCACTCTCTGTCGCAGCGTCTACGGGCCAATCCCCCCGATTGGGTGTGTCCGTAGGTTATTGCCCGCGGATCGTCACCGTCCGGTACTGATGCTTGGGTTCGTGGGTGGGGTGACACAGTCGCCACTCTTGATAACGCTATCGAAGGGGATCAGCGCAAAGGCAGCACCACCAATAATCCAAAATGCCTATTGTGCGAACACTAAATAGGACAGCCAGCGATGAAATTTGCGGGTGAAGACTTGAAACTTTGCCATATCAGCGAACCATCAAATGTTATGCGCTCGGTTACTCCTTCGCCGCTGTAATAACACGCGAGCTGATATCGATCACGGCTCGCTCACCAGCGCCCTGAATAAATATTGCTGATGATTTCAATACGAGGCTGAATATATTGGTAACGATTGTTTGCTACATCACCTAGATCCGCCCAAAAAGGGTTATCGGAGGTCCAGCGAGGCCAGATATCAGCCTGACGAACTTTGCCCTTGGCAAACGCACTCCAAGCTTTGCGCATACTTTGCCCCAGTAGTTCAAGCTGTTTCGATTGGGTGTCATAGGCGCCCCAAAAAATCTTCGCGTCACTACCATGGGGAGCGCCTGCATTGACGCCGGCATCTTCTGTCAGTGCTGTGTCATGAAAGTAGGCGAAACATGCTGTGTCATGATTGCAGAGGGCAGCTAGGGTCACAGCAGCCGATGTTAGATACCTCAAATCACCAAACAAACGCTTGCGGGCACGCTTAGGATTCACTGTCCAATCGCTCGCGTAGATGCGCTCAATATCTTCCTGCCACGGACGTATCCACTTAGCAAATGCAGTATCTGTAATGCCCGTCCAAGACATTATCGACCCTTCGAAGCTATTGGCACCAGTCATGTAAGCTTTCAAGCCTGACCTAAAATCGGGTTCGAGAAAACGCTGGGCCGGCTCGGCGACAATACTGACACCGTCGACAATCGGGATTTGAAAGCCTTGTTGAGCTTCGACCAGGATTTGTGCCGATACCCCTCGTAATTTTTCGGCCGACGAAGCCGTTACCCCGGCTCGAGCAAGTAGCGCAGTAGCCTGTTGTTCGGCGATTAATACCGGGCGCTCACCCCAGTGTTGATAGTCTTTGCGATGCATCGATTTCCGATACCAGAGCGGCCAGGTCGTATAGCTACTTTGGGCAATGGCTCTATGAAAGAGTGGCTTGGCCTCATCGTTGGCCATGAGTAAGTTGACCGCCATACCACCGGCGGAAACGCCAAAAATGGTGACATTCTTGGGATCGCCACCAAACTGGTGAATATGACGCTGCACCCAGCGCAGGGCAGATATCATATCCAGAAGACCAAAATTGGCGGCGGATGCTGGTCCGGTACTGGTAGCAGAAGCTGTGGAATGTTGACTGCTGGTACTGTCAGCATTCAGCAAGGGGTGCGCAATGAAACCCAAAGGCCCCAAGCGATAGTTTAGCGATACCACTACAACATCTTCTCGGGCGAGCAATTCGCCGGGAACGTTGCCATCACCCATTCTAAAGCCGCCACCGTGTATCCACACCATCACTGGTAGAGACGCGGTTTTATTAGGTGTCCACACATTCAGGAATAAGCAGTCTTCGCTTTGTGGCGCTGAACTCGCTGGCGTTTGCGGACAGACAGCGCCGAATTCATCTTGCGGGTCTTCAAGAGTGTTAAAGGGTCTATCTCGAGGTACTCGCCAGCGATTATCGCCAGTGGGTACCTCTGCATAGGAATGGCTTTGAAACTGTAGATATCCTGGTTTGCCGCATCGCTATAGGCGCTGAGAGCGAACAATGGCAGGTAGCAGACAGCCAGTATGGCACGCGAGATTTTGATCATGTTATGTCCCGTAGAGGCGTCGTTATAGAGTTATTGCATCATTCGATTGTAAGCAAAATGCCAACATTCAGACAGTAAATTGCTAGCGTTTGACACGAGATAGGTCCGCCTTTGGTTTGATAAGCCTCAGAATTTATTATTGTGCGGGGTGTTTTTTTAGGGAGCTGCTAAACTAGCGCTATGAACCTACACACGGCAACACGCTACACTATTTTTGGCCTGTGGCTGTCGCTGCTAGGCGGGTGTGGCAGTTCCAAAGATCAATTGCCTGACTTGACAAGCATCCAGAATGTGGCCGTTATGAAGACGACATTCTATGAGTTCTTGGTGCCCATCGTTAACGCTGAAAATACTGCCATTCTGGAGCATCGCGCCCAAGTACAAGGGGTGGGTCGAGGCCAAAGATGATTTAAGCTGGTGGCAGCGGTTTAGATTTAGCCGGCTGGCACATGAATATGAGATTGATGAGCCCTTAGCTGATATTGAAAACACGCTTAGGCAATTACAATTGCGCGTTAATATTATCCCGGTTGATCTGGCGCTGGCTCAGGCAGCGAAAGAATCGGGCTGGGGACGATCACGGTTTGCCGTCGATCACAACAATCTGTTTGGCCAATGGTGTTATCAGCCCGGTTGCGGCGTAGTACCCAAGCGTCGACCATCGGGCGCAACCCACGAAGTTGCTGAGTTCACTGGTGTCAGCGAGTCCGTGCAACGTTATATGAATAATCTGAATACCCATCCGCGATACCAAGAATTTAGACAGCTCAGAGCCGCTCGAGGGCGAAATAACCTTCCACTTTCGGGTAAGTCACTGGTTCCAGGGTTGCTCGGTTACAGTCAGCGGGGGCAGATTTACCTCGATGAGCTTCAATTGATGATGCGTGCCAACAAGCATCTGTTGAACCCTCCACCCAATGCTTAAAAACGCATTAAGACTGTGTGATTAGACCGTTTGCGATAAGCCTTTATGCGGCGCTTCTTGCGGTGAGCACAGTGCTGGCGCCAACGCTGGCTTCGCAGTCAGCTGGTGCGTCGGTTATTCTGCTGTACTACCGGGTAGTTCCCTTCAACCTCGGGGAACGCTTTGACTCACCTGGCATTTTTAGTTGAGCACGGCTATCCGGGTAGTTCTCTTGGGGGACCTTTCGTTACGACCGTATCGGTTCCTTACCATCGAAGTGGTAAGGC
>JAYQIT010000016.1:0-50403 GCA_038141785.1 Luminiphilus sp. | reverse complement strand
ATTGACGAGGCCCACTGTGTCTCTCAGTGGGGGCACGACTTTCGGGCAGACTACCTGCGCTTAGAAATGCTGGCAGAGGCATTCCCCAACGTACCGCGCATAGCGCTCACCGCCACCGCCGACCCAACTACCCGACAAGAAATTGTCGAGCGCTTGCAACTCGGGCCGTCCAATCAGCTTTGTCAGCAGCTTCGACCGCCCCAACATTTTCTACAATATTGTCGAGAAAAAAGACGCGTAAGCAGCTGCACACCTTTATTCGTACAAGGCATGCCGGCGCGTCGGGTATTGTTTATTGCGGTAGCCGCAAGCGCGTAGAAGAAACAGCCACTTGGCTCTGCGACCACGGCATAAAGGCGTTGCCCTACCACGCCGGTATGCTGGCAGAAACCTCGGTTGTTACATCAGCGCCAATTTCTCGAGGACGATGGCTTGGTAATGGTAGCCACCATCGCCTTTGGTATGGGCATTGATAAACCCGACGTGCGCTTTGTGGCACACCTGGATATGCCCAAGAGCATTGAGGCCTATTACCAAGAGACCGGCAGAGCAGGGCGCGATGGTTTAAAAGCCGAGGCATGGATGGTGTACGGTTTTCAGGATGTTGCTTGATTCGTCAGCGTTTAATGGAGTCAGAGGCCAACGAAGACTTTAAGCGCGTAGAGTGGCGACGTATGAATGCCATGCTGGGGCTGTGTGAAGTAAGCGCCTGTCGGCGCAACGTCATCCTGGATTACTTTGGCGAGACCACCGCCAATCCCTGTGGCCGGTGTGATAACTGTGTTAGCCCGCCGCAGACTTGGGACGGCACCCAAGCGGCGCAAATGGCGCTGTCGGCCGTTTACAGAACAGGGCAGAGCTTTGGTACCAACTACGTGATAGATGTGCTCATTGGCAAGCTCACCGATCGCGTTATTCAGTACGACCATCACAATCTACCCACCTTTGGCGTGGGCGTTGCTATATCCGTTAACGAGTGGCGCTCTGTGCTGCGGCAGCTCGTGGCCCAGGGGGCGCTACGGGTGGATATGGAGCGACACGGCGCGCTTAAACTCACGCCATCGTCTCGTGAGGTTTTACAGGGCAACAAACAGCTGCAGTTCCGAAAAGACCGTGACACATCGCCGTCCAAAGGTGGCCGTTCGGTGGGTAAGTCTTCTACCGCCAGTACCGCGCTTAAAGACACGCAGTCTACTGTTGCAGCCCATGACAAAGACTTGTGGGAGGCGCTTAAGGCACTGCGCAAATCATTGGCCGACACCAAGAAAGTACCGGCCTTTGTTGTCTTTAACGACCGCAGCCTGGCTGCCATGTGTCGCGACCGCCCGGTAACCCAAGCGCAGTTTCTAGCCATTGACGGGGTAGGCCCCAAGAAATGCGAAGAATATGCCGAGGCGTTTATTGCCGAAATTCAGCGCTTTGGTAATGAATAACTCGGCGAGCATCCTTTGGGCACGCTCAGTGTAAGGTCTGTGTGCTGCCTTAGTGCCGCCCTACCCAAAATTTTTTCCGGCTAGAGGCGGTAACACCCTCGGTGCGGGTAAGTGGGAGCTTTGAGTTTAGGAAGGGCAATGGGTAAGGTGTGTGGGGGAGGAGTATCACTAATGGCTAAAATCACCGTACACCCAGGCGGTTCATCAAGCGCAACTACATGGATGCGCTGAGCCTCACGGCTGCCGAATTAGCCAGTGCGCTGGAAGTGTCAGAATCTACCCTGAGCCGCCTGATTCACAAAAAGATCGACCTATCTCCGGCTCTGGCAGTGAAACTGAGCAAGGTGTTGGGGCGCTCGGCCGAGAGCTGGATGGCGATGCAGGCTAAGCACACCTTGGCAAGATGCGAGGCTGAATTGGCGCACTGGGCACCAACCCGGCAGGTAACGGCTAAGGGGCTTGTTGCTGTGAAAGGCGGCAAGCCCAAGGCCAAGGGCGGCTCTGCCGAAACCATGGCTTAACACAGGCTCTACCTGTAACCGGTGCGCGCGCCTGCAATGGAGCGATCAGCCCAAAAAGCCACCCTCAGTCAAACAGCGGATCCGCCGCAGCCTTCTCTTTAGCCGCTAACTTCGACGACAGGTGCTTAACGGCCACCACGGCGCCAACAGCCACTACAATCAGCCCGGCACTTAGCAGGGGTCGATAGGCAAGCCAGGCAACGGCTACGGTAATCGACGATAGTGCCAGTGCCACTAAGCCACTGACAATGCCGGTTCCAACCCGAACCAGTGACCCCAAAAAGGGGAGTACGTCGGCTACAACGGCGAGCGGTGCAAGCACTAAACCCAAACCAATGGCCATTAGGCCCAAACCCACAGCTCGGAAAATCCACGTGCGCATGTTGTTGTCTTCATGAGCAATCATAAACATTTGCTCGGCGCTAAAGCTGCCTGTCTCCAGCAGGTCAATGCTGCCCTGCTTCATCTTGTAGGGGCCAAAACTGTTACCCACTTGTTGCGCCACCACACTGACTTGCTTGGGTGCAACCGCACTAAAGGTAATGCGCAAATCACCAATGGCGGGCGACGATGGGTTAGCACCGTAAAAAAAGCCGGTGGGCAGCCGCGAGACGTTGGCTTTTAAGTCCTCATCAAGGCGGTCCATTATTTCCTTGGGCACGCTGATGGCTTGTGCCCCTTCAATGCGTTTTACCATGTAAGAGGGGAGCGTGTAGGCGCCTAAAGTCACCGAGTCAGCCACCCAAGAGGCGCTGTCATAGAGCTTGGCTATTGGGTTTTCGTGGCCGCCGGGACGCTTAAAAAACGACGAATTAATTAATTTTTCGGACCAGTCCTTTGAGTAGCTGTAGGTTTTCTCGGTTCGTTCCGTGCCGCCTAAGTCGGTTGTTGTGCGCGTGGATGTGAGCTCATCCCACTGGTACATCTCTACTTTGCGAGCCACATAGAGGGCATTGGCCGATATGCCAAAGTCGGGGTCTTTTGCCGTTCCTTTATTTTTGGCCATGCCCGATAGATGCACCAATTTGCCTTCTAGCCCTTTAATAACAACATCGGGCGAAACGCTCATAACCGCATCGGCGCCCTCGTCTAAGGTGTTGGCCCGGCGCACCGCGTAGCCCTCGTTAATCCACAGCACCGGAAAGGCCACAACAAACAACAAAAAGCCAACAGCCATACCTTTAATCGCATTGCCAAGGCGGCCGAATAAACCGGTGCTCGTAACCTCTGAGAACTGATCGTCTGACATGTTTCCCCCTGTTATCGTTATTGGTGCCTAGTCAGCAACATGTATCTTCTCTGCATAATCAGTATAAAAAACGTCACGCGGTTGTCCACCCAATGGGAAAATGGTCAATGCGCGCTTTATTGACTTGTGGCTGCGCGGAGGTTGCGCTGTCGTTGTGCTGGTCTTTTGATTAGTACTACTGGACTACCCAACACCCCAGCAAATTACGCTATTCTTGGGCATAAATCGGTAGGCTCCGCCGTTGTCACTGGCCCTGCAACTGGGCAGGCTAGACTGCGCGAGCTACAGCCCAATAATGACGCCAAACAGTTAAACCAAAAAGTTAAACCAACAAAACAACAAGACGAGGTATGCCATGCAAGGTCTAATGATGAACGCGCCCTTAACGATTACGTCTATCGTCAAGCACGCCGAGACGGTGCACGCCGCTAAGGAAATTGTCTCGGTGACACGCGACAACCCCCGTCATCGCTATACCTACAAAGACGCCTTTGCCCGTGCGCGGCAGCTGGCCAATGTCATTGCTAGCTGGAATTTAGATCAGGGCGCGCGCATTGCCACTTTGGCCTGGAACGATTACCGCCACTTTGAGACCTACTACGCTTCGGCCTGCTCGGGCTATGTATGTCACACCATTAACCCGCGCCTGTTCCCCGAGCAGATCATCTTTATTATTAACCACGCCGAAGACGAGTACGTATTCACCGACCCCGACTTCTGGCCCATTATTGAAGGCGTGGCCGACCAATGCCCTGGGGTGAAAGGCTGGGTGGTTATGACCACCCGTGAACACATGCCCCAGACTAGCCGCGATAACGTGTTGTGCTACGAAGACCTCATGGCTGCGCACACCAGCGACTTTGACTGGCCCGAGCTTAACGAAAACGCTGCCTGCGCCCTGTGTTACACCTCGGGTACCACCGGTAACCCCAAGGGCGTTATGTACAGTCACCGCTCTACCATGCTGCACACCTACGCCACCATGATGCCCGACGCCCTGGGTATTTCGGGCAGCGATGTGGTGCTGCCCATTGTGCCTATGTTCCACGTTAACGCGTGGGGTAATCCCTACGCCTGCCCGATAGCGGGCGCCAAAATGGTGATGCCCGGCTCCAAAATGGGCGACGGCCCCACCTTGGCGGCACTCATAAACGAAGAGGGCGTGACGATGTCGGCGGGTGTGCCTACCGTATGGCTCAACTTGCTTAATCATCTGCGCAGCAGCGGTGAGCGCGTTGAGTCACTGCAGCGGGTGGTTGTAGGTGGCTCGGCTTGTCCGCTGTCAATCATGGAAGAGTTCGATACCTACGGCGTAGATACCCGCCACGCCTGGGGTATGACCGAGATGAGCCCGTTGGGCACCTCTAACTCGGCCGGTGCACACCCGCAGCAGTTACAGCGACCAAGACTTTGCCAAGATTCGCACCAATGTTGGCACCCCGGTATTTGGTGTAGAAATTAAAATCACCGACGACGACAACAACGCACTACCCTGGGATGGCAAAGCCTTTGGTGCGTTAAAAGTACGCGGCCCTTGGATTTGCTCCAGCTATTACAAACTCGAGGGCTCCGACGCCCACGCCGAGCCCGGCTGGTTTGAGACCGGCGATGTCGCCACCATTAGCCCCGACGGTTACGTGTCTATTACCGACCGCACCAAAGACGTAATTAAGTCGGGCGGCGAGTGGATCTCGTCTATTGAGGTAGAAAACTGCGCCACCGGGCACCCCAAAGTAGCCGAGGCGGGTGTTATTGGTCGCATTCACTCCAAGTGGGGCGAGCGGCCACTGCTTGTTGTGGTACGCAACGAGCAGGGCGCCGATTTAACCCCCGACGAGCTCAAGGACTACTTGGACGGAAAAATAGCCAAGTGGTGGATACCCGACGACGTGCAGTTTATTGATGAGATGCCCCATACCGCCACGGGCAAAATTCAGAAAATGGATCTGCGCGAGATGTTCAAGGACTACCAGTTCCCCGACAGCTAAGGGGTTTCCGTGGCACCCTGGCGGTGTGTGGCGAGTGAAAACGTAAGACTGCAACGATGAAGGCCCAATCGATTCTTAACAAACGCAGTCTGATCTGCGTTTTTACCGGACTGGCATCGGGTATGCCCCTGTACCTACTCATCCAGCTGGTGCCCGCGTGGTTGCGCGACGCGGGGGTATCGCTGGCCGAAATTGGTCTCTTTGCGCTGGTGGGCCTGCCCTACACCTGGAAGTTTCTCTGGGCGCCGCTCATGGACCGCTGGCGGTTGCCGCTTGGGTTGCGCCGTGGTTGGATGCTGCTTACCCAAGTGGGGCTTATTATCACTATAGGTCTGCTGGGGCATATAAATCCCGCCAATGCCACCGGAATGGTAGCGGCCATGGCGGTGGTCATTGCTATCTTCAGTGCCACACAAGATGTGGCCATAGACGCCTACCGGCGCGAGCTGCTCCCCGACGAGGAGCTGGGGCTGGGTAACTCTATTCACGTGCAGGCTTACCGCATATCCAGTCTGGTACCCGGGTCGCTGTCGCTCATATTGGCCGACCTACTGCCCTGGTCGGCTGTTTTTTGGATAACCGCCGCGTTTATGAGTGTGGGGGTGGCTCTAACCCTTTTTGTGGCTGAGCCACCTAGAGAAGATCGGCCACCAACCAGTTTGGCCCAGTCGGTGATAGCGCCGTTTAGTGATTACGTGGCCCGCCGTGGCTGGCACAGCCTGTTGCTGGCGCTATTGTTTATGTTTGCCTACAAGCTGGGTGACAACATGGCCACCGCGTTATCCACGCCTTTTTACCTAGACCTAGGGTTTAGTAAAACCGACATTGGTCTAGTGGCTAAAATGCCGCCCTGTGGCCGGCTATTTTTGGTGGACTGGTCGGCGGCGTGCTCATGATTAAGTTGGGTATTAACCGCGCGCTCTGGCTATTTGGCGGTGTGCAGCTGCTTAGTATTTTGGGCTTTGCGTATTTGGCCAGCGTGGGGCCGGTGCTTTGGCTGTTAGCCGCGGTTATTGCCTTTGAGTATTTGGGCGTGGGTTTGGGCACTGCGGCGTTTACGGCGTTTATAGCCCGCGAATCCAGCAAGACCTTTGCCGCCACCCAGTTTGCGCTGTTTACCGCCCTTGCCGCCTTACCACGCAGCCTGGCTAATGCCACTACCGGTTTTCTTGTGGAGCAGGTGGGTTGGGTTACCTTTTTCTTGTTGTGCACGTTATTGGCGGTGCCGGGCATGGTGTTGCTGCTTGGGTAGCGCCCTGGGGGCCAAGACCCAGACGCCTAATCACTGTTTCATGATCACCGCCTCATAATCATTGTCATCAGCCACTGTTTCACGGCCACTTTCGGCCGAGCGCTGGGCTTGGTAGGCTGAGAACCTCTTGGCTACCCGTGGCACGCCTATGCGACTGCTCATATTTGCTTACCCCTGGCTGGAGCTCCTCAGCCTAATACAGCTGGGCGTTGAAACCTCGGCGCTAACCGCCGTTGCCTGGGTCATGGCCATGATGCTGTTGGGTGGCGCTCTGCTCAGGCGTGTGGGCACCGCGGGCATTCAGCGGCTGCGCCAGGCGCAGCAGACCGGTATCTTGCAGCAGCACCTACTGGTAGACGACATGGCCATGGCATTTGCCGGCATTTTGCTCATTATCCCCGGTTTGCTGTCTGACGTTTTCGCTGTGGTGGTGCTTGTTGGTCCGCTAAGGCGCGTCTTAGCCCGATTACTGGGTTTACAGAACGCGCTTTCACCCGAGCAAAAGGCTGGCCATTCCCGCGATAACGTTACGCTGGAGGGCAGCTTCGAGGTGGTTGATGACAACCCCAATGACGGCTCTCGCATTAACAGCGACACCAAACAAAACGACTCAACTAACTACCGGTCGGCATAATGGCTCACTGTCATCTGTGATTGACAGCCCTTTTGGCTGGGGTTGCAGGGCTAAAGTTGTTCAAAAAATAACCAATTTAAGCCGAAATATAAATTTTTTAGCAGTCTTGGCAAAAGAGTGCTAAAAATCCCTTGAAGTCCCAAAACCCATCCCCATATCCCCTCACAGCCCCAGTAATGGGGGCATTCATAAACACTATAGTCAATTTGTGGAGACCAAAACCCATGAAAATCCGTCCGCTGTACGACCGCGTGGTCGTTCGTCGCAAGGAAGAAGAGGAAACCACTGCTGGAGGCATCTTGCTTCCCGGTTCCGCCAAGGAAAAGCCCAACCAGGGTGAAGTGGTTGCAGTTGGTGATGGCAAGGTTCTGGACAACGGTGAGCAGCGTCCGCTGGCCGTCAAGGTAGGCGATACGGTTGTCTTTGGACAGTACGCCGGTAGCAACACCATCGAAGTCGATGGCGAAGAGCTGATCTTGATGGGCGAGAGCGAAATCTACGCCGTCGTCGAGTAATCCCACCTCACACCAGAATCTGACATTTAAGGAATGTAACCATGGCAGCTAAAGAAGTACATTTTGGCGACAAAGCGCGCCAGCAAATGCTGAAAGGCGTGAACGTTCTCGCCGACGCGGTAAAAGCAACCTTGGGACCCAAGGGCCGCAACGTAATTTTGGAGAAGTCCTTTGGCGCCCCCACCGTAACGAAAGACGGTGTATCGGTAGCCAAAGAAATTGAACTTGAGAACAAGTTTGAAAACATGGGCGCACAGATGGTTAAGGAAGTAGCTTCACAGGCTTCCGACGCCGCCGGTGACGGTACTACTACCGCTACCGTTCTGGCCCAATCTATTGTTAACGAAGGTCTCAAGGCCGTTGCTGCGGGCATGAACCCCATGGACCTCAAGCGTGGTATCGACAAGGCTACTGCCGCTGCTGTTGAAGCGGTACAGAGCATGGCTACCCCTTGTACCGACAACAAAGCCATCGCCCAGGTAGGCACCATCTCTGCCAACAGCGACACCTCTGTGGGTGAAATCATTGCCGAAGCCATGGATAAAGTGGGCAAAGAAGGCGTGATCACGGTAGAAGAAGGTTCAGGTCTCGAGAACGAGCTGGACGTAGTAGAAGGTATGCAGTTTGACCGCGGTTACCTGTCGCCTTACTTCATCAACAACCAAGACAACATGCAGGCCGAGATCGAAGATCCCTACATCCTGTTGGTTGACAAGAAAATCTCTAACATCCGCGAGCTTCTGCCCGTTCTCGAGCAGGTAGCCAAGGCGTCTCGTCCGCTGGTTATCGTTGCCGAAGATGTCGAAGGCGAAGCGTTGGCAACACTGGTTGTTAACAACATGCGCGGTATTGTGAAGGTAGCCGCATGTAAGGCACCTGGCTTTGGCGATCGTCGCAAGGCTATGTTGCAAGACATCGCTATCCTCACTGGCGGTACGGTTATCTCTGAAGAAGTCGGTCTAGACCTTGAGTCTGCTGGCCTCGAGCACCTCGGTACTGCCAAGCGCGTAACCATGGACAAAGACAACACTACCATCGTTGATGGCGCTGGCGATGGCGCTGCCATCCAGTCGCGTGTTTCTGAAATCCGCGTGCAAATTGAGAACACCAGCTCCGACTACGACCGAGAGAAGCTGCAAGAGCGCGTGGCCAAGTTGGCTGGCGGTGTTGCCGTTATCAAGGTTGGTGCTGCGACCGAAATTGAAATGAAAGAGAAGAAAGCCCGCGTAGAAGACGCGCTGCACGCAACCCGTGCTGCCGTTGAAGAGGGCGTGGTGCCTGGCGGTGGTGTTGCTTTGATACGTGCCATTAGCAAGATCGAAGGCCTCACTGGCGACAACGAAGACCAGAATATTGGTATTGCAGCAGCGCTGCGCGCCATGGAAGGTCCGCTGCGTCAAATCGTTAGCAACGCTGGCGACGAAGCCTCTGTGGTACTGGACAAGGTGCGCCAGGGCGAAGGTAACTTCGGCTTTAACGCAGCTACCGGTGAGTACGGCGACATGATTGAAATGGGTATTCTCGACCCAGCCAAAGTAACCCGTACGGCGTTGCAGGCGGCAGGTTCGGTTGCTGGTCTCATGATTACCACGCAGGTCATGATTGCTGACGCGCCTAAGGACGAAGCTGCTCCCGCGATGCCCGACATGGGCGGAATGGGCGGCATGGGCGGCATGATGTAAATAGCGCCCGTCGCAAAGCAGTAACAAAAAACCCGGCTTATGCCGGGTTTTTTGTTTTGGCTGTACCGCTGTTGGGTTCCATGCGCAGGTTTACTTTGGCTGCCCGTGGTCGCGCCTGAGTTTATCTGTACGTACTAAAAGCGACTTGTCCCGAAAACGTTTAGGGCTCAGGGCTCATTGCCTGATGTCAAGATGGCAATTTTCGCTGTGAAGCCTATAATCGCGACAAGCGTCGGGTAGGGAACTCGGTGCGCTAACCTGTCCACACCAGAACAAACAGGAGATCAATCATGTACGAGCTAGAGTTTATCGGCCGCTACTTCCACGTCCTCGCCGGCATCGTTTGGATCGGGATGCTGTACTATTTTAACTTTGTTCAAACCGAATATTTCAAGGAAGCCGAGGCGGGCGCCAAGTCCGATGCCATGGCTAAGCTCGCTCCTCGTGCGCTGTGGTGGTTCCGCTGGGGCGCTATGTTGACGTTCCTCACCGGTGCTTACTTGCTCCACAAAGTCGGTGCTTTCGGCGTGCAAATGCCTGCTATCTGGATGGGCGCGCTGGCCGGTACTTTTATGTTCTTAAACGTTTGGCTGATCATTTGGCCCAACCAGCAAATTGTTCTGGGTATGAAAGAAGGCGACGGCCCCGCCGCGGCTGCCAAAGCAGGCCTTGCCAGCCGTACCAACCCCCTGTTCTCAGGCCCTATGTTACTAGGCATGCTGGCATCTAAGCACTTGCCTTTGGCGGGCAGCGAGACCGGCTTGTATGCCGCTATGGGTCTTATTGTGGCACTAGAAGCCAACGCGCTGTTTGGTGGCCAAGGTCCCATGAAGTCAGTTATGGGCGTAATCCACAGCTCGCTGGCACTGACCATTGTTATCTTGGGGTTTGCTTAACTTCTTGTGAGTGGAAGCGTGAGCACCTTCTGATAGGTGAAAAAGCAGCCTTCGGGCTGCTTTTTTGTGTAACAACGCTGACATCGAAACCGGCTACAGTCCAAGCCAGTGTGGCAGACTGTCGTAGGCTAAACGTTAGTACGCTTGGCAGTCATACAGCGACGGTAGCCGCCTAAGTGAGTGTTACCGCACGACGACAAGGTGTAACAAGATGGGTATGTCTAGGGGCAGAGTTAAACGGCGAAACACAACTATGTGGTCCCACCGGTCTGCGCCATGGGTGTTTATGCTGGCGTTACTGCTGGCTGCACCGCTGCATGCCGGCACACCCACGCTGGTGCTGGTGTCTATCGACGGCTTCCGGCACGACTACCTAGACATTCATACCGCGCCGCATCTTAGCGCCATGGCTAAAGCCGGTGTAAGGGTAGAGCGCCTGCAGCCCATATACCCGCCCAATACCTTTCCCGCCCCCCGTTCACTCATTACCGGTGTCGCACCGCGGCATCATGGCGTTGCTGACAATACCTTTTGTCACCGCGCTCGGGGCGACTGTTATCGCATGGGTATGGGCGCCAAAGACCCCAGTTGGCTTAAAGCCATACCGCTGTGGAACTGGGTAAAACAGCAGGGCTATAAGTCGGCTACCTACTTTTGGCCCGAGTCCGATGCCCGCTGGGGCGGGCAACAGCCCGATCACTTTTTCCCCTATGATAAGGGCGTGCCCTACGCCAAGCGGGTAAGCCAGGTGCTGGATTGGTTAGCACTGCCCGAGCCCGAGCGGCCCCGCCTCATTACCCTGTACTTTTCGGCGGTGGATTCGGCGGGGCACCGCTACGGTCCCCTTGCACCGCAAACCGCCAAAGCGGTGGCAGAGGTTGATGGGCATATCGGTGATCTACTCAAGGGCATTGAGCGGTGGGGTGCCAACGGCGCCAATGTACTTATTGTCTCCGATCACGGCATGGCAGAAATCACCGGTGCTCAGGCCATCAAGGCTCGCGAGCTGCCCAACCCCAAAGGGTTTGAGCGCATGGTGAGCCACAGCAGAGTGCGTTATTACGCCACTAATGCGGCGTCGGCGGCGCAGGTGGACGAGTTGGTCGCAACCTTAAAAGCGCGTTCACAAGGGCGATGGCAAACGCTCACAGCCACCGAGGCACTGGCCTTGGGGGGCGCTGATGAGCAAACGGTGGCCGACGTCACCTTGGTTACCCAAGCGCCTGCCAGTTTCGTTCGCCGCTCGATGGCAGCCACGGCGACAGAGGGCTCCCACGGTTATTTACTGTCAGACCCACAAATGGATGCCTTTGCGGTGGCCTATGGGCCTGCCTTTAAAACGGGCGCGGTCATCACCCGGGCGCATCAGCTCGATGTGGTGCCATTGGCCGCGGCGGTCATGGGTTTAGCGGCGCCACCCAACTTACCCTCCAATGGCGGTGCATTGCTCGAGGCGCTGCGTGGCCATACCCCCTAAATTTTTCATGCCCGACCTTCATGGGGTCATCCACACCTAGGCCTCCTCGCCTAGCGGTCTTAGTCAGGTTGGTTGCGCACCATCAGTTGCGCCGGGTCATGGGCTTGGGGCTATGATCAATGCGAGAAAAGCCGCGTCTAAACGCTGATCCTGCGGCGCTGGCGCGATATACTGCACCTTTAATCCACGGAGTGTCTCCATGTCGCGTGACGAACTGTCCACTATTCCGTCATTTGCCGCCGACCGTGATGAGGCGGTCACTAGCGCCCCAAGGGGTGCGGTCCCCAGCCGAGGTCGCCCCAGTAGTGGTGGCGGTAGCAGTGCCATGACGCGCGTTGTGCTGACTATTGCGTTGGTGGTGGCGGCCGTTGCCTGCGCCTGGGCTTGGCAGCTGCAGCAGCTCTTGGACGCCACGGTAGCCAATCAGGCCACACTGGCTACCCGTACCGCCGACCTAGAAGCCCTGCTGTCCGACACCGACGAGAGTGTGGCGCAATCGGCGGCTGCCCTAGGCGCGCAGCTCAAGGTAGTGGACAAAGAAACGCGACGCCTCGAGCAGCGGCGTCGTGAAATGGATAACCGACTGGACAAATTTGAGAAGACCGCCACGGCTCTCGCCGGTGAGGTAAAAACCGTTAAAAGCAGTGTGGCAAGTAATAGCAGTCAGGCAAAAGCGCTCACCACCAACGTTGACCAGTTGCTTGCCGACTTGGCATCGCTTAAGCAGGTAGCTGGTGATTTAGAGCGGCTGTCCACTACGGCCCAAGGGGTGGAGACCAACCTGGAGCGCTTGGCCGACAACGTCAACAAAGCCAATCTCGAGCGCGCCGCACTCAACAAACGCGTGGCTGCCAACGAGGAATGGATAGAGTCCATTAACGCTTTCCGCCGCCAGGTAAATACCAATATCAGCCAGCTCGAGTCGAGTTTGCGCGCACTGCAAAATGGTAGCGCGGCCCCTATGCAGTAACGCTTACTCAAACATGCAGACCGGCCAGATCGAGACATTAGCGCTTTGTTAGTCGTCCGCCGGCCATGACCCCCAAAAATTAAAGCGACTTACGAGTCGTTGTTTACACAGGAAGAAGTTATGACCGTTATTCGCCAGCAGGATCTTATCGACAGCGTTGCCGATGCGCTGCAGTTTATTTCCTATTACCACCCCGTTGATTTTGTGCAGGCGCTGCATAAGGCCTACGAGATGGAGCAAAACCCGGCCGCTAAAGATGCCATGGCGCAGATTCTCATTAATTCACGCCAATGCGCACTGGGACACCGACCCATCTGCCAAGACACGGGCATTGTGACCGTGTTTATTGAAGTGGGTATGGACGTGCGCTGGGAAGCCGAGCTGTCGCTAGAGGATATGATTAACGAGGGGGTTCGTCGCGCCTACACCCACCCCGACAACACCTTGCGCGCGTCTATCTTGGCAGATCCCGCTGGCAAGCGGCAGAACACCCGTGACAATACGCCCGCGGTTATCCACACGCGCGTTGTACCCGGTAATACGGTAGATGTGCGTGTAGCGGCCAAGGGCGGCGGCTCAGAAAACAAATCCAAGTTGGCCATGCTCAACCCTCCGACAGTATTGTTGATTGGGTGGTAAAAACGCTGCCCACCATGGGCGCCGGCTGGTGTCCGCCGGGTATGCTAGGTATTGGTATTGGTGGTACGGCCGAGAAAGCCGCCGTGATGGCCAAAGAATCGCTCATGGATCCCATTGATATTCACGACCTTCGCAAGCGTGGCCCAAATAATCGCGCCGAGGAATTACGTTTAGAAATTATGGATGCGGCCAACAAGCTGGGCATTGGTGCGCAAGGTTTAGGCGGGCTTACCACCGTGCTGGACGTCAAAATTAAGGAATACCCAACCCACGCGGCGTCGTTGCCGGTGGCTATGATTCCCAACTGCGCCGCTACCCGTCATGCGCATTTCACGCTCACAGGCGAAGGCCCAGCCCTGCAAACACCCCCGACATTAACCAGTGGCCCGACGTGTCCTGGGAGCCCGGCGATAATGTCCGGCGCGTTAATTTAGATACCGTTACCGCCGAAGAAGCCCGCACTTGGCGGCCGGGCGAGACCATTTTGCTGTCGGGTACGATGCTGACCGGACGTGACGCGGCCCATAAGCGCATGACGCAGATGCTTGAGAATGGCGAGAGCTTACCGGTAGATTTGCAGGGCAAGTTTATCTACTACGTGGGCCCGGTCGATCCGGTACGCGACGAAGTCGTCGGCCCCGCCGGTCCCACCACGGCAACCCGCATGGACAAATTTACCGACTTCATTCTGGAGAAAACCGGGCTCATTGGCATGATTGGTAAGGCTGAGCGCGGCCCGGTGGCTATCGAAGCCATCAAGAAGCACGGCGCGGTTTATCTAATGGCGGTGGGCGGTGCGGCGTATCTGGTGTCCAAAGCCATTACTCAGTCTAAGGTTGTGGCCTTTGAAGATTTGGGCATGGAGGCCATTTACGCATTTACCGTCCAAGACATGCCGGTATCGGTGGCGGTTGATAGCCGGGGTGAGTCGGTGCATATCACCGGGCCCAAAATCTGGCAGCAGAAAATAGAAGAGCAGGCCATTGAGCTCATCTGAGAGCTTTTACTGGCACGACTACGAGACATCGGGTGCCGATGTCTCCCGCGACCGCCCGGTACAGTTTGCCGGGCTACGCACCGATCTCGATTTCAATGTACTGGGCGAGCCCCTCGTAGTTTACAGTAAGCCCACCCCCGACTACCTGCCGCATCCCGTGGCGGTGCGCATTACCGGCATTAGCCCCTACACCGCGAAGGAACAGGGCGTAGCTGAAAATACCTTTTTTCAGCAGATTCATCGGGAGCTGTCGGCTCCGGGCACCTGTGGCATTGGCTACAACTCACTTGGCTTTGATGACGAGATTACGCGCTACGGCCTGTACCGTAATTTCTACGACCCCTACGCCCGCGAGCGGGATGCGAGTCGTTCGCGCTGGGATTTAATTGATGTTACCCGCGCCTTTTACGCGCTGCGCCCCGAGGGGATTGAGTGGCCCAAACGCGACGACGGCTGGGTAAGTTTTAAGCTCGAAGAACTCAGTGCCGCTAACGGCATTGCCCACGGTAACGCCCATGATGCACTTTCTGATGTAGAGGCAACGGTTGGCTTGGCGCGCGCTCTCAAGGCCCACAACAGCGCGTTGTTCGAGGCGCTCTACGCCACGCGACTTAAACAACAGGTGGCTACGTTACTCGACGTGACCGCCATGAAACCCGTGCTGTATGTGTCGGGCGTATTGGGCGCCCAACGCGCCAACCTTGCGGTGGTGGTACCGCTTGCGGTGTCGGCAAGTAATAATAACGATATTATCTGCGCCGATCTCAGTCGTGCCCCCGACTTTCTCTCGCAAGATCCAGCGGTGTTGCATGAGCGGCTGTTTGCGCCCCGCGAGTCGCTGGCAGAGGGCGAGCTGCGTCCGCCGTTACTCACCATTCGCATTAATAAGGCGCCGGTGGTTTTACCCATGCAGTGGCTGACCCCCGAGCGAGCCGAACAGCTTGGCCACCACGGCGATACCCTGCGTGGGCATTTGGCTGCCATTCGAGAGGCCGCGCAGGACGATATCAAGCGCTTTAGAGCCCACCTGCAAGCCGTCTTTACATCGCCCACATTTGCGCCCCGCACCGATGTAGACACGATGCTTTACGACGGCTTTTTGCCACGCCAAGACAAGCCACAGTGCGCCCGAGTGATAGAAGCCACGGCCGATCAACTGCGCGACCAGAGCTGGGTCTTTACCGACAAACGCTTGCCCGAGCTGTTATTTCGGTACCGAGCACGCAACTACCCACAAAGTTTGTCCGAGCTTGAGACCCGTCAGTGGCTGGAGCATTGTCGTGCTAATTTTGCGCCCGATGGTCCCTTTTCCCTAGCAGACTTTGAGGCGGCATTGGCCGAGGAGCGCGCCCGGGGCGACTTATCACCTCAACAACACAGTGCCCTCAACGATTTAGGGCAATACGCCCAAGAATTGCAGCAGCGTCTGTCAGGCTGAGTCCCTTGCAGGGTACAATGGGCTATCCAACTGGCTTGCGGAGTTAGCCGTGCACTTTCCCGGTAGTCATATCCTTAGCATTGGGCAGTTTGAACGGACAGATGTGGATCAGGTATTTGCCGTGGCCGATGCCATGCGACCTTACGCCCACCGTGAAAAAGTCACCCGTGTACTCGACGGCGCCATTTTAGGCTCTATGTTCTTCGAGCCCTCAACGCGCACGCGTATTAGCTTTGGTAGCGCATTTAATTTACTGGGCGGCGAAGTGCGCGAGACCACCGGCTTTGAAACCACGGCTATCGCCAAGGGTGAGTCCTTGTTTGATACCGCCCGTGTGTTAAGCGGCTACTCCGACGTCATCGCCATGCGTCATCCCGCCGAGGGGTCGGTTGCCGAGTTTGCCGCCGGTAGCCGAGTGCCGGTTATCAATGGAGGCGATGGCGCCAACGAGCACCCCACCCAGGCGCTACTCGATCTGTTCACCATTCGTAGCGAGCTGGTATCTCGCGGGCGCACACTCGACAGTTTACGTATTGCCATGGTGGGCGATTTGCGTTTTGGCCGCACGGTGCATTCGCTATCGCGCCTGTTAAAGCTGTATAAAAACGTGGAGATTCGGCTGGTAGCACCCGACGAATTACGCATGCCCGAGGCCATTGTGGACGAGCTGCGCTCGGCCGGGCACAAAGTCACCGAAACCGACGTGCTAGAGGCGGGCATTGCCGGCGTGGATATTGTCTATTCCACCCGCATTCAGGAAGAGCGCTTTGCCTCGCGAGAAGAGGCTGATCTTTACCGTGGGCGCTTCCGACTCAACCAGTCGGTGTATACCGCCAACTGCGAACCTAATACGGTCATTATGCATCCGCTGCCGCGCGACTCCCGCGAGGGCGCGCGCGAATTAGACGTCGATCTCAACGACAACCCCAACCTGGCTATTTTTCGCCAGAGCGACAACGGGGTGCTGGTGCGCATGGCTTTGTTTGCCATGATTCTTGAGGTGGTTGATCAAGTCGACGTGCACGCCCGCCCAGTCAATTGGTTTACGGAGCGCCGGTTTTAATGGCGAGTGAGCAGCGTGCAACTCAGCGGTTGTACATCAACTCGACGGATGTAACCGAGGTTGGTGCATTTGAGTGCTGACAACGCCTCAGAGACCGTCCAGCCAAGCCTCGAGGTAAAGGGTAGAGGACTGCTGCGCTCAAGTGCGGTTGTCAGTAGCGCGACCATGGTTTCACGTGTATTGGGGCTACTGCGCGACGTAGTGCTGGCCGCGCTGGTAGGGGCGAGCAGCAATGCCGATGCCTTTTTTGTGGCCTTTAAAATTCCTAACTTCCTTCGTCGATTGTTTGCCGAAGGGGCCTTTGCCCAAGCCTTTGTGCCGGTGCTCTCGGATACCCGCGAGCAGGGTGGCAAGGTGGCGGTGCAGGCCCTAATCGATCGCGTAGCGGGCGTGTTAGGGGGAACACTGCTCGTGCTCACTGCAATCACCATTCTTGCAGCGCCCGTGGTTGCCACCGTTTTTGCCCCGGGTTTTCACCGCGATCCAGCAAAGCTTGCGCTCACTGCCGAGCTTATTCGCATCACCTTTCCGTACTTGTTTTTAATTTCGCTCACGGGCTTTGCCGGCGGCATTCTCAACGCCCATGGTCGTTTTGCAGTGCCGGCTTTCACGCCAGTGCTGCTCAACCTCAGCCTCATTGCCGCGGCGTTACTGGTAGCGCCTACACTGGCCGAGCCTGTCTATGGTCTGGCTTGGGGCGTGTTTGTTGCCGGCTGCCTGCAGTTGTTGTTTCAGTTGCCTGCGCTGTATGGCATTGGCCTGGTACCACGACCCCGATGGGACACCCAGTACGCTGGGGTTCGACGGATTTTGTCGCTTATGGTGCCTGCGCTGTTTGGTGTATCGGTCAGTCAAATCAATTTATTACTCGACACGGTTCTGGCATCGTTACTACCCACCGGTAGCGTGTCGTGGCTATATTACAGCGATCGTCTCACCGAGCTACCACTGGGTGTGTTTGCTATTGCCATCGCCACGGTCATTTTGCCTGCGCTGTCGGCGCAAAAAAGCCAAATAGAACAAAACGGCGATCTGCGCGCCTTCTCGGCCACGCTTAACTGGGCAATAAGTGCGGTATTGCTCATTGCCTTACCGGCAACCGTCGCTCTGGCCATTTTGGCGGGGCCTATCTTAATTACGCTGTTTCAGTACGGTGAATTTTCTGCCGCCGACGCAGCCATGGCGCGCGTATCACTGCTGGCCTATACCCTCGGTTTAACGGCGTTTATGCTCATTAAAGTGCTGGCCCCCGGCTTCTACGCAAGACAGGACATGAAGACGCCGGTGCGCATTGGCATCATTGCGATGGTGGCTAACATGGTCATGAACCCGTTGTTTATCTTCCCGCTCATGTGGCAGTTTAATGTAGGCCATGCCGGATTGGCGTTGGCAACCAGTGCATCGGCCTGGCTCAACGCGCTGCTCCTGTGGCGCGGGCTGCGCCGCGAGGGCGTTCTGCAAGCGGCTCACGCCCAGCGCGGTCTACTGCTGCGCTGTGTTGTGGCGGTACTCATTATGGCGGTTAGCCTTGTCTTGATAAGCCCTAATCAAACATGGTGGTTGGCCCAGGGGCTTTGGCCGCGCGCCTTAGCGATGCTGGGTATCGTGCTAGCCGGCGGCCTCGTGTATGTGGTCGGTTTGTTGTTACTTGGGGTTAGGCCTCGCGATCTGCGTAGTCCATCGGCAGCCTAGGCTGGTTGTGTGCGATTCTAGTGCGTTGTGCGCGTGGCTAGTTGGCTAATATGCCGCAAGCGCGCGCTTTTTCTATATACTTGCATGTTTTGAGAATGTCGTAGTCATCGAGCCATGGAACTGATCCGCGGACTGCAAAATTTGCGCCCAAAGCACCGCGGTTGTGCCGTTACCGTGGGCGCGTTCGATGGCGTACATCGCGGACACCAAACGGTGCTTGCGCGCTTGAAGACTCGGGCCGACGACCTCGATTTGCCTGCAACGGTGATTGTCTTTGAGCCGCTACCCCGCGAGTATTTTCAGCCACTAGAGGCGCCACCGCGCATTACTAATTTGCGCGAGCGATTGGAGGCGTTGGCGACTACCGGTATCGATAGGGTGTTGGTGCTACCTTTCAACAAAAAGATGCGCAGCATGTCGGCAGACGAGTTTATTAAAACGGTATTTGTCGATGGCTTGGGTGCGCGCTACATCGAGCTGGGCGACGACTTTCGGTTTGGTAACAGTCGCGAGGGCGATTTTGAATACGCTCGCCAATGGGGCGACCAATACGGCTATGAGGTACAGCGCACTGATACGCAAACCCTCGACGGTAAGCGGGTGAGTAGTACCTGGATTCGAGAAGCATTATTAGCCGGTGATTTCGCGCTGGCCGAACATTTACTCGGGAGACCCTTTACCATGACAGGGCGGGTAGAATACGGTCGTCAGCTAGGACGGACTATTGGCTGTCCCACCGCTAATATGCGTATTGGTCGCCTGCGCAGCCCCATGTCGGGTGTGTACGCGGTGCGGGTGACAGGGGCAGGTCTTGCCAACGCGTTGGGGGTAGCCAACGTGGGTACCCGGCCCACCGTGAGTGATGGCACCAAAGCCAATTTAGAAGTACACATTATTGACCGGCAGGTCGACCTGTACGGCAAGCGGCTGACAGTGCGCTTTATTGACAAGGTACGAGACGAGAAAAAGTTTGAATCGGTAGACGCATTACAAGCGGCCATCGCCAACGATGTTGCCCATGTTAGAAACCGTTTTGCCGACAGCACCACCCATTTATAAACAGACCACGCGCAACCAGCGACCTAACAAGCGATAAGCCATGACCGATTACAAAGACACCCTCAACCTGCCTAACACGGCCTTCCCGATGAAGGCGAATCTGGCCCAGCGTGAGCCCCAGCGACTCAAACAGTGGCAGGCTATGGATCTCTACGCCAAGATGCGTGAAGCAGGCGCAGGTAAGCCCAAGTTTATCCTTCACGATGGCCCTCCCTACGCCAATGGCGATTTGCACGTGGGGCATGCGGTTAACAAAATTCTCAAAGATATTATTCTCAAGTCGCGAACACTGTCGGGCTACGACGCACCCTATGTCCCCGGCTGGGACTGCCACGGTCTGCCCATTGAGCTCAACGTTGAGAAGAAAGTGGGCAAGCCCGGTCACAAGGTGAGTGCCGGTGAGTTTCGCGACAAGTGTCGCGCTTACGCCAGCAGTCAGGTTGACAAGCAAAAAGAAGATTTTGTGCGCATGGGTGTGGTAGGTGACTGGGACAACCCTTACCTCACCATGAACTTTGCCTTTGAAGCCAATATTGTCAGAACCTTAGGGCGTATTATTGATAACGGCCATCTGCACAAAGGCTTTAAGCCAGTGCACTGGTGTCTCGACTGCGGGTCGGCGCTTGCCGAGGCCGAGGTGGAGTACAAGGACAAAACCTCCTCGGCGGTAGATGTAGCCTTTGATGCAGTGGATGCGGCCGCGTTCACTCAGGCCTTTGAAAGTACGTGGTCGGGACCCGTGGCGGTAGCTATCTGGACAACCACGCCGTGGACGTTGGCCGCCAATCGCGGCGTCGAGTGTGAGCCCTAGCCTTAGCTATGTGCTCATCAAAGTAGCCGACCGAGCGGTGGTGGTTGCCGAGGATCTGGCAGAGTCTTGTCTGAGCGCTTTGGTGTTGCATCACTCGAGGTGCTGGGTCGAGTGCAGGGCGAGCGCTTGGACAAGCTGATGTTGCGTCATCCGTTTGCCGATCTCACCGTGCCTATGATGCTAGGCGACCACGTCACCACCGACGCGGGTACCGGTGTGTGCACACGGCGCCTGCCCATGGTCTGGAAGATTTTGAGGTGGGTAAACACTATGGCCTGGAGGTGTACAACCCCGTGGGTGGTAACGGTGTTTATCTACCCGGCACACCGGTTTTTGAAGGTAAGCATATTTTTAAAGCCAACGATGACATCATTGCCGAGCTTGAGTCACGTGGATCCTTGCTCTGTCACAAGCCATTCCAGCATTCCTACCCCCATTGCTGGCGTCACAAGACGCCCATTATTTTTCGGGCCACGCCCCAGTGGTTTGTGAGCATGCACGGCAATGGCTTACTGAATGCCGCCAAAGCTGCTGTGGACGAGGTGAGTTGGGTGCCCGATTGGGGCACGCGCACGCATTGACAGTATGCTTGAGCAACGTCCCGACTGGTGCATTTCGCGCCAGCGCACATGGGGTGTACCCATAGCGCTGTTTATCCATAAAGAAACCGGTGAGCTGCACCCCAATACCCGTGGGCTGATTGAGCAGGTCGCCCAACTCATTGAACAGTCGGGAATTGATGCCTGGTTTGACCTGGAGCCCAGTGCGCTTTTAGGCGACGACGCGGCCAACTACGACAAGGTGACCGATACGCTGGATGTCTGGTTTGATTCGGGTGTAACCCACGCCTGTGTACTGCGTGCTCGTGAAGAATTGGAATCACCCGCCGACTTGTATCTTGAAGGCTCTGACCAGCATCGGGGCTGGTTTCAGTCGTCGCTGTTAACGGGTATTGGTGCCTACGGTAACGCACCGTACAAGGCGGTACTCACTCACGGTTTCACGGTAGATGGCGACGGGCACAAGATGTCCAAGTCGCTGGGCAATATTATTCCTGCCAAGAAGGCCATGAATGACTTGGGCGCGGATATTTTACGGCTGTGGGTATCGGCCAGCGATTACCGCAATGAAATTGCCGCTTCCGATGAGATCTTTAAACGCACCGGCGACGCCTACCGACGCATTCGCAATACGGCGCGGTTTTTATTGGCCAATTTGGCGGGCTTTGACCCGGCCCAACACGCCCTTGCCGATGACGACTTGCTCCCCCTCGATCGCTGGATCTGCGCGCATGCGGCAAACTTGCAAGTGGAAATTACCCAAGCCTATACCGACTATCAGTTCCACCAGGTCTTTAGCAAAGTGCATAACTTCTGCGGCGGGGAGTTGGGCGGTTTTTACCTAGATATTATTAAGGACAGGCAATACACCACGCCCACCGAGTCCATTGCACGTCGCTCTGCGCAGACCGCGTTGTGGCACCTTGCAGGTATTGTGCCGCTGGATCGCGCCTATCTTGAGTTTTACCGCCGAGGAAATCTGGGAAAACCTCCCCGGTTCCCACGCTGAGTCGGTTTTCTTGGTTGAGTGGTACCAAGCGCTTCCCTACACACAGCGATAGTGCCAGCGACGCACTGTGGTCGGCCATGCTCAAGGTGCGTCAGGCGGTTAATAAGGCCATGGAAGCCAAGCGCGCAGCAGGTGATCTGAAGGGCGGTCTTGATGCCGAGGTAGTGCTCTATGCCGATGGGGAGTTGTTTGAGCAAATTAACTCGCTGAGTGATGAGCTACGTTTTGTATTGATTTCGTCGGCGGCATCAGTGCAACCCTTGTCGGCGCGTCCCGAGGGTATAGAGCCCAGTGAGCTGACAGGCTTGACGGTGCAAGTGACGGTTTCTACCGATGAAAAGTGCGAGCGATGCTGGCATCGCCGCGCCGATGTAGGCGCCCATGCCGAACACCCAACCTTATGTGGCCGCTGCATTAGCAACATAGACGGGCCGGGTGAGCAGCGGTGCTATGCATAACTGCGTTGGGCATAACTGCGTTGGGCATAACTGCGTTGGGCATAACCGCGTGAGGCATAACCGCGTTAGGCGTATAACGTTGTGAATCACCCGGCGCAACAGGTAGCGGATCCGGCGGGTTGGCGGTCGCGTCGCGCCCTGTGGGGTTATGCCATAGCGGTTGGGGTCATTTTGGTCGACCAATGGACCAAGCATTGGGCGAGCGCAGAGCTTATCTACCGCGTACCGGTAGAGATAACCGGTTTTTTTAACTTAATGCTGGCTCACAATACCGGGGCCGCCTTTAGTTTTTTGGCCGATGCAGGTGGTTGGCAGCGCTGGTTTTTACCGGCGTAGCTGCCGTGGTAAGCCTGGTCATGGTGATTTGGTTGGCAAGGCTGGCGATGCAACAAGTGTGGTTGGCCACGGCGCTTGGGCTTATTTTAGGCGGGGGTTTGGGCAATCTCTGGGATCGCATAGCCTACGGCTACGTCATCGACTTTATATCGCTACACTACCAGGGCTATTACTGGCCGGCCTTTAACATAGCCGACTCGGCTATTAGTGTAGGCGCGGCTATCTTGGTGGCCGATAGTCTGTTTTTCAAAAAATCATACCCAAACCGGGGAGTCAGCATGACCGATATCGCGGTGAGCGAAAGCACCAAAAGTAACCCTCAATTTTGCTTTTTACTTCGAGGACGGTTCTGAGGTGGATTCAACTTTGGTCAGGCACCGGCAACTTTTGTGGTGGGTGACGGTTCACTGTTACCCGGCTTTGAACGCGCCCTGTTTGGTTTGCGTCCGGGCGATGAAGGTGAGTTTGTCATTCTTCCGGAAAATGGTTTTGGTCAGCCCAACGACAACAATATTCAGGTGGTAGACCGCGAGCATTTTGACGAGGCCGAGTTGGAGCAGGGCATGGTATTTTCATTTGCCGATGCGGCGGGCGGTGAGGTGCCGGGTGTTGTTGTCGACTTTGACAATGACGAGGTCACGGTGGACTTTAATCATCCCTTGTCAGGACGCACCATTACATTCAAAGTGCACATACATAATGTTGAAGCTGCGGGCTGCACTGAATGGATGTTGTTCTCGCAAACCCTCGGGGTTTTTGTGCTGGCGTCGATCGCGCCATTGACATAGTCAACCGCGCGCTAGAGGTCTTTGGGCGCCCCATCTATGTACGCCACGAAGTGGTTCACAACCGCTTTGTGGTCGAGGACTTGCGCGCCCGGGGTGCGGTGTTCGTTGACGAACTACACGAAGTGCCCGACGACGCCATTGTTATTTTTGCCCACGGTGTGTCTAAGGCGGTGCAAGATGAGGCGGCGCGTCGAAGTCTCAAAGTTTTTGATGCCACTTGTCCGCTGGTTACCAAGGTTCACGTTGAGGTAACCGCTTTTAGTCGCGAGGGTCTCGAGTGCATTCTTATTGGCCACCAAGGACACCCGGAGGTTGAGGGCACCATGGGTCAGTACGACACCTCGCACGGCGGTGCTATTTATTTGGTTGAAGACGAGCATCAGGTGGCCAGCCTAGAGGTAAGAGATCCGCAGAAACTGGCCTACGTTACCCAAACTACGTTGTCAGTGGATGACACGGCCAAGGTGATTGATGCGCTTCGAGCGCGTTTTCCCAATATTGCGGGCCCACGCAAGGACGATATCTGTTACGCCACACAAAACCGCCAAGATGCGGTGAAAGCCCTGGCCGATCAGGCCGATGTGGTCCTAGTGGTCGGTTCCACCAATAGCTCAAATTCCAATCGCTTACGCGAGCTTGCCGAGCGCTGTGGCGCCCATGCGTTTCTTATTGACGATGCCAGCATGCTCAAGCCCGAGTGGCTCACCAGTGCCCAAAAAATTGGCGTAACAGCGGGTGCCTCGGCGCCGGAAACACTGGTGCAAGAGGTCATTAGTGCATTGCAATCTCATGGTGCGGACACCGTCGTTAATCTAGACGGCCGACCCGAGAACATCACCTTCTCTCTGCCCAAAGAGCTACGTATTCCCGCAAAACAACTCTAAGCTAAATTGCCCCAGTCACGATGCCGCCGCCAGCTGTACCGTGGCCATAGGTTGACCTATTGCTCCACCTTGCTGTGGTCTTTGTGGGGGCACTCAAAGCCCGCAGCGCCACAATCCTGCATGGTCAAAACCCTGCACGGCCAAAACCCTGCAAAGCCGGCATTTAGTGATCACACTCTGTCAGTGCGCTGTATTGGGTATGCCGCTTGGCAAATCATTGCTGGGTATTCATGTTGAGCTATTGGCTTATGCGCCAGTCGGCATTTTCGCAATCGCAAATAGCCCACTTTGACGGGCGTGGGTTTACCCTACTGGAGCTTCTGATTGTTCTGGGGTTGATGGGCATTTTACTGTCGCAGGCGGTGCCTGCCATGTCGCGCCAGCTTACCGACCTTACCCTGCAGGCCACGGCGCGTGAGTTACGCGCCGCCATCATTTATGCGCGCCTCTACAGCCAGCGCACCACCTCATCGGTATGGCTTTGCCCACCAAGCAGTAGCCATTTGCTATGTGTCCAAGCTGAAGATGGTTTGCCACCGTCTAAACAGGTCACTGTACTCAATGCGACGGGGGAGGTGCTACGCGTGCTCCCATTGCGCGACGGCATTAGCCTGCGTAACCGCTCAGGCAAGATGTGGCAATCGGAGCCACTGGTGTGGGGTGCGAATGGTCTGGGCAACAGCAATGCCACGCTGTCGGTATGTAGCCGCCGCTATCAGGATTTGAATTGGTCGCTGGTGGTTAACCGCATTGGTCGACCTCGGCTGGTGAGCGATTGGGGTGAGTGTAATGTTTAAGCCTGCGTTTACTTGAGTTTGGTGGTCTTGACGGTGCAAATCAGGTATCAAATAACTGATCCACCCAAGACCGGTGCCGTCGAAGCGCTTTGAGGCAAGCTAGTCTTCCAGCCCCAGTTTTTTCAACCGATAACGGAGGCTACGAAAACTCACCCCAAGGGCCTTGGCGGTTGCTGTTTTGTTCCATCGGTACTTAATGAGCGCGGCATTCAAAATACGACTTTCCAAGCCCGCCATATAGCCATCTAAATCTCCCTCAATAGCCTGCAGCAAGGTTTGGTCGTCGCGGGGCGTTTTATCACTAGTGTTGGTGTTTTGAGGGGTCGCCATCGTTGTACGACTGTCAGGGGCGTTGTCGGCACCCTCAAAGAGCAAATCGTCGGCGCTGATTACTTCACCATCGGTGAGCGCCCAGGCGCGGGATAAAATATTTTCTAGCTCACGCACATTACCGGGAAAATCATAGTCCACTAGGACGTCCATCGCATCGGCATGGATGCGTTCTACACTGGTGCCCACCTCGGGGGCAATTTTCTGCAATAGGTGTTCGGCAAGGGCGGGTACGTCGGCCTTGCGCTCGCGTAGTGGTGGTACATGCAGGCCAATAACATTAATGCGGTAGTAAAGATCGTCCCGAAAACGACCATCGCGTGCCTCGGTAGCTAGATTTTTGTGGGTGGCGCTGAGCAGGCGTACGTCGGTGGCCTCCTCGGTTTCTGCACCGAGGGGGCGCACCGATTTTTCCTGAATGGCGCGCAGCAGTTTTACCTGCGTTTGCATGGGTAAGTCGGCAATTTCATCTAAAAACAGTGTGCCGCCGGAGGCAGCCTGAAACAGACCTGGCTTATCGCTGTGTGCTCCGGTAAATGCCCCCTTGCGGTGTCCAAATAACTCGCTTTCTACCAGGTCCGGGGGTATGGCGCCGCAGTTTACAGCAATAAAGGGTTTGCTGGCGCGCGGTCCCAAGTCGTGAATGAGACGCGCCACCACCTCTTTACCCACCCCAGACTCACCATGAATGTGTACGGGCGCCTGGCTGCGAGCCACTTTGCGAACTTGTTCGCGCAGGTGGGTAATGGGTGGGGTACTGCCAATGAGTGATTGATCGCTAACTTTCTCTGAGCTGCCTCGCATTACCAGTGCGTGACCTACCAGATCACGTAATTTTTCAAGAGCGAGAGGCTTGGTCACAAAGTCGAAGGCCCCTAATTTGAGTGCCTCAATGGCACTTTCAACACTGCCATGGGCGGTAATCATAGCCACGGGCACATCGGGGTAGTGCGTCTGAATGTGCTGAATCAGGCCTAGCCCATTGCCATCGGGCAGTTTCATGTCGGTAAGGCATAAATCGGGTGTTTGGGCGGCCAGCGCCGTTTCTGCCTCGGCAATTGACGTGGCGCGAATGGTGTTCAGATTCATGCGGGCCAGGGTAATCTCTAGCAACTGTAGAATGTCGGGCTCGTCGTCGACCAGCAATACCGTTTGGCCTGCCATTACTCTTCCTCCAGTTTAAGGCTCACCCGAAATGCACTCTCATTAGTCGGTGTGCGCTGATACACCAAGCCCGCACCATTAATTTCACACAACTCTTTGCACAGATACAAACCCAGACCACTGCCATCTTTAGCGGTTGTAAAGAACGGCTCGAACAGCCGTCCAATGTTGTGTTCAACAACTCCCAAACCCTTGTCGACTATGTCGACCAGCACTTGTGCTTGCCGTGCATCAACACTCACACGAACAATGGCAACGCTTTCGCCGGTATCGGTGAAGGAGTGGCGCAGTGCGTTATCGATAAGGTTGCTCAACACCCGCTGTAGGTGTCCTGTGTCAATGCTTACCTGCACGGTACGGTTGTCTCCCTCCAGCGTTAGCACAATGTCATCGGTGCGCTGCTGACGGTAGTCATCCAGAAAGCGCTGCAGCCAACCAAAAAGTGCAATACGCTCCATTTTGGGGGCTTTGCGCCGCGAGACCTCGGTTACGTTCTCAATAATATCGGTAACGCGGTCGCTGTTATTGACAAGGATATTGCACAGGACGGCATCAGCCTCGTCGACGGTGTCGCTTTCGCTTAACAATTGGGCTGCATGGCGAATGGCCGAGAGCGGATTGCGTATTTCATGGGCAATGCTAGCGGTCAGCTTGCTCAATGAGTTGAGTTTTAAGGATTGCGCAAACTGAGTAACCGGCGTGTAGTCTTCAATGAAAATAAGATTGCTACTGTCGGCGATATCATCAAGATGCGAAAAACTAGAGACCAGTGCCGGGCCATCCATCTGAATGCGAAAGGGCTCGGGTTTATGTTGCCCAGACTCAAGCCATTCTAGATATTGGTTGGCCAGGTCGGGGCTAACATCGCCCATAGGAATCGTGTCGTTGGCACCCAAGCTTAATAGGCGTGTGGCCGCGGCGTTCACAGGACTCAGTCGCAGTTCGGGGTCGACCAGCACGATGCCTCGGTCCATATGCACAATAATTTGTTGATTGAGACGTTGCAGTGCGGCAACACGCACCTCGGCCGCGTCGGCCTGAGCCTCGGCAGCGGCTAGCCGCGACGCCATGAGTTGAACAATGAGCGACACGGTAAATAAAAGACTGCCCAAAATGCCCGCCGGTAGCAGGGTGCCGATATCGGCTTGGTTCTGACTTACCATCCAAAAGGCATCGACCAGTACCGCCAGCACAGCAATAGCGGCCACCAGCGTGGCTAAAATATGGGTGGCTAGCATAATGGCCGCAGCGGCAACCGTGATGAGGTAGAGGACCGAGAAGCCGTCGAGCACACCGGTGCTACCGCTGGTGATAAGCGCAATGGAGGTGATGTCGAGCAACATCAAGCCGAAAATTCCGGCCTCAGAGCGCTGTAGGCGTTTGCCGGTAGTACCTGTCAGTGCAACGGCGCTAAGCAACAACAGGGTGCAGCCCGCAATAATGACGCCGGGTCTAAAGCTGGTTATAAGCCCCTGCGTGGCGGGAAGCACTAGAATGACAAGTAAACAGAAGGCCACGAGCGCCCGGTAGCCGTTGTAGATAATGAACGGACGTGCGTTGTCCCGCGTGATCACAGGCGGCGCCTGATCGGGCGCGAGCAATAGTTGTTCCGTAGGCGGTGGCATGCTGTCTGAATCCATGGGGCGACTATAACAGTCGAATATCAGCCCTGTAGAGACGAATTGCACAGCTATTTTCATCCTTCCATGGGTTACATGTCGTATTAAGGTGGATAAACTGCCGCAGCTGAAAAGTCTGGGATACCGTCATGAAACTCTGCATGGGACAAATCAACACGCTGGTAGGCGACTGGCACGGCAATGCCGAAAAAGTGATTGATGTTTGTCGCGAAGCTGCCAAAACAGCCCCCGGTGCCTGCGTGGTGTTTCCGGAACTCACGCTCACCGGCTATCCCCCGAAGACTTGTTGCTGCGTCCGGCAATTGGTGAGTTGACGCAGGGTGTGCTGGACCGATTGTGTTTGGAGCTACCTCCCGAGCAGTGGGTTATTGTTGGCTATCCGCGCCAAACCGAGCGCGGGCTGTTCAATGCGGCGGGTGTCATTCATCAAGGCCGCATTGTTGCCGAGTATCACAAACGCTTTCTTCCCAACTACCAAGTATTTGACGAGGTCCGCTATTTCACGCCCGGCGAGCAACCCTGTGTGGTGGCTATTGACGGGATTAATGTAGGTTTAACTATTTGCGAGGATATTTGAATCCGGAGCCTGCGGCCATGGCCCGCGCGGCGGGTGCCGAACTGCTCATCAACTTAAATGCATCGCCGTTTCATCGTGGTAAGCAGCGCGAGCGCTGGGACCTGGTGGCAGAGCGTGCGCGCAGCAACCAGTTTCCTATTGTTTACGTGAATCAGGTAGGCGCACAGGACGAGCTGGTGTTCGACGGCGGCTCTTTTGCCGTTAATGTCTCAGGTGACCTAGCCTGCACAGCCCCCGACTTTGAGGAGGGTATGTGGTGGCTGGATATGCATGCCACCCAAGCGGGAGTGGTTATTGAACAGGGTGCCTTGTGTAGTCCGCTCGATGATTTGGCGGCGGTTTGGCAGGCCCTGGTATTGGGTGTGCGAGATTATGTGAATAAAAACGGTTTCCCCGGGGTGGTTCTGGGTCTAAGTGGTGGCATTGACTCGGCAGTGACTGTGGCGGTGGCCGTTGATGCCCTGGGGCCCGAGCGAGTGCATGCGGTGATGATGCCCTTTAAATACACGGCGTCCATGTCGATAGAAGATGCCGAGGAAGAAGCGAATGCTTTGGGTATTAGTTATCGCTCCATCTCGATTGAGCCCCTGTATGCAAGCTTTATGGCGTCGTTGGCCCATGAATTCGAAGGGCTGCCCGCCAATATCACCGAAGAGAATTTGCAGGCTCGCTGTCGAGGCGTGCTACTTATGTCTATCTCCAACAAGAAAAATCTGTTGGTGTTAACAACTGGCAATAAAAGTGAGCTGGCTGTTGGGTACTCTACCTTGTACGGCGATATGGCCGGTGGCTTTGACGTACTCATAGACTGTCCCAAAATGTTGGTCTATGCGCTGGCACGTTACCGCAATACCTTAGGTCAATGTATACCGGAGCGGGTGATTACCCGACCTCCCTCGGCGGAGTTGGCGCCCGATCAGAAAGACGAGGATAGTCTGCCCCTTATGAGGTACTCGATGCCATTATTGAATGGTACGTCGAGCGCGATGCAAGCCCCGCCGAGATTATTGCTAAAGGCTTTAGCGCACAAGACGTTGCTCGTGTTGTGAGGCTTATTGACTTAAACGAGTACAAGCGCCGGCAGGCGCCGGTGGGCGTTCGTATTACCCAGCGCGGCTTTGGCCGAGACAGACGCTACCCCATTACCTGGGCGTGGCGTTCAAGTGCTTCATAGCGCCGGAGCACTGGCCGGCGAGGGCCAACCCTCAAGCGCAGCTCAGCTCTTTGGTCGGTAGTTGAATTGGGGCGGCTCGGGCGGATCGAACAGCCCAAAGGACAAGGTGTTAATCCACGAGCGGTTTAGTCCGTCCAGGTCATAGACGCTCTCAAACTCGCCATCGTCGTTGAGCGAGGGATGCTCAGGGTAGTTGGCACGCAGTACGTCAATGCTATCCACCGCTAGCTCATTCATGCCCAGCAAGATATAGGCCTGCGCCATAATGGAGAGCCAATCGGCTACCGAAGGAGTCTGCTGCATGTGCTCTACCACCCATCGGCCACGGTTGAGTGCCGCCAGGTAGGCACCACGCCGGAAATAGTAGTTAGCCACGTGGATCTCGTGGCGGGCAATCATGTTGCGCATGTGTACCATGCGCGCCCGTGCGTCGGGTGCGTAGCCGCTGTCGGGGTAGCGGGCAAGCAGTTGCGCAAATTCTGCAAAGGCTTCTTTGATATGGCCTATGTCGCGTTTGGTGTCGTCGGTGGGAACAAAGGATGAGAGAAAGTCGCCTTCCAAGTCGTAGGCGGCTAGCCCTTTCATGTAAAAGTCATAGTCCACATTTGGATGCTGTGGATGCAGACGAATAAATCGATCGGCAGCTTCAATGGCCGCTTCGTACTCGTAGGCACCGTAGTGGGCGTAGATGAGCTCAAGTTGCGCTTGCTCGGCGTAGCGACCAAAGGGGTATCGACTCTCTAAAAGTTGCAGCGTGCGAATGGCCATATCGAAGCTGTCGTTATCCAGATAGCGTTGCGCTTCGAAGTAAATCTGCTGTTCACCCGATTCAACGCCCACCCCTAGCTCATCGTCGTCACCGAACCATGAGCAGCCAGTGAGCAGTGCAAGTAGACCGAGGGCCGTTACCAGGCGCCAAGCGCCGGCCGTGAAGTATGTCAGTCGATTCAAGAGAACGTCTTCCATCGTGGTAGGCTTTGAGGAGGGGTAGTGTACCGCCATATGCGTCCACACTAATACCCACCGGACACATCCATTTTGAAGCCCACTGACAGCGGGGTCAAATATTTGCGTGTGACGGGTTAAGCCATTGTTAAGCCACTGTTTTGAGAGATACAAGGAATTACGTGAGTAACGAAACAACGTCAGCGATTGCCTTATCCGCCAAGGTGCCCGAAAGCATGCATTTGCAGCGTCTGGATCAGGTGGCTGTGGCGTTATTCCCGGATTTTTCTCGCTCAAAACTGCAAAGCTGGATAAAAGCAGGCGCGCTGACGGTGGATGGCACCGTGATGCGATCAAAGGACAAGGTGAGCGTTGACCAACAGCTGCAGTTGCGCGCGGCTCTCGAGCCCAAGGTGTCATGGGCGGGGAGAAGATATCCCGCTGGATATTTGTTTTGAGGATGAGCACGTGCTGGTGGTCAACAAGCCTGCGGGTCTGGTTGTTCACCCGGCCGCCGGCCACGCTGCTGGCACGCTGGTGAATGCCCTAATTCACTATGCTCCCGAGCTTGATTGTCTACCCCGCGGTGGCATTGTGCATCGGCTCGACAAAGACACCTCGGGTATTATGTTTGTGGCGCGCTCGCCACTGGCACATCGATCATTGGTAGAGCAGCTGTCGGCACGCACGGTTAAGCGCGAATATGCGGCGGTCTGTATTGGTGCTTTATCGGGCGGTGGCACCATCAACGAGCCCATTGGACGCCACCCCCATGCGCGCACAAAGATGGCGGTGGTGCACAACGGCAAACCCGCCATCACTCACTTCAAGGTGGCCGAGCGGTTTGCCAATCACACAGCGATTACGGTCAATCTGGAGACTGGGCGTACCCATCAAATTCGAGTCCACATGGCGCACCGGCACCATCCCCTCATAGGCGACCCCACCTACGCGGGGCGTCCTCGGATCCCGTCGGGCGCGAGTACCGAACTTGTTGATGGTTTGCGTCAGTTTCCCCGGCAAGCTTTGCACGCCCGTACGTTGGCTTTTGATCATCCAGCAAGTGGCGAGCGTGTTGAATTTGCCACCCAACTGCCCGACGACCTTGAGGCTTTGTTGGCATTGTTGCGAGCCGAGGACGCGCTTTGATGACTTCCAACACTTTGCCACGCAATGCCTCGGCTGATGCCTCCCGTGACAGCGCCGTGTTGAGGGCTGCTTTTTGCCGCCAGAGCGTGCGCTGGGTTTTACCACCACCCGTCAAGGCGGTCATAGTACTGGATGCTTTAGTAGCTGGAACCTTGGCGATCATGTGGGTGACTGCGCGCGTGCTGTTAAGGCAAATCGCACGCTGCTTGCTGACTACCTGCCTTGCTCGACAACGCCACGTTGGTTGAATCAAGTTCATGGTAATCGGGTAGTTGCTGCAGCACGCGGTGAGTGATGGCATTGAGGCCGATGCCGCTTGGACCGACCGGCCGGGTACCGCCTGTGTTGTGATGACAGCCGACTGTCTACCTATCTTGCTCACCTGTGATACGAAACCGTGGGTAGCGGCGATCCATGGCGGTTGGCGAGGTTTGGCCGGCGGTGTTATCGAAGCCACCCTAAACAGTTGTCCGCACTCGCGAGCGTCGTTGCACGCCTGGTTGGGGCCCGCCATTGGGCCCACTGTATTCGAGGTGGGTGACGATGTGGTCCAGGCTTTCACCCAGCGGTTTGGGACGAGCATGCAGCGCCATTTTCAGCCTGTAGACCACGCGCATTGGTTGGCCAATTTATACGGTATAGCGTCTCAGATACTTGCCGACTGCGGGGTAACCACGGTAACCGGCGGTGACTGGTGTACTTACCGCGATGCCACGCGGTTTTTTTCCTATCGTCGGGATGGTCAAACCGGCCGCATGGCGTCGGTTATCGCTTTGCCGCCAGCCCCTTAGGTGACCAATTAACGCCCGGTGAGTCTACGTTTGCAGCGTTTTGGAAATGCCCTTGAGGGCATTGAGTCGGTATTTCAAGGTCGCCCCTTACGATAAAAGGCAAAAAAGTCCACTTGAAAATAGTTTTTTTAGCGCCATCTCTTTCCTCAAGAGAATAGCGCGGCTACCTGTGGAAGATATTGGTGAAACATATCCGCGCATGACATCCGCGTCAGAGAGGAAACGATTATGCGAATGGACAAACTTACTAATCAGCTCCAGCATGCATTGGCCGATGCCCAGTCCCTTGCCGTGGGTCGCGATCATCAATTTATTGAGCCGGTACACTTACTCAAGGCATTACTTGATGCGCAGGGCGGGTCGACACGACCGCTACTGCAAAAGGCGGGGGCCAATGTAGCGCAAGTTATGGCAGCCGCCGAGGCGGAGATGACCAAGCTCCCCACGGTTAGCGGTGGATCGGGCGATGTACACATCTCGCAAGAGAGCAGTCGGTTGCTTAATCGAGCCGATAAATTAGCGCAAGAGCGCAAAGATGCTTACCTGTCATCTGAGCTGGTATTACTCGCCATGCTCGATAAAGCTTCGCCGCTTGCCAAAGTATTGATTGCGTCGGGGGTGACACCGGACTCGCTTACCCAAGCCATTAATGAGGTTCGGGGTGGCGACGGCGTCAATTCTGCCGAAGCCGAAGAGTCACGGCAGGCGTTGGATAAATACACCATCGACCTAACCGAGCGCGCTGAGCAGGGCAAGTTGGACCCAGTGATTGGCCGGGATGATGAAATTCGTCGAACCATTCAGGTGCTGCAGCGACGCACCAAAAATAACCCCGTGCTCATTGGTGAGCCCGGCGTCAATAAGACCGCCATTATCGAAGGGTCTGCCCAGCGGGTGGTTAACGGCGAGGTTCCCGAAGGGCTTAAGGACAAGCGCATTTTGTCGCTAGACCTGGGGCGCTGTTGGCGGGTGCAAAATTCCGCGGCGATTTTGAAGAGCGCCTTAAAGCTGTGCTCAATGAACTGTCAAAGCAAGAGGGCCGCGTCATTCTGTTTATTGACGAGCTACACACCATGGTGGGTGCCGGTAAGGCCGAGGGCTCGATGGATGCCGGCAATATGCTAAAGCCCGCGCTAGCTCGCGGTGAGTTGCACTGTGTGGGTGCAACCACGCTTAACGAGTATCGCCAGTACGTGGAAAAAGATGCCGCGCTCGAGCGGCGCTTTCAAAAGGTGCTGGTGAGTGAGCCCTCCGAGGAAGACACCATTGCCATTTTGCGGGGCCTGAAAGAACGCTACGAAGTGCATCACAGTGTGGATATTACCGACAGCGCCATTATTGCTGCGGCACGCCTCAGTCAGCGCTATATCACCGACCGGCAGCTGCCCGATAAGGCGATTGACCTGATTGACGAGGCGGCCAGCCGTATTCGGATGGAAATTGATTCCAAACCCGAGGCCATGGATAAGCTGGAGCGACGATTGATTCAGTTAAAGATTGAACGCGAAGCGGTCAAGAAGGATAAGACCGACGCCGCCAAGAAGCAGCTTGCGTTACTGGATGAGCAAATTGATGTCATTGCGCGTGAGTTCTCGGACCTTGAAGAGGTTTGAAAGGCCGAAAAGGCGGTTGTGCAGGGGGCGGCGCAAATTAAGGGTGAAATTGAACAAGCCAAATTGCACCTAGAGGCGGCACGACGAGCTGGGGATCTGACCAAGATGTCGGAAATTCAGTACGGTTTGCTGCCCGAGTTGGAGAAGCGTTTAACCAGCGCGAGCGAGGCCGAGGGTACAGCGCCCCAGCTGTTGCGCAGTCACGTGACCGAGGAAGAGGTGGCCGAGGTGGTCTCTCGCTGGACGGGCATTCCCATAGCCAAGATGTTAGAGGGTGACCGAGAAAAGCTCTTGCGCATGGAAGATTCACTCCACGAGCGCGTGGTAGGGCAGGACGAAGCAGTGGTTGCAGTGGCCAATGCGGTGCGTCGATCGCGGGCGGGGCTGTCCGACCCCATCGTCCCAATGGTTCGTTTTTGTTCCTGGGCCCAACAGGCGTGGGTAAACCGAGTTGTGCAAATCGCTGGCCGAGTATTTATTTGACAGCGAACAGGCCATGGTGCGCATCGATATGTCGGAGTTTATGGAGAAGCATTCGGTGGCCCGGCTTATTGGTGCGCCTCCGGGTTACGTGGGCTATGAAGAGGGCGGCTATCTCACTGAGGTGTGTAGTGCCGGCGGCCTTACTCGCTATTGCTTCTGGACGAAGTGGAGAAGGCGCACCCGGACGTCTTTAACATTCTGTTACAAGTCTTTAGAGGACGGCCGACTGACTGATGGCCAGGGCCGAACTGTGGATTTTAAGAACACGGTGATTGTCATGACATCGAACTTGGGCTCGGATCGTATTCAGGACTTGGCAGAGCAGGGTGATTACGCTGCCATGAAGGCCGCGGCAATGACAGTGGTAGGTCAGCACTTTCGGCCCGAGTTTATTAACCGGGTTGACGAAACGGTGGTTTTCCATCCCCTTGCCCAGGCGCAAATTCGTAGCATTGCCAGCATTCAGTTGGCGTCTTTACGGGCACGTTTGGCCGATCGTGAATTGGCGCTAAGCCTTGATGATAGCGTGTTGGACTATTTGGCCGAAGCCGGTTTTGATCCGGTCTATGGTGCCCGGCCCTTGAAGCGGGCTATTGTGCAGCTGGTTGAAAATCCGCTTGCCCAGGCCATTTTGTCGGGCGAGTTTGCACCGGGTGACACCATTGAGGTCACCTTAGCCAGCGGCACCCTGGCGTTTGCGAAGGCGGCAACACCTAAGGCCGCCTAAGTAGCGCCATTGCGCCACTTTAGCGACGAAAAGCCCAGAGCCTGCGCGGCGCTGGGCTTTTTTGTGGCCGATAAATGGGGCCATTAGCCATCCTGCTTGGCCGCGGATGATTGTGTAGCACCATTGATGACGCATATTTATGCAGGCGCCGGCACACTGTTTCTCCTGTAGGTACCGTAACGGGAGAAGGGACGATGACGCGTTTAAAATGGGGCGGCGGTTTTACCTTAATTGAGATTATGGTGGTCTTAGCGGTGGTGGGCATCTTGGCCTCGGTTGCCATTCCGTCTTATGCCGATTACCAGCGTCGCGCCATTGCCCGGGAGGGGGTGGTGGCGCTTATGGGGCTGGCGACGCTTCAAGAGCGAACGCGTTTGCTCACTGGTCGCTACGCTAATCAGGAGTCTTTACTCGCCCAGCGTCAATTACCAAGCCGTGTTGCCAATCACTTTGCGTTAAGCGTTGATGTTGAGGCAGGCTACTGGGCTATGCAGCTATTACCACGCGCTAGCCATAATACCTTTCGGCAAATTGAGCTTGATAGTCGGGGCAGCGATCAGCGCACTTGTGGCCCTAGGGCGACGGCGCCAATACCGTTGCGATGATTGACGTTTTGGTTGCTTCGCTTGTGGCTTCGGCGGGTTTTGTCAGCCTGTTGTCCCTTACGGCTGCCGTACTTGAGCTTAATCAGCTCGCAGTGGCTGCCTTGCATGCCGATGTGATCTTGCTGGATTTTAGGGCGCATTTACTCTCGGCCTACCAAACACCACACGATCTTCTGGTCACTGGTGAGCTGTGTGCCGGTGGCCAACCGCCATGGGTGGCCAATTGGTGCGGCGGGTGCACTGGATGATTTTGGTCGACGATTTGCGCATCTGGGATTTACCCAAGCCATGTTGTGTGGTGCTTCGGTTGAAAACATGGCAGAGCGCACAAGCGAAGGCGTTAATACTCACCACGCGATCGCCATTGCGGCAAGTCGTTATGAATTGTCCTTGGTGGCTAACGGCGCACATTGTCAATCAAGCCAATCGCCTCTCATACGTGGAGTGGTTACTCTCAGGGCCATACCATGAACACTCAACGCGCTATCGGGATGGAATTAGGTCGTGGCTTTACTCTCGTTGAGTTACTAATTGTTTTGGCGTTGGCAGCGGGGCTAGTAGCTTTTATGGGTAAGGCCTTTGCCCAGTTAGTCGATGTTGCAGAGACTGCCGCGCAGCATACCGAGCTCACTGAACGTTTGGCGCATTTTCTTCGCTTTACTAGCGACTTGGCAGCAGCGTCGACGCCGCTTGGAACGACTGAGGTCGCTGACCTATGCGAGGTGCCCAGCACTCGCACCACGGTGGGCCTAATGGTTATCACCGGGGCAGTGCCCCCGTGTTTAAACCTGCCCGGTAGACGCCTGCAGAGTCCGGTGCTGGTTGTCGATACGTTAACGGGATGTGAGACAGGCTGCGTGAACGTGGACTTTCCCGCTTATCTGTGGCTTCAGCCTGGCTGTCATCCGTTGTTTCAAATAGCCGAGCCACAGCTGCGATTTATACGTGATGTGGCTGAGATTGAGGCATGCAGTGCGCGTACTCAGGTTTCACATTGGCAGCGGCAACTTATTTATCTGCGTGCTTACACGTTGCAGCCCGGCGATGGTGAGGGCGCGTTAATGTTAAAAAAGCTCAAGAGCCAAGGGGTTTATGGTCGTGCCGAGCTGCTAGTGGCTAAGGTATTGGGGTGGCAGTTTTCCAAGCGGCCCTACCAACTAAGCGTTGTTATGCACGCCAAGGGCGGGCCTTCATTACCAAGAGCGGTGGTTGTAGAGCGCTTGCCAGCGGCTGTGCAAACCTGGGCGCAGTCGCTGTTACCCCGTACCGTTAGCTACTTGGTTGAGGGTGCTAACGTTGGGCTGACGAGTCGTGGGCTTGCATCGGGTATCACCACTGCAAAAGTGGGTAGCTAGTGTGATGGGAAAGGCTAGACAGCAAGGGTTTTGGGTGACCTCGCTGGTGGTTGTTATTTTGCTCATGGCAACGCTCGCGCTGTTGGGTGCGCAAAAATGGCGGTGGATATGCTGGCTGCGGTATCGCAGTCGGCGCATACGTTGAGACTGTTAATAACTAATTGGTATATTGGTTTACTGGCTTTTTCCCTATGCCTGCGTAGTATTTGTCTTTTGTTGCATAATGCCTTGCGTTTTGAGTAGAGAAAGAGGGTGGTGCGTCTCTTATTAAATGCCCTGCTACGATACTGTCCTGCGTTGAAGGGCTGGTTGTTGGGTTAACAGTCGCTTAACGGAGGGGCTTGTTTCATACATTGATGGCGCATCTTGTTACCCTGTGGATAGGGCTGGATGACGAGGGCATTGAAAGCGTAACCGGCCATCATAAAGGACCAATAAATGGGTCTAATTTGCAGGCACATAGTAAAAGGCTAGTGCAAGGGGTTGGCAGTAGGTGCAGGTTAATCGGGGTTTTACGGTTGTAGAGTTAATGGTCACGGTGATTATTGTCGCTGTGTTATTGGCCTTGGCCGTGCCTTCTTTTCAGGATTTATTTGAGCGCCAGCGTCTGGAAACGGTTGCCGATACCCTAATCTCGGACCTGCGGGCGGCGCGTGCCGAGGCCATTATCCGAGGTCCCGAGGATTCGCTCTTGGTGGAGTTTACCACCGACAGTAGTAGCTGGAGCTACTCGATTACCGATGCCAGTGGTAGTGTTTACCTGCAACGAAGCAGTGACGACCTTTACGGTGCGAGCGTTGTTATGACCATAGCGAACACAGCCTTTGGCGATACCGACCTAGACGGAAAACGAGATTTTTCATTAGACGCCTTGCGAGGGCTGGCGTTGGACGGCGCAGGGACCATTGCTTTGACATCAGACTCGGAGCTACGACATCTCGGTAGTGCGTAATTTGTTGGGCAAGATTGACATGTGCTCAGGCAGCATGAGTGGGTACCCATGTTAGGTAGATTTGGTCGCAAAGTGGCGAACAGTTCATTTGCCAGCACTCGCCCGCGGACGCAGTGTGGCTTAACCCTGGTTGAGTTAATCATTGCTATTAGCATTGGTGCTTTTATAGCCCTTGCCGGTACCACTTTGTACGGAACAACCATTGCAACGGGCGCGCAGGTGTCTAAGTCGGCCGCTGCCAGCGAGCGCATTAACGCTATTTTGTGGACGTTAAATCGCGATCTTAAGCGTGCTGGGTACCGTGGCACACCCACAGACTTGAGTCTGTATTTACAAAGTACCACTGGCAGTGCGGGTGTAAGCGGTGACGAAGGTGCGTTTCCCGCGGTCGATGTAAGTACCGCCGGCTGTATTCTTTACACCTACGCCACGGATTACAGCTGCCTTGCGGGCGACGCCAATCGCTTTAGTTTATGCGATGACGGCAGTGGCAACACCTCGGTTGGCACTGTGATCCCCCTCCATCACCGTTATGGATTTCGTTTGTCGAGCGGCGTGATGGAAGCGGTTGCCACCATTCACCCGACGCAATTTATCTCCCCGCCACCCCTTGATTCATCGTGTACGGCATCGGGCGTTAATTCTGCCTGGAGTGCGGTTACGCGCCTCAGCGAGTTATATGTGGACGTATTTACCGCTGCGCTCCACGCCGAGCGGTATCTCGATGCTGATACGGGTTGTATTTTGGGAACGTCAGGCACCGATTGCGAAACCGACACTGCAACAGACTGTGGCGATACTATTTCTTGTCGCATTGAGCGCCTCTACAAGGTAAGCATTTGTGCCTACCCCGACAGCACCATCGACGGCTTGTGTGTTCCCGCCGCAGACGGCACCCAGCCCGATGGACAGATTTTTGGTGAAATGTTTGCCGCGCCACGAAACGACGTGATTATTGCGAGGGTTTACTAATGAATCATCGCTCAGGCAGGCAGGGTAGTCATTCGCCGAGTATGCGCCGCCAGGGTGGGGTGTACACCGTTGCGGCTGTTGCCATTATCTCGGCACTCACCTTGATTGCCGCCCGCAGCATTACCTCTACTACCGTGGACTCGGTTCGACTCACCAGTAATACCCATTTTGCCGCCGAGGCGTCCTTGGCGGCAGAGGCGGCGGTAGCCCAAGCCAGGGTTTGGCTGGAGACCCCCAATGACCCAGCAACGGTTGTTTGGCCCGTCACTCAAGCGGGCACCGCTGTAGAGTTTGATGTAGCCAACGGTGGGCAGACGATTACACGTAGCTATGCCACTAGCTTTGGGTTTCAGGTGTCGGGCGAGTACGTGCGGATCTTCGGCAAAGCCTCAAATGGCGCGGGTAGCAGCGCGGTGGTATCTGAGTGGGTGAAAGAGGAAAAACTGACTTTTGATAACAGTGCCGATGTGCCCCTCGCGGTGGACTGTTTGCAAGGGTCGATTACAGGTAACCCGGATATTCACGCCGATCCCAACGGTGTGCCCCCCAATACCGGTATTACCTTGTCGCAGTCATCGAGTTGCACGACAACCAACTTTGGGACGCTCAACAATCAAAACGGTGAAGGTGTGATTGCTGACACCCATTCTGTGGGTGATCAGTGGTCGCGGATTTTTGATATTGATCGGTCAGATTTTTATGCCGCTTACGCGGCGGGAGAATACGCCGGTCTTGGTGTTTATGTTTACCAGGCTGGTAGCATGCCCAACAGTAACGCGGCTCCCGACACGTTTGTGATGCCATCTTTTACCAGCGGTGCTGAGTTCCAAACCAAGAACCCGGGTTCCTCGGTTAATTCGTGGGGTACTCCAGCGGAGCCCGCGATAGTGGTGGTTCAGGGTTGCCCCTCGCTAAGCGGCAACTACACCTTTGTTGGCATTCTTTATATCGAGAGCGCAACCAATCCATCCGATACGTCGTGGGAGTGTGATCTTAAGGGTATGGGTGGGTTTAAGGTGATTGGCTCGGTTATCCTCAACGGCGAGACGGATAGCCTCAATGCAAACTTTGAGGTGATTTCGGCGGATGCTGCCGATGTCGATCCCAACAATTTCCCTCCTTGGGGTACTCGGGTCTGGCCGGTACCTGGATAGACCTGGAGGTGAACTGATGTCAGATGGGGTGCGCGGTTACAACCAGCAACGTGGCGTTGGCATGGTAGAGGTACTCATAGGCGCCCTCATCCTTGCCTTTGTCGTCACTGGTACAGCGGTGTTAATGGGCGACTGGCTCCCCACGGTCAATGATTCCTCTAATCGTACGCAGGCGATAAACCGCAATGTCTCGGTCATGGAGATTGCGCGCTTTAATCCCGATCAGGCTACCATTGTTAGCACCGCTAACACTATGCAGATGAGCTCGCCGGCTACCACCTTTACCATTACCGGTGTCTCAGTGCAGGACAATGATGGTGCCGATACCTTTAGTTCGCAGGTTGTTTGGACTGATCCGTATTTAGACGCCGACAACAAGACCCGGTCTTTCACCTTAAGCTCATCGGTGCCCGACGATGATAAGTACCTGGGGCTGGCTGACCTGGTGTCTAACGTGCCGCAAATTACGGTATCCACCTATGCGTGTACGGGTACGGTGATTTCGCCTTCGGCCCAAGATGTGCTGTATGGCTCGAGTGTTGCCTTTGAGGTGAATCTGCAATCGGGTTACTACGGGCTGGCGGTCTCTGGCTGCAATGGATCCTTAGCGGGCTCAACCTATACCACGGGTACGGTGGTGAGTAAATGCACGGTATCGTCTACGGCCACCCTCGATACCACCGACACGGACGGCGATGGCGTCTATGACTGGCAGGATGTCTGTGAAGGCATTGATGACAATTCCAATGAGTGCCAGGTGGTGACCGACTATACCGTAACGCCGGTGGCGGAGACGGGTACCACTATTTCTCCGGGTACAGACCCCGGCTCGGGAACCGCTGCGCGCCCTTTACATTGGGTCTTACTACGGGCTACCAGAACCTAAGTGCCAGCGGTTGCAACGGCTCGTTGTCAGGCAATACCTACACAACTGGCACTATTACGGCCGACTGTACGGTGACCGCGACAGCTACGCCTATTTCTTACGGCATTACCACCAGTGCTGGCACTGGCAGTAGCATCTCACCCACCACTCAAACAGTAGCTTATGGTGCAACCACAAGCTTTACGGTGTCGGCCGATTCGGGATACACCATAAGTTCGGTGAGCGGTTGTGGGGGCTCATTGTCGGGCAGCACTTACACGACCGGCACTATCACCGGTGCGTGTCAGGTAAGCAGTGTTGCTGAGGCCGTTGCGCAGGATTGGGACGCGACTATCACTGTGGATCAAACCCACTATGACGGCGGCGGAGACAAATACTCGGTGGCAATTACTTTTACGCCTGGCAGCATCTCCAGCTGTGCTAGAAATAATAGTGCGGGTGATTATTCCTGTACGCGAACGACTTCGGAGTCCTCGATTACGGCGTCTATCTCGGTGTCTGTAGGTGGTGGTTCGGGTAATACGACTATCTGCTCAGGACCAACGCCTAGTTCGGTGGTTTTGACCGGGCTCACCGTCGCAAACCGTTGAGCTGATCACCGCAAAAATAGTGGCAGCTGTCCTCCCCCATAAGCGTGTTGATTATTTGGGTCCCAGGCAATTCTCTGATGGCGGGTCAGAGCAGGTATTAGGCGGCTAGATCAAGTAAAGGTAGGTGCCGGGGTCAATTCTAAGTAGGTGTCCCGGCTACCAGCAATCACTCCCCGCATAACTACCCGACGTATCGGGCCCTGATTGACCAACAGCAAAAGTGCCGCAGCTGTCGCCTTCCTGAGATTTGCCGGCCACTGGCGTGGCGGTGACGGTGTAACTGGTGGCAGTGGGGTTGACCACCGCAATGGTGTAGTAGCCGCCTTCTCTGAGGTGGTGGCAAGGCCAGTTTGCGCTGTTGTGCCGTAGGTGGCGTTGTTACCGCGATATTTCTCTTGAACCAATTGAGCGGCCATCAGTGCGTTGCGCGCATCGGTGCGTCGGCCTTTGCGAATGGAATCTTGATAGGCCGGCACGGCCACGCTCAGCAAAATGGCGACAATGACCACCGCGATCATGAGTTCAATGAGCGTGAAGCCTCGCTCTCTCATGGTCACGCGCCGTGTTGTAAGCTTGCCCATGGTGTTACTCCTGTGTGCCTGGTGCCGTACCCAACAGAGTATACACCGGCGATAGCGACCGATCGGCACTATTTATTATTAGCTTATTAGCGAAGCTGCATAGCGTTAGCGGAACTGCTTAGCGGCACTGCTCGTCTCGACGTTTTATGGCCTCGGCTAGTTTTACCTCCCGTTCGACATCGCTCAAAAAACGCGTGGAGCCATTGGGCTCGCGCACGCTAATGCGCGGCAGGCTTTCTAGTTTACTGATGCTGGTGGCAATGCGGGTGCAGAAAGCTTGCGTGTTATCGGGTTTGTTTGTGCGTTTAGCTGGGGCTGGTGTGGCAGTTGCAGCCGTCTCAGCACGCGGTAGGGCTGCTGAGGATTGTCGGTTGCGGCTGGGCGCTTGCCCGGTGCAATGCCCAAGCGTGTAGGGTCTAAGGTGGTGAAGGGGATGCCCGGCGCTGGCCGGCGATCGCTGATAACCGGGTTACCCTGTTCATCCTGCCATCGATAGATTTCTGTACCAAAGGCAAGGTGAGGGCACCAGCCAATGGCTAGGCCCAGCAACAAGGCGCGAGCGACAAAAGCCGGGCCATACGGAACGCTGCCTTTGCCATCTTCATGGCTGGCATAGCAGGGTTTGATTGTTGTGCTGCACAATTTGCGTCGCTGTCATCGCTGTGTTGTCTCGCGCTTGTTTTCATTAGGAGGCACCGTTAACTGAATGCCCTTTGGTAAATAGCGGTAATAGCCGCTTTTTATCAATAGTCTTTTTATTAGTTGTCTTTTTTGTTGATAGCCCCTTTTGCTCGCCATCATTAGTTTTGTGGTCGGCCTTGTTGGTGGCGTTTGTGGGCAATTTGCCCCTATCCAACGCTAACGTGAGCCCAAGTTTTGAGCAAGCTCAATGGCAATGAATGTTAATCATAACTTGACAGTGCCGGTGTGCTCTCTCCACAATTGCGCCCGTCACGCGAACGGCAACGGCTATTGGTGAGTACCCTCATCCTCTGGCCCACCCCCACAACGGGATAGTTGTGCGGGCTGTTTGCGGGTTCCGTAATGTGCACCTTGGGTGCATCTCGGGCTCGACACTGCGCTACCCCGCAGGCCGACCGATACACGGGTTTCGTGATCGATGTGCCGGCGTGGTAGTCCGGAGCGATCCGGCCAGTGGTTCGTGCGACAGACGGCGGCGATAGAGCAGTACCCCACGGCATTCTGCTCGCGCCTCAATGTTCACACCCACTGGTGAGAAGCGAGTTATGGAAATGCTATCTGGCGGCGAGATGATCGTCCGCGCCCTCGAAGATGAGGGGGTAGAGTACGTCTTCGGTTATCCGGGAGGCGCTGCCCTTCACATATACGATGCCCTATTTAAGGCTGACGCGGTCCCCCACATTTTAGTGCGCCATGAGCAAGCGGCCACCCATGCGGCCGACGGTTATGCGCGCGCCACCGGAAAACCCGGGGTGGTGCTGGTCACCTCCGGGCCCGGCGCAACCAACGCCATTACCGGTATTGCAACAGCCTACATGGATTCAATCCCCATGGTTGTATTGTCGGGCCAGGTGCAAAGTCATTTAATTGGCGAAGATGCCTTCCAAGAAACCGATATGGTGGGTATCTCCCGTCCCATTGTGAAGCACAGCTTCATGGTGCAGCGAACCGAAGATATTCCCTCTATTATCAAGAAGGCGTTTTACATAGCCAGCAGCGGCCGCCCTGGCCCTGTGGTCGTCGATATCCCCAAGGATTTGACGCACCCCGAGCATAAATTTGAATACCACTACCCCGAGTCGGTTACTCTGCGCTCTTACCAGCCTTCGCAAAAGGGCCACACGGGACAGATAAGGAAGGCAGCTCGTTTGTTGCTTAGCGCCAAGCGCCCCGTTATTTATAGTGGTGGCGGCGTGGTTCAGGGCAATGGCTCAGAGCTCCTCACTAAGCTTGCGCGTTCACTCAATTACCCGGTAACCAACACGCTCATGGGCTTAGGTGCCTATCCCGGCTCCGACCCGCAGTTCTTGGGCATGCTAGGCATGCATGGGTTTTATGAGGCCAATATGGCCATGCATCACAGTGACGTCATTCTGGCGGTGGGTGCGCGGTTTGATGATCGCGTCACCAATACCGTGAGTAAGTTTTGCCCGGGTGCAAAAATTATTCATATCGATGTAGATCCTGCATCGATTGCCAAGATTGTGCCGGTTGATATCCCCATTGTGGGCCCGGTAGATTCGGTACTCACCGAGCTCACTGCGCAGATTGAGGCGCAAATACAGAGCTCCGACAGGGTTGTGCCAGACGCCAACGCACTCGACGATTGGTGGAAGCAAATTAACAGTTGGCGCGATGCCCATGGCCTGTGGACTGGTCGACGCTACGGCGAGAGCGATCTGGTCATGCCTCAAGATGCCATTAAGTGCCTGTACGAGGTGACTAATGGCGATGCCTATATAACCTCTGATGTTGGTCAGCACCAAATGTTTGCTGCCCAGTACTATAAATATGACCTACCTCGGCGTTGGATTAACTCGGGTGGGCTGGGCACCATGGGCTTTGGTTTGCCTGCAGCTATGGGTATTAAGCTTGCGTTTCCCGACGCCGATGTCGCCTGCGTCACTGGCGAAGGCAGTATTCAAATGAATATTCAGGAGCTATCTACACTGTCGCAGTACGGCTTGCCGGTAAAAATTATTAGCCTGCGAAATAACTACCTGGGCATGGTCAAGCAATGGCAAGACATGCAGTACGAAGGCCGTTACTCCGAGAGTCATTACGCGGCTTCGTTACCCGATTTTGTGAAGCTGGCAGAGGCCTACGGACATGTAGGTATTCAGCGTTGCGCGACAAGGGCGACTTAGAGGGGGCCATGAAAGAAGCCTTTAGCCTTAAGGATCGCGCGGTATTTCTGGATATCTTCGTGGAGCCCCATGAGCATGTACCCCATGCACGTTGCCCCCAATGGCGCCATGAAAGACATGTATCTCAGCAAAACGGAGAGAACCTAAGATGCGCCGTATATTATCTGTATTGCTGGAAAACGAGCCCGGTGCCTTGTCTCGGGTGGTAGGGCTGTTCTCGCAGCGCGGCTATAACATTGAAACCCTCAATGTGGCCCCAACCGAAGACGAATCACTATCACGCCTCACACTGACGACTCGAGGCGACGATCTGAAGATTGAGCAAATTACCAAGCACCTCAATAAGTTAATTGATGTGGTAAAGGTGGTGGACTTGAGCGAGGGCGCCCACGTCGAGCGCGATTTGTTGCTGGTTAAAGTGCGCGCAGTAGGTGCTCAACGGGATGAAGTAAAGCGCACCACCGATATTTTCCGCGGTCAAATTATCGACGTTGGGCCCAATACCTATGTGATTCAGCTTACCGGACCCACCGAGAAGCTGGATTCATTTGTGACTGCATTGGGTGAAACCGAGGTGATGGAAGTGGTGCGCTCGGGAGTGGCCGGTATGGCGCGTGGCGAAAAGATTCTTGCGCCATGACCGAGTGCACTATTTATCACAATCCACGCTGTTCCAAGTCGCGCCAGACGCTGGCGCTGCTTGAAGAGCGCGGTATTGCGTGCACGGTTGTTAAGTACTTGGAGACGCCGCCCAGCGCTGCATCGCTTGCGGGGATTATTGCGGCTCTAGGTATTAGCCCTTATGAGCTCTTGCGACGCAAGGAGGCAGAGTTCAAGGCGCTTTAACATTACCCCCGACACCAATGATGCGGCGGTTATTGATGCCAAGGTTAACCACCCGGTGCTTATTGAACGCCCATTGTAGTGGTGGGTGACAAAGCAGCCATCGGACGGCCGCCCGGAAAACGTATTGTCGATATTCGACGAGTAACACAGACGTCGCACGGCTAGCTCGCAAAAATCGGAAGGCACAAAAAAAGGCGCTCCATTGAGCGCCTTTAGTTGCATCGTAGTGCGGCGTAAGTAGCGGTGTTACTGCCCCGGACGAAATGGCTTATGCCCGTCATGTAACTGCGCAGTTCCTCGCCAACAATCTCCACCGTGTGATTATGATAGCATCATTGACTTCAATGAGGGTGCGGTTGTCAACGGCATTGCTACCGCTTATGCCCTCGCCAATGGCGTCGAGGCCAAGACCTGCTACAAAATCTTTGAGCAGCGGGCGTGCTGCCTGATCGAATAAATAGCAGCCATATTCCGCGGTATCCGAAATCACCACATTCATCTCGTAGAGTTTTTTACGAGCAATGGTGTTGGCGATAAGCGGGTTTCGGGAGTGACTCGTGGCTTAGGCTGACTCTTCAATGATGCCTGCCGATACCATGGTCTCGTAAGCGAGTTCGACGCCCGCCTTGACCATGGCAATCATAAGGATGCCTTTATCGTAGTATTCTGCTCATCAATGGGCTCCATCGGTGAGGGCTGCTTTTCAAACGCAGTCTCGTTGGTTTCAGCGCGCCATTTCAGCAAATTGGCGTCATCATTGCCCCAGTCCGATCATCATGGTGCGTGAGAATTCACCTGACATGATGTCGTCTTGGTGTTTTCAAACAGCGGTCGCAAAGATGAGCTTCATTTCTTCGGCAAGCTCAAAGGCGCGTAGTTTGGCGGGGTTAGAGGCGATCCATCATGTTGGTGATGCCGCCCTGCTTGAGCCCCTCGGTCACTGTCTCCCAACCGTATTGGATGAGTTTGGCGGCGTAACCGGCATCGACGCCCAATTCAACCATGCGGTCAAAGCACAGCAATGAACCCCGTCTGCAGCATGCCGCAGAGAATGGTTTGCTCGCCCATTGATCCGACTTGACCTCGGCGATGGGAGACGATTCGAGTACGCCCGCACGATCGCCACCGGTGCCAGCCGCCAAGGCTTGGCAATTGCCATGCCATTGCCGTTGGGGTCATTCTCGCGGTGAACCGCAATCAGTGGGCACACCAAAGCCGCGCAGGTATTCTTCTCGAACCTCTGTTCCGGGGCACTTGGGGCACATCATCACGGCGGTAATATCTTTTGCGAACCTGCATGCCTTCTTCTACTAAGAATTAAAGCCGTGGGCATAGTCGAGGCAGGCGCCCTCTTTCATCAGCGGCATAACCGCGTTGACCACGCTGGTGTGCTGCTTGTCGGGGTGAGATTCATCACCACGTCGGCGGTGGGAATCATTTCTTCGTAGGTGCCCACTTTGAAGCCGTTGTCGGTAGCGCGCTTTGCCAGGAAGCGCGCTTTTCATCAATCGCTTCCTGGCGCGGGCATAAGCTACGTTGAGGCCACTGTCGCGTAAGTTCAGGCCTTGGTTGGGGCCACCAGGCGCCACAACCAATGATGACAATCTGCTTGCCCTTGAGTACGTCGACACCGTCACTGAATTCAGAGGGGTCCATGAATCAACGCGCCGAGTTCCTGCAATTGAATGCGGGAGCAGGGTAGCCGAGTAATTGCTCACCGTGGTCTCCTGAATTGCTGCTTTGGCTAGTTGAAAAATGATACAAGGCTTCGCGGTCGCGCGTTGGCATGTGTTGCTCGGGTGTGGCGGGCCCGGTCAACATCTGCCACCTATTAAAACGGCGCGCAGTATACCGCTACAGCGCCAAAAAATCTGCGTTTGCGAGATGCTTTATTCATGCCGGGAGATTCTCTGTCCCGCAGCTGGTAAAGTTGGTGTCTGACACAACGTATAGGATGGTCTTATGGCCCCGACCCCAGACCCCAAAGCGCACGATGACGACGAGTTCGAGCGTGCCGCCGAGCAAATAGAAGATTCTATTACCTCACTGGTGGGCGACTACGAGGAAGATGATGCCGCTGTTGAAAGCTTGGAGTCGGCGCGGCCCCAAAGGCATTTATCTACTGCCCAACCTGTTCACCACCGGGGCGTTATTTGCGGGCTTTACGCTGTTATTGCTGGCATGAAAGGCGATTTCTACGCGGGTGCGGTGCTATTTTTGTGGCCATGGTTTTTGACGGGCTCGATGGCCGTGTAGCAAGACTTCCATCAATACTACCAGTGCCTTTGGTGCCGAGTACGATAGCGCGTCGTTGTCGGATATGGTGTCCTTTGGTGTTGCCTGGCGTTACTCATGTTTATCCGGCGCTTGCCGACGGCAAGCTTGGTTGGGTGGCGGCGTTCTCTACGGCTTGTGCGGCTCTTCGCTTGGCGCGCTTTAACACGCAGATTGGCTCAACCGACGAAAGTTACTTTAATGGTCACCTGCAAGTCCTGCAGCGGCTGCTGTTGCTGCGGGTAGTGTATGGCTGGGGCATCAACACCAGCTTGCGCAAGCAGTACCGTTTTCTTGGGTGCATGCGCTGTTGTTAATGCTGCTCGGTTTTCTAATGATCTCGCGCTTTCAGTACTACAGTTTCAAGGGTATCGGCTGACGCTAAAGTGCCGTTTGCGCGCATTTTGTTACTGATTGCAGTGGTCGGTTTAGTGGCCCTCGACCCGCCGTTGGTCCTGTGGTGTCTGTTTTTTGTCTATGCGGTATCAGGCCCGTTGCAACATTTGCAACGTAACGTGGTCAAACCCAAAAGCACGGCGACTATTAATGCACCCCTAGATATGGACGACGCAAATCATCATGACCGCTAATAAAGTAAAGCGTAAAAAGACTGACTGGCCCGCCATCCCTCCTCGGAGATCACGCCCGGAGTCGCTTTGGTTAAAGCGTCGAGAGTTTATGGCGCTTGCCGCCGCTGGTGCTGTAGGCGGTGCGGTTTCGCCGTTAGTTCAAGCCATGCCCCGCGCACTCTCAGCATCGCCGAGTGCCTGCGACGGCTGCACGACTGACGAGCCACTCACCCCGTATGAGGCGGCCTCTCAGTACAACAATTTTTATGAGTTTGGTACCGATAAAGGCGATCCCGCCAGTATGCATCTGCATTAACCACTGACCCGTGGTCTATTGAGGTGACCGGCATGTGGCCGGCCGTACCTTGCATCTTGAGGATTTATTGGGAGGATTTGATTTAGAGGAGCGCGTTTATCGCTTTCGCTGCGTTGAGGCGTGGTCGATGGTGGTACCCTGGATTGGCTTTCCTCTTGCCGAGTTGCTCAAGCGCTTTGAGCCCACCAGCGACGCAAAGTATGTGGCCTTTAAAACCGCGTACCGCCGCAGTGAAATGCGCGGGACGCGATCTTTTACCTCCATTATCGACTGGCCGTATCGCGAGGGGCTGCGTCTCGATGAGGCCATGCATCCGCTTACGCTAATGACGGTTGGCATGTATGGCAAAGTATTGCCCAACCAGAGTGGTGCGCCGCTCAGGCTTTTCGTGCCATGGAAATACGGCTTTAAGAGCATCAAGTCCATTGTGTCAATTGAGTTGGTTGACAAGCAGCCGCGCACGTCGTGGCAGGAACTGGCACCTCAAGAATATGGGTTCTGCGGCAACGTAAACCCCGAGGTAGATCACCCTCGCTGGTCGCAGCGATTTGAGCGGCGCCTGCCGTCGTCGTTGTTTAATCAATCGTATTGCCACGCAAATTCAACGGCTATGAAGCGCAGGTAGCTGGCCTGTATAAGGGTATGGGATCTAAGTAAATTCTATTAATGTAGGAACACAAGCCGTGTCTTTGTTGCAACTAAGGCCAACATAC
>JAYQIT010000015.1:0-219834 GCA_038141785.1 Luminiphilus sp. | reverse complement strand
CCGCGCGCTAAAAGCGCCGACTGTATGTCACGTAAAACGTGCCATCCCTCGGTGAGATGATATTCCTCGACTGCCCAGTTCCCGAGCGTCAGATTCATGCGCTCCTCAAAGGCGTACGGCAACCCAAGACTCGGAATAATCTTTGAGGCTTGCTCAACACCACTCACTCCGATGTGGACACCGGGTCCCATGCGAATAGCGGAGGCGACGACCTTACCAGTTGCCGCTTGACTGACTGTAGTCGGTAGTCGTAGTAGTGACAATCGGCGTTGATTGGGCGCCATCCACCCACATGACCAGCGATACGTCAGCTGCAGTCTGGAGCCCGGCAATAAACGCGGCTATCCACAGCTTGGCCTTTAAGCGCAAACCTGCTTCCTCACAAGGACCTTCCAATTCATACTCTTGCATGAATCTGCGCATCACTGGTAGGTCCAAATAAATAACCTGATAGCAACGTGTGTCTTCACTGCTGTCGAGGGTGGGCATAGGCCGTGCGGTTGCTAACGGTGGATTCAGTGCTAAGGCGGGGGTAGTAAGTGTGTTATCCGATGAAAAGAAAGGGGGTGTTAACGAATACCACCATCACCAGTAAAACCAGCAAGCACGTTGCCACAAGACGGGCCACCAAACGGCCAATAGTGCGCATGGTTACTGACACTTGTTGTTCCCGGTGGCAATCCGCCAAAGGGTGCCAATACATAGCCCGCACCGCCGATAAAGCTGAATAAGGCGCCCGAGACCATGTCACTGGCGTTTTCGGCTTCTAGGGGTTGAAGTCACGATTTTCGAGCTCGCAAAAGGTGTAGGGCCCACCCCCAAGCTGAGTTTACGGCGGATATTGCTGTCGGCAAAGTTACCCATGGTGTCTCTCAGCGCAACATCAATGCCCACATGGGAGCGTCCTGCCAGCCCTGCCATGAAGTTATTGATGGTATCGACAGTGCTCTGGTCAGTGTTCGGTCCAGTGGCGTTGTAACGGAGTGTTTGGTCATTGAGTTCAATGGTTGCGTTATCGGCCGGATCCGGGAAAAAGTGTTGATTTACCTCTGACGTCAGCGCCGATGGCGGCAGCGGTGCCCTCGTCGCGGTCGATAATTAACTTGTCCACCCCGAGTTTTAAAGCACTTTGGGCTTTTTGGTGCCTTAAATTGAGGTACCCCATGGTAAAGACCAGCGAGAACAAGGGCAGGATGAGGAAAAAAATAATCGGTAGCGCCTCCAATGAGGCATTGCCTTGTTCGCAGTTTTTAGCGCGGCAGACTGTAGCAAGGACCGTTTTCATCAGTGGTTGTTCACCGTATCGATGATTTCGCCGGCGGCACCGGCTATTGGGCCCAAGCCAAGTTCACCCGCGCGCTCCAAGGCAGCGTTGAGTAAGGTTGCGCGCTCTAGACGAACCCGCCAATCCTGTGTGAATGTGTCGGCAGATAGCTCGTTGTAGACTTGCGCCTGGGAGAACGCGATAAAACGGTTGGAGTTTGGTCAAAGTACCGACTCCAAGATCTCATCGGGCCCAAGCGTTTAATGGCCACACTGAAATACCGCAGTTTGTCAGGGGTACTGTCGGCATCTACCATTAAGTGCGGCTTGGGATAGGTTCCACATTGACCGCCACCATGGCTGCCACCCTGGGACATATCCGCCCCATATTCCTCTTCGAGGTAGTCATCGAGCTCTTCACCCTCGAGGGTTTTTTGTCCGGCGCTGGTGAGTGAAAATATCCAGTACGTATTGATACTCTGGACTCAAGTAGGGGTCGTTCTGATGCAGGCACACCGCTGGAACAGCGGCAGGCAAATTCCATCTCAACTCGCTATAAATTCGCTCCACGGTGTGGTCCTCCACACCATCGCCGTCGTCATCGATGGGCACATCGCCCCAATACTGGGTTTCTGTACTCACTTTCAGGAAATACGTGCCGTTGCCTCGCGACGATCCGTGGCAGCACGGGAATGAAAGCCGCTCTCGTCAACTTCAAAGTGCATATAGTCAGGGTTGTTTTTAAGGTTGTAACCGCCTATTCGAGGATAGCCGCTGCTCGACGAACTGGTGCAGTCTCGGTTGTAGGTGCCGGCGCGCGACTGACCCGTAAGCGCGTCCACGCCCCGACCGCGGGGCCGGTGGTTAATGGCGCCGCCGGGATCGATATCGATTCACCAGACAAATCCTCTAGCCCACCAAAACCGGCCCGCTCTGCCGGACTCAGGCCCCCGCCTCCACCCCCATTCGGCACCCAGGCGATAAAATCCTCGGGGCGCCAATGATTGTGATCTGACCAGTCGGTGCGATCACTGTAACGCGTCCATTTGGCGGTCGCTTCATGTTGTCGGCAATCATCCAAGTGATAAAAATCGACTCGCTGTCCGCTCTCTTCATCGTCCTCAACGCCACACTGCATCCAAGTCAGCTCAGTACGATAAAACCCATAAAAAATCGGGTGCGCAAATAAATTAACAAACGCATACCAAGCCGTGTCCCAAAGGGATTTACCGTGCTTGGTAGGCCCGACCCCTCTGGATACCCCTGCAATTCAAAGCCCTTACCACCGGATAACATAGGACCACAAAAGTCGTTCAGTGCTGCGTCATCCTTACTAACGGGAAGTCGCGCAAATTCGCTGAGATTGTCCGAGCCGAGGCTCAGGGCCGATCCCTCAACCACAAAGCCACTGGTAGCGCCATTGATGTTGGCTATCGACATGCCCTCGGCACAGCCGATTTTCGGAAAACTAACGGCAATGACCTCGGCAGCCTTGCTGAGTCCCTCCATCACCTTCCAAGCCACCTTGGGACAGGCGGTGACGCTATTTTTCAAGGTCGTCAATACCGGCTTTAACACGCTCTGCAACACACCCAATTGAATATCGACAACGACTTTCATGGCGATACAAAAAGCGCCGACAATGGGTACACCCGAGCACGCAGCAAAGGCAATACTTTGACCCTTTGCTATGGGGATCAACACCTCCACCGTTTTTTGGGCTGCATTGGTGATCACGGTCATGCTGAGCAGTTTGGTGTTGAGCACATTAATCATCGCCACGGTATTCATGCCACGGGCCGTCCACGTGGCTGCCGATATTGCTGTAACGTCGGCGGTTGACTGCATGCCATGCGATGGCGCAACACATCACCGGTATTCATAATCATTGCCAACATACCAATGAGCGCAAACGCGCCCACGAGGCCCAAAAAGGACACCTGCGCGCGGGTATCGGTGTGTAAGCGTCGTAGCATCAGAAGGCCTTACGTTTTCGCCAAGCAGAAACGACAACGGTTTCGGATAATTGCGTTGTGGGCACTAGGAAGGGCGATAGCAATGCAAATTCCCAATCCATTGCCGTCTTCATGGCTCGCCCTGCATAAGGTACATTGAGCCAAAACTGATAGGTCACATCAATCGTTAACGTATCCGCATCCGACAAATCGAAGGGTTCTGCTGACTCGCCTCCTTCTTTCTTTCTCCGTCAGCATTTCTGCCGTTCACCCAGACCTCGGTCGCCAAATCTGTATAAAGCGCTTTTACAGCACCGCGACGACGGCGCGTCGTGTTAGTGTGTAGAAGGCACTGCCTCGATGGATCACCATGGGGCCAAGCTGCCCTGCTAGCGATGCCGGGACACTGTCGAAAGAAATACCGCCAAAACTTCCGCCATCAACAACCGCACCGGCTTCGAAAGCGGCATAGGCTTTCGCCGCATCGCCCATCCCTCCGGGTGAAATGGGAAGCAAGGCAGGCACCGTTGCCCGCTTGATACGTACCCACTTTGCTACTACCTCGTCGCTGGCGTTGGCAGAATAGCCTCCTCTTCGGCGTCCGTTTTCTCAAAGATAACTGTGCTGGCACTGCGCCCGCCGCAAACGCCGCATAGCCCACGTGGAGCTGCGCATTGATCATCAGGCTGATTTGAATGAGCGCAAGAACAATAATGAGTAGCGGAATGAAAACCATCAAAAACTCGAGCGAGGCTATTCCCGAGCTATCTGAAGCAGGCGCTGTATTGGAGTTGCGGCGCTGTTTTACAGGCAATCCACACCGCAAATGCTACTACCAGGACACACAGCGCAATACTCGCGCGGTAAACAGCTCAAGGGACGCGAGATAATCGCCATAGGGCTGTCCCGAAAGCCGTGTACAAACCCCCAAGCACGCTAGGCGCCGCTCGTCGGGCTGTACAAAAACCACCCCAGAGTAGCCGCCGCTATCGCGGTGGCGAAGGGAAGGAGGTCTTTTGGGGTATCCGCGCCAGCTTGCCCCTGCGCCAATGGGCGTTTCCCGCACAAGACTCGTCCACAGCCTGCCTTGCCAGAGCAAAATAATCGCAGCGCAAACCACCCACTAAAAAGCGAACCAATGGCAATGTTGATTCCGTAGAAAGGGCCCGCAAAGGCGCCTACAGCGGCCATCAACTTTACGTCCCCTCCACCAAACAACCCCAAATAGAAACAGATCAAAAAGGTACCGCGACTAGGATGCCCAGAGCGTGGTGGACAAGCAGTCTCCTCGCCACCTTAACAAAAGCGGCGAGTAGCGCCAGCAAAAGTGTTGTATAAGTCAGGCCGTTGGGAATACGCCGCGACCACACATCAAACACAGCCGCAACCGAGCACGCAAAAACGGCCGCGGCTAACACAACGCTGTGGAGCGGGCTGAACCGGGGCCCGTTAGGGCGAAATGCCCGTACCGTTCAGCCCCTGTTCCGGCTGCGCCTGTCAGCGAGTCCCATTGAGCTTTGGCGGCGTCATAAAATTTTATTGCCCATGGTGGCAATGAGAATAACAATGGGGATGAGAACAAGCGCCAGCATCAACATACGGCCCAGGTTTTCGTTGTCACCACGCACGTCCTCGTGGAACATTTTGACTGCGATGAATCCCTTGGTATTGTGTCATTCACTTTTTGCAACATATTGCTCTTCCTTATTTTACCCGTCGAATTGACAAACCGTTACTACACGTGCTTGTTTTAGAAAAATGGCGATGAGAGAAATATCTGATTAAAGGCAACGTACTCACGAAGCACATCTTCATACAGCCAAACTGCCACCATCATGGGAATAACGCCCCAGGTCAGAATCATCAAAAACTCCAACGATGACTCTCCCGTTTGTTCCGACATTCCCAACAACAATCGAAACCTCGACGCAATCCCTAACCTCACCACATACTATTACAACAGTCGCGATGAATTTTCAAAACTTTATTACTTTCGACTGGCGGCCTATTGAGCGGTTTGTCCCAAGACACCCGTGGGTTTTCCAATGGGATAATCGTAGCCGTGAGAAAAAACAGTGGGTGACTGGGGCAACAAACCATTTGACTGGTCATCGCCGTCACCTTTTCGCTGGTAAAGCCACCTACTTCTGTGGCGGTAATCGTGCCATCTTGGGGAGCACGATCGGCGTCTCCGGCCAGGGCTTCGAGCAACGTATAGGTGAAAACGCCATGGCCCAAGGTATTCACCTCGAGGGCGTTTTGACCCTTGGCGGTTGCCGCTATCAGGTTGAGCCCAAGATTACTGCCGAAAATCTGCAACACCCGCTGGTCTTTTGCCCGATCGGCTAAGATTTGCACCGCGTCGCCCGACTTACAGGTATCGAGTAAAAGAAAAACCCGCCTTGCACTTAAACGCCGCACTTCATCGGCTAACTCACCAATAGATAAGCCAATATCGACAATTCGCCAGTATCGATAGGCAAATCTAGTCCCCTCAACAGCAAATAGAAAATTTCGTCAAAAACCTCGCCGTGAGTTGCAAAATACAGCACCACCGTGTCCTCGGCGCGCCGCCTCCCGCAGGCCTCGGATGGCATTAACCACTCCCGATTTGGTGGCGCGGGCGTCCAACAGCAGTGATGCGTCAACCGTGTCGAATTTTCACCGCCTGGCAATCTCCATCGCCTCTGCGATGCTCGTGGCATCGGGGACCGCGTAATTCAAATCGAGCGCGCCGTCTGCACTGGCGTATTCATTAATGGCAACCCCCAACAGGTGCAAAGTCTTAGGCGCTGGTGGCGCGGTATGGTCAGCCATAGATGACGGCCCCGAGGCAATGATGCCCTCCTCATTTTGTACACGCGCGCGAAAGTTATTGCGACCGCGCAACGCTGGCACCACAAAAACGTCCCAAGCCTTTTGCTGATCGCCGCTCACTCGCGCCTCTGTTTGACTCTCGGGTGGCACTTGGAGACCCTGGTGATAAACCAATAACTCCCCAAGCCCTGCACCTTGATCGATTCGCTCAACCTCAACGCTGATCATTTGCTGCCCGTTTGAAGGCGGCAGTAATGACGCCTTAAGCATAATTTTGGGAGGAACTAAGATGCCGTCTTCCAAACTCGCCGGGCTGGTGAGATACGCGTTGTCCTCACTCAGCAACCACTTGGCGAGCAACCCTGGTTCCAGATAAGCATTGGCAAAATCGCTCAGTGGTAACTCGTGGGATTCATCGAACCAAGTAACTGGGCTGGGGGCCGACACTGACCCGTCAAAACGACCCACGTCGTCAATTAAGGCCCAACCATGTCGCGAGGATGCCAACATTAACGGTTTGGCATTGTCGTCGGCCGCCCACCTATGAAGCTTGACCACACCTTCTTTGGTGGCGGTGAGTAGCAGTGGCCCGACGGGGGATCTGACTAATTGTGGAGCGCCCTCTCCCAAAACAAGAGTGGGATTAGGGACCGGTCGCGCTTGCTTACGCGGCTTATCGATCGACCATTGCACAGATTCATTGGCGTTGTTAAGGCCCACCAATAGGCGATCCTGCTCCAAATACAGTAATTGCTCCAGCTCACAGGAAGTTCGGCAGGCGAAGCGCCGTTTTTCTTGCCGCTCACGCATATTCCATTCAACCGCACCACTATTACCTGCGGTAAACACCTGACCCGCTTCAGCGCCCGTTGTTAACACACGTATGGGTTCTGCAAAGGGGACACTGGAAACAGGCACACCCGTTGCCATTTCCCATACGGTCAGTTTGCCCTCGGCGGTCTTGGCCGCAATGAACTCACCGGTTGAATCCACCGCAATGGTCCGCTCGCTCGACTCGGGCGACAGTGCCAACTCACTGACAAATTTACCGCGGTAATACAGTCTCAGTGCGCCGCGTGCCGCGAGTATCCCCACCCGTTGATCGCGCCCAAGAAACAGTGCTGGCGATTCGTTACCGGCCAACGCGTATTCAATGGGGTAATGCGCAACCGGCTGACGACTTTGATGCAGCGCCCAGTGATCGAGCGCACCCGATTCTGACAGTGTGACAAACGTACCCGTCTCATAAACGGCCCCGGCCACGATAGGTTCGTCAAGCGCATCAAAGTTGTCCCAAACTCGCGACTCGGCAAAATCCAATAGGCGGGGTTTTTTGTCGTCAAACACCAGCAACAACTGCTCACCCGTATGGCTCGCGGTTTGTATACGCGCAAGGCCTGCGGGCGCTTCAACGCGAGGCTCTAGGCGAATGCGTTTTAGTGCCTGTAGGGCGTTGTTTTGTACCGCTTTTTGAATAGCCCGATTGGGCATGGCATGACCATCGCCCGCCTGTGTGACGAGAAGGCCAACGATCATCACCCCAATTACAAGTAGCCGCCATGGGTGAACAAAATTTACGGGCCGGGGTGCAAACATAGGTTTGTCCTTGTGGTCACTCGAGGCTCGTTCACGCCAACACCTTTGCTGTTTTCGTTAAAATATGCCAGTGCTCGATGCAGATGATCAAGCCATGATTCGGGCCAACAGCAACTGTGATCATAACCGTCCACGTAGACGGTTTTTACTCGTGTGAGATCAGTGAGTGCCGCCAGATAAGCATCGTGTACGATTTTGGGAACAATGGTGTCTTGGGTGCCTAGCAAGTGGTACTGGGGAATTTTGCCGAGTTGCGCGGCGTAGTCGGTAGGGAGTGAGTCGCTGCGCAGTGGTGATACCCTGTGGTGTGCGGTCCAGGTATCCACACTTAAATTGGCGGCTACAGTAATCAAGCCAACAACATCGTCACGCTGGGCTGCCAGCACCGCGGCAATCACACCGCCGCCTGAATATCCCACCAGAACAACCGGTTGGCCTCTTGAGCCAATCGCCTCATCGAGCACCTCGGATATTAGCGCGATGGTCTCAGCGCTGTAGCGCTCGTCGGTCCATAGCTTAGGCATGCATTGCGTCAGCCCCGCCAATACTTGATCGTCAAAGAACTGGCAGGGTCTGGCGAGATACAACGCTGCGTTACTGCCTGCAGTAAGGTTTGCCAGCTGGGCAGCAACCGGCTTAGTGGGTGAAGGGTTAGCGGCGCGAACACTGCGGGACGACCAGGCACGCCCGTCTCCTTCAATGAACACTAAAATCGGAGGCCTGCCAGCATTGTCGATGTGTCTGCTTGAGCTTTGCTCAAGATGTGGCGACTCAGCCCACATGACGGCCATGTTGTGCTTGGCGTACTTCTGGACAGTCCAGCTTGGCAGGAAGTTCTGCAACGGCTCTGTGCCCTCGGATCCTGAAAAAGCCGTACAACCAAGCGTGACGATCATCAGCAGGATTGGTATAGAAAAGCGCTGGAAATGTGAGATGCGTAAAAAGCACATGGCCCCACAGTAAAGTATCAACGGGGTAAATAAAATGGGGGGCTCAGATTCAAACCCGCTAACGTCTGATGAATCCATAGGAGTTCCAAAACCCTAGCGAAATGGATCGCTTGACGGTAACGTATTAATCCGGTGCGGTTGCATGTCGACTTAATCTCCTGCAAATATTGATGCACCGCAGTTGAGTGCGGCGACTAAACAAAACAAATTTCTCAAAACATTGTGAGGGGGCCTCATTATGAATTTTCCGCCAAAATCGACACTACAAAAGAAGCGACTGGCTGTTGCTGTGAATGCCGCGCTTTGCTTACTTGCCCCTCCGATTGCGGTTATCAGTGAGACTGCCCAGGCACAACCACCGGTTAATATTTCCATCTCCGACGACAACAGCTTCATCTTTTTGTCGGAAAGTGAATTTCCCGTTGGCGGAGACCTGATTATCGAGGAAACCGGCTCGGCAGATGCCATTGACCATACCTCTTTCGACGGCACCTCGGTTTGGAATGTCACTATCAACGGCATCATTCGCGGCTATGTCTACGGCGGCATAGACGACGACTACGACAGCATTAAATTGGAAAACGGCAGCTCAGTCACGGTTGGCGCGACGGGCCAGGCATCGCCTATTGAGCTATGGGATGGTGGCACGGTGATTAATAATGGTCTCATTGAGGGACTAACATTCGGCGGCGCTTACGGCAGTTCCGCCATCGTGAGTAACTCCGGACGCGATGGCATTGGTACAGGAGAATCGTTGTTCGTTGAAAACAACGGTACCATTCGCGTATTTCGCGACATTGCCATCGGCACGGGGGACTTGATAGCGTAGAGATCGTTAACAATGGCACGATTGAAGTGCAGACGCCTTTTTTATTCGACACAGACGCGCTTTCAATTAACTCGGCGTTCGTTGGCGGTGGTGCGCTGAGCACAACACTTTCTAACACCGGCATAATAGACGCAGGGTTCGACATAGACGAGGGGATCGGCGGAAAGCAGGATAGCGTTGCCATTGTTAACGTGAGCGCGACCTACGACCCTGAGTTGGAAGAGTTCACACTCATTGCCCCTACTGGCACTACCACAATCTTCAATGCCGAAGGTGCGACCATCCGGGGCACACAGATCTTTGACAACACCCTTAAGGGGCTAGACGCCGAGCTGGACCTTGTGGGCCAGCAAACGGGGGGTGTTGCGGGCTATCAACTGAACTTCGACAACAATGGCACCTTGATTGCTTCTGGCGGCGATGCCTTCGGCAATGGTGGTGCAGCAATCGAAGTTGAGGGCGCCGTAAACTTTACCAACACGGGTACGATTACAATTGACGATGAACTGGCTGGTGGCAACGGGCAGTTCTTGCACCACTACTCTAACGGCATTGCTGATCAAGTTCTGAATTTCACCAACACGGCTGATGGAATAGTCAGCTTTAGCCGTTCAGGTATCACCACCGATGCGGGAACCATTAATAATGACGGCATTATTCAGCACAACTCGCTAAACGACACGGATATGCGATTTTTGTTTCGGGGGTGTTCGCTGACCGACCACAAAGCGCTAGCGTTCTCGTTAACAACGCCGGTTCAATCTCACATACACGGCTGGCGATACTTAAAGGCTTCGGTTCTGAGGAGCTGGTGGTAAATAACAGCGGCACGATCACTGCAGGCGAGTATGCCATCTTTGTTGCTGAGGGAGGGTTAAACCTAACCAATCAACAGGCGGGCACCATCAACGGTGATATTGCCGCCAACCCCAATCAAAATACAGACACCTTCACTGAAGTCGTCATCCTCAACGAAGGCACTATTAATGGCAATGTCAGCGCCGACACGGGCAATGACTCAATCAGCAACTCTGGGTCTATTGTCGGATCGCTCAGTCTGGGAGGCGGTAACGACACTGTCTCACTGAGTGGCTCTGTCACAGGGATCATCGATCTCGGCGAAGGCGATGACGCGCTGGTGCTCTCAGGATCAGGCACAGCCAGCACAGGCAGTCTGGTCGAAGGCGGTGTCGGAACCGACACGCTAACGCTTCAGGGGTCGGGCACGCTCGATGCGTCGACCTATGATGGGTTTGAGATAGGGGTAGTCGAAGGCGATAACTGGACCGTTAATGGTGCGGTCGATTTGACTGAAATTAACCTCGTCAGTGGTCTGCTGCAATTTAACGATGCCGTATCTACCAATAGCCTGACGGTGGCCAGCGGCGCGCAATTGGTTGCCACTGACATTAGCGGCAGCGTGAGCAATGCGGGCACATATTCCATTGGCGGTAACGGCTCGTTGGTTGCCGGCGTTATCAACGGTGATTTTGTAAACACGACCAGTGGCGTACTCGTGTTCGATGCCCTCGACAGTGGTCTTAGCGATACATTGGTTATATCGGGAACCGCCACCCTGGAAGGTGGTGAGCTCATGACGCTGAGTAATGACGCAGCGTGGTCGGTCGCTCGTGATTACACGGTGCTGTCGGCACAGGGAGGTCTAAGTGGCGAGTTTGCCACGGTCAGTTCGAACCTAGCCTACCTCACCCCTACCCTCAGCTACACCAACACCGATGTGCAGTTGTCGTTGACTCGACGCAACGCCGAAATCCAAACCGATATTCTCGAGACCACCAATACCCAACAGTTGAGTGTGGCAAATCGCGTTGTTCCAAACATGATCCAAAACCAGGTGGGCAAGCAGTTGCTCGTCAACTTTAGCAGTGCATCGACCGTGGCGGCCCTGCCCCGTGGCAGCCTGTCCACTGGCTTGTCTGCGGGTGACGAGACCGGCGGATCACGAAATATTTGGTTGAACCTAACGCCTACGCGTTATGAAAGAGATGCGATCCTGCCTGGCAGTAATGACAGACAAAACATTGACGGCCAGTCCATCAACTTTATGTTGGGCGCCGATATGACCGTGGGTTCCCGTGGTGTTGTAGGCGTGTTCGCAGGCTATGAAGAATCCGAGCTAGACATCGATAGCATAGCCGGTGAGCAAGACACCGACGGCTTTATGTTCGGCGCCTATGCCGGTGTCGCCCTAAACGACTGGTTATTTGCCAGCGTTAATGGTTACTGGGCCTCGCTGTCGACAACCCTCGAGGAGCAGGCATTTGGCGTACAGGAAGTTCAGGTGGCTGATTACGACTCGGATCGTTACGGCCTGGGTGTGGATCTCACCGCAGTCAAGAACATTGACGCCTGGTCTCTTACTGGGCAAGTCGCCTATACCTACACCAACGAGTCGTATGACAGTTACGTCACTGGCTCGGGTGATACCGTAGACCTAGGCGATCTTTCCCTTGGCCGATTTAGTGTGGGAGCGGAGCTGGGTTACGCTGGCGATGTGTTCACGCCCTATGTTGCCGTGAACTACGAGTCGGACACTTCAGTTGACCAAGCGGATTATGACGACAATGGCACCGTGCTGAGCGCAGGATTACGCGCAGTCACCGAGCGGTTCTATTTTGACGCCTATTTGTCTTCACTGCAGGGTCGAGATAACGAAGACCTGACCATGTTTGGGCTCAACGCCAGCTATTCACTGTAAGCACCCGCCCTTCTTTAGGGCGGTGTATACTCCCCCAGAGAGCCGTCTGTCACGACGGACCTCACTTGTGCAGCGGCAAAAGTACGGCGCACAACGCTGACAATCGATACCCCTCTCGGAAACTAAAGTGAACGACGCGTTTGATTACGACTTATTAGTCATCGGAAGTGGCCCTGCGGGCGAGAGCGCGGCGCTCAACGCATCAAAACGCGGTGAGCGGGTAGCCGTTATAGAAGCTAACACGCTGGTAGGCGGGGCCTGCACCCACAAAGGGACCATCCCATCAAAAGCCCTTCGCGAAGTGGTGGCTCAACTCATGCGCTTTAATAGCGGCACACTCTACAGAGAGATCGGCCAAAGCCGGCAAATCCCCTACCCCCATACGCTGGCCGCCGCCTATAACGTCATTGCTCAACAGGTAGAAATGCGTAGCAAATTTTACCTGCGCAACAATATTGCACTTATCAGAGGTAACGCCGCATTTGTTGATCACCACACACTGGAGGTCACCGAGGACGACGGCAGCGCCCTACGAGTGCAAGCCGAGGACATTGTTATAGCAACTGGCTCGCGCCCCTACCGACCCGCCGATGTTGATTTTACGCACCCGCGTATTTACGACAGCGACACTATTCTTGACTTAAAGCACACCCCGAAAGATCATTATCTACGGCGCAGGTGTCATTGGCTGTGAGTACGCCTCGATCTTCAGTGGTCTAGGCATCAAAGTTGAGCTGGTCAACAGCTTTGAGCACTTATTACGCTTTCTTGATGATGAGATTTCCGTAGCCCTGGATTATCACCTGCGCGACAACGGTGTGCTGGTGCGTCATCGCGAAATTTATGATCGGGTCGACGCCTCAGACAATGGAATCGTCCTGCATCTGAAATCGGGCAAAAAACTTAGAGGCGACGCTTTGCTTTGGTGCAATGGCCGCACGGGCAATACTGATCGACTTAACTTATCAGGCGTCGGGCTTACCGCCGATAACCGTGGGCAAATTGGGGTTAACGAACGCTATCAAACCGAGATCGATAACATTTTTGCTGTGGGTGATGTGATTGGTTGGCCGTCACTGGCCAGTGCCGCCTACGATCAAGGACGTTCGGCAGCTGCTTTTTCTCGCGGTAAAAACAGCGCCCGCTACGTTGACGATGTACCAACCGGTATTTACACGATCCCCGAGATAAGCTCGGTCGGCGCCACCGAGCGGGAGCTTACCGAGGCGTGCATTCCCTTTGAAGTGGGGCGCGCGTATTTTAAAGAAACCGCCCGCGGGCAGATATCGGGCGAGACCACGGGTATGCTCAAAATACTGTTTGACCCGGAGACACTGCGAATTTTGGGCATTCATTGCTTCGGCGCCGAAGCCACCGAAATTATTCATATTGGGCAAGCCATTATGAAACAGGATGGCGAGGGCAACAGCCTCCGCTACTTCATTTCGACGACCTTTAATTACCCCACGATGGCCGAGGCTTATCGTATTGCTGCATTAAACGGCATCAATAGACTAACGGCGTGACGCCAGTATGACTCGCCGCCTAATCATAGTGTGTTGCGTCCTACTAGCAAGCACGGCATCAGCCCAAGAACCGGTCCTTAATGCACCCCAAATCGCGCATCTCCAGCACTCAGTCGTTCCCCTGCGGGTACCGACGTCCCGGCTAGTCAATGGATACCGACGCCACCACCGAGAAAATTGCTCGGCAACTGTTATCAACACCCATCCACTCACGCTGCTGTCGGCGTGGCATTGTTTTGACGACTATGATGACCTGAGTCGGGCACCGCGTATCCTAGCGGGAGAAAACTGGGTAGACGTCCGCCTTATCGCCACGGGCGGAAGCATGAGCGCCGATTGGGCAATTGTCACCGCTGCCCTGCCTCACCAGGAGCAGCCAACCATGCTGGAGACACTGCCCGTGCTCGTAGACCCCGAGGCTTTAGATGTGTCGGGCTTTCACGTGGCCGGTTACCCCAGCAACCAAGATGAACGGCCACCTAGCTTATGGGTAAGCCAACGCTGCCCGTCGCTGGGAAGATCGCTGCAATGGATTGGCGCTGATTGCAGCGCTACACGCGGTGTATCGGGTGGTCCTGCACTGGTGCAACACAATGGCACCTGGTCTGTGATCGGTGTCGTTTCCGCGCAACGCAGCGACACGCTATTGCTTGTGGCACCGTTACCGGCAATGAGCACGCTCTCAACAAGGCTAATCCGCTAACGCATCAGCCACGGTTTTAACCACCAAACGTAGGCGCGCTGCCTAGCTCACCAACGCCTGCTGTCTTGCGGGCGGTTCAGCACCAACGTGCTGCTCACCACGGGCTCGGGCCAACTCAATTTGCTTTTGACGCTCGGCAAAACGCGACTTTTGATCCTCGGTAAGATCATTGAAACAGCGGGGGCAGGAAATACCCTGCTGATAAGTCGGCTCGCACTTGTCGGCCTCGGTAATGGGATGCCGACAGGCATAACACTGATCGTACTGCCCTTTTTCCAAGCTATGATTCACCGCCACGCGGGTATCAAAAACAAAGCATTCGCCATCCCAGCGACTGTCCTCCGCCCGCACCTCCTCCAGGTACTTGAGTACGCCACCCTCAAGGTGGTAAACCGTATCAAAACCCTCTTGAACCATAAAAGACGAGGCCTTTTCACAGCGTATGCCGCCGGTACAAAACATGGCAACTTTTTTATGGGTACTCGGATCGAGGTTGTCGCGCACCCACTGGGGGAATTCTCTGAATGTGACGGTTTTAGGGTCTTGGGCACCGCGAAAGGTACCAATTTCGACTTCGTAATCATTACGCGTATCGATTAACACGACCTCTGGATCATCAACAACGGCATTCCAATCTTTGGGTTTGACGTAGGTTCCCACCGCCTTATTGGGGTCAATTCCCGACACCCCCATGGTGACAATTTCACGCTTAAGTTTCACTTTCATACGCAAAAAAGGTGGTTCGTCATGGTACGACTCCTTCCAATTAAGCGTTGACAATCGAGCATCCGCTCGTAGGTAGGCAAGCAGTGCGTCTATCCCCTCACGGGAGCCTGCGACAGTACCGTTGATCCCCTCCTCTGCCAGCAGCAAGGTTCCTTTAACGTCCTGGTCGAGACAGAATTTCAATAAAGGCTCACGCATGTCGCGAAAATCATTGAGGGTCACAAACTTGTACATGGCCGCCACGATAATGGGCTTGTCACAGGTGCTCATGTAGCGTTACCCCACGGCAAATAGGTGAATCGGGGGCGCCCTCAGCTGCTTGCCACTCCTCGGGCGTGTAGGTATGCAGTGCCAAGGCATGCAGTTCACCGGCCAATAAGTCATCAACAAGTCCGTAAATTCGCTGATGCCTTGCCACTTTACGGCAGTTATCAAAAGCCGAGCTCACGACAACAACTTTAAAATGTGTTTCGGCATTAGCCGGGACATTGTGCATAAAGCTCTCGTTGGTGACAGCCAGGTAACTTGGTGCCAAGGCATCTTGTAATCGTTCTTTCAATGTTGTTTCTATCATTGTGTCCACGCTTTGCGTCGTTGTATGTGGCAAAATTAAAAACTTACAGGGCTATGCGTCTGCAATTGACCACTGAAGGCGCTGCCAGCATCGGCTACAATCCTTATTGTACCGCTCAAGGAGGTATGTTTTGGAGCCCAGATTTGATGTTTATGTCACAGGCGACACGCTAGACGGGTTTCAGCGGGACTCCGTTTTAGCTGGCCTTGTCCACCTTTTTTCCATTGATGATGCGGCCGCGGAGCAGTTATTTGACGGTACCAAGCGTCAGGTAAAAGCCGGTTGTGACAAGGCTACCGCACTCAAGTACCGCGAAGCCCTAGCCGGCATTGGTGCCGCGGTATTGGTAGAACGTCACCCAGATGAACCCCCTAATGCGGCAAGCCCAGCCTCTGAAGGTGCTGACGGCATTGACGAGGCGACACCGCGCGAATTGGCTGGCAGCCAATCATCTTGGGAGCTCGCTCCAACAGGTGCCCTCATGTCCGATCCATCAAAAGGCGCGGCCTCACCCGCTGTCACCGTACCTGACTATGCGCTAGCCGAACCCGGGGCGCTCATACCCTCTATTAGCCGCCAAATCGACCCCATTAACCCCGATATAAGCCATCTGCAGTTGGACCCGATAGAACAATGAGTGACCTCAACACCCACCCAGGCCTTTGGCGAAATCTACTTGCTATGGTCTATGACACGTTCCTTGTTGCGCCGCTGCTCATGGCAAACAGTTTTATTTTAGTTGCTTTATTTGGTCCGGTGGACGACATCGCCTCACCCACAATACCCAGCTGGTTAATGCAATTAACGTCGTTTTGCGTGATCACAGTTTTCTTCACGCTATTTTGGCGTAAAAGTGGCCAAACGCTGGGCATGCAGGCCTGGCGGATTCGACTGGTGACTAGCTCAGGGCAAGCGCCATCCTATGGTCAATGTGTGCTCCGGTGTATCGTTGCGACGGTATCGCTGGGATTGGGTGGACTTGGCTACTGGTGGTCGCTGTGGGATGTCAAGAGAGGTCGATGGCACGACTGGGCGTCCGGCACAAAGCTGGTGTTGATCCCAAAAAATAATCGCTAGTCGGTCAGCTCCTACGTGACAATAACCAAGCGCCTGTCAGCCAGCATAAGGCTATGGGGACTGCAGCAGCTATCATCGCAGGTATCCCATAGAGGAGACTGGCGGGGCCAAAAAAATCCTGCGAGATCCGAAACACGACCCCAACAATCACCCCCGCAAAAATGCGCGCCCCCATGTTGCCCTCTCGTAGCGGACCAAAAATGAACGATATCGCCACCAATACAAGACCGCCGGCCGCCAGCGGTTGAAACACTTTGCGCCAAAATGCCAACTCGACGTCCGCCGAGTTCAACCCCTGTGCTTTGAGAAACCGTGCATACGACCACAATTGCGCACTAGGAGGCTCTCATTATCGACAACCTCAAGCACCAGTAACTCTGGGGTTATCTCCGTGTCCCAGCGCAGCAGTGTTCTTTATCGGTTTCAATCCGATCGACACCAATGGTGTTGCGCCTAACGTTTTCGAGTAACCAGTGGTCGCCCATGAATGTGCCTCTGTCTGCTCGTAAACTCGAGCTCAGCGCTTTGTTTTCTCCATAAGTGAGCAGGGTGACACCAAAAATCAAACCGCCGCGCTGAACTGCCGCCACATGGATATAGGTATCGCCGTCTCTGTTCCAGGTGCCGCCCCTGCCGACAAAATTACTGTCGGAGCGCTGCGCGAGTGCTCTCTCGCTAATCGCTATCTGCTCGGTGACCGGGGTGATGAATTCGCTTACCAGGAACCCCGCTAAGGCGAAAAGTATTGCAGGCTTTAACACCGTAACCGCGAGTGCGGTCATTGATGCCCCAGCGGCTCGCGCGACAACGAGTTCGCTGGCACTCGCAAGGCGTCCCAGACCAATCAACGCGCCGATTAACGCGGCAAAGGGAACAAACTCATATAGCCGGCGCGGCAGCGTGAGGCCAACGTACTGCAACACATGGGTTAGTTGATAGCTGTCATTTATATCGCCAGCTTCGTCAATCAAAGCGCTCAGGGCATCAAGGCCCACCAGCACCAACAAAACGCCCAGGGTCGCGCCGAGTACATGCTTCGCAATGTAGCGATCGAGTTTAGCCACGCCGTATAGCCCAAAGTCGACCAAGCTGCTTACCCAATGCTTCCCACTGCAACAGCAAAGCGGCAAACACGGCAAAAATTACATGTGTTGCCGCGAACCCCAGTGCGCTGCCCCCTGACTCCACGTAGCTTCGACTCTGTGTTAACGCGATGAAATAAATGAGAAATATGACCAGACCCAGGCCCAATCGGGCGTACCGTCCGCGTCGCGCATCGGTTTTGCTCAGCGCAATCGCAATCAAAGTCACGATTGGCACCAAAACTGGTAAAGAAATACGCCAATAGAGCGTGGCAATATTCTTAGGGTTGTCACTCTGCCACAGCTTCTGCGTTGGGATAGCATCGACACGCGTCTGGGCTCGTAGACTACCCGCCGTCTCCGGTATTAACTCACCAAAAGTGGAGAAACTTAGGGCCTCGAGCTCTTCTTCGCCCGCAATCCCTCGATAGCGCGTGCCATTACTCAGCTCCAAATACCGTCGCCCGGAGACCTCATCGAACAGGATTTGACCGCTTTCGGCTTGGGTTACGGTAATTTGCTCGCCGACGCCGGGTTCTCGCTCGACAACAAAAACATGGTGCATTACTCCGTCATCGGTCACCCGTTCGGCGTAAGTTACCAAATTACCACCGCGTTGTTTTTAAAGCGTCCTTCCACGAGTTGACCGAGTCCTTCTGATGATCGCGGATCATCTAGGAGCATTCGGGCGCGCGCTGAGCCCTCGGGCGCGAGCTGCAAAGCCATGCCGGCCACCGCAAGCGTTGTGCCCAGTGCTACAGGTGTTAGGTATTTTGCAATGCGGAAGGGACTGACACCGCAAGCGCGCAGAACGACCATTTCGCTGTCAGCATAGAGGCGACCTAGTGATAGCAAAATGCCAATGAACAGCGAAAGCGGCAAGATGAGCTCAAAGAAGCTGGGCAGTTTGTAAAGCATGACCGGTAATAAAATATTGGCCGTCAGATCACCCACGGCAGCCTCAGCCAGGTACTTTATAAACCGGCCACTAAAGCCCACCAAAAACAGAACGAAGGCCACTGCAACCATGTGGGACAGCACATCACCAGCGAGATATCGAAAAATTCTCATGACAGATTCGGTCTGCGTGTTTTGTTACGGGCCCGACCATCATACACTATGCGACTTTCAAGTATCCCAATAGGAGCCTCCATGCCAAGCTTGATGTTCAGTTCGCGAAAGCTCAATTCACTTGCCTCGCAAAAAACAGGGGCTATGGTAGTACCGGTGTTCGACGACCATACCTTTAGCGAGGAAATCGCAGCGCTCAACGACTCGCTCGGTGATGCAATCGGACGCACCCTTGCCCTGGGAGATTTCACGGGCAAACTCGGTAGCCACACAAGCCTGCTGGGCGCTCGAGGCATTAAGCGCGTGCACCTTGTTGGATGCGGCTCGCGCCTCGAATTTAACCGAGCCGCTCAGCGCAAGTTTGCCCAAACAACAGCGAATTTATTGACCAAAGGCGCCGCGACTGACGCAATCATCGATCTCAGCGTGCTTGCAGTTGACCAGACTGATGCCGCCAGTGTTTGTGAAGAGCTTGCGCAACTCACTACCATGGAGACCTACGTCTACACAGAAACCCTGGCCCGTAAAAAAGAGCAACCCGCTCTCAAAAAGGTGCTTGTTAACAGCGGCAATGTCATTGGTTTAGCGCAGGCCAAATCCGCTCTGGCCACTGGCCAGGCAATTGGTTTGAGGCGCTAACTTCACCGAACTTGTCAATTTACCCGGCAATGTCTGTACGCCTACCTATCTGTCCAAGCAAGCGAGAGCGTTGGGCAGACGCTTCAAGAATGTGAAAACGACGATTCTTGGTGAGAAAAAAATGACTGAATTGGGCATGGGATCCCTGCTCAGCGTAGGCAATGGCAGCGATCAAGAGTCGCAGCTGATTGTCATGGAATACGCCGGCGGCAAAGCCAAAGCGGCCCCTATGCCCTGGTCGGTAAAGGCATCACCTTCGACACCGGCGGAATTTCGCTAAAACCCGGCCCCAACATGGACACCATGAAATTCGATATGGGTGGTGCCGGTGCAGTCTTTGGCGTCATTCAGACCATTGCCGAACTGGGTCTACCCATCAATGTCGTCGGTGTCGTTGCTGCCGCAGAAAACATGCCCAGCGGGCGAGCCACCAAACCCGGTGATGTAGTCAAAAGTATGTCGGGCAAGACAATCGAAATACTCAACACCGACGCTGAAGGCCGACTGGTTCTTTGTGACGCACTCACCTATGTGGGGCGCTACAAACCCGTTGAAGTTGTCGATATAGCCACCCTAACGGGCGCAATTATTGTGGCTCTCGGCAGCCATGCCACAGGAGTATTTGCCAATAACGATGACCTTGCACGCGATCTGATCGATGCAGGGCAAAAGGTCCATGATCGTGGCTGGCAGATGCCCGTCTGGGAGGACTATCAAGCACAGCTAGACTCGCCCTTCGCCGATGTGGCAAATATTGGCAAGGGAGGCGGTAACGCAGGTAGCGTAACGGCGGCCTGTTTCCTCGCGCGTTTCGCCGAGGACTACAAGTGGGCCCACCTTGACGTTGCGGGAACTGCATTTTCAAAGTGGTGGTAATCCCAAAGGCGCAACGGGTCGCCCAGTGCCTATGCTTGTGGAGTACTTGCGCAGACGCGCCGGCAAATAGTGCCATGACCCGAATCGACTTTTACGTCGTCACTGATTCGGGGCCGGACGCGCAGACCAAAAGTGGCCGTGCGCCTCGCCGACAAAGCACTGGGCGCTGGGCATCGTTTGTTCATCAATGCGCGTGACGAACAACAGGCAATGGCGCTGACTGATTTGTTATGGTCGTTTAAGCCCGCGAGCTTTTTACCCCACGCGCTACTAGGCACCGACGATAATGCGCCGATCCAGATTGGCTGGGGGCAAGACCCCGGAGAGCACAATGATGTATTAATCAATCTCAGCACATCAGCCCCGGCATTCTTCTCTCGATTCAACCGGGTAGCTGAGGTGGTCACCCAGGATCCGGCTCAACTCGAATTAATGCGCAGTGCCTGGCGTTTTAATTTTGAGCGAGGTTACCCGCTTGCCAAGCACGACCTGTAAACTAGAGCACAACTCAAGCAGCACACACGTAGAGCACCTTCGGAGTCTCTCCAAGGAGACGCTTGATCCGCTTAATGAGGGAGCAGTCCCCATTGGGCGCAAATAAAAGGTTTAGATAAGACAATGGAAAAGACGTTTTCACCCGCCGACATCGAAGCTCGTTGGTACAAACTGGGAAAACCAGGGGCTACTTTTGCGCCGCAGGGTGGAGAACAAAGCTTCTGTATTCCTATTCCCCCCCTAATGTGACCGGTTCATTGCACATGGGTCATGGGTTCCAGCAAGCCATCATGGATGCGCTCATCCGCTACCATCGCATGCTGGGAGATAACACGCTGTGGCAGGTGGGTACCGACCACGCTGGCATAGCCACACAAATGCTTGTTGAACGACAATTAGAAGCCCAAGGTGTTCATCGACACGATATCGGTCGTGATGCTTTCATCGATAAGGTGTGGGAATGGAAAGCCGAGTCCGGTGGTCCATTACCCGCCAACTTCGGCGGCTAGGCGCATCGACCGATTGGTCTCGCGAGCGGTTTACCATGGATCCGGGATTGTCTCGAGCGGTCCAGACCGTGTTTATACAGCTGTATGAGCAAGGGCTCATTTATCGCGGGCAACGACTCGTTAACTGGGATCCCAAACTACACACAGCCATCTCCGATCTTGAAGTCGTCCAGGAAGAAGACACCGGACATCTGTGCCATTTTCGATACCCGCTCAGTGACGGTAGTGGCTACGTGGTGGTGGCAACGACACGACCCGGAAACCATGCTCGGTGATGCGGCAGTCGCCGTTCATCCCGACGATGAACCGCTACCAACACCTGATTGGCAAAACTGTCACGCTACCCCTATGCGAGCGGGCCATTCCGATTATTGCCGACGACTATGTAGACCCGGAGTTTGGCACGGGCTGCGTGAAGATTACGCCCGCCCATGACTTTAACGACTATGAAATGGGACAGCGGCACGATCTTCCACTGATCAATATTTTAACGGCCGATGCAGCCATCAATAACGAGGCACCACTCGCCTATCGAAGTCTAGACCGCTTTGATGCGCGCGCGCAGATTGTCGCCGATCTTGATGCCCTGGGACTGGTAGAAAAAATCGATCCTCATACCCTAAAAGTACCCCGGGGCGATCGCTCTGGCGTAATCATCGAGCCTTACCTGACGCCACAATGGTATGTCGATGCCAAAAAACTGGCGGGGCCCGCTATCGATGCTGTGGAAAATGGTGATATCCAGTTTGTCCCAAAACAATGGGAGAACACCTACTTCGCGTGGATGCGTGACATTCAAGATTGGTGTATCAGTCGGCAACTCTGGTGGGGACACAGAATACCAGCATGGTACGACGAGCAGGGGAATGTCTACGTAGGTACCAGCGAGGCAGCGGTGCGCGAGGCCCATCAGTTAGCGGCAGAGGTGCTTCTCAAACAAGATGATGACGTGCTCGACACATGGTTTTCATCGGCGCTTTGGACGTTTTCAACACAAGGCTGGCCCGAGGACACGGCTGATATGCGGGCATTCCACCCAGCCTCGGTGTTAGTAACCGGCTTTGACATTATTTTCTTCTGGGTCGCCAGGATGATCATGATGGCCTTGCATTTTTGCGACGAAGTTCCCTTCCATACCGTCTATGTACATGGACTCGTGCGCGATGCCGAGGGCCAAAAGATGTCTAAATCAAAAGGCAACGTGCTCGATCCAATCGACCTGATTGATGGCATTGATTTAGAGACGCTAGTGGCCAAACGTACCAGTAGCATGATGCAGCCACAAATGGCCGCTAAAATCGAGAAAGCCACCCGCAAGCAGTTCCCCGAAGGGATCACCGGCTATGGCACCGATGCGCTCCGATTCACCTTCTACTCGCTTGCGTCAACGGGCCGGGATATCAAGTTTGATATCGGACGCATGGAGGGCTATCGGAATTTCTGCAATAAGATTTGGAACGCCGCTCGCTATGTCATGATGAATTGCGAGGGCCACGACTGTGTAACAGCCGAGGTAAATTTGACACTGGCCGACCGTTGGATCCGCAGCCGACTTCAGCAAACAGCCGCATCGATGGCCGACGCCATTGAAAGTTACCGCTTTGACTTTGCCGCTCAGGCAATTTATGACTTTGTGTGGAACGAATATTGTGACTGGTATCTTGAGCTCTCTAAGCCGGTTTTGTGGGATGAAGAAGGTGACCCACAGCGTCTTGCAGGAACGCGGCAAACCTTGATAGCGGTACTGGAAACGGTACTTCGCCTACTTCACCCGCTCATGCCCTTTATCACCGAAGAAATATGGCAATCCGTCGCGCCCATTGCAGGCAAACACGGAGCGACCATCATGCTTCAGCCTTGGCCCAAACCCGATAGTAGCCAACGTGACGCCCAGGCTGAAACCGAAATAGAGTGGCTCAAGCAACTCATTGTTGCCATCCGAACCATTCGTAGCGAATCCAATCTAGCCCCGAGCACCGAGCTCGAGGTGCTAATTGTTAACGCAACCGAGGATGATGCCGAAAAAATTGCGCGAAATGGTCCTTTCCTGAAGAAATTGGCCAAAACTGCCTCTATCCGAGCGGTCCCCCCCGAGGAGGCACTACCACCCGCCTTATCGGCTCTCTGCGCCCACATGGAGGTATTAGTGCCCATGGCCGGCGTCATCGATGTCGACGCCGAAATAGCGAGACTTGCTAAGGAACGCGACAAGCATCAGATCGAAATTACTCGGCTCGATAGCAAACTGGGCAATGCTAAGTTTGTAGATCGCGCCCCTGCTGACGTCGTAGCAAAGGAAAAGGAAAAATTAACAACTGCGACAGGATGCCCTGACCAAAATTGTCGAGCAAATTGATCGGCTGAAGGCATTGCGTTAGAGGCTGAAGACTGCTAAACAAGCTACACCGAACAACAATAAATGGAGTGAGGTGTATGTCCGAGCGGCGAGTAGGCGTTGTGAAGTGGTTTAATAACGCCAAGGGATTCGGCTTCATCAATCAACCCGATCGGCCTGATGAGGATATTTTTGTGCATTTTCGTGCTATCGCGGGCGACGGCTATAAGACCCTTGCGGAGGGTCAGGAAGTGGAATTTACCCTTGTAGAAGGACCAAAGGGTCTACAGGCTGAGGAAGTTACCAAGCGCTGAGACATGACTTGACGGGTCTGCTAGACTTGCGCAAATTTTTCTCGGAACGCAGTATGTCTACCCCCGCTCATCGCTTAACTGGCACCGGCGCGCTTATTCTCAATACGCTGGTAGCCGCTATTACTTACATTGCTTTTAGTGTTATCCCTCCTTTTCCCTATCAATGGCTAGTCGCCCTCGTTACCGTTGGCGTCATTTGCTCGCTACTCAATAGCGCATCCTTCAACCTTCCCAAATCGCCTCAACGCGCGAACAAACGTGTGGAAGGCAGCGTTAAGTGGTTTAACACCACGAAGGGCTATGGCTTTATCACCGGCGATGATGGCCAAGAAGTGTTCCTACACTTTAAGAGTGCTAAAGGTTTAGACAAGCGCAAGATCAAGCCGGGCCAACGGTTTAGCTATCGCGTTACAGCGAGTGATCGAGGTCCCCAAGCGGAGCACGTTAAACCCGTATGAGCACAGCAAATAGCAACAAAAAGCGCTGCGATACGCGCACGTTTCGCGGTGTGGTTATGCCGACAGCGGGGCATAAGGTGATCCGACGTGTAAAGCGTGCGGGCCACGAACCCTCGATTCATGGAACAAAACTCTGGAAATCCAGCTGCCTAATTATTGATTACCTTCACAAAAATCCACCCGAGTATGCCAGCACGGTGCTAGATGCTGGCTGCGGATGGGGGGTCACCGGTATTTGGTGCGCTAAGAAACTGGGTGCCGCCGTTGTCTCCATGGATGCTGATTCCGCCGTTTTCCCCTACCTCGAAGCGGTTGCCGAACTCAATAAGGTGTCGACCTCGCCCATGGTCAATCGCTTTGAAAAACTGAGGAAATCACAGCTCAGCGGGATCGATTTATTGGTGGGTGGCGATATCTGTTTCTGGGACGAATTGGTCAAGCCCGTGAACAAAATGATCGATAAAGCCATTGATGCCGGTGTAAAACAGATTGTTATTGCCGATCCGGAACGCCCCACCTTACACACCATGCCACAAAAACCCAACCGCAAACATGGGGGCGACCTTATCAACTGGTCTATTAGTGGCAAAGTCAAAGCGACCGGTGCTCTGCTAGTCATCAAACAACGCGTAGCGTGCTAATTTCTGAAGCCCACGATCTCGGCTTCAAAGTTCGCTTCGACTGGTTCACCCGTGGCATCAAAGCTGGGCCTGAATTTGACCTCACGGAGTTGGCGACGCACTGTCCCCGTACCTGACTCCGACTCCGATGTCAGCTCAATCTGAGTAGCACGGCCCCAGCCGTTTATCTGACATCGCAGCATATACACTGCACTTTCATTTGCGAGGCGCGGGTCTGGCGTGAGTTGGGGCAGATCCGGCAGTGGTGTTGGACGAGAAAACCATTCGGGATGGCGCTCCTGAAGCTCACGATAGGCGCTGAGGGGCCTTCGCTCGGCGCCCATGAACCCAGTCCCAATCTGCCGCGATTAGGTGTAGATGGTCATCGCTGGGAAAATGGGTTCGCCAATGCTCAAAAATCCGACGAGCCCTACCCCCAATGGTGCTATTGAGTGTCTGTAGCTTGTGGTCGATTGGGCTATCGTCCCACACCGGATCGTAGCGTTGAAATGTACTCCGGGTTGAAGGACCTAATGTATCCTGCACGAGAGGCCGAACATACCAGTCGATCACAGTCATCACACCCAGCAGGCGAAAACTAAAGGCTCGACACCAGGAGGCTCGCCAAAGCGGATCATCACACACTGCACTCTGCAAGGTATCAGCGCGGTCGTAGAGTTCATGAGCGGTACGCGAATTGAAGCTATCGACCACGAGCAGTTCGGTCCTAACCGCTAGCCAATCATTAGCAGCGGCGAGGACAGTCTCGTCGTACGGCAGATTGCCCAATCCTAACAGACGAAAACGGTAATCAACTCGGTCAGCTAATGCGACGCGGTCACCGCGATTCCGTGCAGCGGCGATCAACTTTTCAACAATGGTTAACTGGGAGGCACTTTGCAATCCCTCGTTAAGCCGCAGATTGTGCAACGCCGCACCCAACCATTGTTCAGCCAACGGATAGTCACCTAGGGACAACGCCTGCTCAGCCGCCCCCAGCCACCACTCCCCGGCAGCTGGGTCATACGGCCCTAGCTCGTTAACTCGCTTCTCCAGCTCGACACCCAAGGCCTTAAGGGTGAGATTAGCTTGCCGAGGATCAACCGGTATTAGCTCAGCTGCTGGGGGCGAGTACGGGCCAATACCTATACCAAAAGGTCGGTGTTCGGACGCCTGAACCAAACCAATCCAGCACGGGAGAAGTATGACTACCAGGCCCTGCAAGCGGATACCGAAAAACTGGGGATAACGTGTACGCATAACGCGAGCATAACAACAGAAAATGGTGTTGGGTGCTATACATCGACGTGAGATAGCGCGGTAACCGATGTGCCTGTGTTACTAAGATAAAAAACCCGCCACGAGGGCGGGTGAAAAAGTCTCTGGACCATGGTTGGGGTGGCTAGCGTGACGGTTTAGAACCACTGCGTTACTCACAGTTTTTCTCACCCAGTCATGTGAGTACATGTGCGGGTTCGACCCTATTAGCGCACCACCTGCAGACGCAAACTGCGTGACCGGAGTGCAGGATAGTTTTCCGTCAGCCATAATCCAAATGTATTTATTTTATTAAAGGCATTCCTTTCAGGAATATATACGTGCCATACTTGCCCCATGAACTTAAAAGCATTGGCAAAAGCTGATCTAAACCTCTTGGTAGCCTTGCACGTTTTGCTCGAGGAGTGTTCTGTGTCGGCGGCTGCCAAACAGCTGTCCATTACCCAGCCCGCTATGTCAAAAACCTTGGCGAGACTGCGCGAGACGTTTGGTGACCCGTTGTTCGTGCGTTCGAAACGTGGCATTCAGCCCACACCTCGAGCGCAAGCGTTAGCGCCAGAGCTCAAATCGCTACTCGCTAAGGTTGAAACCTTATTGGACGGCGAGGATTTTACGCCAAGTGCGTACCGGGGCGAAATTCAAATGGCAATCTCGGAGTACGTGGGTATCTCGCTTCTGCCGCCACTGTCATCCAAATTACAGCACACAGCACCAAAAATTGCGTCTACGAACGATTACGCGGGTTGAAAACCAGCTCGAGCGTCTCGCCACGGGTGATTTGACTTTGCAATTCAATTGTCGCGACCAAGTTATCAAGCGAGTACCGATATCAATCCCTTGGGAACTCACCGCTGGCAATTTTCGTTCGGCGCGGCCACCCACTCATTGGCCAAACCCTGAGCCGCGAGAAACTTGCGCTATTTCCCGCTATTAATTTGTACGTCTCGGATAGGTCGGATACGGCACTGCCCGAATTACCTGTCAGGGGCGCTCTCGGCGAGCAAGTGGGCATGTTGGAAACATCGCATCTACTGACAGCCTTAGAGGTACTACGAGAGTCAGATTACACCCTTATCTGTCCGGCGTACCTTGCCCGCAATGATGGTGCGACACGAGACGTGGTTGCCTTACCCCTGCCTCAAGGCGAAGCGCAAAGTGTTGATTACACACTCGTAGCGCACGAGCGCACCGCTCATTCTCCCGTCCACCAATGGTTGTGGACAGAAATTCTGGACACCGTGCGCAATATGCGTGTGAGGACAGTTCACCGGGGCTAAACCGACGTTGGGTTACTGATGAAGGCGTGCCATAATGCGCGCCGGTTTTTACAGCAGTCTCGGCATGTCCAAAAAGAATCCCAGACCCGTACCGCGGTTTCACACCCCCATCATCGAAACTCACTGCCACCTAGACTACCTTAGTAGCGATGACTTACCGCAAGTTCTCGATGCGGCGCGCGATCGCGGTGTGGACCGGTTTATTACAATCGCGGTCTCACCAGACAATCTTGCAACGGTGCGATCACTCACCGAGCAGGCAGCCGATATATGGGGCACGCAAGGCGTGCATCCCCACGAGGCCGACAAATGGTGTGCCACCGTTGCCGCCGATGTATTAGCCGGCTGCGACCACCCTCGAATCCTGGCAGTGGGCGAAATCGGCCTCGATTACCATTATGACCACGCCGATAGGACGGCTCAACGCAATGCCTTCGAAGCGCAGCTTGAGATAGCAATAGAACGCAATCTGCCCGTGGTTATTCATACTCGGGATGCCGAAGACGATACGCACGCTATTCTTGCTAATTACAGTGCGCATATGCCCAGAAAGGGGGTCATTCACAGCTTTACCAGCGGTCTACCTCTAGCTGTGTACTGTCTCTCGGAGGACTTTTACCTAGGGTTTAATGGCATTACCACCTTCAACCGAGCCGATAATGTACGTGATGTGGTGCGGGCAACGCCTGTTAATCAACTCGTTTTGGAGACGGATTCGCCCTATCTTACCCCTGTACCCTACCGCGGCCGGGTCAACACACCACGGTACCTGCCTTTGATTGCCGAAAAAATCGCGGCATTGAAAATCTTGATATCGAAGTGTTTTTGGAAATCGTACGCGTCAATAGCCACGCATTATTCTTTGAGGAAGTATGACAGATTTTGTAATTGGGCAGCGCTGGGTCAGCCACGCCGATGTCACACTAGGCTTGGGTATCGTCGTTGAAATTGACGGTAGACGGGTAACCTTACACTTTCCGGCGGTCGGCGAAGATCGGACCTATGCCCTAGACAGAGCCCCCCTAACCCGACTCGCACTCAAAGAAGGTGACACCCTGCGACGTAACAATGGCGAAGAGCATATTGTCAGTGATGTGCAGGACCTCGACGGCGTGCTTGCTTACGGTGTTGGCGAGCAAAGCGTTGATTACATCTCTGAGCTAGACCTAGATCCGCACATCCAACTCACTGCACCCATGGATCGCTTGCTCAACAACCAGTTCGATAAGCTGATCGATTTTCGTCTTCGTTATGCAACGCTTATGCACCAAGCCGGTGCCACAGCAAGTCTCGTTCGCGGTTTGCTAGGTGCACGAACCTCATTGCTGTCACACCAAATGTACATTGCGGCTGAGGTGGGCAAGCGGTTTGCCCCACGGGTTCTACTGGCTGACGAGGTTGGTTTAGGCAAGACCATCGAGGCTGGACTGATTTTATCGCAACAACTTCTGACCGGGCGAGCTCAGCGCGTATTGGTTTTGGTACCTGATGCGCTCATCCATCAGTGGCTGGTAGAAATGCTACGCCGCTTCAATTTACATTTCTCGCTGTATGATCGATCTCGGCTTGAGGAAGGGCATGAAGATTCCCCCTTCGATACAGAGCAATTGGTCCTAGCGCCATTTTCTTTATTTAACCACGAGGATGCGCAATCCTCTGCGCTCGATACGCATTGGGACATCGTTGTCGTCGACGAAGCTCACCACCTGAACCAAAGCAACCATAACGAGGCCTCGCTGTATCAATTTGTTGCAGCACTCGCGCAGTTGAGTCGGGGCATATTGTTGCTAACGGCTACCCCCGAGCAAGCCGGCGTAGAGGGTCACTTTGAACGACTCAAATTACTGGACCCAGATCGGTTCACTGACCTTGATAGTTTCCTTTCCGAGCAGATGCGCTATGGCGAATGGAATGACCTTATTGAGTCACTTCAGCGTGGCGAAACACCCGAGAACCTTCCCCAGGGAATCGACACAAACCTTGACACAGATACGCAGATAGGTCAGCTGCTCGACCGCTATGGAACAGGGCGCTGCTTGTTCAGAAACACACGAGACTCGGTACCTGGATTTCCCGCTCGAGCTGTTATCGCATACCCGCTGGAGGTGCCCGGGATATACGCCGACTATCGACACGAGCTTTACCCTGAGCAGCGCTGCTCTGAAGTCGTTTGGCTGAGCGAAGCTCCGAGGGTAGCTTGGCTTGAAGAGACACTGCGCACGCTACGTCCGGCTAAGGTCCTGGTTATTTGTGCAAATGCCGAAACAGCGCTGGCGCTTGAACATCATCTTCATCTGCGTGCCGGCATCCGATGCGCTGCCTTCCATGAAGGATTGACGCTGGTCGAACGCGACCGCGCCGCGGCTTATTTTGCCGACGAGATAGGTGGCGCACAGGCATTGATTTGCTCAGAAATAGGTAGCGAGGGGCGCAACTTCCAGTTTGCTCATCACCTTATCTGTTTTGATTTACCCGAAAACCCAGACTTACTGGAGCAGCGAATCGGCCGGCTCGATCGAATAGGTCAACATGCTGATGTGACCATTCACACGCCTTACTTGATGGGCACTGCGCAACAGGTGCTCTTTCACTGGCAACACGAGGGTCTCGCCGCCTTCACGCAACCTTGTGCTGTCGGGCACGCGGTGTACCAGCAGTTTTTACCTTGTTTACGCGGCGCCATGGCGCAACCACAAGAGGATCATCAAGCCCTCGTGGCTGACAGCCGTAGACTTCGCCTAACCCTTGAAGCTGACATGCAACGCGGGCGAGATCGCTTGCTAGAACTTAACTCGCACAACCCCAAAATTGGCACCGCAATCATAGAAGCGTTTAAGGCTGAGGAGAAGCCTGACAAAATCGATAGATTTGCTGAGCTGTTATTCGACCGTATTTGCCTGACCCAGGACTACCACTCAGAAACCTGCTACGTGCTGCGGCCCTCAGAAATGCTGGTTACCGGTCAGTTGCCGGGTCTCGATGAAGACGGGATCACTGTCACCTTTGACAGGGCAACCGCTTTGGCTAGAGACGATGTAGCATTCCTGACCTGGGAGCACCCACTTATGCGAGAAGCCATGAATGTGGTTGCCAGCAGCGAATTAGGCAATGCGGCACTGGGCACGCTCAAACACCCAAAGATCAAGCCTGGTTCGGTTTTGAGCGAGTCTGTCTTTGGCGTTGATTGCTTGGAACCAGCCTCTCTGGAACTGGGCCGATTCTTGCGAATGATGCCCATGCGCATGGTCATTACGCCTGAGGGAAAAAATGCGGCCAACACAATTGGTCATGAGGCGTTGAATAAGCTGTTGGAACCCGTACCACCAACGACTTCGGCAAATGTGATCCGTCAAATAAAACCACTATTACAAAAGCAGATAAGTACAGCTGAACAGCTAGCTGAGCGGGACCTCGAGCTCGCTAAAAAGACGGCCCTTGACGCACTCAACAAGCAATTGGGCGCCGAGCGAGATCGCTTGACCTATCTCAGTCAGGTGAACCCAGCGGTTAATGAGGCGGAAATCGAGGCCCTCGATCTCCGCCGTCAAACGAGTGCAGCCGCAGTGGCCGATGCGCGCGTAGTGCAACAGGCGCTCCAGTGATTATTGCGACCTAACCGGACGGTACCAAATGGCCGACGTGTAGGCTCGCTCCTGAATGGTATCGGGGCGTTCGGTTGCCGACTGATCAATACCCAGTGCTATTCGATCGTAAAGCGAATGGCGCGCGGTCGGAATTTGTAATACCCGAACGTAGTAAAATGCCGACTGATCCGCGTCAAAGTCTGGGTCCGTCCAAGCAGCGGCTAATCGCGATGCTCCCGCGCTGTTATCGACCTCACCCGAACGTAAATCCACGGTGTTAGCCACAGGCTTGAGCGTCCCATCATCGAGCAAGCGATCATCACCGGCCCAAACCACGTCATAGATTCGCTCGTGCGTTTCACCATTGGCGTCCAACCATCCCTTAACAATCTGAACTCGGTCCAGGTAGCCAGAAAGCGGATCGGCCGTTGCTTCAATCAACAATGTCGGTGCTTTACCATCGTCTGCAGGGCTAAGCTCCCCCATCGGTACCGCGAGGGTGGAAACGTTAGCAGGGAAACTGGCAGCGTCTAAATGATTTTGCTCAAGATCCCAGCCACCATAAACGCGTACCCCAATACGCGGGCCCGTGGTAGCGTAAACCTCTCTTCGACGCATTGCCTCAATAATTGCGCTGCGGCTGTTGTCTTCAGCCCACACCGCCGCACGTCCAGATGCGCTCATCGCCCAACCAAAGGTACTCTTGGCGTTGTCACCCCAGTGCATTTTTTTGTTTTCAGGAATAGAGTCAGTGGCCATTTTCCCGAGGAAGTTGTCTTCATCGGCACTTGAAAGCGCCGTGTGAGAGTCGGTCGAGCCGATAACACCGAACTCAAAAGGATTGACTCCCAGCTCGGCCTCCATTGCCAACCCGCGCTTCAAACCCGAGCGGATAAAATCTCCGGGACTGGGTTTGTAATCGGTAACATCACGCTGGATGTAAAAGGGGTAGTCCTCAAAGTCAGCAAATGGATCCTCTGGGCTCAGTGCTGGGTGGGTTTCTGAATCGCCCTTTATCTGGGTAATTTCCACCACCGGCTCCCAGTAACGGCGGGTTTGCGCCAATTCCGCGCTGTAGGGCTCGCCGCGTAGTGTTTTGGTATCGAACATCGCGCCCTTGGAGATATTAGAGTTGTGCGGAATCGCGATGAAATCACTGCCGGTCTCTGCACTTGTGCCTGCTAACCACGCCCACAGGTCTTCGGGATACACGCTCTGATCAAGCCCAAACGGGTCAAATGTTTGAGCCGCCTCGGCATCGATTTCGGACATGACCACGCGATGTAAATTGCCACCACCTTGAATACTACTGTACTCCCACCCAATAATAGCGCTGAATTCACCTGGCGCGTTGTGGGCATCTGCGGCATTGGTGATCATCCGCCAGGTGTCAACCTCGACTTTTGGTTGTGGTGGTAACCAACCGACGCTCACCACCCAATCGGCCGCCGCTTGCGTGATGTCCTCGTAAGGCTCGGGCAATATGTCAACAAATAGCTTGCGTGCCGTGCCGTCATCTACCGCACTGCGCAATATGTACAGCGCTATCTCCGCCTTAATGCGATCGATCAGTCCAATATCAGCCTCGCCAACGCCATTGAAGTAGGCACTGCGCACGCTTCCCAAGAATTCGGCGTGGTCCGAGACCACAAGAAAATCCAAGGGCCTCTCAAGTTGTACCCGCATGTTGTTATACGGATGCAGTACTGGCTCGCCTTTGGCAAATCGATAAGCCGTATCGGGTGTCGCCGTCAAATTATTGTTTGCAAAAGCGTCCGAAGAATAGGTCGTGTGCAAATGCGTATCACCCCACAGCAGTTGACGCTCTTGTGCCGCCACCAGACCGGAACTTAGCAAAGCAACTAAGCTAAACATCCAAACTTTTATCATTGTTGTTATCCTTTTCTTGGGGTTAACGCCCCTGCCAAGTGACCTTCTCTTTGTTTAGAAACGCGGCAATGGCGTTTTTGCAATCTTCACTGTCTATACAGGCTTTTTGTAATCTCGCTTCGGCAGAGATACTTTCTGCTAACGTCGCATTATGGGCGATTTTCACTGCCTCTTTCGTGTATCTAAGGGCAAGAGGCGATTTACTGGCAATATTTTGGGCATAGGTCTTCGCGTCATTTAAAAAATCGTTGTCCCCAAATACTTGATTGGCGAGGCCCAGTTCAACCGCATCACTAGCAGCCAGCTTTTCCCCTGTAATCATGAGTTCAAATGCCTTTCGGCTGCCAACCAAACGAGTGAGTAGCCAGGTGCTACCCCCGTCAGGCACAAGCCCGATCGTGGCAAAGGGTTGGTAGAGGAAGGCTGACTCGGCCATAACTACCATGTCACAGGCCATGGCATAAGAATAACTGACACCCGCACAGGGCCCATTAATTGCCGCAATCCAAACCTTGCTAGAGTCTGCAATCGCCATCACGCCGGGCTTATACTCATACTCCAGCTGATCCTGAACCTCTGCGCCACCACCCAGCCCCTCGCCCTGCGACTCTGGTGAGGTCTGCACCCCGCACCAAACGCCCTACCGGCACCCGTTAGCAGGACCACCTGAATCGATGTATCCAGGTTAAGCTCTCGAGCCGCGGCGCACATATCTCGACGCAAGGCTGCATTGAAAGTATTCATTTATTCGGGACGATTCATGGTCAGAGTGGCCACAGACCCGTGCCGCTCTACGATGACCGTTTCATAATCTGCCATTGGTACGATTCCTATGCAGTTTGACTGTAAGGTCGTTGAAAGTCTTAAAATTACGCGCATTGAAAGGCTGGTAATCATCACCCAAGCAGTCCCGACCAATAATTAACTTCATGATCTCCGAGCTTCCCGCGTAGATAGTGGCAATCTTAGCGTCAGCACATTGCCTGCTGATAGGTACTCATCCATAAAACCCGCGCCGCCGTGCAACTGCAGACCCTCATCGGCTACACGTTGTTGTAGCTCCGAGGTTTTCAGTTTGGCTTTCGCGGCATCCGCGGCACTCAGTTGCCCAGCATTAAAAGCCAAAGTGCACTGATCAACGAAACTTTGGGTGATATCCAACTCGGTACGCAGATCGGCCAGGGTAAATTGGGTATTCTGCATTTGTGCCAGTGGCTTACCAAAACCTGTCTTTCCTTAACAAAGTCAGCCGTTAAGTCCCACGATAATTGCGCGGCGGCCAAATACCCAATAGCGCCAAGCAGTCTTTCTTCAGCCAAGCCCTCCATAAGGTAATAAAATCCCTTATGAACCTCGCCCAATACATTGGCTTTGGGCACCCGACAATCGTTGAAGAACAACTCTGCCGTATCCTGCGCCTTGAGCCCGAGCTTTTTCAAATTTCTACCACGCGAAAAACCTTCGAAGCCACTTTCCACTAAAAACAGCGTTATCGCATGGGGATTATTATTTGGGTCGGTCTTCGCGGCGACGATTACAAGGTCAGCATTGATACCATTAGATATGTAGGTCTTCTGTCCATTGAGCACCCAGTGGTCACCCTCTTCAACCGCGGTTGCGCGCATACCTGCAAGGTTACTGCCCGCATCGGGCTCGGTCATGGCAATAGCCAAAATCGTGTCACCACTCACCGCACCTGGCATGTAGCGGTCCTGCTGCGCTTTGCTGCCAAAGCGGGTGATATATGGCCCCACAATACGACTATGCAATGAGCCGAACCAATCGGATGCGCGAGCATAGGCCAGCTCTTCAATGATGACTTGCTCCCAGCGAATATCGTAATCGTTCATACCGCCGTAGGCTTCTTCGGGCCAAACCATCAAAAAACCTTGTTCACCGGCCTTTTTAAAGGCGCCCCTATCGACGATGCCTGCCTCACGCCAGTCTTCCATATGCGGCACAATTTCCTCGGCCAGGAAACGCCGGTAGGCCTCACGGAACATCTGTTGTTCCTCAGTGAAGTGTCGCGCAAGCATTTTTGAACTCTCCGTATGTTTTTTGTCTCAGGAGTGCAGATTACCCAGTTGTGGCCACTTCGCCAACTGAAAAACACAGCTCAGCTGACCCGCGTGGATATCAATCGTCGCCTCGCATAGGCTGGGCTGGAACAAGCGTCGAATCACAATATCGACAACGGTACTCGGCGCGCTTTCGCTGAATTCGATGATGACGCGTCGCGGAGACTTCATGCGTTTGGCAAGCGCACTGATAATGAAATCGACGCTGACGCCTAACCGGTATGTCCGATAAATCAGCGGTAAAGGTTGCCTTGGGTTGGGCCCCAAAGCCGTCATTAAGCCCTGCCACTCGGGCCCATGGGGTTTAATGCGCCGCTGTCCACCGAGCAAACGATAAATCGCGTAGTGGCAGACTTCGTGAATAACGGTGTCATACAGGTGTCGATCAAATTCTTTGGCAAACAGCCAAGGATTAAACCGCAACCACTCATTGGACCCCTGCCGACAAAACATGCCCGCGGTTGTGCCACTTAAATCGAGCTTGACGTCGGGTGGCGGTAGCTCAATCCCAAGAAGTGCAGCAGCACGCTCGCATTCAAGCGCCACGCGTTCCCGTACGCGCTGCGCCTGAGCACTTGATAACCCATGAGGTTGCACGCGGGAGATTAATCAGCGCTACGCGGATCCAACACGTCTTTTAGTTCGCGCTTTAGAAACTTACCACTTGCGTTGCGGGGGAGCGGCTCGGCTAGAAACCAGACGTACCGGGGAATTTTGAAGGCCGCCAAACGCGATGCTAGGTGCTCTCGAGCCCGCCTGCATCCAGCATTGCGCCGTCTTTAAGATGAATCGCAGCACCCACCTCCTCGCCTAATCGCTCGTCAGGGACAGCGAAGGCCACACACTCCAATATAGCTGGATGATCAAAAATAGCGTTCTCAACCTCGGCACCGTAAACATTTTCGCCACCGCGTAGAATCATATCCTTGGCGCGATCGACCAGATAAATGAAGCCATCTTCATCCAAGTAGCCAATGTCGCCTGTGTGCAACCAACCGTCGACGATGGTTTCTGCGCTGGCCTCGGGCCGATTTAGATACCCTTTTTATCACCGAAGTGCCGCGCACACAGATTTCACCGATTTCCCCGGGACCTAAGGCATTGCCGTCGGCGTCAATGGCGTGCCCCTCCAGGGCTGGGCAAAGTGGCCCCCGCGCTCTCTGGACGCTCGAGGAAGATATCGCCTGCTATGTAGCTGATGATGCCGCATACCTCGGTCATGCCATACCCCTGCGCAGGCTTGGCACGAACGGTATCTGACACGACTTTGCTTACCAAATCTGGCTGCATCGCGGCGCCACCACCACCCATTGATATCAGAGAACTCAAATCGTAGTCGTCCCTATCCGGGTGCAACAGTAGCTCTCGACTCATCATGGGGACTGCGCTAATCGTACTTAGGGATTCTTGTTGAATCAGTTTCATCGCCTCGACTGGATCCCACTTGTACATCAGCACAAATCGGCCTCCGGCTAACGTACCGGCCTGCATAACGCAGTTGTTCGCGGTTACGTGGAACAGTGGTGTTGCAATGAGGCAGCTCGGGGTGGGTGGTGTCACTGCCTCATTGAGCTCAACTCCGCGTAGCAGAGCTTGAGTACTGGCAAAAATGCTCCCCACGGCAGCCACATTCATAATGTTAGCTACGCACCCCCGGTGCGTCAGCTGCGCACTCCTTAGGCCGACCCGTGGTCCCCGATGTATAAAAAATCATCGCCTCGCTGTCGGGGTCAATGGTGACATCAAGAATCTCTCCGTCATTGGCGGTTGCTACTTCCCAGGGGTTGCAGTCACCGGGGAGTTAGCTTCGCGCACCGACACCACATGAATGTTGGGAAAATCGTCGGCGACTTGGGAAAAAGTTAATAGCCTACGATCATCGGCAATCAGGACACAGGGATTGGAGTCTCCGAGCGCATAGGCCATTTCGTCAGCCACCCACCAGGCATTCATGCCAACGACAACAGCGCCAATGGAATTGATTGCCCAGTGCGCCAACATCCACTCGGGATAATTGCGCATTGCAATCGCCACGCGATCACCCGGTTTGACACCCTGCGCACTCAAATAGCTGGCGAAGGCTGCTACTTCGCGGGCCGCCTGCGCATATGTCCAGCGTTCGTCGTTATAAATGAGATATTCGGCATCGCCGTGCCCGGTCGCCAACAACCACATATCACGCATTGAGTTGGGGGCGTTGACGTAACCGAGCAACGACTGCCCATTAACCATCTGCCTGCCCACTTCAAACAAACCACCTTCCTGAAGAGTTAGTTGTCGCGATTTCATATAGTGCTCAATGATGCTCATCGAATCTCCAAAACTTACTGGCGTTCATGGGGTAGCCTTGTCTGCCACATGGGTCCCTTGCTGACCCGAGCATAACCACAGCATACTGAAGGTTCAAATTTTCTACCCTTGATTACAGTTTTTTCAAGAAAACGCCGGCACTTAGCTCATCGGACAGCTGGCAAGGCGGCGCAATCAACGGCTTTAGGAGACCCGAGTTTGAAAGCGCGCAGCAACCAACTGCACACTACGACGAGATGAATCGCGTGCCTGCCGCTCGGTGCCGCGGCTAAATACGCTGCCGCGCACTAGTGGGTGATAATTTTTTCGACACCCTTCTTGGCTGTCTTAGCACGTGCTACGCGACCCTTGGCCGATGCACTCAAAGCCGTCTTTTTAAGCTCGGCTAATTGGGATGCGGTGGGCGGCGGTCGGCGACGTGACGAGCGTGGCCGGCGAAACTTTTTAGGGTCAGGTCTTAAATCACCGTACTCGAAGCGATAAAGATTTTCCTCAAGTGAGCGTGAAATCATGGTGCAGCGGCGAATCGCTTCGACTTTTTCAAAACACGCCCGCTCACCATGGCCAATTATCTCCAGCAATTCAGCCTCATCGAGATGCGACAGCAAACGCAGTGGGTTTGCCATACGAAAGCTTGGAACAATGTTTATGTCGCCCGAGTACTCTTGATCGACCAGCGTATGAAGGCCATGTAGCGCCATATTAAAGCGTGGCCAATTATCGCCGCGCTTCTGCGCGACACCACGATAAAAGTTGAGCACTTCGCGCCCTACCCCGACGCCAAGACTACCGATCGCACTGCGCAATGCGCCCTTCTCTTCATCTTTACCGAGAAACGCGGTGGCGATGGGATTGACCATACTCACAATATGGTGATTTGTTCCAAACAGCCGTGAAAGCCGCTTGGCAGGAAGGTCGTCGGCAACGGATCCGTCTAACCAACGCCGTCCCGGTAGGTAAGGTTGTGGATCGCCGTGGACATTCTTAGCCATGAGCATCACGGAAGGAAACACGCCCGGCACAGCACAGGAAGCCATAACCGCAGAGCGGATAAACACGTTAGGAGAGGTAATGGCGTTGAGTAACCGTGAGCGCTGATGGGGCTCGGCGGGAGCGACTGTAATACTGATTTGTCGCCCAGTTTTGGCGTAAGCCTCTTCAAAGGTCATATTGGGAATCAGACGTTCTACCAAACCTTCGAGATCTTCCACGGTCATGTGAGGTCCCGCACCGAGAATCAGCCGTCGGAAAAAACTCGCTTCTTTCCGGACCTCTGACTGCATTAACACGGGGTCACGAAATTGCTGCATCTCTTCGTCACTGTGGCACGCCAATACGCCAGCAACTAACGCTCCAGCGCTCGAGCCCGAAATGACACGTGGCAACAAACCCTGTTCGAGTAAGACGTTGATTACGCCGAGATGCAAAAATCCCAGTACGCCGCCTCCGCTGAGCATGAGAGCCGAGCGACCAAAACAAATGTTACAACGGTAAAAAAACTCAATTTTTTGCTGGGCGGGAATTATTGTCTCGTCAAGCTCGGCAATAAGGCGCAACGACGCGTCAATCTCGGCAATGTATTCCTCAATGAGTCGCTTGGTTCCAAATTTGGCCATGCGATAGAGGACACTTTTACCCATGCCCCCCATGTTGCCGTGGATACCCTCATTGAGCGCAAACAGTAACCCCTGGTAGTCGTTTCGGGCGCGCAAGCTTTTGAGACGGTCAAGCCGCAACCGTATTTGGGCATGATCGTAAAGATCGCTGTGCTCCTCATCGCGCCAGTCGGCCATACCCGAGAGGTCGTCGTGCTCAAGGGCAGCCTGGCGATAGGCGTCGTAGGTAGCGGCGCTGGTCATTGATTGCTCAAGACTCTTTAAGCGTTTTTTGCGATTTCCCATGTACCTACCTCACTGGGGTCCGCGCGACCAAAGCCGGTCCGTTCGTTAACACTATACGCTACTGTACCCGCCACGGCTTCACAAAATTCCAGAACCATCCGGTTAGCGTCGGCCCCCGAGCGTACCAACCGTCAAAAACTTCCTATTTTTCACATTAAGATAAACACACAACTATATGTTTTTATTGCTCTCTTATTTTTATAGGCCTCCATCAAATGCCGCTTGTACAACTTGCCGTTATCAAGGCGCGGTAATTGCTGGTGAAAATCCAGGCCCTTGGGTACCTTGATACCCGACAGCCGTTCACGCAGCCAGTCAAGTAATTCAAGTGCTGTCTCATCGGTTGCATCAGCCCAATTAGTGGGCTGAATAACCGCCTGAATCGACTCGCCGAACTCCTTATCGGGAATACCAAAGACGGCAACATCCGCTACTTTTTCGTGGTTGATCAGCACGTTCTCAATTTCGGCTGGGTAAACATTAACTCCCCCCCGTGATAATGGTGAAATTCTTACGATCGGTTAAAAACAAGAAGCCATTTTCGTCTAGGTAACCCACGTCGCCACAGGTTGACCAGCCCTCGGCGTTGTAGGCATCGGCGGTTTTACCGGGCTCGTTGTGATATTCAAATTGGCTGGGTAGATCCGAAAATACACTGTACCCACTTCGCCAGCCGGCAACTCGTTGCCATCCTCATCCAGAATATGGGGTACACCAAATAGCGGCTTTCCTACCGACCCCTTGTGTTCGAGCCAGGTTGTTGAATCGATAATGGTAAAGCCCGCACCCTCGCTCGACGAGTAATATTCCATGATCACGGGGCCCCACCAGTCAATCATCTGCTCTTTGACTTCAATTGAGCAGGGAGCGGCTGAATGAATGGCGAGTTGCATGGAGCTGGTATCGTATTGTTCGCGGATAGCTTTGGGGAGTTTTAGCATGCGCACAAACATAATGGGCACCCACTGACTGTGGGTGACGCGGTGCTCTTCAATGAGTTGCAGGGCTCGCTCGGGGTCAAACTTCTCCATAATGACAGAGGTTCCACCGGTATCCAGCGTTAGCAAATTGTAGTGAGAGCGCGGCATGATAGAGCGGGCGACAGATACGTCGTTTCTGCACTAAACCCAAAAGCAACCCCAAGGGTTTCTGTCAGCTGCCCTGGGGCATCAAACTCCGTAGCCCGAGGCGGCACAAAAACCCCCTTGGGCTTACCCGTTGTGCCAGATGAATACAGCATTGGCGCACCCATTGACTGATCATCAACAGGCGCTGAGGGCATTGAATCAATGGCCTCTTCCCAGGACTCAAAGCCTTCATGAACGCCGCCCACCATGTAGAAGCGCTCAATTTTTGGCGTTTTCTCAACGAGCTTAGCGGCAACATCGGCTAATTGGGACGAGGCAACAAACAACCGTGCCCCCACAATTCTCTAGAATGTAGGCCGTTTCATCCGCTTTGAGGTGCGTGCTGATTGGCGTAAAAATAATACCCGTGCGCATGGCCGCCGAGGCAATCTGCAAGAACTCCGCGCAGTTGAGTAGCATCATGGCAACGTGGTCACCTTTTTTGAGTCCGCACAAGCGGAATAACTGGGCAATTTGATTGCTCTTATCATTCAATTCACCATAGGTGACGACCTGCCCCCGAATTCGCCATGATGTAAGCGGCTTTAGCGGGGGTTTGACTGGCGGTAACCGACAGGTGTGGCATGGATTCACTCCCTTTATTTTTTTACTGAGGTCGGTGACGACCAATCAAGGTGATAGGTTGAATATGCCAGAAGAATTTAGCCAAATAAATCGTCCCGATGGGCGTAGCGCTGTTGATGCACTGCGCCGTCGCATTCGCCGCAATGAATTCTGCGATCAAACCAGTGGATTAGCTCCGGGTTACGTCCAATGCAATCTTGTTGTTGTGCCCGAGCCTTATGCCGACGATTTCCAGCGGTTCTGTGAGCTCAACCCGAAACCTTGTCCACTCTTGGGCCGCAGCCTGCCCGGCGATCCCGGGTTACCCGAGCTCGGCGTGAATTTGGACGTGCGTACCGACCTACCCCGCTATCGCCACTGGCGCCACGGGGTCTACACCCACGACAGCGCGGACTTACTGGATGTGTGGCGTGACGACCTAGTGGCGTTTGCCCTGGGTTGTTCATTTTCTTTCGAGGAGGCATTGCTTAACGAAGGCATCGAAATGCGCCATATTGCCTGCGGCGTTAATGTACCCTTGTACCGAACCACAGTGAGCTGTGAAACCGCGGGACCCTTCCAAGGCAATATGGTCGTTAGCATGCGCCCGATGAGGCCCGCCAATGCGATAAAGGCCGTCCAAATATGCAGTCGCTATCCATCCGTGGCACGGCGCACCCATTCACTTTGCTCATGCCGAACAGCTGGGCATCAACGACCTTGGCACGCCAGACTTTGGCGACCCAGTACCCATTGAGGTAGATGAGGTCCCGGTGTTTTGGGCCTGTGGGGTAACGCCCCAACTGGCGTTGGAAAACGCCAAATTACCACTAGCATTTACCCACAGTCCCGGGTGTATGCTAGTGACGGACAAACTCAATAGCGAACTGATTGTGAGCTGAGCATGACAAAGGCACAACAGCGCTCTATTACGCTTAAGTGTGATTTGGGGGAAAGCTACGGCACTTGGGTACTGGGGCAAGATGAAGCGGTTATGCCTTATATTGACTCTGCCAACATAGCCTGTGGGTATCACGCAGGTGATCCATCGGTCATGCGCCGCAGCATCTTGTTGGCAAAAAAACATAAAGTGGAAATTGGTGCACAAGTGTCTTACCCCGACCTTATGGGTTTTGGGCGTCGGTCTATGGATTTACGTGGTGATGCACTGGTAGACGTCATGCACTACCAAATGGCAGCCCTCGACGGGATGGCACGTATTCACGGCTGCAAAATTGAATACGTAAAACCCCACGGCGCGCTTTACAACGACATGATGAAAGACCTTGGGCTACTTGCCGATGTGATGCGCGCAGTGGCTACCTGGCATCGCTCACTCGAATTCGTGGTACTGGCCACCCCCAAAGATAAAAAAATTGTCCAACTGGGCGTCGACTACGGCCTAACGCTTCGCTTTGAGGCGTTCGCTGATCGGGGCTACACCAGTGCTGGGTATCTGATTCCACGTGGCCAGCCAGGGGATGTGCTCAGTGAGGAAAAAGCGGTGCTTCAGGCCGCGGCAATTGCTCAGGGTGAGTTGCGTAGCCAGCGGGGGCGCAAGCTATCACTTAAGCCCGACACGTTGTGTGTGCATGGCGATACACCATCGGCCTTGGCCATGATTAAGGCCATACGCGCCGCCTATTCAAAAGGGTTAACAACATAGACTGTCACTGGACCATCGCCGGCGAGTCGGCATTGCGCGGTGCAACCGACACCCCGCCCTCACCCGCACTCACTCATGCGTTGCTGGCACTTGTGGCTGATGTACGACAAGAGCTTGGCAGTGCGTTGATTGACGCTGCAATTGGCTATAACACAGTCTTACTGATTATCGACTTTACGAAGGTACAGCGAGCTCAATTGCTTAGCTGGTTAAGTGGCCGGGAATTGTCGCCTCCGGGTTCAACGCCTGACGTGGCAGTAAAGCCCGACATAACCTTACCGGTTTATTACCATCCCGAGGTAGGCCCCGATCTTGAATCACTCAGTCAGTCAACCGGCTTAAGTACAACAGAGGTCATCCAGCTCCACTGCAGCCGCTGTTATTTTGCGTACGCTACCGGATTCGCGCCCGGGTTTTGCTATCTGGGAAATCTTGATGCGCGCCTACAGTACCCACGCCTATCGACACCCCGGCCCAAAGTAGCGGCGGGCAGTGTAGCAATTGCCGAGCAGCAAACCGCTGTTTATCCGCGCTCATCACCGGGCGGCTGGCACATCCTCGGCCGCTGCCCCACCCCCCTATTTGATCTCACGCAAGAACCGCCAGGCACACTCCAAATTGGCCATTGGGTGCAATTTACCCCAATTAGTCGGCAAGAATTTTTAAAGCTCGGTGGCCTATTATGACGTCACTGTTGATTACCCAAGTGAATTTCTCGGCGACCCTCCAAGATGCAGGCCGCGCTGGCTATTTGATGGATGGCATTACCTGCGGTGGTGCCATGGATGGCTTTGCTCATCGCTTGGGACAAAAGCTCGTTGGCAATCCGCCCACCAGTGCGAGCATTGAAGTTGCGCTTGGGGGCTTGAAAGCGACCTTTGGTGATTGTGCAAACATCGCGTTAACCGGTGCACGCTGCCAAGCCAATCTCAATAACCAACCCATTGCTCAAGACCGAACCGTTACCGTACCAGCAGGCGCGAAGCTCGATATTGGCGGCCTGTCTTTGGGCACCTACGTGTACCTGTCAGTTTCGGGGGGTGGCTTCCAAACAAACAAATTATTAGGAAGCCGCTCTGTGGTAGTGCGAGATGGTATTGGGCAGCCCCTGACTGCCGGGGCTGCTGTTCCCTATAAATCGATGAGCACCCCGCTGCTCTACGTACACGCTCCTCCGTCGGAATCTACGAATGAAAAGCCGCTAGAACTTAGGTACTTACCCGGCTTCCACAAGGATCAAGCTACTACCCAAAGCATCAATCTATTGGAGTCCGGGTGCTTTAGCGTAAGTAATCGTCGCGATCGTATGGCAATCGCGATTGATGGCGATAAGGTAGAAACAGGTGTAACCGGTCAGTGGTCGGAGCCAACCGTAGCGGGAGCCATTCAGATACCGCCCGATGGCCGACCGCTCATTCTCATGGCTGATCGGCAAACCGTTGGGGGTTATCCCATAATGGGAGCCCTGTTATCTCCCGATTGGCGACGGCTCAGTCAAGCCACACCAGGCACGCCCGTGGTATTCCGATCGGTTTCTGAGAGCCAAGCTGAACAAATCCTTTGGCTTGAGCGCAATTATGAGCACGAGTTGACCTTGGGCACCCAGATTCGGCTACCGCCCAAGGCAAGGCATGTCGCCCATGAATGACCAAACACAGCAGCATTTGAGTGTATTACTGGAGCAGCGGCTAGTCGCTCTCAACCCTCGGGGCATGCAATCGGTGAGCGACGCACTCAAACCCGGATACTTGCTAAGGGCCGCGCAGATGCTCACAGGCTGCCAGGGAGACGTCGTAATCTGCACTGGATTTCCGGTAGCTGAGACCTTCGAAACCGACGGACCTGCCGGTGCACTTGCCTTGTATGAATTTTGCGAACAGTTGGGTTTGCGCCCCTGGCTATTGGCGGGCGGACCGCTCATAGATGCGCTCGACGGCATGGTGCGCGCACGAACCCTGGACACTTTCGATATCGACATTGCCGAGCAGGAGGCTGAACGACTGTTTGAAGAACTCGCTCCCGCGTTGTTCATTGTCATTGAGCGCCCTGGGGCTGCCAGCGATGGCCGCTATTATAATATTGCGGGGCGCGACATCACCGACGCGTGCCGACCCGTCGAGCCCTACGTTGAGCTAGCGCCGTGCCCCGTCATTGCCATTGGCGATGGCGGCAATGAAATTGGTATGGCCAAAGCAGGCGCAGTCCTGAATACGCTTAATATCCAACCTAGTAGCAGCAGCTGTGACGAGCTAATTGTCGCTGATGTCTCCAATTGGGGCGCCTATGGGCTCATCGCCATGGCAGAATATTTACGAGGTGGTCCTATCTTGGAATGGTTAGATCCCACACCGCTGCTCGAGCGTCTCGTTGAGGTTGGCGCGGTCGATGGGGTAACCCATAAGCCCACGGCAACCGAAGACGGCCTGCCGCATAACACGGGACCAACGCTGCTTGCGGGGCTCAAACATTTGTGCCTGACGGCACTTACTACTCAGGATTCAACAGCATGACCATTGCTTTTTTAAACGGTGCGTTTACCCCTCTGGCGGACGCTCGCATTTCACCCATGGATCGCGGATTTTTATTTGGCGACGGTATTTACGAAGTGATTCCAAGCTACGATGGGTCGATGGTTGGTTTCGAGCGGCATATGAAGCGCCTCCACGATGGGCTATCGGCCATTGGCCTAGCGAATCCCCTAGCACAAGAAGAATGGTACAACCTACTCCGACAACTGCTCGCTGAAAATGGCAACGGCAACCTCGCCGTTTATTTGCAGGTTACTCGCGGTGTTGCGCCCCAGCGCGCACACAAATTTCCCGACACCGTCGAGCCAACCGTATTCGCCTACACCTTTGATATAAACGCTGCCCCTACAGGAAACTTGGCCGGCGCCAAAGGCCTTAGGGTTTCTACCGGTGAGGATTTGCGCTGGCAACGATGCCATATAAAATCCGTTGCTCTGCTAGGCAATGTATTGCACATGATGGAGGGAGTCGACCGCGGCGACGACGAAATTTTACTCTTTAATGCCAACGATGAGCTCACCGAGGCCGCCGCCTGTAATGTATTTATTGTCAAGGATGGCGTCATAGCCACTCCCCTCCTCGACAACCAAAAGTTACCGGGTATTACCCGCAATATGCTCCTTGATATTCTACGCGACCATGGATCCTGGGCGGTTGAGGAACGTGTCATCACCCGCACTGAGGTTATTGCCGCCGATGAGGTTTGGCTCACGAGCTCGACTAAAGAAATCGCACCGGTTATTGCTATTGATGGCCAGGTCGTCGGCGACGGACGCCCGGGACAGGTTTGGTCCGACGCACAATCGCTCTTTGCGCAACATCGCTTTGACTACTAATCCTTATGCCTAGACCCACTCAAATCAGCATCGACCTCGATGCATTGGCAGCAAACGCGCAGTTAGCGCGCGCTATGGCGGAGCAACGACGTATCATGGCAGCGGTAAAAGCCAATGCCTACGGCCATGGTATGACGCTTTGCGCAAAGACACTTGAACCACTGGTTGATGCTTTTGCAGTAGCCTTTTGTGAGGAGGCGGCCCAATTACGGCGCGCCGGAATACGCAAACCGATCTTGGTTTTAGAAGGCGCTTTCGAACCCGCAGATGTTATCGAAATTGCCAATCTCGATAGCTGGATGGTTATCCACAGTCATCATCAAATGACCATGCTCACCGAGGCTATTGCGAACGGTGTTGTTGGGACGCCTGAGGTTGTTTGGCTCAAGGTCGATACTGGCATGCATCGTCTCGGCCTATCGCCCGAAGAAGTCCCGGCACTAACGCAAGCCCTGACCGCGCTTGGTGTTAGGGATATCTGTCTGATGAGCCATCTCGCCCACGCCGAAGCGCCCAACGTTCCGCTCACGCAGCGACAAATCCAACGGTGGACCGAGGCATCTCAGAGTTTTGAGGCAGTCTGAGTCTGAAAAACTCGGCTGCTCTTGCCAACTTAAGCAACGCTACAGAACACCAAACGGCTGTCGAGTGGCTGAGGCCGGGGTATATGCTTTACGGAGGCGCCATTGATACCCAAGCCCTAGGCGACTCCGCTGTGAGTAGTGCAAATGGCGCATTAGCGACACGCGCCGTTATGGCCTTTAGCTCGCAAGTGATGGCCATTCGATCAATTGATTCAGGCGAAACCGTTGGCTACGGTGGCCGCTGGACAGCACAACGCAAGAGCCGTATTGCCACCATTCCTGTGGGCTATGGAGACGGCTACCCCCGCACTGCCGAAAACGGCACCCCGGTCATTGTTGAGGGACTGCGTTGCCCGTTGGTTGGGCGGGTATCCATGGATATGATTACAGTCGATGTCACCGACTGTCCCGCCGCGCAAATCAACAGTCCTGTTGAGCTTTGGGGCGAACAGCTGTGTGTCGATGAAGTCGCCCAATATGCGCTCAGACAATCGGTTATGAATTGCTTACCCGTTTGCCCGAGCGAGCACCTCGAATCATCAAATCCCTCAAAACGGCCCTGGGCGACGCTTAGTTAGTGCGCGAGTGAGGTGGATGTTCTAAGCTACGCACTGCGTTAACGAGGACACCACTTTGCCAAATGGTCCAGCTCCCCTAACCGAAGGATCACTCCTTGCTGCAATCGACCTTGGCAGCAACTCCTTTCACCTAATCGTTGCGCGACTGGAGCACGGCGAACTCAAACCCGTGGAGACCCTGGCCGAAAAAGTTCAGCTTGGCGCTGGAATGGAGCGGGAAAAGCTCGCCAAAGATGCCATAGAGCGTGGACTCACCTGCCTGTCTCGATTTGCTCAGCTGTTAGATAGCGTGGATCCTTCGCGCATTAGGGTTGTGGGAACCAACGCGCTTAGACAGGCCAAAAATCGGCGAGAGTTCACAGAGGCGGCCGAGGAAATTCTTGGCGTACCGGTGGATGTGGTCTATGGGCGAGAAGAAGCCCGGCTGGTTTACGTGGGCGTGGCCCATACACTTGCCGATGATGAGCGCAGCCGGCTCGTGGTAGATATTGGCGGGGGAGCACCGAATTTATCGTTGGCCAGCGCTTCGAACCCATGCGAATGGAAAGTTTACAGATAGGTTGTGTCAGCTACTCCGAGGCTTTTTTGGTAACGGACAGATCAACAAAAAAAGTTACCAAGCGGCCTATGACCAGACGCTTATTGAAGTGTCACACATTCGCAAGCACTACCGTTCAAAGCACTGGATAGAAGCCGTTGGCTCATCGGGCACGCTTCAGGCGATTGAGATGCTCATCACCATGACCGGCTGGCGTCAGGAAGGCATTGACCGAAAATCTCTGGAAAAGCTACGGAAAAAGCTACTCAAGCACGAGCACGCCGATGCGCTTGATCTTGACGGCCTCAATGATAACCGTCGCTATGTAATTACTGCCGGTGTTGCTATCACCGAAGCCATTTTTGATGGTCTGGGCATTGATGTCATGCGCACCTCCAAAGGCGCGCTTCGCGAAGGCGTTTTGTATGATTTGATTGGTCGACTTCAACATGAAGATGTTCGAGAACGCACCATTAATGCCCTGCTAGCCCGGTATAACGCCGACGAGTCCACCGCAACTATTTTAGGTAATCGAGTCGCCTGGCTCAGCGAGTCTGTTGCACCTGTTTGGCAATTTAGTGCTAACGAGGTAGAGCTTTTGCAGTGGGCAGGGAGATGCCACGAGATTGGCGTGGCGATTGCGCAGAAACACTTTAATCGCCATAGCGCTTACCTGTTACAAAACTCTGACTTGCCTGGCTTTTCCCAGCAAGAGCAAGAGCTCATGGCAACCGTTGTAAGGGGACTCACGGGAAAAATACGCGCCGATTTGTTTACCGAGCTTGGTGGTGCCGCCAAATCAAAAGTTAAGAAAATGATTGCCCTGCTCCGCATAGCGAGCATCTTCAAATATGTCGAGGAGCTCGAGGACCTTCCGGAGTTTATGGTTTCGGCAACCGAAGACAGTCTCAATCTGTCATTCCTGAGGGATGGTGCGAGCAACACCCGCTCACCACATGGGAGCTTGAGGAGGCACGAAGCGCCTTCACCAAGCTGGGTATTCAGGTTCAGCTTAGATAATCAGGCCGCCGATTGATTGTTTCGCGCTTTGAGCATACTCAGCGCCGTATCCTCAATCATATCCTCTTGGCCACCAATCATTTTCTTGCGACCTAATTCCAGCAGGATATCCCTTGGTGGAATTCCGTATTTCTCACCCAACCGGTTGGCATGCAACAAGAACGTGCTGTAAACGCCCGCGTACCCAAGCGTTAGCGAGGAGCGATCGATCCTGACGATGTGATCCATCATTGGGAAAACGAGGTCTTCGGCCATGTCCATTAGTGCGAACATGTCGCAACCGGTTTCGATACCCATCCGATCACAAACGGCAACAAATGCTTCTAGAGGCGTATTACCCGCACCGGCACCAAGCCCTGCAACCGAACAGTCAATTCGACTCGCTCCAGCGCGGACTGCGGCGATAGAGTTAGCAATACCCATGCCTAAATTGTTGTGCCCATGAAAGCCAATTTCTGTTTTATCGTCTAGAACGTTACGCAGCGCATCGACGTAATCTGTTACATCTTCGGGGAGCATATAACCCGCTGAGTCGGTGACATAAACCGTCTGAGCACCGTATGACTCCATCTTCTTGGCTTCTTGGGCAAGGCCCTCGGGTGTATTCAGATGCGCCATCATCAAAAACCCAGACGTATCCATACCCAGGTCTCTGCCACAGGCAATGTGTTGTGGCGAGGTGTCTGCCTCAGTGCTGTGGGTTGCCACATGAACGCTGCCGACACCATGTGCATGCGCTACGCGCAACTCGTCCCATTGTGCCCAGTCTGGAATAAGCAACACGGACATCACGGTATTGTTGAGCACGGGTGCAACCGCATCCCAATACTCTTCATTGCTGTGCAGGGGCGAAGCCATGCTGTAGCGAATTACCACCGAGACCAGCACCGTGGGTTACCTGAACGTAGGGTACGCCAGCATTCTCCATAGCCTGAGCGAAGGCCCGCATTTGATCGGTGGTGATCTGTTCCTTTTTCGCATGCATGCCATCGCGTAGGCACATGTCATGGCAGATGACCTTGCGACCTTGCAAATCTGACTTACTCATACCGCCTCCGCTACTAGTTTAAGCTCACCACTGAGGATTTTTTCTGCGTACATTTCGGCCGTTCTGGCAGCTGCCGCTGTCGCAGTGTCCAGATTACCCGCGTAAGTCGGTAAGTAATCTCCGAGGCCTGCCACCTCCATAAAAACACCAACTTTATTACCCTCAAACACCGGGCCATTAACCAGTTTATAACCGGGTACATAGCGCTGGACCCGTTCGATCATCTCAAACAACGAGGCCGTTATTCTTTCCTGGTCGGGCTCATCTTCAGTGAGACAGTAAATTGTGTTGCGCATGATCATAGGTGGCTCAGCGGGGTTAATAATACAGAGCGCCTTGCCCTTTTTTCGCACCACCAATTTCACAAACAGCATTCGATGTGGTGTAGGTGAACTCATCGAGATTAGCCCGCGTGCCGGCTCCGATAGAAAGCGATGCCAAGCTGGCGATAATCTCCGCGTACTCCACGCCCTGGACCCGACTGACGCCATAAACAATGGGGATAGTCGCCTGCCCTACATGAGATCATGTTGACATTCATGGTTTCTGACAGCTCATCGAAGGTTTTACCGGCGGCACGCACAGTGGACCAATTGCCGCTGGGGTTAAATCCACCATGAACACGCCATGGGCATTCATCTTGTCTGAATTTTCTTTATGAACGTACGCAGAGGTAGCATCAAAAGCGATTTGAATACCGTCGGCCACTAAATGCGGTAGCACGCCATCAACGCCATCTGCCGTTGTCTTCAAACCCATTTCTCGCGCCCGGGCAAGTCCTTCAGATTCGGGGTCAATACCCACCATCCATACCGGTTCAAGCACCTCGCTGCGCTTGAGCTTATACAGAAGGTCTGTGCCAATATTGCCAGAGCCTATCAATACACATTTCACCTTGTTCATGGCGTCGCTATCCTGTGCTTCATGGGTACTTTGAAGGGGCACGTTAAATTGGTGCGTTTAATGGGTACTATGAGAGGTATTGTTTTACGCTTGAGTGCTGTTACTCGCAACCAATAACAGACAATGCAAGTAGTCTATCCGGATGTTGTCAGTATGGAGTCGCTGGTTTTTCATGGCCGTCTAATATGTCACTTCCACCCACCTGGATGCCAAGCCATTATGAATCAACATCGTATAGATCAGCTTGCTACCAAGCTTCACCAAGCCCGTATTTCTGGTGTACCCATTGAGCCATTAACGGCAACTCATCCCGATTTGAGTATCGACGAGGCCTACCATATTTCATTGCAGCAACTCGAAAAGCGACGGCAAATGGGTGAGTCGGTCGTAGGGAAAAAATTGGCGTTACCAGTGCCGCCGTTATGGATATGTTGGACGTAAGGCAACCAGATTTCGGGTTTTTAACCAATGCCATGCGCTTCGATGGGACCATGCCCATCTCCAAGCATCTTATTCAGGCGCGCGCCGAGGGCGAATTAGCCTTTGTGCTCAACAGCGCGCTCACAGGACCTGGTGTGACCAATGCTGACGCCATTGCTGCAACAAAAGCCATCTATCCTTGCTTTGAGGTTGTTGACTCACGCATTGCTAACTGGCAAATAAAAATTCAGGACACGGTTGCCGATAACGCCTCTTGCGGGCTTTTTGCTCTCAACGAGCAAGCCCCAATAGATCCCAGCATTGATTTGTCCACCATTGAGATGACCGTTTCCAAAAATGGCTCGGTGGTCTCTCAAGGTTTGGGGTCGGCCGCAATGGGTAATCCTCTCACGTGTGTCGCTTGGCTCGCTAATACACTTGGCGCCTACGGCATTACTCTGGAAGCCGGCGATATCATTTTGTCAGGAAGTTTGGTGCCACTGGAACCCGTGAGTCCGGGAGATCAAATGACATTAACGCTTAGCACCGGCGGTGTTTGTTCACTCGCTTTCAGCTAAATCATACGACTAACGCTAGCTTTCCCGCTGTTTTGTGATCGAAAATGCCGTCAAACCTGTATTCTCCGTAACGAAAGGCGTTGTGACGACATTATTCAAGCAGTTCTGGCAAAGGACATGCTCAATAGCGTCTCGTGGCACCAAAAGCGGAGCCAGCGTGTGGGGTACAGATTATTGCCCCCGGCGATGAATTGAGGGCACTACGATGACGCAATCATTTAACAAAATTTTGGTAGCCAACCGCTCCGAGATTGCGATCCGAATTATGCGAGCCGCTACCGAGCTAGCAAACAAACCGTGGCTGTTTACGCCGAGGAAGACAAGCTTAGCCTGCATCGTTTTAAGGCAGACGAGGCGTATCTCATCGGTGAAGGCTTAGGCCCCGTGGGCGCCTATCTTTCGATAGACGAAATGATTCGTGTTGCGCTGGAAACCGACTGTGATGCACTCCATCCGGGCTATGGCTTACTCAGTGAAAACCCCGCGCTTGTCGATGCCTGTGAGGCAAATGGTATTGCATTTATTGGACCCTCTGCTGCCACAATGCGGGCACTCGGCGATAAAGCATCGGCGCGACAAATTGCCATACAAGCCAATGTGCCGGTGATCCCGGCGACCGACGTCATTGGCGACAATATGGACGCCATTGTCGCTCAAGCCGCATCCATTGGTTATCCACTCATGCTCAAAGCAAGCTGGGGCGGGGGCGGTCGCGGTATGCGTCCAATCAACGCGCCAGAGGAGCTAGAGGCCAAAGTTCGTGAAGGTCGACGAGAGGCAGAGGCCGCCTTTGGCAACGGTGAGGGTTATTTAGAGAAAATGATTACCCGCGCCCGCCATGTTGAAGTGCAGATTCTGGGCGACAAGCAAGGTCAGATCTACCATCTCTGGGAACGCGATTGTTCTGTTCAGCGCCGCAATCAAAAGGTCGTTGAACGCGCTCCGGCGCCCTATCTTAGTCAAGAACAGCGCCAGTCCGTTTGTGAGCTCGCCACGCGCATTGCCGCCACTGTAGGGTATGAATGCGCAGGCACGGTTGAGTTCTTAATGGATATGGAGACCGATGCGTTTTACTTCATTGAGGTTAATCCACGTATTCAGGTCGAGCACACCGTGACCGAAGAGTCACCGGTATCGATATCGTTCGCGCCCAGATCCTCATAGCCGAGGGCAAAACCCTGGCTGAAGCCACGGGTGTCAACTCTCAGACAGAGGTTCAGCTTGATGGTCATGCCCTGCAATGTCGCATAACCACCGAGGACCCACTCAATGACTTCATACCCGATTATGGCCGTATAAGCGCTTACCGTGGTGCCACAGGCATGGGTGTGCGACTCGATGGCGGTACCGCTTATTCGGGCGCGGTGATCACTCGCTATTACGACTCGTTGCTGGAGAAAATAACCACGTGGGCCCGCACTGAAGAGGCAGCAATAGCGCGCATGGATCGGGCCCTGCGCGAATTTCGAATTCGCGGTGTAAGTACCAATATCGCGTTTGTTATTAATTTGTTGCGCCACCCCACGTTTCTATCAAAGCAATACACAACCAAGTTTATTGATTCCACAGCGGATCTTTTCCATTTTAAACAACAGGCCGATCGTGGTTCGAAAATACTGCACTACATTGCCGACATAAACGTCAATGGTCACCCAGAGACTAAAGATCGGCCGCGGCCAGTAGCGGGAATTAAAACGCCTACCCCCGGCGCTACGTGGCGAGAGCCCACAGCCGGGTAGCAAGCAAATACTGACGTCGGAGGGACCTCAAGGTTTAGCTAACTGGCTTGCCCAGCAACCCAGGTACTCATGACCGATACCAGCATGCGTGATGCCCATCAGTCGCTTCTCGCTACTCGCATGCGCTCGGTTGATATGATTCGCGTGGCGCCCAGCTATGCGCATAACCTACCCCAGTTGTTCTCATTGGAATGTTGGGGTGGCGCGACCTTTGACGTTGCCTATCGCTTCTTAAATGAGTGTCCATGGCAACGTCAGAGAAATATCCGTGCAAAAGGTACCCAACATACTGTTACAGATGTTACTTAGGGGTGCTAACGGCGTGGGGTACACCAACTACCCCGACAATGTAGTCCGCGGTTTTGTGAAGCAAGCAGCCGATACCGGTGTCGATGTGTTCCGCGTTTTCGACAGCCTAAACTGGGTTGAGAATATGCGTGTAGCAATGGATGCGGTGCTCGAAAACAACCGGCTATGTGAGGGCACCATCTGCTACACCGGCGACATCCTCAATCCCAATCGCGCCAAGTACTCCTTAGACTACTATGTCGCCATGGGCAAGGCGTTGCGGGATGCAGGCGCCCACATTCTGGGCGTTAAAGACATGGCGGGGCTCTTGAAGGCGTCTGCGGCTAAACCGCTTTTCAAGGCACTGCGAGAAGAAGTTGGACTGCCCATTCACTTTCATACCCACGATACCTCGGGGGCATCAATTACCACCTGTCTGGTTGCCGCTGAAATGGGTGTCAGCGCCATTGATGCAGCCATGGACTCGCTATCAGGTAACACATCACAACCCACGCTCCGGGTCACTCGTCGAAGCCCTCGCGCATACCGATCGCGATACCGGCCTTGATATCAGTGCCATACGAGAAATCTCCAATTACTGGGAAGCGGTGCGCGCGCATTACGCCGCCTATGAGTCGGGCCTGCAGGCTCCGGCCTCCGAGGTGTATTTGCACGAAATGCCGGGCGGACAGTTCACCAATCTCAAGGCGCAGGCGCGCTCAATGGGGCTCGAAGAACGCTGGCACGAGGTGGCCCAGGCCTATGCCGATGTGAATCAACTGTTTGGCGATATTGTTAAAGTAACGCCCTCCTCCAAGGTCGTTGGCGACACGGCGCTCATGATGGTGTCGCAGGGGCTCAGCAAAGCGCAGTTAGCAGACCCCGATGTCGAGGTGGCTTTCCCCGACAGCGCGGTTGACATGATGCGTGGTAGCTTAGGTCAACCACCAGGGGCTGGCCCAAAGCTATTCAAGCAAAAATTTTGCAGGGGGAAATGCCCTTCACCGACAGGCCCGGGCTGCTGGCTGAACCGGTAGACGTTGACGCTACCCGCGAGTATCTAAAAACAACATTCACCGGCCAGGCTATCGATAATGAAGATCTCTATGGCTATCTGATGTATCCCAAAGTATTTGCGGATTATATGGAGCGCCACGAGATTTATGGGCCGGTGAGAACGTTACCCACCGACGTATTCCTATACGGCATGCAGCCGGGAGAGGAAATTTCGGTGGAAATAGACCCGGGAAAGACACTGGAAATACGTCACCTGACAACGTCAGAGCCCAACGACGAAGGCATCGTGAAAGTGTTTTTTGAAATCAATGGACAACCGCGAACGGTCCGTGTCGCAGACAAGGCCATTTTCGCCACCAAAACCAAACGCCCTAAAGCCGACGCCACCAACAAATCGCATGTTGGCGCCCCCATGCCCGGCGCGGTGGTCACGGTTGCCGTACAAAGCGGCTCAGACGTGAAAGCGGGCGATTTATTGCTCACCATAGAAGCCATGAAAATGGAATCATCTATTCGTGCCGAGCAAGATGGGGTTGTCTCGGTGGTCCATATTCAACCCGGCAGTCAAATTGATGCCAAAGATTTACTCGTGGAGTTTGAGGTCTAGCGGGAGATACCAACCGATATGCCCTGGCCTGCCGAAAAACATTCATCCGCATCCAGGCAACGGATACAAAAAAGCCGGCGCTAGGCCGGCTTGGATATAAACGTTGCGTTAGCTTTTACAGCGCGGCTTCAAACTCGGGTAGCGCCGCGAATAAGTCGGCCACCAATCCGTAGTCAGCTACCTGAAAGATGGGAGCATCCTCGTCCTTATTGATCGCCACAATCACCTTAGAGTCTTTCATACCTGCCAAATGCTGAATTGCACCTGAAATGCCTACAGCGATGTACAGATCCGGGAGCCACAATCTTGCCGGTCTGGCCGACTTGGTAATCATTGGGTACAAAGCCGGCATCGACTGCCGCCCGCGACGCACCAATAGCCGCGCCCAGCTTGTCTGCAATGCCCTCGAGGAGCTTAAAGTTATCGCCATTTTGCATACCGCGACCACCCGAGATGACGACCGATGCGGCAGTCAGTTCGGGGCGATCTGATTCGGCAACTTCTTCACTGATAAAGGCCGACACGCCCGCATCATGCACGGCGTCAACTGCCTCAACAGAGGCGCTTCCGCCTTCCGCGGGAGCGGCATCGAAGGCTGTTGTACGCACAGTAATAACCTTCTTCGCATCCGATGATTGCACCGTGGCAATGACGTTACCCGCATAAATTGGGCGCGTGAAGGTATCGGCGCTTTCCACACTGATAATGTCGGAAATTTGTGCGACATCCAGTAGAGCAGCCACTCGGGGCATGGTGTTCTTGCCATTAGTGGTAGCGGGCGCCACAACGTTGTCGTAGCTCGCGGCAACGTCGGCAATCAGTAGCGAAACGTTTTCGGCGAGCTGATGGCCATAGGCACCATTGTCAGCGCAAAGTACTTTACCAATACCGGCAATGGTAGCTGCTTCTGCGGCAGCGGCGGCACAGTCTGCGCCCGCAATCAAAATATCAATATCACCACCTAACGCCTGCGCCGCGGCCACTGCGTTTAATGTGGCAGGTTTGACGCTTGCATTGTCGTGTTCTGCTATGACTAATGTTTTCATCCGATCACCTTCGCTTCGTTCTTGAGTTTGTCTACCAGCTGAGCGACGTCCTCAACCTTGATACCCGCCGAGCGCTCGGGCGGTGGTGCCACGCCCACTTGCGTAACGTGCGTGCTGATTGCTACACCTAACTCTTCTGGCGTGGTGAGATCGAGCGGCTTCTTCTTCGCCTTCATGATGTTGGGAAGCGATGCATACCGTGGCTCGTTCAGGCGTAGATCGGTCGTGACGATAGCGGGCAACGTCAGTGCCAAGGTCTGCAAACCACCATCAACTTCGCGAGTCACGTTGAGCTTATCGCCATCAACCTTGATCTCTGAAGCAAAGGTACCCTGAGGCATACCCGCCAAGGCGCCAAGCATCTGCCCTGTTTGGTTGTTGTCACCGTCAATCGACTGTTTACCAAGAATGACGAGCTGCGGTGCTTCTTTTTCGACAACACCTTTTAGAAGCTTGGCAATTTCCAAAGGCTCAGGGGCGGCCATCCACTTCTACGTGAATACCGCGGTCGGCGCCTAGCGCTAACGCCGTTCGAATTTGCTCTTGGCAAGATTTGTCGCCAACCGATACCACTACAATCTCGGAAACAGTGCCTGCTTCTTTGAGTCGAACGGCCTCTTCAACGGCGATTTCACAAAATGGGTTTATCGCCATTTTGACATTATTGAGCTCGACGTCAGAGCCGTCGGCTTTGGCACGGACTTTGACGTTGTAGTCAACAACCCGCTTCACTGCGACCAGTGCTTTCATAGCCTCTCCATCATTTTTTGGGCAAAGGTTGCACCGCGTTTAGATGTTCCGCGGTTACGTAATTTGATAAACTTTAGTTTGTGGGGTGCCTTTTTACCGGCACTCGCGCCAAGGTACAAGGGTTTGACAGGCTTTTGGCCTGTCGGTGAGCCGGATTTACACCATTTAGGCTAGAGCAAACTCACCCACCCACACGGCGCGCTAGTGTAACATACTCAAAGTTCAAAAAGGTTACTCGACCGTCAACCTTTTGTCTTGAGCCCAGCTAATTAATCAATTACGAGGAAAGCGTCATGGAACGCGAGTCAATGGAATTTGATGTCGTCATCATAGGTGCAGGCCCTGCAGGGCTCTCTGCCGCCTGCAAAATCATGCAATTGGCCCAAGAGCAAGAACGCGAAACCACTGTGTGCGTAGTTGAAAAGGGCTCCGAGGTGGGTGCACATATCCTCTCAGGTGCTGTCCTCGAGCCCAAGGCTCTCGAGGAACTGTTCCCCAATTGGCAAGACCTAGGCGCTCCACTCAATACGCCGGTCACTGACGATACCTTCTTCTTTTACACCGGCAGCGAGTCGGCGATTAAATTGCCGAATTTTTAATCCCCAAGCCCACACACAACCACGGCAATTACATTGTTTCCATGGCTAACGTTTGCCGCTGGTTAGCCGAGCAGGCCGAGGGTCTTGGCGTAGAGATTTACCCCGGTTTTTCTGCCGCCGAAATCTTGTATCACGATGACGGCTCGGTGAAAGGCATTGCAACGGGTGAAATGGGCGTGAGCGCTGAGGGCGAGCAAAAAGACAGTTACGTGCCCAGCATGGAACTGCACGCCAAATACACCTTGTTTGCAGAAGGATGTCGAGGCCACCTCGGCAAACAGTTAATTAGCCGCTTTGATTTAGACGAAGGGCAAGACCCGCAGCATTACGCCATTGGTATTAAAGAAATATGGCAAATTGACCCAGCCAAGCACGAACAAGGCAAAGTCATCCATGGGTTGGGCTGGCCACTGGCAGAAAGTAACTCCTCGGGTGGCGCTTTTATGTACCACGCCGAGAACAACGAGGTATATATAGGCTTAATCACCGATCTCAACTACGCCAACCCACACGTGAGCCCGTTTGAAGAATTCCAACGCTGGAAAACCCACCCTGAAACCCGAAAGTACCTAGAGGGTGCAACACGCATAGCTTACGGAGCGCGTGCGCTTGCCAAAGGCGGCTTTAACTCGCTGCCGAAAATGCACTTCCCCGGGGGCTCATTATTGGTTGTGATGCTGGTACGCTAAATAGCGTAAAAATTAAGGGTAACCACACGGCTATGAAGAGCGGCATGTTGGCTGCTGAATCCATCATGTCTGCCTTGGCTCAAGAGGCCCCTCCGAGCGATTTAACGGACTACGCCAGCGCCGTACAGAACTCGTGGTTGGGTAAAGAGCTCTACACAACGCGTAACTTCTCGGGTTTCATGCACAAGTTCGGCTACATGCTAGGCGCCGGCATGGTCTGGATCGATCAAAATATCTTTGGGGGGCGTTTACCCTTTACGCTCCACGATGCCAAGCCTGACTATGCTTGCCTAAAAAAGGCCTCAGAGGCAGCCAAGATCACTTATCCAAAGCCCGACAACACCCTAACCTTTGATCGATTGTCGTCGGTATTTTTGTCTAACACCAACCACGAAGAAGATCAGCCCTGCCACCTGACATTGGTAAATCCGGACATTCCCATCGGGCAGAATTTACCTCTTTATGACGAGCCAGCTCAACGTTATTGCCCCGCAGGGGTATACGAGATTGTTGAGGATGATACCGGGCCACGTTTTCAGATTAACGCGCAGAACTGTGTGCACTGCAAAACCTGCGATATCAAAGATCCCTCACAAAACATCACCTGGGTGACGCCCGAGGGCTTTGGTGGGCCTAACTACCCCAATATGTAAACCATTGCGCAGCACGCCCTAGGCCGCTACGTCACCCTCAACATCGAGGGCTGATGCGGTGGCCTTGTCCTTATAGCAGCGTAGCTTTGCACCGGTTTGGGCTTTCTGAGCTGGAGATTCCAGCCTACAAGAGCGAGAACCGCTCCCCTGCGCTGTGAATGGCCCCAGATTCGTCGACACGCTCAACCAAGCGATACCATGCTGGACGCGAGAAAAGCGCTGTCAGGCCCCGTGACAACGAGATATAAGCGGCGTCTGCAGCCCGTGGCTCGGTCGCCAGTGGACGGCAGCCATCGAGGGAATTTGCCCCCAGTGTTAAGGGTGAGCATCAATGTTTCTGGGCTGCTCCCAAGCACGGGCTCCGCGTCAACCACCAATAAAGGATGTAGGGCGACACGGATTCGCACCTTCTCCACGGGGGTCAACCAGGTAATAATGGCCATCTTCAGCACGCATCAGGATACTCGCAAAGAGCTGCACTAATTCCTGGCGTTTAATGGCCGAACCTTCATGCCACCAACTGCCGTCGCCGCGAATTTCCATATCGATATCGCCGCAAAAAGGCGGATTCCACCGTTCAATCGGTGGCATGCCTCGGCCGGTCACCGAGTCTATCTGAACAGTGGTGGCGTCAGCTGGGACGCCTACGGCGGCCGCGAGTTGACGCAGCGAATCAGACCCAGTTGCGTTCTTGAGACTCACCAGACCATTCAGCGGGTGATAATATTGCTATTGGCTCGCAAGGCCCGTCGATATTCCAGCGCACTTACCTGGCCCTTGTATGACGCTAGCTGCTTAGTCATCACATCCTGCTCGGCTACGGAAAGATTGGCAATCGAGCCGGCACTAACATCAGCTAATTCCACAATAGCCAGCTGGCCGCCCGGTAAGCTGACCGATGTTAAGTCGACATCTTCAGTCGACGCCAAGGTGAATGCCGCTTCAGCGACCTCTCGTGGCAGCAAGCTACCTGAGCGGCGCGCATTCAGCTCAACGCGCCACTCCCAGCTTTTTTCCGCCGCTATACTCTCCACCGAGCCTCCGTTGCGCAGCAAACCCCGTATTTCCTCAACCACCTCATCACGTTGAGACGCAAGGGCTTTTGCCTCCAAGGACGCACGAATACCATCGGCAACTTCCTCAAAGGCGAGCTGCTTGGGTGCAATTTTCTCGGCCACGCGTACGGCAATAAATTGGTCATTGCCCAAGTCCAACACCTCGCTGTTATTCCCCAAGCTGTAAACATCATCTGAAAACACTGCCGCCCTAACAGCTGGCGAGGCAAACAACGACGCTCCCGATGTTCGGCTAATCGGCGCAGACAGCTGAGCTTGGACCCCCAGGGCTTTAGCGGGCCCCTTGAGATCAATTGAGTTAAAGCTCAGATCTCGCAGGGTGTCAACGGCAGCGAGTAACTCCTGCTGCGCATTTGACAACTGAATCGATTCCTCCAATTCAGATCGCAGTGCTGCATAGTCTGCTTCTTCACCGGAAATACGCTCATCGAGACGAATAAAGTGCGTGCCGGCCTCGGTGACGACGGCATCCGAAATCTCGCTAGTTGATAACGTGGCAATCGCCGCTTCCATGGGCTCAGGAAATGCGGTGCCATCAGTAAAGCCCAACTCGCCGCCCATCGCAGCAGAACCGATATCATCGGAGAGCTGCTTTGCAAGGGTCGCAAAATCCTCACCAGCAGCAAGCTGTTGCGCCACTTGCTCAACACGACCGGCATAGTCAGTAGCCGTTTCTTCGTCGCCCCGAATAAGCAATATGTGACTGACCAGTGCCTGCTCACTGACCTGGTATTCGTCCTTCACCGACTCAAATTGCTCGTCCAGCACCGCCGAGTCCACAGGTGCCCTGAAGTCGTCAACGCTCAGGACAACGTACTCAGCAATGACCTGTTCATCGGTAACGTAATTTGCCTGATTCGCCTCATAAAACGCTTTTACTGACTCTTCTGCGACGTCAACCGCATCTCTGAGTGTTTGCTCGTCCACGAGCAAATATCGAACATCGCGTTCCTCGGCCGTGACATCGGCCGCCGCTTCAAGTTCTACGGGGGTGAGAAAATCACTTTCGATGACCGCCCTCTCAAGTTGGCTCAATAAAAGTTCTTGAGCCTGTGACCGACGAAAGCGCTCTGGTGTTAAGCCGGCATTAGCCAATACGACCTTGTACTGATCGGGATTGAATCGACCATCTACCTTGAACGCATCGACGCTCGCTACGATGCGCCCAATGGCTGAATCGGTTGCCGCCAACCCGCGACTTTGTGCTTCCTGCAGTAGTAACTGCCGATCAATCAGGCTTTCGAGTGCGCGCGGCCGCAGGCGCTCATCATCGAGCATCATTGGATCAATGTTGTCACCAAAGATTTGTACAAGTTGCCGCTTCTGGTTCTCAATGGCTACCTGAAGCTCCTGGGTTGTTATTTCCGATCCGTTAACCTCTGCAACCGAGGTACCAGAGCCACCGACTAGGAGCGACTCCAAACCGAAACCGGCAAAGGACAAAATAATTAAGGCGATAAGAACCTTAACGGCCTTACTTTGGGTGCCATCACGAAGAGATTGAAGACTCATGTTGAATACCAATACAAGAAAAAAAAGGCGCTAGTTAAGCGCCTGTTTACCGAACATCTCAGTGCCGCGCAAGACGGCCCCGAGTTCTTTAATTGACTGCGTCTTTCAGTGCTTTACCTGCCTTGAAGCTAGGCGCGTTAGCGGCTTTGATTTGAATCTTTGGACCCTTTGGATCGCGAGGGTTAACACCCTCTCGAGCAGCGCGGTGTTTGACAGAAAACGTTCCAAAGCCGATCAGCGAAACCGTGTCTTGCTTGGCCAGCGCACCGGTAATAGCGCTGATAGCCGCGTCAAGCGCACGACCTGCAGATGCTTTTGAGAGATCCGCTTCCGCGGCGATTGCGTCAATTAGTTCGTTTTTGTTCACGTAGTAACCTCGTTGAGTGTTATCTGGCTAGGTTGGTTTTTTTGTGTTGAGGCCTTGCACCTCTGCATTCCCTTGCAGGATAGACCGAGCGCACTCGCTCGGTCAACCGAATATGGTCAATCAGTGTGCCGGTGGGCGCGATTGATCCATGGATTCATCTTGGCTTGCAACGGCATTCATGTCCGCTAAATACTCCTCATCGGACAGCGGATCGGGCATACGCTCCAAAGCGATGGCGAGTACTTCATCAATCCACTTTACTGCGCGCAGGTCAAGATTGGCCTTAATGTTGTCGGGTATCTCTTTGAGATCTCTCTCATTTTCTTTGGGGATAATGACCGTCTTGATACCGCCCCGACGAGCGGCAAGCAGTTTTTCTTTTAGCCACCCAATGGGCAATACCTCACCGCGCAGAGTAATTTCTCCCGTCATGGCCACATCGGCTCGTATGGGTATGCCGGTGCATACACTTACCAGCGCTGTACACATGGCAATACCCGCACTCGGGCCATCTTTTGGCGTGGCGCCCTCGGGTACGTGAATATGCAAATCGTGTGCTTCATGATACGCCGCAGGCACACCGAGGGTTTGTGACCGAGATCGCACCACCGTCATCGCTGCCTGAATAGACTCCTGCATCACATCGCCGAGAGACCCAGTCTTGACATGCCGGCCCTTGCCGGCAACGGCGACGGTCTCAATGGTTAGCAACTCACCACCAACCGATGTCCATGCGAGACCGGTGACCTGACCTACCTGATTCTCCTCTTCAGCAACGCCAAAATTGAACCGGCGAACACCCAAGAGGTCTGGCAGCATGTCGGGTGTGACATGAGTGGCTTCCTTTAACTCGCCCATGGCAAAGCGCTTTACCATTTTACGGCACAGTTTTGCCATTTCACGCTCTAGGGCGCGTACGCCAGCCTCCCGCGTGTAATAGCGTATGACGTCCAGAACAGCCGCTTCGTCAATAGAGATCTCATCCTTTTTCAAGCCGTTCTGCTTAATCTGCTTGGGAATAAGATAGCGCTGGGCAATGCTGAGTTTCTCGTCCTCTGTGTAACCCGGAATTCGGATAATCTCCATCCGATCACGCAGTGGACCCGGGATATTCATGGTGTTGGACGTGCACACAAACATCACATCAGACAGATCGTAATCAACCTCCAAATAATGGTCGTTGAACGCATGATTTTGCTCTGGATCGAGGACTTCCAGCATCGCAGACGCAGGATCCCCCCGATGGTCCATGCCCATTTTGTCTATTTCATCGAGCAAGAACAGCGGGTTGCGCACCCCTGCTTTTGACATTTTTTGCAGCAATCTGCCCGGCATAGAACCAATGTAGGTACGTCGATGCCCGCGAATTTCCGCCTCGTCGCGTACGCCACCCAACGCCATACGTACGAATTTACGGTTGGTTGAGCGCGCAATTGACTCACCTAGCGAGGTTTTGCCCACACCCGGAGGTCCCACTAAACACAATACCGGGCCTTTCACCTTACGAACGCGCTTTTGAACCGCCAAATACTCGAGAATGCGATCTTTGACCTCCTCGAGACCGTGGTGATCCTCATCGAGTATTCGCGCCGCGCGGCCGAGATCGTGCTTTACCTTGCTACGTTTGTGCCAAGGCATGCTCACCATCCACTCAATATAACCGCGGACGACCGAGGCCTCGGCGGACATAGGTGACATCATCTTGAGTTTATTCAGCTCCGCAAGCGCTTTTTCACGCGCCTCTTCGGGCATGCGGGCCTCTTCTATACGGCTCTGTAGCTCGTCAACCTCATTGGGCGCATCATCCATATCGCCCAATTCTTTCTGAATAGCCTTCATTTGCTCATTCAGATAATACTCGCGCTGACTTTTTTCCATCTGCTTTTTGACGCGGCCGCGAATACGCTTTTCCACCTGGAAAACGTCAATTTCTGCATCCATAAGCCCAAGCAGATGGTCCAGACGGTCGCGAATGGAGGCAACTTCTAGAATGCGTTGTTTCTCCTCCAAGTCGACGCTCATGTGAGCAGCAATGGTATCTGCAAGGCGTCCTGGTTCGTCGATGCCCGACAGCGATGTGAGCACCTCGCTCGGCACTTTTTTGCTTAGGCTGACATATTTTTCAAATTGCCCAACGGCATTGCGAATTAACTCGACCCCCTCATCATGGGGGATTTCGTCACTTTCAATCTGTCGAGCGTAGGCAATGGTGTAGGCGCCCTCGTCGTCCATGGACTCGATTGCAGCTCGGTAGTCACCTTCCACCAGTACCTTGATGGTACCGTCCGGCAACTTGAGCAGTTGCAAGATATTCGCCACGGTACCAACCTGGTATAAATCGCCGACCGCTGGGTTGTCATCGGCGGCGTTACGCTGGGCGACTAAGAGCACCTGCTTGTCACCGGCCATGGCCTGCTCAAGCGCCTCAATAGACTTTTCGCGACCCACAAATAGCGGCAACACCATGTGGGGATAGACAACTACGTCCCGCAGGGGGAGCAGGGGAAGTTCGGTTGCAACGACGTCTGTCATATTTCTCTCCGATAGCAGTCCCTTAGGATATGGGGATGATACGCGGATTATGCAACCACGGGATGACTAAAATTGATAAAAGCGTGAACTACGGTAGAAAAATGTAGCAAGCGGGCGCAATGCCCGCCATATAAGAAGGGTTACTCGTCGGCGCCTGCCGCAATCGACTCTTGATTCTCATACACCATCAACGGCTCGGATTCGCCGTTTATAACACTCTCGTCAATAACCAGCTTGGCCACGTTCTTTTCTGATGGGATGTTATACATGCTGTCAAGCAAGACACCTTCGAGGATAGACCGCAAACCCCGCGCCCCCGTTTTGCGCTCCATTGCTTTCTCAGCAACGGCACGCAAGCCGTCCTCCCGAAAATCAATGTCGACGTCTTCCATCTCAAACATCTTGGCATACTGCTTGGTCAGGGCGTTGCGCGGTTCGGTAAGAATTTGCACCAGGGCGTCAATATCCAGCTCGTCGAGAGTGGCAATAACCGGTAACCGGCCCACGAACTCGGGTATTAAGCCGTACTGCACCAAATCTTCGGGCTCCAAATCGGCGAGAGTCTCACCGAAACGGCGCGTCTCGTCCTTGCTCTTAACTTCAGCGGTAAAGCCAATACCGCCCTTCTCAGAGCGATTACGAATGATCTTGTCGAGCCCCGAAAAGGCACCGCCACAAATGAACAAGATATTGCTTGTGTCTACCTGCAAGAACTCTTGCTGAGGATGCTTTCGACCACCCTGAGGAGGTACGGATGCTACCGTGCCTTCAATAAGCTTGAGCAGTGCCTGCTGCACGCCCTCCCCCGATACATCGCGGGTAATAGAGGGGTTGTCAGACTTGCGCGATATTTTGTCAATCTCGTCGATGTATACGATACCCATTTGGGCGCGTTCGACATCGTAATCGCATTTTTGCAAGAGCTTCTGAATAATATTTTCAACGTCTTCGCCCACGTAACCCGCCTCCGTGAGCGTTGTTGCGTCGGCAACCGTGAAGGGGACGTCCAAAAGACGCGCTAGCGTCTCGGCGAGTAGTGTTTTGCCCGACCCTGTTGGGCCAACCAAAAGTATATTCGATTTACTCAGCTCAACATCATCCCCTTTGCTATCCGGGGCATAACGCAGGCGCTTGTAGTGGTTGTAAACCGCCACAGCCAGCACACGTTTGGCGCGCTGCTGACCAATCACATACTCGTCGAGTATGGCTTTGATTTCGTGGGGAATGGGTAACCGCTCACCGGCGCTTTCAACGGCGGCCTCTTGGACCTCTTCGCGAATAATGTCATTACATAAATCGACACATTCATCACAAATGAAGACCGAGGGACCGGCAATAAGTTTGCGGACCTCGTTCTGACTCTTACCGCAAAATGAGCAGTAGAGCAGTTTTTCGTTGTCACCCGTGGTGCTGTCATTGGCCATAGTAAAAACGGTGCCTCTGGGGAGTTTTTAGACCCTCTCCCTAAACCTTGATATGTTTCGCGCCTGTTTGCAAGCGATGCGGGCTAAATATCAGGCCTCTGGCGCTGATTGACGTGAACGCACAACCTCGTCGACCAAGCCATATGCTAGGCTTTGTTCGGCATCCATAAAGCGATCTCGCTCGGTATCTCGCTCAATAACTTCCAGAGCTTGTCCGGTATGTTCTGCCATCAAACGGTTCAAACGCTCGCGGATGATCAAAATCTCGCGCGCTTGAATATCAATATCGGTCGCTTGACCCTGTGCGCCACCCGAGGGCTGATGAATCATGGTGCGAGCGTTGGGCAAAATATACCGCTTGCCTTTAGTACCACCGCCCAGCAAGAAGGCTCCCATGGAAGCGGCCTGACCGATACACATGGTGCTGACATCAGGCTTGATAAATTTCATCGTGTCGTAAATTGACAACCCTGCCGTTACCGAGCCACCCGGCGAATTGATGTACAGGTGGATGTCCTTGTCGGGATTTTCCGATTCCAGAAACAACAATTGCGCCACAATAAGATTGGCCATGTGGTCCTCTACCGGCCCTACCATGAACACCACACGCTCTTTGAGCAGCCGCGAGTAGATATCGAATGACCGCTCTCCACGAGAGGTCTGCTCGATTACCATGGGAATCAGGCCGAGGTTGTTCACGTCCATAGGTGCTCTATCGTAACTCATCGTGGCTTCTCTTGTAATCGAGGGGTTAACCCTGTTGAGGACGGGCGGCTGTCAGTGCATCTTGATAACTGCAAGCTTCTTCGATGACATTAGCGCCCTCAAGCACCTTGTCAACAACCTGGTCTTCCAATACGCGCGACTCAACTTGGGCGAGCTGCTCGTTTTCCGAATAATAATAGTTTACGACCTCTTCGGGCTCTTGATACGTAGACGCAATGTCCTCAATCGTTTCCCGCACTTTAGCGGGATCTGCCTGCAGATCGAACTTGCCAATCATTTCGCCCAAAACCAAGCCCAGTTTTACACGGCGTTCTGCTTGGTCCTTAAACATCTCGTCGGGTAGCAGTCCCTTCAAATCAAGGTCTTGATTGGGCATGCCACCAAATTGCTGGAACATTTGGCCACGCATGCCATCGATCTCCTGCGCAATGAGGCTCGCGGGTATTTCTAGATCGCTGTGGGCCTCGACAATGGCATCCATGACTTGCTGCTTAACATGGTTTGTGACCGCGTTGCGCAGTTCGCGTTCCATGTTCTTTTTAACCTCTTCACGGAACACCGGTTCACCGCCTTCTTGAACCCCATAGTTGGCAAACAATGCATCGTCGAGCGCAGCCAATTCCAGGGCTTTGACCTCGCTGACTGTCACTTTGAACTGAACGGCGGCGCCCTGTAAGTCTTCCTTCTGGTAATCCTCTGGGAATGTCAGATCTAGGGTTTTCTCGTCACCCGCGGCCATGCCAACAATGCCATCTTCAAAACCGGGGATCATGCGACCTGACCCAAGCTCCAAGGACATGCCCTCTCCACTACCGCCCTCAAAGGCCTCGCCGTCGCGGGTTCCTTGGAAGTCGATAACCACGGTATCGCCCTCATCGGCCGCTCGCTCAACTGGCTCAAGGGAGCCCTGCTGCTTGCGAAACACTTCGATGATGTTGTGTCAACATCGGCATCAGTGACATCGGCAACCGGCTTTTTAACGTCAAATCCTGTTACTTCGTTGACGGTGACAGCAGGGAAAATTTCAAAGGTAGCGGTGTATTCCACATCCCTGCCGGCATCAAAGCTTTTGGGTTCAATTTTTGGCTGTCCCGCAGGCCTCAGGTTTTCCGATAGCACCGCTTCCTGGAAGGTCTGACTAATCACCTCGCCTAGAACCTCCTGACGGACGCCCGCGCCAAAACGCTGCTGCATGACGCGCATCGGCACCTTGCCCGGGCGAAAACCAGGTATACGCACATTGCGCGATGCATAGCGCAAACGCTGATCAACCGCACTATCAACGCGATCGGCTGGAACGCCTACTGTAAGACGCCGCTCCAAACCCGAAGTCGTCTCGATTGAAACCCGCATGGTTCACTCCTGAAAATTAATTCTGATCGCCGAAACCGGCGCATGACGCCGCGCCGAGGATAGCGCGGCCATCGTAAATACTGGTGCGGAAGGAGAGACTCGAACTCTCACGCCTTGCGGCACTGGAACCTAAATCCAGCGCGTCTACCAATTTCGCCACTCCCGCTTTGTGTCGTCGGGGCTTCGTGCCATCGCCCAAACTGAGGCCGCGGATATTCTCACAGCGAGCGGCCAGTTTCAACGCGATATTAACGGATCATCGCAACGTTTCACATTGTATGGGTTTGACGCTCTGAATTAAGCGCACCACCCAAATGATTCTCAATTTTGGCGTTGGCAGCGGCATCTTGTTCGGAAAACTGAACGCCAATGCCGGCCTTGCGGTTGCCCTGCGCGCCAGGCGGTGTAATCCACACTACGCGGCCGGCAATGGGAATTTTTCAGATTCGTCCATCAGCGAGAGCAGCATAAATACCTCATCGCCGATGCGGTAGTGCCTGTCTGTCACAACAAACAGTCCGCCGTTTTCCAAAAACGGCATATACGATGAGTACAACAACGCTTTGTCCTGAATAGTGACCGACAAGATCCCTTGCCGAGTGCCCTCACTCATTGCCATGCTTCCCTTTTTATCAAGGTCCCAACCGATAGTTTGCCATAAAGTTACGCTTGAGGATCTACCGCTGGTGAACAGTCGGTTGCACAGATGGGCTACCAGACCGTCCCGGGCAAGATTTACCCCTCGTCGTGCACTGCTCGCCCACTGGCAAATGTCATCACGCAAGCAAAACAATTGCCGATAACGACCCGGGTTATCAAGCGATAACGGGTCTTTGAGGGTGGTTTCAAGAACCGCGGCGGCAACTGCCAAAATAGTATCGAGATCGGCGCTGCCGAGTAATTGAGCAGCCGTGGTTGCCGTGTGTGTTTGATGCACCAACCCCGATAACGTTTGGCGAATACTCGCGAGTTCGTCGAGCGCGCCTGTAGTAGCTAAACGAAGCGCCTCAATGGGCCGGCCGTCAGCCAACTCGAGGGCTAGGCTGGCCCCATCGGAGTCAGGCATTGCTTGCTGTAGCCAGCTCAGACCTTCTTCAGACCCGGGCGCCGGAAAAGCTATGGTCTGACAGCGCGATCGAACCGTCGCGGGTAAATCGTTCGGACGGTGGCAAACGAGACAAATAAAACTGTTGCCTGCGGGCTCCTCCAAGGTTTTTAACAGCGCATTAGCGGCGGCAGTCGTCATGGCCTCGGCAGGTGAAATCACCAGTACCTTGTATGCGCCGTAACCGGCTGTTTGCTGCACAAAACGGATGGCGTCTCTTACCGGCTCTACCCCAATAGCGCGTTTGCCCTCTTCTGGCGCAAGCCAGCAGATGTCTCCATGACTACCCGCCTGAAGCAAGCTACAACCGTCGCATGACCCACACGGCATAGCTTCGAGCTCATTGTCGGTGCCATTTTTACACAGGAGAACGCTTGCTAACGTGGCGGCGAACACCTGCTTGCCGCAACCGTTGGGGCCCGCCAACATAAGTGCATGGGGCAGTCGGTTTGCGCTGTGCATGGCCAAGCAATGCGCAAAACTCGCGCGCTGCCACGGGAGCACGGATGACGAGAACAAGCCTTGGGCTTCAGTTGACATGACACGCTAACCATTTATCGAGCGCAGCCGACAACGCTGCTTGTACCTGCTGCAGAGGTTGAGCCGCATCGATCAGCAACCAACGCTTGGGGTCACGTTGTGCGCGCTCCAAATAACCCTGTCTTACGCGCTCAAAAAATGCCTGACTCTCCTGCTCAAAACGATCGAGTTGTGCTCGCTGGGACGCACGCGCCAGTCCCACTGCAGGTGGTAGATCCAGCAACACTGTCATATCGGGCTCTAAGTCGCCTTGGACCAGTTTTTCCAAGGCTGCAATCATATCGAGAGGTAAACCGCGCGCATAACCCTGATAAGCATAGGTGGCATCGGTAAATCGATCGCACAACACCCACTGGCCGGCCTGTAGCGCGGGTTTAATAACCGCTTCAATATGCTGCGCGCGGGCGGCAAAAACCAGTAGTAGCTCAGCTTTAGGTAGCGGAGCACAACTGCCATTACTCAGCAGTAAGTCGCGAATTGCCTCGCCCAACACCGTCCCGCCCGGTTCACGGGTTACACATAAGTCGATACCGCGGTTGCGCAACAGCGCTTCAACCGTCGCTAGGTTGGTTGACTTCCCAACACCCTCGCCACCCTCCAAGGTGATAAATTTACCGCGCCCCGTTCCTACCACTCTCATGCCTTGTGTTTGATTGTCATGGCTTACCTTCTAAGAATCGCGGGCCGGTGTCGAGCGGTAATTAGCCTTGCGCTCAAGCTGGTAGCGACGCACGTTCGCATTGTGTTCCTCGAGTGAAGCCGAAAACACATGCGTACCGTCCCCTTTTGCCACAAAATACAAGGCGTCGCCCTCGGCTGGCTGCATGGCTGCTCGAATAGCATCTATCCCGGGTAGCGCAATCGGTGTTGGCGGCAGTCCTTTGCGTTGGTAAGTATTCCATAAATTTGAGCCATCGCGCAGATGACGTCGGGTGAGATTGCCCTCATAGGCCTCGCCCAAGCCATAAATAACAGTGGGGTCGGTCTGTAAGCGCATGTTGCCTTTGAGCCGCCGGGTAAACACGCCTGCTATGGCAGGTCGCTCACTCTCAACCGAGGTTTCTCGCTCCACAATCGAGGCCAAAATTAACGCTTCGTACATGGAATGAACGGGTAAGTCCGCTTGGCGACTTGTCCATAAACGCTGCAATGTTTGCTGCATCATATGATGAGCTCGCTGCACAATGGCGAGATCCGTATCGCCGCGTACGTACTGATAGGTTTCGGGCAAGAGCCAACCTTCGACAGAGGCACTCGGCGCAACCAAGGCCAGCAGCCGCGGATCTGACGCTCCCTCTAGGGTAATCGACAATGGCTCTTGCGCCTGAATGATGGCTAACGCCTGTTTAGCAGTAACCCCTTCGGGAATGGTCACTTGATAAGTAACCACCTCGCCTCGGGTAAGCATCTCCATGAATTGGCGTACCGACGTGTTAGACGTAACACGGTACTCGCCGGCCTTGAGTGATCGATCAAGCTGTTGCCACCTGGCCCATGCCACTATCACGCGTGGGTGTTCGAGTTGGTAGGTGTTAGCAAGGCTGCTTACTACAGACTGAAGACTCGCGCCGCGCGGTATCTGAACAGTGTCGAAGGCCTCTTGATCCGTTAGCGGCGTGTCCAGGACCCGCTCGAGCCAAGCAAAGCCAATGCCCACACACAGCGTTACCGACACGCCTACGAAGAGGATCGCCAGCCAACGCTGAATCGGTCGTTTTGCCTTGCCCATCACGCGAAACCGGCCGGGGATTGATGTATGAGGGGTGACAAGCGCCGATAGGCAGATTGGTCAGGAAAGCCCATGTCTGGTCACCGTGACACACCGACTGCACGGGGCGTACGCCAACCACCGCGTTACAAACAAAGACCTCATCGGCCGACTCGAGCATGGCGAGCTGGCAAACAGCCTCCTCTACCCGATAACCGCAGTGCTCGCCCAGGGAAGATACAATGTGCGCACGCCTCGTACCGGCGATCCCGCAACGGCTTAGCACTGGGGTATACAGGGTATTTTCCCGGCGGATGAAGAGATTTCCACTTGCGCCAGAGACCAATACACCGCCCGAATCACGCATGAGCGCGTCATCATAACCATGCTGCTTCGCTTCCAGGCTTGCGAGCACCTGCTCGGTTCTCGCCAAGAGCTTGAGGCCCGCCAATTGGGCTTGCTCAGACCAGGCAACACTTACTGTTGTGAGCCTTGCCGGCTGAGTATTGGTGGGTAAACCTGCCGTCAACCGGGCAATAGCTCGCGGTGCAGGGCACGCCGGCGGCACGTAACCACGCGGCCCAGATCCACGGGAGAGCGTGAGGCGTAAGGTGGCATTACCGTCATGCCCAGGGTGTGCACAGGCCCAGTTAACCGCCGCAGTCAGTGCATCAGTAGCAGAACTTGTGGGGCTAGGGAATTGCAGAGCGGCAAGCCCAGCTGCCATGCGTGTGCAGTGGTAGTCAAAAAGACATGGCTCGCGCCCCTCTAAGCGGATGGTTTCGAACAGACCATCGGCAAGCAGTAGGCCACGATCGTCGGCGGGCACCATCGCGTCGGGCTCGCCATCTACCCAAAGCCACTCACCTGCGCTCATAGGCCGCTACACCTTGCTAAAAATCAATGACCCGTTGGTGCCGCCAAAACCGAAGGAGTTACTCAAGGCATGCTGTATCGGCAACTCCTGTGCCGTGTGAGGGACATAATTAAGGTCGCACCCCTCACTGGGATTGTCCAAATTGATGGTTGGTGGGGCGACACCGTCGCGAATGGCAAGTATCGAAAAAATAGCCTCTACTGCGCCCGCGGCACCCAATAAATGGCCAATCATGGACTTGGTAGAGCTCACAGCTACCGTATCCGCCGCCCGCCCAAATACTGATTTCACCGCCATGGTTTCGGCTATGTCACCCGCGGGTGTCGATGTGCCATGTGCGTTGATATACCCAACCTGCTCGGGACTGAGACCAGCGTCACGCAGGGCATTGGCCATTGAGGCCGCAGCACCCCGACCATCCTCTGGCGGCGAGGTCATGTGGTAGGCGTCACCGCTCATACCAAACCCGCTTAACTCAGCGTAAATGCGTGCGCCTCGCGCCGTAGCGCTCTCGAGTGATTCTAAAACCAGTACAGCAGCACCATCACCCAGTACAAAACCATCGCGATCGGCATCCCAGGGGCGTGAGGCGGCAACAGGGTTATCATTTCGGGTAGAAAGCGCGCGGGCTGCGGCAAATCCGCCCAAACCAACCGGCGTCGTTGCCATTTCGGCGCCACCGACGAGCATAGCGTCCGCATCGCCACTGGCAATTAGGCGAGCACCCAAGCCAATATTGTGGGTGCCGGTTGTGCAAGCCGTTACCACAGCCAAATTAGGGCCCCGCAAGTCGTACATCACTGACAGGTTGCCGCTAATCATGTTGATAATGGCGCCGGGCACGAAAAACGGTGACATTTTACGCGGGCCGGATGTCTCGACTATTTGCGTGTTTTTTTCTATGGAGCCAATTCCGCCAATGCCAGAACCAATGGCACAACCGACTCGGGTATTGTTGGCTTCGGTGATCTCAAGGCCACTATCGCGCAATGCTTGTATGCCAGCCACCATGCCAAATTGCACAAAGGGATCCATGCGTTTGGCATCTTTGGGGGCAATATAACCATCGACAGCGAAATCTTTTACAGAACAACTAAATCGCGTCGTAAACGCATCAGTGTCAAATGCCTCGATATTTGCAGCACCACTTACACCATTGCAAATGTTCGCCCAGCTACTCGCAACATCCAGCCCAACAGGCGATACCATTCCCAACCCTGTAACTACAACACGCTTGCCCTGCATGATATCCCCCTGGCAGTTAACAGTGAAAAAGACATAAAAAAGCCGTTCTACTCGAGTAGAACGGCTTCGCTATTGACGGCGCTAACCTCAGGCGAGGTTGTCGTTGATGTAGTCGATAGCCAATTGAACGGTTGTGATTTTCTCGGCTTCTTCGTCGGGAATCTCTGTCTCGAACTCTTCTTCCAGTGCCATTACCAACTCAACTGTGTCGAGGGAGTCAGCACCCAGATCATCCACAAAGGACGCTTCGTTGCGGACTTCGTCTTCTTTTACGCCAAGTTGCTCGGCTACGATTTTCTTGACGCGATCTTCAATGCTGCTCATTGTCTTTCTATCTCTCCGTTGGTTATTTGGACAAAAGCCCAATCGATGTTTGGATTTTACCGACTATTTCAAGAAGTGAAACCCTTGACGGGCAAGAAAAATCACCCCATGTACATACCACCATTAACGTGGATTGTCTCTCCCGTTATGTAACCTGCCGCATTACTGCATAAAAAAGCAACTGTCGCAGCGATCTCCTCGGGCTGCCCGAGACGGGCCAAAGGTATCTGATTCAGCATGAGTTGGCGGTTATCTTCTGACAACTCGGCGGTCATATCGGTATCGATAAACCCGGGAGCTACGGCGTTAACCGTAATAGCGCGCGAGCCCAGCTCCTTGGCCAACGCGCGGGTAAATCCTTCAGCACCCGCCTTTGTGGCAGCGTAATTACTTTGCCCTGCATTGCCCATAGAGCCCACAACCGACGAAATGTTGATAATGCGGCCAAAGCGCGCCTTGGTCATACCGCGCATACAGGCCTTGCTAAGACGAAAAATAGCATTCAGGTTGGTATCAACGACGTCCGCCCACTCCTCATCTTTCATGCGCATTAGAATGTTGTCACGCGTTATACCGGCGTTATTGATCAGCACCGTGGGTGCACCAAAATTTGATGTGGTAAACGTGAGTGCCGCGGCGACGCTATCAGAATCAGTGACGTTGAGCATAATGCCAGCACCGCCCAATGGCGCTAGCCATTCATTAATGTTTTCGGCGCCTTGCTCGGAGGTCGCTGTGCCGACAACAGCCATACCATTATGGGCTAGCTGACTGGCAATAGCTTTTCCAATACCTCGGCTAGCTCCGGTGACTAGCGCTACACGTTGCTCGGTTGTCATAACTTATCCCAATTGCGCCAGCGTGGCTTGCATGTCGTCCGGCGTTTCAATGCAAAATGCAGGTTTTGATTTGTCAATCCGTCGGATCAGTCCAGAGAGCACTTTACCCGGACCGCACTCCACAAATTGAGTGCACCCCATGTCTATCATAGATGCGACGCATCCGGTCCAAAGCACGGGTGAGGATACTTGCTTAACCAATCGAGCACGAATATCGTCACTGTCTCGCTGGGGCTGAGCGTCGATGTTGCTAATTACGGGTATGGTTGGATTGCTGACCTCAATGGAGCTCAAAGCCTCCGCAAGGACCTCTCCGGCATAGTGCATCAACGGCGTATGAAATGGGGCACTCACCGGCAAAGGCATGGCGCGCTTGGCCCCAGCCTGCTTGAGCGCGGTAACTGCATCGTCCACCGCCGCTGCGTGGCCAGCAATAACCACTTGGCCAGGCGAGTTGTAATTGACCGCCATTACAATATGGTCGCCGTCACGGCTCACCGCTTGACACACATCGTTAATGGACTCGTCATCAAGACCAATGATGGCTGCCATGGCACCCACACCCACGGGCACAGCTTCTTGCATTGCCTCACCACGGCGCCTGACCAGCATCACCGCGTCGCTAAAGTTCAGGCTTTGCGCTGCAACGAGCGCTGAAAACTCGCCCAAGCTATGTCCTGCTGCGACAGTGGGCTTGGAACCGCCTGCAGCCAAGAACGCTCGGTACAGCGCCACGCTGGCCGTTAGAATAAGCGGTTGGGTGTTGGCGGTTAGTGCGAGCGTCTCGGCAGGGCCCTCACTGGCCATGCGCCAAAGGTCAAAACCAAGCGCATCAGAGGCCTCAGAGAACGTATCGGCCACTTGCGGCCAGATGGCGCACGCCGCGCTCAGCATACCAACAGACTGGGAGCCCTGGCCGGGAAATACAAAAGCAGTGTCGGTCATTGTGCCCTCTTATCCTTACTGCCAGGATATGAGGGACGGCGCCCCCAACACCGGTTAACCTTTAACGTCAGATCAGTAGCGTGGAGGCAAAACACGACAATCTTAGTCGTCATCACCCAGGTTCAGTACCTTTTTGCCACGATAGAAACCGTCGGCACTTACATGGTGACGTCGACGCGTTTCGCCCGAGGTTTGGTCAACCGTCAGGGTTTGACCTTCGAGAGAGTCGTGTGAACGACGCATTCCGCGACGCGATCGCGTCTTCTTGTTTTGCTGTACAGCCATGACGGCCTCCTGTTTGCTGTTTGCGCTTTAATAAAGGCGCGCCTCAGCCTTGGTTTTCATCGTTCTTTAGTGCCACGAGGACACTAAAGGGGTTAACTTTTTCCTCGGGAGGAGACGCGTCAACGGCCGATGTCTCGCCACCCAAGGCACTGCCATTGTGTTCGCCACAACGCCTGTCACTGTGGTAGTTGTAGGCTGGCAGCGCCAGCAGCAACTCATCTTCCACAAGCTGCCATAAATTTGTTTCACCCTCGGTAATGAGGGGGTCGTACCTTGCCGGTAACGCCTGCGCCTGTTCGTCGTTCCAAACGGCAGCAAGCAGGCTGTGCGCCTCGAGATTAACCGTCATGACCTCGAGACAGCGCTGACAGGGAACCAAAACACGCATGGCTACCCGAACGTCAACGACATAACGCCCTTCTTCATCCCGACTAAACTCGCATGACACCGAGGCCGGCTCCAAGGTCTCCGTAGTAGCTGACGAAAGTCTCGGCATTCGGGTACCCTCAACTGGCCCCTCTATGACCACACTGCGCGCGGCCAACGTCCGTACTTCGACCGTATGTGGTAGTGCCCCGTGCGTCATGGCGGCGGATCATACGGACGCACCGTAGGTGTGTCAAAAAAAAATCGCCAGTTTTCAAGGTCTTGGTGACTATGCACAGTTTTTCAAACAACCCGCCATTAAAATTGGTGCTTGCGTCGAGTTCTCACTATCGTCAAGCACTGCTGCAGCGCCTGCAATTGCCCTTTAGCACGGCCATTCCCAATATTGATGAAACAGCCCAGTCCAACGAACAACCGAGAGCACTAGCCCAAAGGCTGAGCGAGGGAAAGGCAAAAGCGGTAAGCGCTGGGGACGACGCCGACGGTCTGTACATCGGCAGCGATCAGGTTGCCAGCTGCAAGGGAGCGCAATTGGGTAAGCCTATGTCCACGCAGCGGGCTGCATCGCAACTCCGCTTCTGTGCCGGTGAATGGGTTACCTTTTACACCGGCCTGGCGCTCTGGCGCCCTGCACACAACCTGCTTTCCTGTGACATCATTGAAACACGGGTGCGCCTGAGGGCGCTTGATAGTGGGACGATCGAGCGCTACATAGAACGGGATCAGCCCCTTGACTGCGCTGGCAGTTTTAAATGGGAGTCGCTGGGCATTAGCCTTTTTGAAGAACTCAGGGGCGAGGATCCAACAGCGCTTGAGGGCCTACCACTCATTACCCTAGCCAGACGGCTAAGAGAACATGGCTATCAGTTGCCCTAGGCTTACAGTTATACGGAGCGTGCGATACCGCCGCCCCCACTCTAGCGGTATCACAGGCTCATCTGGACCCGCTGCCCAACAAAGCACTGTCGCTGGTTACAAGCGCTCCCCTAAGGTAGCGCAGCAGGCGGCCAATTCCGTCGGGAGCGGCGCCTCTAGTACGACGTCGCGGCCATCCAGTTCAAAACTCAACTTAGCTGCATGCAAAAACAGTCGTTCTAGACCCAGCTGCCTGGCAAGCGCCTCTGATTCAGGTAGCGCATATTTCTGTTCGCCCAAGATCGGCATGCCAACGTGCCTGCAATGAACGCGTATCTGATGGGTTCTCCCGGTTACCGGCTTAGCCTCGAGTAACGTTGCTTGACGCCACCGCGACAGCACCCGATAACAGGTAAGCGATTTGCGGCCATCGGCACTCACCTTTACCCGTCGCTCACCCGATGACAGCGAAAACTTTTCAAGCGGTGCGTCAACACTGCTCAGGTGCGCGGGCCAGCGCCCGCCAACAAGGGCCTGATAGCGCTTATCCACGCGATCACTACGAAGCTGAGCGTGCAAATCGCGCAGCACACTGGCCCCGCTTTGCGACCATAATCAGCCCCGACGTATCGCGATCAAGCCGATGCACCAACTCGAGATAACGCTGGTCGGGATACATGAGTCGCAGCGTCTCTATGAGTCCAGCGTTGACACCACTGCCACCGTGCACCGCCAGCCCCGATGGCTTATTAATGACCAAGAGATGACCGGCATCATAAACAATAGCCTCTCTCAACTGGTCAACCCAAAAATGGGAGGCCGCCTTTGGAGCCGCTCTCTGTTGTTCTACAAAGGGTGGCAGACGAACCCGGTCGCCGGCGGCCAACTTTGTCTCGGGCTTTGCCCTACCTTTATTAACGCGCACCTCGCCTTTTCGAATGGCTTTGTAGATGCGCGTTTTGGGTACGCCGTTCAACGTACGCATCAAATAGTTGTCGAGACGCTGCCCCTCGTCTAGGCGGGTCACCTCCACAAGACGAACGCCTTGGTTTATCGACCTGTCACTCTTTTTGTTTAACAATTGATATTCTTCGCTTTTAGTGGTACGTTCGGCGCCGGCTGAGGGCAGTTCGCCCGGGCGACAGGGTTAAACCCGATAGAGAGAAGACAGTTAGTACCTACCCCGTCACCAGACACCCTGTGTCTGGACTAGCACCGGTTCATAGCGACACGCTTTTTAACGCTTGCGAGCAACCGGCACATTCCGGACAGAACACTTATCAGCCTTGATGACTGGACGCCTGAAGACGTCGCCTGACCACTCCGTGTGCAATCGTATAAGAGTACACGTTAGAGCGGGGGCGAAACAGCCAGGCGAGAAAATATAACCCGCAGTTCCTTGAACGCGGTGCGAATTTAACCCAGCTCGCAATGGTGCTGAGCTGTAGAGTAGGACAATTGAATTAGGGCAAAACTGCCCGACAACGCGCCGGTACAGGCTGTACAGCGCTAGATTGCCCATGCGGACATCCTGTCCTGCGCACCCGTTCAGTGGCATTGCTTACTGGACTTAACCCATGAAGAAGATGTTAATCAATGCAACACAGCCCGAAGAGGTGCGTGTTGCCCTTGTCGACGGTCAGCGCCTTTACGATCTAGATATTGAAAACCGCGCACGTGTTTCAACCAAAGCAAACGTTTACAAAGCCAAAATCACCCGCGTCGAACCAAGCCTGGAGGCAGCCTTTGTCGACTTTGGCGCAGATCGCCATGGCTTTTTACCTCTCAAAGAAATCTCACCACAGTATTTCCGCAGCGCCGCACCCGAAGGTGAAGGTAGAGCGCGCATTAAGGATGTCTTAAAAGAAGGCACCGAAGTTATCGTACAAGTGGATAAGGAAGAGCGCGGCACCAAAGGGGCTGCCCTCACCACCTTTATCAGCTTAGCGGGTCGGTACATGGTGCTCATGCCCAACAACCCTCGCGCGGGCGGTATCTCTCGCCGCATCGAGGGTGAGCATCGCAACGAGTTACGCGACGCGCTAGCTCAATTGACTATTCCCGATGGCATGGGCGTGATTATCCGCACCGCGGGAATTGGCCGCTCGGCTGAAGAATTGCAATGGGACTTGGACTACCTACTCCAACTTTGGGAGGCTATCTCTAACGCCAGCGCCGATAACAAAGCGCCCGTACTTTTGTATCAAGAGAGCGACGTGGTTATTCGCGCTATACGCGACTACCTGCGTGACGATATTGACCAAGTTCTCATTGATGAGGGCAACGCCTTGAAGCAAGCCACCGACTTTGTGTCAATGGTGATGCCGCGGTTTAGCCAGCGTGTTCGCAAATACGAAGATCCTATCCCACTCTTTAACCGTTTCCAGGTTGAAGGCCAAATAGAAACCGCTTTCCAGCGCGAGGTACGGCTGCCATCCGGTGGATCTATTGTTATCGACCCCACCGAGGCACTGGTTTCCATCGATATCAACTCGGCGCGTGCAACCAAGGGGGCAGATATTGAGCAGACAGCACTGCAAACAAACCTTGAAGCTGCCGATGAAATTGCGCGTCAGCTCCGTTTGAGAGATATGGGCGGTCTGGTTGTTATTGATTTTATCGATATGAATGCCAGTAAAAACCAACGGGCCGTAGAGAACAGAATGCGCGATGCGCTAGAAATTGATCGCGCCCGCGTTCAAATTGGCCGAATCTCGCGTTTTGGACTTCTTGAGATGTCGCGACAACGCCTGCGCCCCTCACTGGGCGAGACCAGCGCCATGGTGTGCCCGCGCTGTACGGGCCAGGGAACTATCCGCGATACCAAATCGTTGGGATTGGCAATTTTGCGGTTACTGCAAGAAGAGGCCACCAAAGACCGTACGGGAGAAGTGCGAACGGTTGTCCCTGTAGACGTAGCTGCTTTCTTGCTCAACGAAAAACGCAGTGCTGTTAACGATATCGAAACAGCCAGTGGTGTGCGCGTGCTCATCATTCCAAATCCGCACATGGAAACACCCCACTTTGAAGTGACGCGTTTGCGTGATGACGAAGTGGAGGAAGTTGCTGTTGCTAGCTATGAAGTTGAGTTTGACACCCCCGACTTGCAAACAGTAAGCGATGATGAAGCTGAAGCGCCCGTCATTCCCCAGCCCCTTGTGCGAGGCATTAAACCCCAAGGGCCGGCGCCACAAACGACCGATGAAACACCGCAAACCAAGACACCCGACCAAGAAGCAACGACTAGCGGTGAAAAAATCGTTACCGAAAGCAAGCCGAGCTTATTGGGTAAAATGTGGCGCGCTTTGTTTGCGCCAGTTGATGACGAGGCGACAACAAGCTCTGACCAAAATGGCTCAGACAAAGCTTCAAGCAAGGCAGACAATTCGACCCGCAGTGACGACAGTCGCTCAGGACGAGTGCGGACACCACGCAACCGCCGTCGCGGTGGTAAAAACTCGCATCAAACTGACCAGGAAGCTGTCGTCTTGGACTCGGCTGCAGAAGCGCTTCCTAGCGCTACAGATGCCGACAATGACAGTGATACCGACAGCGATGACAAGCCAAAGCGCCGTCGCCGTCGTGGCCGCCGCGGCGGTCAACGCCGCACTGAGGGCGAGCATACCACTAGCGTCAACGACGACGAGATCGATGACGACGAGATCAATGACGACACGAATGTCGACAGTACCATCCACAGCGTCCACGAAGGCACCAACTCAGAGGATGACCAAGCGCCCGCACGGCACCGCCCCTCAGGCCAGAAAATGAGGGCCGTCGACGTCGGCGTCGTGGACCTAAACCCGATATGGAATTGGTTGCGGCTAGTGCCGACCCAAGTGTGGTTAACGCCGACACACAGCCTGCAACCACTGACAGCGGCAAATCAGAGGCGGCCGCTACCGTAAGTGCTGCCGAGGAATCGAGCATTTCTGCAACAGCGCCGGTCGATAATGCCGCTAGTGAACACCTTGCGTCCCCTACTGAACGTCCTGAGCTTGTGGCGAGTGCGGAGAGTACGGAGAGTGTCGAAGGTGCGGAGAGTGTCGAAGGTGGGGAGAGTGTCGAGCCTGTCGAGAGCGCAGCCACGGGTACATTAATCGACGAAAGCGGCATGACTGGCGTTGCGACGGCCGCTGGCGACTCTACAGCGGATGCAGTTAACGAGTTCACCACTCACGCGCAAGACAGCCACAATAATGCGGTTGTCGCCACGACAGAATCGCGCGAGAGTCTCGATAACGTGGCGGAATCTAACACCGTCCCGGCGTCTCATGATGACCACAGCGATCGCTCCGATGCCGCATTCGTTGCGCCGAGTACGTTGGCAGTCAGCTCGCCGGCGGTCAGTACAGAAACCGCTAGCGACGAATTGGACGGCGACCGCTGTCAACACATCGGGACTTGATGACAATGGCAGAGCCCTGAATGACCCCAGACTCAACCCAAAGCCAATCGATGCTGTCGCAGTTGCTACCGAGCTCGCACGTATGTTTGACAAACCTCAGCTGCCACCGGTAAGTGTCGTTGTCCGGCATATACCGCGCGCAAGCAATGACCCTCGGGGTCCTCGACCGGGCGAAAGTATTGCTGCAAGCAGTAGCGACATCCAAACGGCAATGGGTGATTTGTTTGATGGCGCCGCTGAGGGCTAATCCCACGGGATACCAAACAGGCCAAGATAAGAAGTTAATTGCTACATGAGGGCACTAAGCCCTTGATAGCTGCGCCGGCATCGTTATAATGCGCGCTCTCTTGCAGCGGTAGTTTCAGGCTGCGAGGTCTTCGGTGGGCTGGCTGAGTGGTCGAAAGCGGCGGTCTTGAAAACCGTTGAACCGAGAGGTTCCCGGGGTTCGAATCCCTGGCCCACCGCCAAACTTAAAAAACCGCTCTAGAGGGCGGTTTTTTTTGGCGAGGGTTAGGGTGAGGGTGAGAACCCCGCCCACCGCCAAATCTAAAAAACCGGTTTTTGGCGAAAAACTTTGCTCACGGCAAAGTTTGGACGCCGGAATGCGCAGCATGAAGGCGCCCCAAAGGGGTGAGTACGCGGGAGGCAACCGCGGACGAATCCATCCCTGGCCCACCGCCAAACTTAGAAAACCGCCCTAGAGGGCGGTTTTTTTTGCGAGGGTCAGGGTGGGAACCCCGGTAGGTTCGACAAACCATGGCAAAAAATAGACAAGGGTCACCTGCGACACGCAGAGTTGCGTAATACCGCATGAACTAACCATCTAAGAGGAATGTCCATGAAGTACAGCAGTGATCGACGCACTTTTATCAAAGCATCTGCCCTAATAGCCACAACCGCAGCCGCGCCGCGCCTTTCGCTCAGGGGACCGATTGTCGCGGCAGACGACCCAACGGGCCTCGCTTTGGGGTACAAAGCCAACCATGCTGACGTCGACACCAGTGCTTATCCGAAAAAGGCAGCCGCCGACGGCGCTAACCAAATGTGCAAGACCTGTGCAATCTATACCGATCTCGACGGCGAGTATGGGAACTGCCCTATTTTTGCCGGCAAACGCGTGCACGCCAACGGCTGGTGCAACAGCTACGTCAAAAAGTAATCAGACCCTCGCCGCTGCTCAACGGCAAGCGTTCAAGCATCGGCTCGCGGCTAAAACCTCGGGCCGCTTTTATTTTTGTGGATATAAAAGCATTTGCGTGCACCGGTACATGGCAATGGTCTTACCGGTCTTTTCGTGGAATACCTGTGCATCCCAGACCTGTGTAGTGCGCCCTTTGTGCACCGCGTGGGCCGTGCAGGCAATCGTGCCTTCTCGGGCTGTGCCAAGGTGATTAGACTTCTGTTCCACTGTGGTAAAACTCTCAGCACCGTCAGGCAAACTAGCGATACATCCATATCCGCAAGCGGAGTCGGCCAAAGCAATGACCGCGGCGGCATGTAAAAAACCGTTAGGGGCCATGTGGTGCTTTTGCAATTGAATTTGCGCCTCAACGATACCGTCCTTAAGACCGGTAACAACGACGCCCAAATAACCGGGCAACAAATGGGCAGAACGCCCGTTAATGGCCTCTGGTGCCATTGATTTCTCAGTCATAATGATGGCTCCTATCTTTAGCGGTATGGCTTTTAAATACCCCAGCCGCGTCTTTGATTATGCACGCTAGTTTAAGCCCCTGGCGTGAACTCATGACTTACGGGTTCGATAAATCGTTGTATCGCCACGTCATAAGATAAATCCTCAGCTACCACAGCCAACAATTTCACGTAGGCACATTCAAACGTCATGTCCAACCCGTCGATGAGTGCACTTTGTGCTAACGCTGCTGACGCCCGATAACGACGCCACTCGATCGCCCCTTCTGGACAGGCAGTCACGGCCACCGAAGGCACACCTTGCGCAGCCAAGGCATCAGCAAGCAATGCCCAGGCGTCGACAGATGGCGATGTACCAACACCAAATAACTGCACTAACAGTGCATCGGGGGGCGTATCGAGCAACAGCTCACGCAGGTAGCTCAGATCCATACCTGGCGTTACCCGCAGGTTTGCAACTCTCCCGCCAAAATCAGTAAAGCACTTTGCATCGCTGCCCTGCCCACGCAACTGCTGCCAAGCAGCCACAGTCGAAGCGGTGGCAATAGCTGTGCCACGCACATCTACCTCCGGGCATGCCCAGCTTCGAAAGCCTCGGGCGGCTACTGTGGAGTGTTTGGTCGCCCTTACACCACGCATAATCAGATCTCCAAACGCCACAACCGTATCACCTGCCATATCAGCGTAACGTCCGGCTGCGGTATCGAGCGCTAGCTTTAAGTTGGCGGGTGCATCGGAACCCACGGCTACCGCGGGAATCTGGGCACCGGTAATCACCAAGGTACCCGATCGCCTGGGATTTAAAAGTGACAGCGCCGACGCCGTAAAGGCCAAGGTATCAGTACCGTGCAGCACCACCACTCCCTGGCATTCGGTAAGCATGTCATCGATCTGAGTCGACAAGCATTGCCATTGATACGGCTCCACTTCACAGGAATCTACCAGCGCCATGTTGTCGCGACCATTGCGCCACAGCTCTATATCGACGCTGTAACCCCGCTCGAGACCAATACTGCGTGTTAAGGCAATAAGCTCCGATCCACATTGAGGTGCGTACATCCCACCGGTAGCAAGATCTGCCGTAGAGGCTATCGTCCGCCTGTAACGATGACTCCTAATTTGATCACGGCTACTCACTCAATGACATGACGATAACTATCTGCCACATACCAGGGGGCCAAAAATATGGATGACAGCAATATCAGCCGCATCATTGAGATGGCGTGGGAAGATCGCACACCCTTTGAGGCCATCGAAGCCAGTTTTGGACTTTCCGAGCAGGAGGTAATTAAGCTGATGCGGCGGCATATGAAGCCCTCTTCTTTCCGCCTCTGGCGCAAGCGTGTTTCCGGGCGTGCCACCAAACACCGTCAACTGCGCGGCTACGATGTCGGTCGTTTTCGATGCGCCACCCAGAAAATGCGTTGATTGCCATCATTCCTGTGATGGCAGCCAACCCAATCAGTCAGATCGCTATTGGCCGCCAGCCAGGAAAACACCAGAAAAGCAGCAACATTTTGATCCATCGCAGCGGGCTCAATTTTATCTAAGGTGTCGTCGGGCGTGTGATGTAAATCAAAGTAATCGCTGCCGTCTTGCACAAACCGAAAGCTCGGCATGCCTGCGTTTACCATGGGGGTGAGGTCAGGCCCGGAGCCTGCAATGGTGTTTGGCCCCGGAGCGATACCCAAAGGTTCTACAAGCTCAGCAATCAGGTCGATCAGCGGCTTTGCTTGAACGGAAACGCGCGAAGTTATTCGCCAAATACGACCTGCACCAAAATCGCTTTCGGTACCCGCAACATGATTACGTAGGCTGTTATCGTGTGCTTTTAGATACGCATAGCCACCCAACAATCCTACCTCCTCTGCACCCCAAAGAATCAGGCGAATAGTGCGCTTTGGACGCTTACCCGACACAAGAATTCGCCGCGCTGTCTCCAGCGTAATCGCCACACCAGCACCGTCGTCAATAGCGCCCGTAGCGAGGTCCCATGCATCTAAGTGGCCGCCAATCACAACATATTGGTCAGGGAAGTCACTGCCGGTAATGTCGGCAATCACGTTGCCACTCGGCACTTTACCGGTAAATGTTGGCGTCAGCGTCATGGCAACCCGAATGGTCTGGTTTCGCCTTGCTATGCGTTCAATTTGGTCAGCATCAGGATTGGAGAGTGCCGCTGCTGGAATCTTGGGCTGATCATCTTGATAGCGCATCGAGCCCGTGTGAGGCATCCGATGACTATCCGTACCGATAGATCGAATCAAGAGCCCTACCGCGCCTTTACTCGCGGCGATACTGGCGCCCTCACGTCGGAGAGCGCCAAAATACCCGTAGTGCGAGCCATCCTGGGTCGCACGCATAGCATGGCCCACATAGGCAATTTTGCCCGTCAAGCTTCCTTTGGGTGCTCGCTTTAAAGCAGCCAGACTGGCAAATACCTCAACGTCGGCCTCCAGCCCTTCGGCCGGTGTAGCAACCGATCCTCCCAAAGCCGTCAGCATCAGTGGCTGTGGAAAAGGCGCTACAACATGGCCAAATTCTTGGCCTCGCTCCCAACCATCAATTTCAAAGGGCTCAATGTGCACATTGTCGAAACCCAGCTCGGTCAATGCAGAAACGGCCCAATCCCTAGCACGGGCTTCCCCCGCTGATCCCGCGAGCCGCGGCCCGACTTCTGTGGTTAAGCGCTCCACCCAGTGAAAAGCCTCGGTACCTTCTAGCGCAGAATCCCGAAACTCGGCGGCCTCGGCAATAACGCCCGCATTGACATGTGCTGATGCAAAGGACTGGCCCAGAGCGGGGGCGCTCATCAAAAGTGACAGGCAAAGTGAAAGGTTTAGTCCCGTCAATAAACCCAAAAGGCTACGGCTCACGGCATTCATTAATTCAATCCCTCAATAATTGGCTCTGGGTGTTCTCCCTGCGTACAGTACCAGCTTGCGCCATACTCGGGCAGGGCTTTTGTCAAGTCGGGTAGGACGCTCGGTAAAACGTTTAGGACTTTCGATAAGGGCACTTACATTGCCGCCTGCTGCACCACAAATGGCTGACTTGAACATGCAATGGGTTATTCGTCGCGCTAGTCAGCAGGGAGCTAACTAAGCGGCTGGGCCGGCATCCACTGCAAGCGGGGAACCATCGAGCGACCGCGCCGTCAAATACCCAGGGTAGACCTGATACAAGCTCACACAAGGAGTGTCACCATGCAAGTCAACAGCCACACCCACTCTGGCATGGGTCCGACAATATTTGCAGCCATTTTGCTGGTGTGCACGAGTGTTTTTGCCTCTACCGCGGTGGCCGCCATGGAGCCCACCACCATTGATGTAAGCGGCAAAGGCGAGCAGCCTGTGACCATGGATCGGGCGCTGATAACCGTTGTGGTGAGCGAATCAGGCGCTGATGTCTCACAACTGGAGGTCGTCGTTGCCAAAACGGTTTCCAGGCTCCTACAACTCACCGATTCGTTAGCCGTGGATCGTAAACATGTCGACACCACGGGCATCCGCATCACGCCCCGTTCCAGATTTGATCCAGTGACCAAGCAGCGAATCGATGATGGCTACACAGTAGAGCGCACCGTTCGCATTGATCTACGCAAGCTCGACAGTCTCGGTCGCCTCATGCGCGAGGTATCTCGTTTGGGTATTAGCCGTATTAACCAACCGCAACTATATGCCAGCACCGAAAGTGAGGCCTATCAAGCTGCAATTGCTAAAGCTGTTCAGCAAGCCACCACCAGTGCTAATACCATTGCCCGCACCCTCGGAGGTCGCATCAGGCGCGTAGTGCATGTCTCAGAAGGGTCCTCGCATCGCCCTCCGGTGGTAGCAATGGCTCGTATGGCAGCGGTTTCCGAGGCTGACAGTGGCGCATTTAATGCCGCCGAGGGCACGGTGAGGGCCTCGGTTACTATGACTTTTGAGATGTATCAGGATTGAACGGCAAGCCTTGGAAATTCGCGCATACGCCCCTATTATAGGTCCTAAGGTCTCGATGGCTGGCGTCGCTGGCAAAGACACTCACGACAGGAGAGTTAAATGAACGACAAACCCGTATTCACATCGAATCAGGCGAGTTTTGAAACCACAGGATTGATCAGCACTAACAAGGTTTTAAAAAACACCTATATGCTGCTGGGAATGACACTTGCCTTCAGCGCGCTTACGGCCACCATTGCCATGGCGATGAACTTGTCGCATACCGTTGCTTTAGTGCTGACGCTGGTCGGTTTCGGGCTCTTGTTTGTGGTTAATCGTATGGCCGACTCGGCCAAGGGTTTGCCCGCTATTTTTGCCTTCACCGGCGTCATGGGTGCCTCGTTGGGTCCCATGCTGAACTACTACGTGGCCCTCCCAGGTGGTCCTGCTCTGGTAATGCAAGCGCTCGGCGGTACCGCGTTAGTGTTCTTTGGTCTATCGGCCTACGCGCTCACCACGAGAAAAGACTTCTCGTACATGGGCGGTTTCTCATGGTGGGTCTGATCGTAGCCATCGTGGCCAGTATCGCGAATATCTTCTTGGGCATCCCCGCCCTCTCCTAACCATTTCCGCCGCTATCATCATGATCATGTCGGGCCTAATCTTGTTTGATACCAGCCGGATCATTAACGGCGGAGAGACCAACTACATCCGCGCTACGGTTTCGCTGTACCTGAACATTTATAATCTGTTCATCCATCTACTGCACCTGTTAACGGCACTCACTGGCGGTGATGATTAAGTAACAAAAGCCTTGTGTTAAACCCCGGCAAAACCGGGGTTTTTTTATTGGTAATGAACGTTCTCTCCTACACACTACTCATCAACAATGGCCCCGATCAGGGCGACCAGCAAGCTCGCGCCTTGCGCTTTGCCCGCGCATTACTTCAACGTGGGCACAACTTGCGCAGAGTATTTTTCTACGGCAATGCCGTCAGTACCGCGCTGCCAAACCATGCGCCGGTAGCCGCTTGCTGGCAGGCACTCTTGGGAAACAAAGACTCAGATACGGAGCTATGCTTGTGCAGCGCTTCTGCTGAGCGCCTTGGGGTCTCTCACGCACCCGACAGATTTATCATTGCCGGGCTCGGTAGCCTAATAGAAGCGGGTTTCGACTCGGATCGAGTGATCACCTGTGACTAATCGGCCCAGGTGGTTAGTTCTTATTCGCAGCAAACCCTACGCATGCGAAAAAGCGGTGTCGGGTATTGATGCCGCTTTGGCGTGTGGTGCCTTTGGGCAACCTGTCATTGTCATTTTTGAAGGTGATGGGGTAGATATACTACGCGCCAATCAAAGCCCACCGCCCGGCGAACGCAACCTCTTTAAGCAAGTTATGTCCTTTCCTCTGTACGATATTGAATCTGTTTATGTGGTTGACCAAGAGAGTAAATTTGACAAGGAAATAACCGTCAACGCGTCAGCAGAACTTTGCATCGAGTCGATCGATCTTCAAGAACTGGGTGAGCATATTGCCCAAGCCACCCATGTGTTTGAGCTTCTGATGACACTGCACGTTTTACACACTGGCGCAAGCAATACCTGTATGGGTGCCATTAAACCCGATGACTTTGTGCTGATAGTCGATAAGGCTGTTTCCGAACTTGTTGCAAAACCCCATCTGCTTGCCACGCTACCCAACAAGATAGGAACCCTGCTGTTCGAACTAGACGAAGCGGCAGTCAATGCACTCGATAATATGGGCAATGTTGTATTATTGTCCGATGACCAGTGGGTTGAACTCACTGAAATACACCACAATCAGGTGGTATGGGCGTGAGCAATTCATGACAGATGTCCTTTTTAATCTCTGTGATGACAAGGGGTTCTTAAAAGACTGGCAAGCTTGGACGCCAGAACTTGCCGAACAAATTGCTCAAGTCGAAGGCATTAGCCTGACCGAGGCGCATTGGGAAATTATCCTGCTACTGCGAGAGTATTACGGGCCTACGAGGCGTCGCCGGCCAATCGAGCGCTGGTTAATTACGTGAAACGACATCACGGCGCAGACAAAGGTAATTCAATCTATCTGATGTCGCTGTTCCCTGAGAGTCCAGCACGTCGCGGTAGCCGCATAGCCGGTCTGCCCAAACCCAAGAACTGCCTTTAGCCCAAGAGAATCTCCCATGGCATTAACTAACTTTCGTCCACAGCACTATGATCAGCTTCTGGATGAAAAGATCGCCGAGCTGCTGCCTAAATTTAAAACACTTGGCGCGCCCGAGCCGAGGTAACGTCCTCACCCAAGGAGGCCTTTCGTTTGCGCGCCGAATTTAGGCTCTGGCATGAGGGTGACCAACTGTATTACGTTATGTTTGATCCTAAAGCGCCAAAAGACCCGGTGCTCATGGATACCTTCCCAATCGCGAGCCAAGCCATACAAGCGCTTATGCCGATATTGATAGCCGCCATTAAGAGCGACAACATACTACGCCACAAGATATTTCAGATTGAATTCCTCGGCACGCTTGCAGGCGACATGCTAGTAACCCTGGTTTATCACCGCAGACTAGACGAAGCATGGCAGCAAGTAGCACAGCAATTGGCAGACCAATTGGGTATTAGCATCATTGGCCGTAGCCGAAAACAAAAGCAGGTCATTGGCCGAGATTACGTCACGGAGACACTCAAGGTCAGCACCGGTACATTCTCTTACCAGCAACCTGAGCAGGCCTTCACGCAGCCAAATGGCGAGGTAAACAAGGCCATGATCAATTGGGCCGTTGCCGCCGCCACCCAGTGCTCTGGCGACCTGCTAGAGCTGTACTGCGGTATTGGCAACTTCACGTTACCGCTAGCGCCCTGCTTCGACAATATTATTGCTACGGAGCTCTCCAAAGTGGCGACAGCTGCGGCTCAGGTCAACCGATTAGAGAATGCAATCGACAACATTGAATTTGTACGCATGTCGGCAGAGGATATGAGTAGTGCCTTGGCTAACGAGCGGCCATTCAGGCGGCTATCGCATCTAAAAAAACCGCTCGACAGTTATAACCTCAAGACGCTGCTAGTTGACCCACCCCGCGCTGGTCTCGATGACAAAACCCTAGAAATCGCCCGTCAATTTGACAAGGTGATCTATATTTCCTGCAACCCGCAAACACTGCTTGCCAATCTTGCGGCGCTAGCGCCAAGCCACCGCATTGATAAGCTCGCTTTTTTGATCAGTTTCCCACACACCACCTAGAAAGCGGCGTATTGCTGAGTAAAAACCATGAACCCAACGCGCTTGGACACTATTGAAATAGATGAATGGTTAGGTCACAACAACCAATGGCGTCTACAGGACGGCAAGCTAACCCAGGACTGGGTATTTACTAACTTTATTGACGCATGGCGCTTTATGTCCGGGGTTGCACTTATCGCCGAGGCCATGAATCACCATCCGGAGTGGTCAAACGTTTATAACCGGGTAAGCATTTCACTTACCACCCACGATGCGCATGGGCTCACCGCACTGGATACTACCCTGGCAGAGAGGATTGATGCGCTTTTAAAAGGCCCTAACGCTCGTTGATAAACGCCACTATTTGATCCAGCACCCCGGGCTCATCAAGCATCGGCGCGTGGCCTACATCGGCAACGTCCACTCGCACCATACCGGGGTGACGGCGCTGCATTTCGGCAACACAATCTAAATCAAGTAGGTCGGTCAACAAGCCACGAACTAACATCACGGGCTTATTGACCATGGAATCAAACAACGGCCACAAATCGGGGGTACCGCCGCTCCATCGTCAGCCTTCATGGGTTGTGATAGGCGTGTGTCGTAGTCCAGCACAACCTTTCCGTCACGCTCGCTACATATTTGTTCGGCAAATTCTCGCCACTGGCTATCAGTGTAGTTGGGGAAAGCACTGCCATTCACGGTGCGGGCGTAGGTCACGGCTGAATCCCAATCGGGAAATTCACTAGCACTACCAACGTATTGTTTTATTCGATCAAGCCCCTCTTCGGCGACAATGGGCCCAATATCGTTGAGAACGATGCGCGTGAAAAGTGCGGGTTAAGGGCGTTCATTCCCATGGCCATCAAGCCTCCCATGGACGTTCCGATTGTCGCGCATTGATTAATGCCCAACTCTCCCAGCAGCTCAAACATGTCACCCATATAGGTTGCTGGCACATAGCGCTCGACTTGATCATCGTACTCAGAGCGCCCCCTGCCTCGCTGTTCAACCACAATGACCCGATGCGTTCGTGCTAAGGTGGGTGCAATGCGGGCAAAATCTCGGCTGTTACGCGTAAGTCCATGCATGCAAAGCACCACAGGCGCATCTGGGGCCGGCCCGGCATAATCGCGGGCATACAACGTCAAACCGTCCGCAACCTTGTAGAACACATCGTTATAATTAGGCATAGCGTTTGTCCTTATATTGCTCGCGAAGCTCTCTTTTTAAGATTTTTCCGTTGGGGTTTCGAGGCAACTCGTCAACCAAGATAACATCGCTCAAGCGCTGTTGCTTACCCAACCGTTCGTTCGACCAGGTTTTTAGTTGTTTGACGAATTGGTCAACCAATTTATCGACGCCTTGTCGGCAGCACTCCCCGGTGCCGACAAACGGCATATTTATTGGTGTTACACAATCTGTCGGGCGCGCTGACGCTCACCTTGGCTCGCACCGGACGCATCGACCGCCTTAGCGATGGGCTATGCCGATCAGAAGATTTTAGAGCCGCCTACGATCACATGATTCCTTTTGTGGCGGCGGGTTTCAAAGAAGTTTGCGCCAAGGCCTAGTCAGCCGGATATCGAGATACGAGTGCCGCGTAAACATCGTCCGGATAACTGTCTTTAGCGGAGTCCAATGTCGTTAGTATCTCGGATAAATGCTCGTTGTCCTCCCTGCCCGCCCATAGCTTTACATAGCTGCCATCTTTGTAGCCGTGATCTTGACGGAAAAAATTAAGCACATTCTTTCCCACGTAGTGGCGATACAGATCATCGAAACTCAAATCACAAGCCATCATTAACTGGGCGAACTTGCTCACGGAGAAGCCCCGCGTTTGCAAACAATCTAAAGCCAGAGCTTCTGTGGCTTGGTGAATATCTGACGTTTCGGGCTCAGCATGATAGAGGTCCAGTGCTATCTGTCTGGCCAGCTCACCAAGGTCACAATCGGGCGTGAAAAGCGCCGACAAACCAAAATGCCATATATCAATGACCTCAAGGCGAACTTGCTCCATATCGGGGACCTGCTTTTTCCACCATTTATAACCCACGTGATCCATGAGTTCGCCACACTCAATCCACGCCGCGCGATACCACTCAAACCCCTGTGTTATCCATTGGGAATGCACCCGCGTGTTCATTCGGTTTTGCATAGAGAGCATGTTCTCAATCGCTGCTTGCATGTAGCCTCATCTCCTTGTTTGAGTCCCCAATGTGCAGCTACGCATTGTCTACGTATATGCCCTATGGCACCACACCTGTTTGCCAAAGAAACGGCGTTGACAACCACGGCTTGGCTACTTTCAGCCTGTTTAGGATCAAGTAAGGAGCCCACGCTTTGTTAATTTCGCGTACCATGAGCGCTCTTGGCATTTACCAACACTCATCATCCAATTCGGAAGCCCTCCATGGACCTCGCGCAGGCGATTGCCGTACTCAACAAACAAAAACCTGTCTTCCTTGATTTTCTTGGCGGCAAGATAATTGCACTGGACCCCGAGTCGCGAAGCTGTACATTTGAATTCTGCGTCCCCCTTGATTACTGCCACAGCGGTAATATTGTTCAGGGAGGTTTTGTTACCGCCATGCTTGACGCGGCGATGGCCCATGCCATTTTTGGTATTGACTCATCAATCACACGCTTGTCCAGTTTGGAAATTAGCACGCGTTACGAAAGCGCCACCTTTGGCGAGCAAACCCTCACGGTTACCGGACGGATAAGAAAAGTTACCCGATCAATCGTCTTCCTTGATGGGGAAATCCGTGATGAACAGGGCAACCTTACAGCTACCGCGCAATCAACGGCTAAAATTGCGCGCTCGGACTAAGCCGCAACCGGGACTCACTTATGCCTAACGACTTACCCTCAGAGCAACCGCTTAACTTAGCGCCGGTCCTCGAAACCTTCACCACCGATGACATTAATATGACCGCGCTTGTGAGCATTGGCAGCGAAGTGGCGGAGCAAATGCTAGAAGGCATAAGCAGCTTGCGTGAACACCTCACGGGTATTGAGCCCGGGCGCTACACTGTGGGCGAGGTCAAAAATGACGATTCGACCTTCTCAGTCAAAGTTGCGGCACTTGCACACGATCTTCCCGCGCCATTGCGGGGTATGCGAGTCACTCAAGCCTCTAATGGTGCCTTGGTGAGTTTCGTGTTGTTTGCCGATCAGGATGATGGTGGCTTGATGCCCATTGACTTCGATATTGTTAACTAGCAAGCAACGCGCTATCACAGCTGTCAGCGTGGCTCATTAGCAAAGGCGAGCGGCGTTTACTCCGCCAGAGCCAGTTGCTGATTCAAACCACACTCGTTAGCCAGATACGATAGCAACGCATCGTATAACACCAGCTTGTGATCGTAGAACAAGGTGTTAGAAAAATGATCGGCACCTTTTAACTCCAACCACTTATGTTCTTTGCCTTGCTCCTCTAAGGCATCCAAATATTTTTGGGCATGCTCAACAGGCACTCGTTGATCAACGTCACCGTGGACCAGCAAAAGTGGTACGTTTACCTTCGCAACTTCATTTATGGGAGAAATGCTGTCATCCCACATACTTAACTGTTCAATTTTGCTCGATCCACGCAGGCGATAGCGGTAGTAGTTAATCTGCATTTCCGGGTCAGAGACAGCAGCACCGGCAATAACACATTGATAGAGTTGGGGCGTTCGCGACGCCGCCACGAGCGCTGCGTAACCACCGTATGACCAACCAAACATAGCCACGCGCTTGGGATCGACCAAACCTTCTTTAACCAACCAATTAACGCCATCGTCTTTATCATCTTGCATCTGATAGCCACCCTGCCCGCCATCAATAAATGCCATTTGATAAAAACGCTGCCCATAGCCGCGGGAGCCGCGATATTGTGGCTGCAGTACCATGTAGCCGTTATTCGCCAGCAGTTGACTCCACTCGTCAAATAAAACCGTTTCTTGAACGAAGGGACCGCCGTGGGGCATGACTACCAGTGGGAATGGCGGTTCTCCTTGGGGAACGGTTAAATAGCCAGGAATCTGCTCGCCATCGCGAGCGGGATAGGTGATGTAGCGTAAATCGGCTAACTCGCTACCATCAAAATACGGGCGTTCACTACCGATGATTTGTAGTTTGCCTTTGTGCAGCAAATAATGGGTTCCCCGGATCTCGGGGACCCGTATTGCGTATAGTGATGGTGTTGCCGTCGCGCGAACGACTCGTTATTCGCGTATACCACGCCTCGGGGATAACACTCGACAACTGTTGATCTAGCGCGCCTTCCTGTGGATCAAAGTACTCCACACGCGGCTTATCTTTACAGTAGACAACCCCCACAATGGTGTCGGCATTGGACCATTGGTTGCTATGATAGCGAACGCCGCAAATATCGACATCCCGACGCTGATAGAGTAGCTCTGCAAAGGATTGCTTGGCCGCGTTATAGGACCAAAGCCCGGTGGTATCACTGCCATTGTTGGCGGCAACAATAAAATTACCAGGCAGCGCCGGGTCGGGCCCATAAACGGTGAATGACTCAAAGCTGTCTTCATGCAGTCGATAAAACTCTTGCCAACTATCGCTCTTCGGCTCACGCCAGTACCAAATGAACTCGCCACTGTCGATATCGAACCCGCGCGCTAAGATGGGGTTACCCGCTTGATCAAAGTCGATATTACCCAGCGATATTTTCCCGCGAATAACTAACTTTTTAGAGCCGCGATTGAGATCCAATTCCCAGTATGCACGGTCTAAAGGCCTCCTGATTTTTGCGCCAACGCTTTCGCGCCCGCCCTCCGAGAACGAGATTAGAATCTTGCCAGGTTTATCTGGCAGCACATTGACCACCGAGGCGTCTCGCTCATCAAACTCTTCAAGGGTCTTTTTGACAACGTCGACCAAAGCAATACGGTACTCGTAAATACCTTGGTTAAAGCCATCAATTTGATCGCGCACTTGCTGGCGCGCCTGTAAAACGAGATTGCCATCATCCACCCAGTCATAACCAATAATTTCCATCGGGCTGGCATTGAGCCGAAACGGCTCAGCGGCAAGATCATCGGTCTTATAGATCTCGATTATCGGGTTTTCGCCTCGGGCGGGGTTTTTAGTATGCCTAAGAACTTGCCATCGGGCGACAACTCGATGTTTCGCACGGCCGATCGGCGCGCCCAATAATCCAAGGGTATGGCTGTGCAAGCACACTCTCCGCCACTAGCATTACCACTAGCGTCAATACCAGACGCAGCATAAGCAAACCTCCTTAGTGCCCTGTCTTCATTTGCAGGTTGCGCAAGAACGGGCGTTTTAAATAACTAAAAAAAGGCGCGCCGCAGCGCGCCCTCTGTTACGGACAAATACCGTTATCAGTTACCACCAAAACGATAGGCAACGTCCACAAAGAACATGCGACCCTGCAGGTCGTAACCATAACCGATGGGGGTGTTGGAGAATGCCAAGACCTCGGTTTCATCAACAACGGGAGGCTCTTCGTTGAAGACATTGCGCACGCCACCGCCCACTGTCCAGGTATCGGCGTTATAGAACACTGAGAAACTGTGGCGGAAGTAATCATCAGCTTCAGCAAAGTCACGACAAAGCACATCGTTTGGGGGACCAAAAACATGTGTCAGAAATGCCGGCTACGTCAGCGAAATGCATCCACATCCTCAATGTCTTGATCAACAGCACCAAATAACGTGTTTCCCACGTCATGCTCCAGCGATCCCACTCAAAACGAAGCGCTGCTTGTGCTTGCCACTCAGGGAAACCCCATTCACCTTGGTAGGCCTCGCGGTCTACACTGCCATCGGGGTTAGTGAACTCCAGTCGAGCGCTCCAACAGCCGACTTGCGGTGACATTAAGACTAACGTCTACGGGTGCCCCAAGGTTGAATTGATCTCGGAAGAATAGGTTGTAGTCGATACCCCGAGCCGTCTCCAAATCGCGGTTAATGAAACCCAAATCCATAAAGACGATTGCGGGATCGGTTGGATCACTGAGATCGCGTGTGATACGACTACAGAAAACACTTGCACCTGTTCCAGCCTCGTCAGTTGTAGCAATCGCCAACGATGAAGCCAGTACTCGGTGAGATAACGGTATTGGTAATGTCGATCTCGTAGTAGTCATGCCAAAAGACATATCAAATGTCGTTACTGAAATTCTGCTCAAAAGCAAAACCAACCGTCCATGACTCGGATTCTTCAGGATCTAGCTCTAGAGAACCACCTTGTTGTACTTCAACGCTATAAGAGCTAAAGAAACCGCCGAGATTTGCCATAGTCGGGTCCACGCCAGTCGCGGCACAATTAGCGAGGATTTGTGCATCGCGTCGATCGTTGGCTGGGATGTACTCCCCCGTCAAATCATCCACCGCGTCGGTTGGCACAAAACACGGGTCTCCAACATTAGTAAATCCGTTGATCCACCGAGGAAAAGTTCTCTTAAATTTGGTGCTCGGAATGCCGTTCCCCAAGTCCCCCTAATCAGTAATGAGTCAGCTGGGCGCCAGCCAATTTTGACTGACTCGGTATTGTTGTACCGTAGTACTCATCGTCCGTAAGTCGCGCTGACAGGTTAACGTTAAGTTCAGTCGCCAGTGGCAGATTCGCCAGGAGTGGGATTTCGATCTCGCCAAACCACTCTATAACGTCGCGACTTCCCTGCGCCCCCAAGTCAGCAAAAAAGCCCCAGAACAAGCCTTCGGCAGCAACGGCATCTGGATCGGAATCAATATCGTCGATGCGATGCTCAACCCCGAACCAACGGCGACAGTACCAGCTGGCAAATCAAAAATATCACCTGTCGCGTAGACAGAAACAACGGTCTGCTCATACTCAGTGTCAAAATCCCGCGAGCGTCAAACAGATAATCACGCTCGGCTTGTGATGCAAAGTCACCAACCACTTGACCCAAGGGGTACAAGGAGGGGGCATACAGGTTAACCGGAACACATCCTGCTGTCGCATCGGCCCGCAGATTCTACCCAAGATCATTTTCGCAGGGTGTATTGGTAGAGCTGTTGTAACCCAATGCATAGTTCAAACGATCTTCACGAATTCACCAAGCGACTCGATTTACCATCGGAAAGCGAGTAGCTCACGTAGGCGTCGAACGTCCAGTTGTCCAGCGTGCCGATGTTGAGCGCGGAATATCCCCCGTCACACCACAAAACTACCCTAGCTTGGGTTTGCTCTACATCTGTCCGGTTACGATCGTCGCGCACCGAGATGACTGGTTGAGTAGCGACTGGACCAATAGCACCGTTGTAAAGGTTGACTATGCCAAAGTCACGAAACTGGGCGGGCGTAAGTCCATACACGGCGGCAAAGTTAGCGGCGATGCTGGGGTTATCCAGGAACGCATCGGTAGCAAGACCACAGTCAATACCGTTGGGTTGATTGGGATTACACAGGTTGAATGGGTTGAGCGCGGGTACTTCGGGAAATAGCTGACCTTCTCCCCGCTCTTTGAATTCACCTCTAAGATAGGAATAGTTAGCTTCAAAGTACGGCGTTAAGTTCGCTTCACCCTCAAATGTGTATTCACCATAGGCCATGATGTTGTAGCGGGTCGACGCAGGGAACAAATCGGCATCCAGGGTAGCCGGTTTGCCATTGAGATCGTAATCGAGGAAACCAACATCGCCCACGCCATCGCCATTACCATCGGCCGCTTGACCCGTGTAGGGATCGCGATAAGAACTAAAGTTCCCCCAGCCACCGTTAGAATACCCAGGCGTATAAAAAGAAGATTAGCCCATGCGCGTTGACAATCGTGTACATAGCCGGAGCGCCCAACTCGCATTTCCGAGCGACGGATAACCCTCGAAGCCAGAATAAGTCGTCTCGGCGAATGTCACCGTTTTCATCGATTTCAACGTTACCGCTGCAGTCATTAGTCCAATCACGATCGGCGAGCGCTGCTTTGGTGGTCTCGACATACTCGGCACCAATGCCAAACATGCCGCGGTCGGTATTCATACCCCATGCAAAGGTGACCGGTGGTGTCTGCGCCACCTGACTGTTGGGGCTGATTAGAAAACACCTCGAGCTCAAAACCATCAAAGTCCTTGCGCAATACGGCGTTAACCACACCGGCAATGGCGTCTGATCCGTAAACCGAGGAGGCGCCATCGAGCAGAATGTCGTAACGCTCAACAAGTGATCGCGGCAACAAGTTCAGGTTAGGGGCCGCGGGCGCACCCTCCACACCCGATGGTGAGACACGTCGACCGTTAATGAGAACGAGGTTTCGGTTGGCCCCAAACCACGCAAATCCACCGTTGAGGCGGCAGGGCCGTTATCCAACACAAATCCCTGGAAAGTCAGATCAATCTGCTGGCCCGTCGCGGCCGTCGAACCCTGCAGAATATCTGCCGCGTCGACCAAACCCACTTCTTTAGAGAACTCGGTGGTAATGATTTGCATGGGAGCGACGCTGGAGAAAGTATCCCGACGCAGTCGCGAACCGGTAACAATCACTTCCTCTACAGGCTGCACATTGGCAGCCGACTCTTCGGCGTCAGCTGCCGATTGTATCGTGGTAGTTTCAATTTCATCGTCTTGCGCCCATGTAGGGCTAGCCAAGACTCCGAACAGGGCGGCCTGAACAGCAAGTACCAAACCGAGGTGACGTCGAGGATGATGCATAAACACTCCTTAGTTTGTGGCTCTCTTTAGTTGTGATGCCGGTTTTTACCGACTTTTTCTTCCGAGCGTCACGGACTTTTTATGCACCGCGATGCACCAGCTCGGCTAATTTTTATACTAATCTCGAATTAATCGCGACCCGACAGCCATTGTCAACCCTTGGAGCGCTTGTTTTTTCGCCCAGTTTGGGTAGTGAATCATTGGCTCGGGGCAACCACCAGACAGCGCGAGCAAAATAGACGACCCCAGCCGAGACGCAAGCTAGCGATGTATGCGCTGAAAGAGTGGTTGTGCGGGCACGCGATTAGCCGCCACTGAAAATAGCATCTCGCGGGAATGGGGTAGAGACGGCCACGTGAGGGAGATCCTATGGTGACCTCAGAAAACACAGCATGGGCCAGGCATTGCTGTAAAAAAGTGGTGCCCGAGGCCGGACTTGAACCGGCACAGCCTTAACGGCCGGGGGATTTTAAGTCCCCTGTGTCTACCAATTTCACCACTCGGGCAGCGGGCGCGAAGCATACCATGCCATGGCGAATATGAAAGTCCGAGTTGCCTAAAAGGTTGTCAGCAGTGGTAGAGTGCGGTTTTTAGCTTTGCAACTCCAACGAGGATCGGACCCTTGGCAGCAGCACGTGGACAATTTGGCTCGAGATTGGGCTTTATTTTGGCAGCGGCGGGATCCGCCGTGGGCCTGGGTAATATTTGGGGTTTCCCGACACAAGCGGCGTCCAACGGCGGCGCGGCGTTTGTTCTGGTTTACCTGGTGCTAGTGTTTTTGCTGGCCTACCCCGTTCTCATGGGGGAACTGCTTTTAGGCAGACACGCCCATGGAAACGCGGTCATTGCCCTTACCCGGATCTCGGCAAGCCCCATCACCAAAGCCATAGGCGCCTCGACGGGGCTTGCCGGTATCGTGGTTGCCAGTCTCATTCTCAGTTTTTATGCCATCGTCGCCGGATGGATGCTGGGCTTCACGGCGGCCTATCCACTCTCGGCAATGGGCATGCAAACGTCTGCCGACTGGCTGACGACTTTTGCCGTTCCTCGCAACCTATCGCTAATGGCGGTATTCATGGTAATGACGGTCGGCATTATTATGGGGGGCGTGCATAACGGTATCGAGCGCTGGTCTACCCGTCTAATGCCCTCACTCATTGTCACCATGGTGGTCTTGGGCGCCTACGTACTTACCTTGGATGGCGCTATGGAAGGGCTTGCGGTCTACCTGCTACCCGACTTTAGTAAGGTGCTCTCAGGCGATTTAGTACTGGCGGCGCTCGGTAGCGCGTTTTTTTCGCTGTCGCTTGGCGTAGGCACCATGTTGATTTACGGCTCTTATCTATCCGATGAAGAGCATCTACCGTCTATCGGTGTGCAAGTCGCCTTGATTGACGTGGGGCTAGCCGTCCTTGCCGGATTCTTAATTCTGCCCGCCATGTACGTGGCCGCAGCCCGCGGGGTTGAGATTTTTGATGCGTCTGGCGCTTTACTCTCTGAGGACACGCTAATTTTCACGGTCCTGCCCGCGCTATTTTCTACACTGGGCACAGTTGGCTCGCTGGTGGCTACCGCCTTCTTTGGGCTCATGAGTATTGCGGCGCTGACATCATCAATTTCAATGCTTGAGGTGCCGGTTGCGTTTTTGGTTGAGCGGTTCGATTGGACACGCCGGCGTGCAGCGCTTTTGGCCGGTCTTGCCATTGGCCTGCTCAGTTGTGCGGTTGTGCTGAATTTTGAGCAGCTGTTTGGACTGGTGGTGGGGCCTGAGTACACGCTACGGGCAACCACTATTGGGCGTTATGCTGTGCGTCTATGCTGGCTGGGTATGGCACAGAGACTCGCTGTTGCAGGAGCTAAAGAAAAACGACCCCGCTGCCCATCGCGGTTGGTTTTGGCGTATCTGGCCTTTCTACGTGCGCGTTGTGTGCCCAGTCATTATTGGCACCATCTTCGTACGATCTATTGGCTAGGTCGGCCCCTCTCAATTTGGTGGAGTCTGGGGGGGCTGGCGCCACGGTTTGCCGTCGCACTTATCGTAGTTGGGACACGCTCGGGTGCAGCCACGGCACGGTGATCGCTCTACCACAGTGCCGGCATCGCCCGGCTTAATGATTGCATCCTTCACACCTTGCCAGCCTGTTTGAGCAAGGCCTCAAACTCGATACCGCGCTCATCAACCACCGCTTTAAGGGCTTTTTCCATTAAATATCGAGCCTGATTGGTGTATGCGTAGATGCATGAATGTACCGCCGCATCTTGCCAGTTTTCCACCGAGCACTCGGTGCTGTACTCCTCAAATTCAACCAGAGACTGAATAAGCCGAGCGATGTGCCGAGGGCATTCGCAATTGAGCACACTCTTCAACTGTCCTGCCGCAACGAGTTCATCGTTACCGTAGGCGCGGGGCTTAGGTTTCACGAGCTCTCCCAAATCAAACTCACCTTGAGAGGCTTCCTTGGCAACCACCACTCGCCCCATCTCATAGGCCAGTCGCGCAGGATCCAAGGGGAACTCCAGCGCGGCCGCTCCCCGCCTATTGAGTTCTTCCAACCAGCGGTCATTGGCCAGTCGATAGGTTACCAAAACCTGAGGCGACCCCAAGCGAGTGCTGAGTGCTTCCAAGGCATTCATTTGCGTCGTTGATAACGACGGACAATCTACCACTAACATCGCCACAGCCTCGTCGCTATGGAGGGTATCCAACACAGCTGGCAGGGACTGGCGCACTAGCAGCGCACTGACGTTGGAAATGCACCCCTGATGCTCATCTAGCCAACCGCATATTTCAGCGCCAATAAAGATAACGCGAGGTTTGCTGGGCGGCAGTTGCTTGCTTAAATGCTTGCCGCGCCCCTTTACCAGTAACTCCAGCGTTTTTCGTTCCGAACTCGCAATCTCACCTATTCGGGCACCATCGTGCACCAGCGCCGCAATAAGCTGCAGATGCTCAAGGTCCGATTGCGTGTACTGACGTCGACCCGACGGTGATTTGTAGCTGGCACCCAGGCCATAACGGCGCTCCCAGACTCTGAGCGTATCAGGCTTCAACCCCGTTAAACGAGCGACGGTACCGATCCCATAGAGTGGTCGGGGCTCAAATAAGGTAGGCGTGTGTACTGGGGCATTCATAAGGCCGACTCCTAAATTTTGTCGGTGGTTTGTCCAGACTTACGCGGGCGAGCCCGGTTTAGATCTATCTATTTTCGGTTTGTGTCTATGTTTTGTTCATACACAACCTGAACATTGTCCAAAAAAAGGCATCCCAAGCTGTTCGACCATGCGTACTTGTTATTAACCAAGACAATGTGATTAGACTGACATGGAAACCCTCGACCAGAACGATGACAGAGACCTCGAGCTCATGTTCGCCGAGGCTCGACGCTATCCATTGCTCACGCCAGAACAAGAGCGCGAAATCGACAGTAAAAAATGGCAGTCCGTGCGCAACCTACATGAGCTCTTTGCTGCTGATGCGGCGCTCACCACTTACTGCCAGAGTTTTTTCCAGCAGTGCCTGGATAATCCGCCCGAAATAGGCCGCTTCGCCAATCGTGAGCAACACTTTGTCCTTCGTCGAGAGCTGGCTGCCTATTTCAAAGACGGTGAATGCGCCCAACCCTCGGAAGCTGCCGCTAAATCATTACTCACCGTGAAAACGGCCAAGGCTCGCCATACTCGGATCAGTAATCTGAATATCCCTGCGAGCCTGACGATTGGTATGGCCGTGGCCATGTTACGCCGCTCGGGAGGCCAGTTCCCTGACAGTGTTGCCGACGCTATCGCTACTTGGGAGCGACAATGGGTGCCACCGGTGATGCCACTCGCACCCGAGCGGGACACATTGAAAGTTATACGGGTTTACCTCAATGCCTATACTCGCGCTCGTGATGCGCTAGTCATGCACAATTTACGCTTGGTGTATTCCATTGCGGCTCGATATAAGGGCCGAGGTGTCTCCTACCTTGATTTGGTTCAGGAGGGAACGCTTGGATTGATACGGGCCGCAGAGAAATTTGAGTTCGAAAAGGGCTTTAGATTTAGCACCTACTGTTTTAATTGGATTACCCAGGCCGTGAGACGCTACGTGGGTGACGTGGGTACGCTAGTGAGGTTCCCCACCCACATACAAGAGCAAATGGGCAAACTCTATCGAGAAAAGGCGATTGAACAGGCCCGCACGGGCATCGAACCCGATGAGGAAACCCTCGCCGCCAAAGTGGGGTTGGACGTCGAAAAGACTCGCCAGCTGTTACAACTACGAAACCTCGGGGTTTCATTGGATGCACCTCGGTTCGATGATGACGAAGGCTCAATGATTGACACCATAGCCGGTGATCCCTACGGCACGACCGAGGGTCAAGCTGAACAGGCCTCGTTAAATCGTTTTTTAGCCCAGGCAGTGGACTCACTGGAAAGTTCGGAGCGCCGGGTGGTCGTTGCCCGCTGGGGATTGCATGACGGCCCGCCGCTATCGCGCGCTGAGATTGCAGACAGCATGGGGGTGAGCCGCGAATGGGTCAGGCAGTTAGAGCGTTCCGCACTAAAAAAGCTCAAGGGCCAGGCCGCAATTCAGGCAGCCTACGATGACTACAACGACGAGTACTCGGACACCGGCAGCTAACCCGACTGTCTGGCATGCGCCTCTCGAACTGCCGCTTGGTTAGTCGAGCCAAACGGGTTATCTGACGCTATTCATGCTGACGGTGTCAGGCTACTGCGCAGTGCAGACTCGAGCGTTGAGTGCGCAAAGCGGAAGCTGTTATCGACAAGCACCTGTGGCTGCACACGCTGTCCATTCAGCAGTAACTCCTCGGCCATCTCGCCAACCATCAGTTTTAGGGCGAAGCCAGGCACCCCCAATTGCAATAGCACCCGTTTCACTCGGCTAGCAACAGCACAAAACTCACGATGGGTAACAGCCTCGGGAGCCACAAGATTTACTGGACCTGCGATCGTTTCGTTATCGAGCAAGAACAAAATTGCCTTAACGACATCGCCACGGTGAATCCAACTAAGCCATTGGCGACCCGAGCCCACCCAACTACCGACGCCGACACTAAACGAGCGTAGCATCTCGACAAGCGCGCCGCCTCCAGCATCGAGCACTACGCCCAGACGCAACAGCACAACGCGGGTGTGCGCTGATACCCCAGCCTTGGCAGCTTGCTCCCAGGCCTGACAAAGATCGGCTGAAAATCCGAGCCCGAGGGGCTTTGCTCGGTGAATACCGACGTCTCGCTACTGCCGTAGTAGCCAATAGCGCTACCGCTGAGCAGCATCTTCACGGGTGTCGGCTGCGCTTGCATCCAAGCCACCAATCGCTCGGTTGTCTCCACTCGACTCGCCAGCATGATTTTTTTGTAACGCGCGGACCAACGTTTATCTGCCAGCGATGCACCGGCGAGGTTTATCACCGCGTCGACCTGCTCAGGGATATCGTCAAATGACGATACATAGGTGACGGCGGGCGTTGAAACATGTGCACGGCGACTCAGCACAGTGACGTTATCGCCGCGATCAACCAGCGCTGGGATCAGCGCTGAGCCAATAAAACCGGTGCCACCGGTAACCAGAATATGCATGACCTGTCCTTTGACTAAAACCGCGTTCCTGAAATCAAACATGGCAACCGAGAGCGTCCGAGGCCCCTCAACCGCTTGCCCTTTTTCTACGTATCAACCCTATGACTAGACCGATGGAAGAACTGCTCGCTTCTTTAAGCCAGCATCGTCGCATTGTAGTGCTTACCGGAGCGGGTATTAGCGCTCGCTCGGGGATTCCAACTTATCGCGATGCCGGTGGCCACTGGTTACGCAATCAACCCATCCAACATAACGAATTCATTCAGTCAGCGCATCGTCGACAGCGCTATTGGGGCAGGTCTATGGCAGGTTGGCCCGGTGTTCGAGACGCCAAACCCAACAACCTCCACCTCGCGCTCACTCGACTAGAGGCCACGGGCGTGGTTGAGCTCATCATTACCCAAAATGTAGACCGCTTACATCAGCGGGCCGGCAGCCAGCGGGTCGTCGACTTACACGGCCGGCTCGATCGAGTGCTATGTCTCGATTGTGGCGCGGGCTATCAACGAGAAGAAATTCAGCACCTGCTTGAACAACGTAACCCGCAGCACTGCGCTTATGCCGCCCAAATACAGCCAGATGGCGATGCCGATCTAAGTGACCATCAGGTCGCCGGCATCGCTGTCGTCGACTGTGCTGCGTGCGGTGGGTTGCTCATGCCCGATGTGGTATTTTTTCGGAGGTTCCATCCCTCGTAGCCGAGTGGATGTTTGTCAGCAAGCTATCAATCGTGCTGACGCCCTACTCGTTATCGGTAGCTCACTGCAGGTGTACTCGGGGTACCGATTTTGCAAACAAGCGTACCAGCGCAACTTGCCCATCTATATTGTCAATGAAGGTCTGACTCGCGCAGACGATCTTGCCACCCTCAAAATTAACAACAACGCCCTTGACCATTTTGTCCACGCCGTTGACCGACTCTGTGATATCTACCAACAGGATCCCATATGTCCGACCCCGTAATCTTTTGGTACCGCCACGATTTAAGAACCCACGATCTTCCCGGCCTACAGGCAGCGGCTAAAGCGGGAGCCGTGATACCCGTTTTCATTTTTGATGAATCACTTGGCGGCGATTGGTCACTGGGTGGCGCGAGCAAATGGTGGCTTCACCATAGTCTTCAGGCGTTAACCCAAGGGTTAAAGGCCCTTGGTGGTGAGTTGATTATTCGTCAAGGCGAAACGGTAGCGGTACTAGAGGCCTTATTAGCCGAGACCGGCGCTCGCCGCATTTTCGCGAGCCGACAATACCAACCCTGGTCAGAAGGGCTTGAACGCGCTGTGCGTGAAATGGCAGACAAGGCAGGTGCAAGCTTCAAACGCTACCCCGGTACCCTGCTTTTTGAACCGGGCAGTGTGACCACCGGCGCCGGCACGCCCTTTAAAGTCTTTACGCCTTTTTGGCGCGCTTGTCTTCGCGGCCCAGACCCAGACCTACCTATTGCCATTGAGCAGGTCGAATTTCATAGCCATAAGCCTCACTCCACCGCACTTGACGCGTTGGCGTTATTGCCCAGCTCGCCCAACTGGGCCGCAGGCTGGGATGCACTCTGGCAGCCGGGAGAAAACCACGCACAAACCGCCTTGGCGCAATTTCTCAACAATCGAGTCCAGCACTACAGCGAAGGGCGTGACACCCCCGGTCAAACCAATACCTCTCGCTTATCGCCTTACCTCAAATTTGGGGAGATATCGCCACGCCAGGTGTGGTGGGCCACCCAACATCACCGCCAAGCACACCCGGAAAAAAGTGGTGCCATTGACAAGTTTCTCAGCGAAATTGGTTGGCGCGAATTCTGTAATCACTTGCTCGCACTCTTTCCTGAGATGCCCGACAAACCGTTTAACGCCAAGTTTGAGGCCTTTCCGTGGGAGGGTGAGAACCCAACATTACGCGCTTGGCAACGCGGTCAAACTGGCTACCCCGTCGTCGATGCCGGCATGCGCGAACTGTGGCAGACGGGCTTTATGCACAACCGCGTGCGCATGGTGGTGGCCTCCTTTCTCACCAAGCACTTACTTACGCATTGGCGCCAAGGCGAATTATGGTTCTGGGACACGCTGCTCGATGCAGACCTCGCATCTAACGCCTGCAGCTGGCAGTGGGTAGGTGGTTCAGGCGCGGACGCGTCACCCTATTTTAGGATTTTTAACCCAGTGGCTCAGGGGGAGAAATTCGACAAAGAAGGGGTTTACACCCGCTACTGGGTACCCGAGCTCGCCGAGCTACCCAACAAATTTCTGCACAAACCCTGGGAGGCTCCCGACCTTACCCTGCAAGCAGCGGGCGTTAAATTGGGAGAAACGTATCCTCTCCCCATTGTCGATCATAAGGCGGCTAGAGAGTCGGCACTCGCAGCCTACGCGACAATAAAGTCGACAGCCGCCACAGAGCCAACCTAACGGCGGTTTATGGCCTTGGTTTGTAGGTGACCGAGTTCAACGGCATACCGTGAATAGGCGTTATAAACATGACTTAGTCGTCGATGATGGCGACAGCCCGCGTCCACCCAGGCGATCCCCCACGAATTTTGTGGGGGAAACTAGATTCTAATCGTGAAGCCCGTGAGGGGTGAAAACCTCGAGGTTGTGCATCTTCTCAAGGTGGCAATAACCAATATCTCGACCGGCTTTGTGTCCTTCCCAAATCAGACTGGCATCGCCCGAGTCGGCAAACTGTTGCGCCGTATGACTAAAAGGCGCATCAACTCACTCTCTCGCGTTATTATGGGGTGGATATAGGTTAAACTTTTCGAGAACACAGAGAAACGCGGTATGAGCATTAAGACGGGCTTGATTTTATCGGGCGGTGGGGCCCGCGCAGCCTACCAAGTGGGGGTTTTGCAAGCCCTCGCCGACATACTGCCAAAAAATACGCGTCAACCTTTTCCCTATTATTACCGGCACCTCGGCGGGAGCTCTTAACGCGTTGGGACTTGCCGGTCGGCCGGGCACGTTTCGGTATCGAACCCAAGCGTTGCGCACTATATGGTCATCTCTAGAGAGTGCCGCCATTTACCGCACCAGCGGTTTTGCAGTTTCGCGTAACGCGCTAAGGATTGCCTGGTCTATGCTCCGAGGGCAGTCGAAGAATCCCGTCCCCTTGGCGTTATTGGATAATCAACCCTTGCGGGAGCTGCTTGAGGAAGCGGTTCAATTTACGCATATTGAGCGCGCCATTGCGGGCGGTGAGTTAGAGGCCATTGGGCTGACAGCCATGAACTACACTAATGGCCACTCAACCACCTTTTACCAAGGGCAAGCCCATATTGCTCCTTGGTCGCGCGCACGCCGGCACAGTGAGCCCTGCACACTGGGCGTCGAGCACTTGCTTGCCTCATCGGCACTGCCAACCCTGTTTCCCGCCACTCGAGTCGGGCAGCATTATTTTGGTGACGGTGCGCTGCGACAGTCCCGCCCACTCAGTGCCGCGATACACCTAGGTGCCGACCGGCTTTTTATAATCGGCGTGAGTGACCATGCTAGTCACGGGCCCTCCGATGAGACGCCATCGGTACCGCCAACAATTTCCCAGGTTCTGGGTCAAATGTTAAACGGCGTCTTTCTCGATTCCATAGACGCCGACCTTGAAACCCTGCACCGCGTTAATGCACTGCTGAGCGATCGATCTAATCGGCAACTCAGTCGCCCCGGAATAAGCGGTATGCGCTTGATTGACTCGCTTATTATCTCGCCCTCGCAATCGCTATCAGACATCGCACGCGATTATGTCGATGAGTTGCCATCAGCCACGCGGCGCTTTTTAAACTTGACCCGATCAATTAGAGATCAGGGATCGGGAGGGGCGTTGAGCTACATTTTATTTGAACCCGGTTACTGTCAGCACCTTTTACGTCTTGGATATCAAGACGCATTGGCGCAACGGGATCGTATTACTGCCTTTTTTGATGCCGGTGAAGATCAGCCGAGCCAACAGAGCCAACACTGGAGCGCTCAGCATGGACCTGTGGTACGCAAACCGCTCAATCCCGTCCAGCGACGTTGGTATCAAATGATTGGCAAATCAACGCGCAGACTGTAACGTGCCGCATGCAAAATCTGTGAAGGAATCTCTTATGCGCGGTGTAAAAACCCTCGTTGTCATGACAATGGCTGCAGCATCGGCAGTGGCCGAGCCATTCCCATCGACCTACCAACCGTTACCCGGTAGCCCCACTGTCTTCGCGGGTGCCACTATTCTCACCGGCGATGGCGGGCGCATTGACGGTGGTGATTTACTCATCAGCAATGGTGTTATTCGTTGGGTCGGCACAGGTGACGTACCCAGTGACGCACAAATTATTGATGCCAGTGGCCAGTGGATAACGCCAGGCATCATCGATGTGCACTCGCACTTGGGCGTCTACCCGAGCCCAGATGTTAGAGCACACTCTGACGGTAACGAAGCCACGGCTCCGGTGACCGCCGAAGTCTGGGCCGAGCACAGCGTGTGGCCTCAGGACCCCGGGTTTACACGAGCCATGGCCGGCGGCATCACCACGCTGCAAATTCTACCCGGCTCTGCCAACCTGTTCGGTGGTCGCGGTGTGACGCTAAAAAATGTACCGGCAACCACCTATCAGGCCATGAAGTTTCCCGGCGCACCCCATGGTCTCAAAATGGCCTGTGGCGAGAATCCCAAGCGCGTGTATGGTCGTCGCAACAAAGCCCCTTCCACGCGCATGGGTAATGTGGCTGCCTACCGCACTGCCTGGATTAAAGCCCAAAACTATATCGACGAGTGGGCCGCCTATGAGGCGAGCGATAAAGAAGATAAAAAAGCACCCAAACGCGACCTTGAACTTGAAACCCTCGCTGGCGCACTGAAAGGCGAAATCCTCGTTCATATGCATTGTTACCGCGCCGATGAGATGATGACCATTCTGGATATGGCCAATGAATTTGGTTATCGGGTGAGTACCTTTCATCATGGCGTAGAAGCCTACAAAATTGCCGACGAACTGGCGGGCAATGGCGTGTGTGGCGCTCTGTGGGCCGATTGGTGGGGCTTTAAGATGGAAGCTTACGACGGCAGCCAAGAAAATATTGCACTTGTCGACAGACCTGAGGGTAGTTGCTCGATTGTCCACTCCGACTCGGACGAGGGGATTCAACGACTCAATCAGGAGGCAGCAAAAGCCATGGCCAAGGGTAATGCAGCGGGACTATCCATTACCCCGGAGCACGCCATACGCTGGATAACCGCCAACGCCGCTAAATCGCTGGGTATTGACGAGCAAACCGGTAGCCTCGCTCCCGGAAAAATGGCAGATATTGTCATCTGGAATCAGAACCCCTTTAGTGTTTACGCCAAAGCGGAGCAGGTCTATGTAGACGGCGCCTTGGTCTTTGATCGCAACAACAAAGCGCTACAGCCGGTGACCGATTTTGAGCTGGGGCAATTATTGGAGGTGACACCATGAAGCGCGTATTCACTGGAATGCTTGCAACCCTTGTGGCATGCACGGTCGGGACCATTGCCTGCGCACAAGATTTGGTGATTACCAATGCCAGTTTGCACATTGGCAACGGCAGTGATGTTGTTGAAAATGCTGACATCATCATTGAACAAGGCCGGATCACGCAAATTGGGTCAGACCTCAAGCTGCCTACCGAGGTGCAAATCATTGATGCCAACCACAAACCGGTGACACCGGCATTTTTTGCCGGAGCAACCGTGTCGGGACTTGTTGAGGTGTCAGCTGTTTCGGAATCGGCCGACAGCGATTATGAAGCGCTCTACACTGAGCTCATGCACCCCGAATTTGATGTGCGCATGGCGTACAACCCCTTGAGCACTGTGATTCCTATTACACGAATTGAGGGCTTTGGCTACGCGCTTCTCAGCGCCACCGCAGGCGACCGCAGCATTTCTGGCCAGGGCGGTCTTGTTCGCCTTGATGGCGGTTTTGAGAGCTTTGAGGGCAAACCCGTTTTATTCGTTGAGCTCAGTGGCTACTCAGCAGACAACGCAGGTGGCTCTCGGGCAGCCCATTGGATGTTACTGGGCCAAGCGTTTGACGAGCTGGAACGCGGTGCCGACTTAGCACTGCTCAGCAACCAGGGTAAAAAGGCACTGGCCGAGGTTAGGGACCGCGGTGTGATCGTTTTCAATGTGAACCGCGCCACCGATATTATGCAGGTTATAAAATTTGCCGAAGCCCAAAAGATACAAGCGGTCATTCACGGCGGGCGCGAAGCCTGGGTAGTGGCTGATGCGTTAGCCAAGGCAAAGGTACCCGTCATGCTAAATGCGCTGGATAATTTACCGGCCAACTTTGATTCGCTGGGTTCACGGCTCGATAATGCCGCCCTACTCACTGAAGCAGGTGTAACCGTGATGTTCAGCAGCGGCGAAACCCACAACGCCAGAAAAGTACGGCAACTTGCGGGTAATGCCGTGGCAAACGGCATGCCAATGGGCGCAGCGATTCAGTCCATGACAACCACACCAGCCACTATTTTTGGCGGTCAAGATCGGAGTGCCCGTAAAGGCGCCATCGCTGATTTGGTGCTCTGGAGTGGCGACCCACTCGATGTGTCTAGCGTTGCGCAACAAGTCATTATCAACGGCAAACCCGACCCCATGATAAGTCGGCAAACCCTGTTGAGAGATCGGTACATGGATGAATCAACGATGCCAAAGGCTTACAGCCGACCCAAATAGGAACCCGGAAGAAGGCGTTTGGCGCTGGTTTGGTTGGTGTTGCCCTAATCGCTCTTCCCCCTACCAAAGTCACAACGCCATACATGATTTAACAAACAACTCTCTTTAAACACGCCAAACGAAACAGGTGTAGCTATGGAACAATTTATTGACCCCAGTCCCGAAAACTTTGCGCACTTCAAGAGCCTCGATCGGTCAACGCCAATACTCATGCTCAACATGCTGCGTTTTCGCGAACAGGCTAGCTACCCAGCAGATCATCCCAATGCCGGCCTCAATCTAACCGGTGCGCAAGCCTACGGGGCCTATGGCGAACACAGCGGTCCGGTTTTTTCGCGGGTGGGCGGTGAAATCGTTTGGCGCGGTCGCTTTGAGGGCATGGTTATTGGACCAAGTGATGAGCACTGGGATACGGTTTTTATTGCGCGCTACCCCAATGCCCACGCCTTCCTTGAGATGGTTAAGGACGCCGATTACGCCAAAGCCGTTGTTCACCGACAGGCCGCTGTGGCGACATCTCGCCTCATTCGCTTTGCCGAGACCCGCGCGGCGAGTGGGGTTTTTAGCGACTGAGCCATCGGGGACACGACACCATGACCATGCGATCAATGATCGAATCCAATTATTTCTCATCCTTTATCGTAGTGATCATTGTATTCAACGCGGCCGTACTGGGTGCGCAAACTGCCCTCAGAGCTGTCGCCGACAACATTGACCTGGCTCACTTGGGCAGATCATGCATGCATGGTCATTTTTGTCATAGAGCTGCTCTTGAAACTGGTGACCTATCGCACCCAATTTTTTAAAAATGGGTGGAATAACTTTGATTTTTTCATCATCGCCATCGCACTCATTCCGCAAGCAGGTAGCTTGTCCATTCTGCGCGCGTTTAGAATTTTTCGGCTTCTTAGGCTGGTGACGGCCATCGATTCTATTCGTCGAGTCGTAAGCGGTTTGTTAATGGCAATACCTGGCGCAAGCTCAGTCGCGCTATTGCTGCTGGTTTTTTTCTACATTGGCGCGGTTATCAGCACCACCCTATTCGGACCTCAGTTCCCAGAGTGGTTTGGCTCGCTGGGGGCCTCGATGTTCACGCTGTTTCAAATAATGACACTGGAGTCATGGTCGATGGGAATTGTCCGACCGGTTATGGCCGCGTTTCCCTACGCCTGGTGCTTTTTCATACCCTTTATTATGGTCACCACATTTATGGCGCTTAACTTATTTGTGGGTATTATCGTGGACGCCATAGGCACCGTGAGGCTATCGGATGGTCATGACGATAAGCCGGCGACCCAAACAGACATCGCGGCGCTTAAGGAAGAAGTCGCTGCCCTGCGACGGGCACTGGCGCAACGGCACTGACTGCTTGTAGCCCGAGTCAAATGAAGGGATTAATGGAGGCTCGGGTCGGAATCGAACCGGCGTAGACGGATTTGCAATCCGCTGCATCACCACTCTGCCACCGAGCCATTTGGGAGGAATGCTTAGCTAAATAGGTTCGCTGAGCATGACCGTCGGATGGGTGATATCCGGCGGAGGCGCGAGTATACACTCAAGCGAGTTTCCCTGCCAATTATCCATAGATTTTAAATGGCGATCATGGTCGGCAGAGCTGGCACCTTTGGACGAAAGTGCGCGAGCCGCAGAATAGGCGTCTAATGATGTTTGGCAGAAAGTGGAGCGGGAAACGAGGTTCGAACTCGCGACCTCAACCTTGGCAAGGTTGCGCTCTACCAACTGAGCTATTCCCGCTTTGCCGACTTAATTTAGCCAAGCGCCCATCGGCGTCAACTACTCTGCTTGCCCAGAACGCGCCAAAACGCTTTGAGATAAATCACCATGCTGGCTAAGGTTAGTCCCGCAGCCCCTACCAATACCAGCTGGGCAAACCAGCTCCAATAGCGATTACTGGCATCGGGAATGACAAGAAGCATCAGCACAATGGCACCCATCTGCAGTGCGGTCTTCACCTTGGCAAGCTGAGACACTTTAACGGCAGCACTCTGGCCTACCTGAGCCATCCACTCACGCATTGCACTCACCACAATCTCCCGACCAATGATGACGCAGGCCGCCAAAGTCACGATCACTGACTCGTAACGATCGACCAACAGTACCAGCGCGGTTGCCACAATCAGCTTATCTGCCACTGGGTCTAAAAACGCCCCAAAAGCGCTAGTCTGCCCTGTGCGGCGTGCAAGCCAGCCGTCAACCCAATCGGTCACAGCAGCTAGAGCAAACAATCCGGCACTACCCCAGGTCGCGATTGGCGGGTGCAGGTAAAACAGCGCCACCAGCAAGGGGATGGCGGCTACGCGCAAAAGCGTCAGTACATTGGGCAAGGTCAGCGGCACAACTGCGTTCCCGTGTCGAGTCAGGGTTTAGTGTGGGTTAATAATATTAATCACCCACGCTGTGTAGATGATCATAAATGGTTTGCGCCAGTGAATCACTGACTCCACCCACCTTTTTCAGCTCGGCAACACTGGCATTGGCCACACCACCCGCGCTGCCAAAATGACGTAACAGTTCACGGCGGCGTTTGGCACCCACTCTGGAATACCCTCTAACAAGGAAGATTTGCGCGCCTTTGCACGCCTTGCTCGGTGCCCAGTGATGGCAAATCGATGCGCTTCGTCGCGTATTTGCTGAATAAGATGCAGCGCGGGGTTGTCACCCCGTAGCTGACTCTCGCGCCCGGTATCGCCGTCGATAAGCGTTTCAAACCCCGCCTTGCGTGTAGTTCCCTTGGCAATACCAACAACCCGAACGCTAGTGATGTCGAAACTCGATAACACCGACATGGCCTGTGCAACTTGACCTTTACCGCCGTCAATAAAAAGCACATCGGGCAATTGCGCCTCTTGGGCCGATAAGCGTTTGTAACGTCGCTCCAGCGCCTGTTGCATGGCGGCGTAATCGTCTCCGGGCGTGATGCCGTCGATGTTAAATTTCCGATAGTCGGCTTTCCGAGCGCCGTTACTATCAAATACTACGCAGGAGGCCACCGTTGCCTCGCCGGCACTGTGACTAATATCAAAACACTCCATTCGCACCGGCGCTTGCTCAAGGTCTAACTCACGCTGCAGCGACACGAGCCGACCGCTGATCGTTGCGCGGGCGTTTAGCTGAGACGCCAAATTCGTTTGTGCTGTTTGCACCGCAAGTTGAAGCCAGCGCGCCCTTGCATCGCGAACCCGCGTGCGCAGCTCAACTTTGCGGCCGGCCTGTCTGCCTAGCGCATCGGCTAGTGCCTCAGCACCGTCGGGCATAGGATGCACAATGAGCTCAGCGGGAATGGTTTGCTTGCCCGATAGATAAAATTGCGGGATAAACGCCTCCATCACTTGAGCATCACCCTCGTCCAAGCGTGTTGGTGGGTAGAACGTGCGGCTGCCCAATACCCTACCCTCACGCACAAATAAAACTTGAACGCAGGCGCTACCCGAGCCGGTCGTGACTGCCAAAATGTCCAAATCCCCATTGCCACCTTCAATACCTTGGATCGATTGCACCTGCTGCAACTGGGCGAGCTGATCACGGCGTTCCGCCGCCTCTTCATAACGCAGCTCTTCAGCGGCCACCTCCATCTCATCGGCCAGGCGTTTCATGAGATCCTGCGATTTACCGCTTAAAAACATGACCGTTTTATCTACCTGATCGGCGTAATCTCCGTCACTCACCAAACCAACACAGGGGGCACTACAGCGACCAATTTGGTACTGCAAACAGGGGCGCGAGCGGTTTTTAAAATAGCTGTCCTGGCACTGGCGAACCCTTAACACCTTCTGCAACAAGTGCAGGGTCGAACGAACGGCTCCGGCGCTAGGATAAGGGCCAAAGTATTCGCCCTTCCGCCGTTTAGGCCCCCTGTGCAAACTCAAACGAGGCCACTTATCTTGGCTGGAAAGGTAAATATAGGGGTAAGACTTATCATCCTTGAGATCAATGTTATAGGGAGGACGATTTTCCTTAATCAGATTGTGTTCGAGTAGCAGCGCATCAACTTCGGTTGTGGTTACGGTAATTTGAATATCGGCGATACGGCTTACCAAGGCCATGGTTTTTGCGGTTAGGCCACTTGCTCTAAAATAGCTAGCCACACGGTTTTTAAGGTTTTTTGCCTTACCCACATACAGCAGCTGGCCTTGACGGTCGTACATTTGGTAAACGCCCGGGCGGCTCGTCAAGGTAGCCAAAAACGCTTTATGATCGAAGTCTTTCAACGGACCAAACTTTTGTCTGTGGGTTCCGCTACACCAAGTAAGCGAGGTTCCCAACAAAGTTGCACACCAAACTGGCTTGCTACCCCAGCCCGAATTTCTTCAGTCAATGCCAGCAACGCGTTGATATCACCCTCGGTGTTGATAATCACAAGCGCGTGTTTTTCAGAAATACCTATGCCCTTGTGTGAACGACCTCGCCAACCTAACTGATCAATCATCCAGGCAGCTGATAGCTTCACGCCGACGTCTGAGTTCAAGGCCTCGGCGCGCGAATGCTCGGTTGGTGCTTGCGATTGCTCCGCTTGCGGATATTGGGGCATAGCGGGCCAACGCTCGGCCAATTGCTTTGCCTTAGTCACGTCCACAACCGGGTTTTTGAAAAAACTACCCACATTCGGCGTCTGCCTGGGATCGGGTAATTTTTTTGAGCGCAGCGCCACCACCTGGTCATAGACGCGCGCCCTCGAGGGAGTGGACTCAGCCAGCGCCGCCTTTAACTCCGGATAATTCAATACCACGGCTGAATTGCGGCTGAGCAAAAATTCAACGGCAACAATAATCCAAGAGCCGGCTTGTGGGGTTTTAAAAATACTATCGCGATAAGCAAAGGCGCATTCATCATGCAAAAGGCTGTGGTAATAGTTCGTATGATAGTCGTAGACGTTTACCGCCTTTATGGTCTCACCCACCTCCACGCCATAAGCGCCAATATTTTGCACCGGCGCGGCACCTACCGTGCCCGGTATAAGCGCCAAATTTTCTAAACCACCCAATCCCTGCGCTAAAGTCCAGGTAACAAATTCATGCCAATTCTCGCCGGCAGCGATCCGTAAACTTACTTCGCTGCCGTCATCGATTACGAGCTCGATGCCTCGGATAGCCATATGAATGACCAAACCGGGTACGAACTGATGAGCCACCACATTGCTTCCCGCCCCCAAAACGGTAATGGGTTGATCATGTTCGCGCGCCCATGTACTGGCTTGCTCCAGTGCAGACAAGGAATCCACCCGCCAAAAAAACTCGGCAACAGCGGCGAGCTGCAAGCCATTGAGATGGCGGATGGAGACGTCTCGTTGGGGTTGGGACACGTTAGGCTTCCATGACTGCCCGAACATGCGCCAAATCTGCTGGGGTATCCACACCTGCAGGAACACGCTCGCAGGCCGGCACAACGCGAATTACCTCCCCTTGGCTCATCGCCCGCAACTGCTCCAGTGACTCAAGTTGCTCGATATCGGCTTGTGGGTACGATACAAATCGACGCAAAAACCCGCAGCGATACGCATACAGCCCGACGTGCCGCTTTGCCACTCGCAAACTGAGCTCGGCCGCCTCCTCGCCTGCACGCGGAAATGGAATCGGCGCCCTTGAAAAATACAGCGCGTTGCCAGCCTCTGTGACCACCACTTTAACCACAGACGGGTTGTACAAATCATCCCGTTGTTCAAGGGGCTCGCAGAGCGTAGCAATACTTGCCGCCGGGTTTACCTGGAGCTCTTGTGCCACCTGCGCAAGATTGACCCCGGGCATCAGCGGTTCATCGCCCTGTAAGTTCACCACAATGGTGTCGTCGGACCAGGCGCGCTGCTCAGCAACTTCGGCCAACCGGTCGGTCCCCGACATATGATCCGATCGAGTCATCGCCACGTCGGCGCCGTAACCGCGCATGACCTCAGCAATGCCCTCATGGTCGGTGGCTACAATCACCGAGTCAGCATTGCTCTGACATGCTCGCAACCACACCCAATACACCATGGGATGACCGGCAATATCCGCCAGCGCCTTGCCCGGCAATCGTGTCGAACCAAATCGTGCTGGGATCACTACGTGGTACATCTAAGCGACCTCCTGAGTAAAACGAGAGACGACTGTGTTTATTAATGCCGGGGAAGCTGGGCTGAAATCTCGAGAACCCATATCCGCTCGTCAGTATTCGCGGTCATTTTTACGGCGTCTTTTTCAGTCGTAATAATAACGTCTGCCCGAATGAGATCCAGTTCACGGGCTGAGATAGTGTCGTGATCGGCATAAGCGAAAGTTTCACCCACAAAGCCCTGCTCTGTCAGTGTCTGAAAAAATTGCGCAGGCTGGCCAATGGCGGCGACCAATGCCAATTGATGCGGCGTATTCTGAAGCCATTTAGATTGGGCCTCGGCAACGTTAATAAACGTGTCACTCAGCAAGTGACGAAATCCAAGCGGTTGGTAGGCCACCGCGCTCGCAGGATCGTTACCCGCACGATACAAAACCCAATCCACGCTCGCCAATCGCTCTATGGGTTCACGCAAAGGCCCCATGGGAATTACCTGCCCGTTACCCACACCGCGCTGGGCGTCTAGCACCACAATCTCAAAAGCACGTGCCATCGCATAATGTTGAAGGCCGTCGTCAGACAAAATGAGGTCAAGGCCGTCGCTCTCCAAAAGCGCCAACGCCGCTACTCGCTGCCGGCAAACGACCGTAGGGCAGCCAGTCTTCCTAGCAATGAGCAAGGGCTCATCCCCAACAACGCGCGGGTCGGCCTGTGGGGTAACTCGAATGACTTGGTCACCCGTCGATCCTCCGTAGCCACGACTCACAATGCCCACGCGCAAGCCTCGTAATTGCAACGCGTTGACTAACGCAATGATGACTGGGGTTTTACCCGTGCCACCCACGGTAATCCCACCAACCACCACAACCGGCGTTTGACCGTTGCAGGGGTATTTTTGAGAAAAGCGCGTCGGCGCCGATAAACAACAAAGCGCACAAGCATCGCAATGGGCCAAAAAATAACCAGCCACCGCGCTTGAGCATACCAAGCATGGGTTACTGCTTGCTCAATACGAGCGCTGATTTTACTCGGTATCACCCAAACCCTGCCGGTACAAACTCGCGTAAAGACCATCGAGTGCCATGAGCTCAGCATGAGCGCCCACCTCTATTAATCGGCCCTCATCAAGCACAGCCACTCGGGTGGCTCGTTCAATCGTTGAGAGTCGGTGCGCAATGATCAGGGTAGTGCGTGACGCGGTAATTTCCTCGAGCGCCCGCTGCACCTGCTGCTCCGATTCGTTGTCCAAGGCTGATGTTGCCTCATCCAAAATAAGTATGGGGGCATCCTTGAGAAATGCTCGAGCAATCGCCAAGCGTTGCCGCTGTCCACCGGATAACCCAGCTCCACCATCACCAAGTACGGTCTCGAGCCCTTGTGGGAGCTGCTCTATGAAATCCCAAGCATGAGCGCGCCGACAGGCCTGCTCAATCGCTGCATCGGATGCCCCAGCCATCTCACCAAAGGCAATGTTGTTACGTACCGTGTCACTAAACAATTCAACGTTTTGAGACACTACCGCTATTTGACGCCGGTATGCGGTTAACTGATAGTCATCAATGGCAATACCATCCAAGCGTATTTGCCCACTTTGGGGCTGATAGAAACGCAACAATAGCTGGGCCAAGGTTGATTTACCGCTGCCCGAGCGCCCTACCAGTGCTAGCGTCTCGCCGGGCGCAATGGTGAGGCTTAAATTATCAACTGCTACAGACGTTGTGTCAGGATACCTAAAGTTTACAGCCGCAAACTCAACCTCACCGGTTGCTCGGTCAATAATCGTCTCCCCTTGGTCAGGCTCCGGTGCAACATCTAGCTGCGCAAACACGTCTTCGGCAGCGGCCAGGCCGCGCTGAATCACGCTCTGCACGCCGCTGAGTGTGCGAATGGGTTTGCCCATCTGCGCAGCTGCAGTAATAAACGCCACCAATGATCCTGCCGAAAATCCAGCGAGAATGGTTGGGTCAAGCGCAAACCAAAACAAAGCGCCCAGTGCAAGGGCCAGCAATGTTTGAATGATGGGGGTCGATACCGCTTGAACAAACGCTAGTTTGAGGCTCTGATTGCGGTTGAATACGCTCGCGCTGAAAAAGCGCTTGCTCTGTTGTTGCTCGGCCGCATAGATCCGGATTGCATCAAGCGCACTCAAGGTTTCAGTACTGACCTGCGTGACCGAGCCCATCGAGTCCTGGATCCGCCGGCTGTAACGTCTGAAGTGTTTGCCAACAACCGCCACAACCAGACCAATAGCAGGAGCAACAGCAAAAAATACCAGACTCAGCTTCCAGTTGAGATAGAGCATATAGGCCACGAGAGCCAGGACAGTAAGACCTTCGCGCAGCACGACCTTGAGCGCATCACTTGCGGCACCCGACACTTGCTCCACGTTAAAGGTGATCTTGCTGACTAAACCTCCGGAAGTCTGGGCGTCATGATAGCGTCGAGGCACGCTAAGCAGCACATCAAACAATTGAGTACGCAGGGTATGCACCACCGACCGGGCCACAACATTCATGAAGTAGGTGCCGGTAAAATAACCCAGCGCCCGACCCAGTGAAATGACAACGGCAGCAATGGGCACCGCCACACGGGCGTAATCGAGCTTAGCTTGATCGCCCACAGGCCAGATAGAATCCGCAACGCCGGCGACAATACCCACGCGAACCTGTGTGGGCTCACCGAGCGAATCCAAAAGGAATTGGGTTAGGTCGGCAAGCAGTACATTACCCGCCGAGTACACCATAAACCCCAATATGCTCAAGATAAATGCGCCGGTATACGGCAACACATAGGCTAGCAGGCGCCGATAAGTAGCCCTATCGCTCACGGGCTTATCCACCATCTGCACCACTGTCGGTCGACGGCGTTTGCGCCGCTATCGTCAAGCGCTTAAGACCCAGCCCATTAGCAACATCTAATGCCATTACTACGTAGCGATGGGGCGCATCGCCATCAGCCGCAATCGTGAGCGGGGTATCTCGTCGCGTTCCAACGGCCTCCCGTAAGGCGGTTCGCAACGCTGACACTTGGGCTGGTACCAAGTTACCGTTCAAACGAAAGGCTCCATCGGACGCAATCATCAACTCAAGCCGATTCTTGCTATCGCTTGCGGGCGCGCCATCGGCCTCGGGCAGGTTGACGGCAAGTTGGGTTTCCGATGTAAAACTCGTCGACACCATAAAAAAGATGAGCAACAAAAACACCACATCAATTAATGGTGTTAGGTTGATGGCGAGTTCATCGCGTCGCTGTCGGCGAAACTTCAAACGTCGTATTCCGTTTTGCGTCCACTGTGTAGCGCGTCGACCAGTTTGATGGTTTCTTGCTCAAGGCCAACCACAATGGCGTCTATCTTACCGGTGAAATAGCGATGCATCACAAGTGCCGGTATGGCGACCGCCAGGCCCGTTGCCGTGGTGATCAGTGCCTCCGAAATCCCACCAGCAAGCGCGTTGGCGTTACCGGTACCTTGAATCGTGATTTCGGTAAACACGCGAATCATCCCCACAACGGTACCGAGTAAACCCAGCAGTGGCGCAACCGCGGCTACGGTACCCAGGGTGTTGAGGTACTTTTCCAGATCATGCACCACATGGCCCGCGGCCTCTTGAATACTCTCTTTCATGACGTCACGACCCTGGGAGCGGTTGGCAAGGCCAGCGGCCAAAATAGCGCCAAGCGCTGAACCCTGCCGAAGCTGCTTTAGGCGTTGCACATCGAGCTCACCCGCTTTGAGCTGGCGCCATACCGTGGCCAGCAAATGCGGCGGAGCAATATTGGCGGAATTGAGTGCTATCCAACGCTCAATAGAAATTGTCAGAGCCAATACAGAACAAATAACCAGAAGCGGCATTATCCAGCCTCCAGCAGCAAGTAACTCAATCACGGCATGTCCTCTTTGTAAGGCTTGAGTATACCTGTGCCGGGCGACACACCCAATTGTGTCAATTGGGAAAGTTGCGCCCAAAATGGCGTCATCCCATGGCGGCTTGTTCTGACTCGCCGGCCACCTTGGTGGTCAAAGGTAATTTCAACGCCGCCTGTAATTCGAGTATCCAGCACCCGAGCACCCACAGATGACAGACGATCCACGACTTCCGAATGTGGGTGCCCAAAGCGATTATCAAACCCGGCACTAATCAGCGCTAGTCGAGGCTCAACCCATTTTAACCAGGACCATGCCGTCGACGTTTTGGAGCCATGATGGGCAACGGCAACAATGTCGGACTTGAGACCTTCGCGCCAATAGCGAACCAGCTCGCGCTCAGTCAATGCCGGGATGTCACCGGCTAACAACACGGTCTGCCCCGCATAACGAATGCGCAGCACGCAGCTCGACGCATTGGGGTGGTTTTGTTCCCAGCCGGAACCGTTCAACATATCGATCACCGCCTCGCCCGGCCAATTCAACTGCTGCCCCACTCGGCACGGCTGTCCACCGAATCCCCAATGGGAGGCAACGCGAAACTCGCTCAGCACCGGCACCAATCCCCCGCTGTGATCACTATCGCGATGACTCACAACCAAATGAATAAGACTATCTACCCCTTGCTGTTGTAGGAGCGGAATAATGACGCGACTGGCCTGGGTATCGATTGGTCCATAGGGGCACCGGTGTCATACAAAAGGGTTGCCGACCCTTCACTAAATATAATGGCTGTGCCCTGCCCCACATCAAGCAACTGCAAGCGCGCCCCGCTTGTCGGCCTTGGCGTTGAGGCCCCAAAAACTGCCGCCGCCGAGATCAAAGCGCCACAAAACCATAAATTTCGGCGCTTCCAAAAAACCAAGAGTGCCACTAAGGCGAGCGATGCAAACTGATAGAGTGACAGCGACAGACTGACAAACCCCTGACGAGGCAAGGCATTAGCCATCCACTCCATCATCGCCAACGCCACGCGTAGTACAAGCGCGCAAAGCCACCAAAAATAGTTGCCCGACTCACCCATGACGAGGTCTTGTAGCGCCCCCGTTAGTAACAGGGGTATTGCCATCATCGTTACCAGCGGAGTCACTGTGGCATTGCCAATTACCCCCAAAAGCTCACGGCACCAAACCAAAATGCCGTGAGCGGTGCCAGAAGCAGTGTCATCAGTAGCTGCAGTACCAGCACCCGCAGCCACCACACATAATGGGCGAGTGCTTCACTCAAGCGTAGCACGGCATAGGTAGCGCCAATGGTTAACCACAGGCTACTTGATAGCGCCGAAAATGGGTTAGCTGCCAAAAGTACAATGAGGCTAGCCATCAATACCCATAACGGACGAGAGCGCCAACCCATAAGGAGGGGGATTTGGGTCATGAATACCATACAAAGTGCCCGCGTTGCGGGCACTGACATCCCGCTGCCGCGGCATAAGTTGTGGCAGCGAGTATGGCCAGTATCGAGCCAAGCTGGTGGTCTCTCATTGGGTGTAACGGCATGACGCCAAGCACAGCTAGAGCGAGCACGCGAACCATCAGAAAAACCAACCCAATATGCAAGCCACTGATCACCATGACATGGGCTAAACCCAGCGTCTTAAAATTACGCCAGTCGCTGGGCAAAACCCCATGGCCAACACCGATTAACAGCGCCTGCATAAGGGCGATGACACGACGAGATTCATGAAGCGCCCAGAGGTCGGTAATAAACCGGTTTCGCAAACTGGCAATTGAATACCGAGGGGCGCGGGAAATGATGTGCAGGTGGTCGACGGTCCCTCTGCCATGTAGCCCTCTGGCCGCGTTTCGGGCTTGATCGGGCAATTGACCCAGGTTTGACTGACTCGACAGCGACCTCAGCGTAACCTGCATTGAAACTCGATCGCCTAGGGCCAGCGCAGGTTGGGGCAGGTAGTAACTCAGGGTCAAACGTGTTGGAGACGTGCAAACACTGGCCTTGTCACGCTCAAGTTGCGCGATAAATCGCTGACCTGTGGTGCCGTCTGGCAGGGTAAATTGCTGAGGCACCACCGCAGTCACCAGGCCGACCCGCTGGGTCTTACTGCCTCAGGCAGGAAAGAGACACTTGGCTCTCTTGCCAGCGCGCACCCAACCAGGCCGACCAAGCAATAGCAAGCCCGGCGCAAAACAGCGCAGCAACGAGCCTTACAGGATAATCATCGAGGCCATGACTGTGGAATGCTGACTGTGCCTGTGAACAACCCGCCAGAAATATGAAACATAATCCAATTATTATGGGGGCAACACCAACGATTGGCAGCCCCAGGGTAGAAGCAAGCCGAGAACAATAGCTAGTCGAATAATCACCCGTTAGTGCCACCCAAGAAGACTGGTTGATTGCCCTGTAACGCGGCATACTAAGTAGTCACCCGTAGGTATTCGGGTAGTGAATTAGAAACCCAAGGTGCTGGCCATACCGAGCCCTTTCACTGATTAGCTTTAGCAACATAAGACAACTCTTCAGGGACTAGCTGACGCCCGACACCATGCCTCGAAAATTTCTCAGACGCCTCGCGCCTCCGCCGCAAAAACTCAGAGCCATGCGAGCTCTAAAACCTTTGGGCGAATGGATTTACGAGCCCAAACTTTGGCACATTACGCGTTCTTCCACGGCGATGGCATTTGCGATTGGGCTTTTTTGCGCCATGATCCCAATCCCCGGTCAAGTTTTTGTGGCGGCTTTTTTCGCGGTAAGGCTGGGCGCCAATCTACCCATCAGCGTGACACTTATCTGGATCACAAACCCGCTGACCATGCCGGTTATTTACTACTTGGCCTATAAGCTGGGCGCTTTTTTGCTGGGAACCCCCTTATTGCCCATCGAGTTCACCATTAGCTGGCACTGGCTCATCAATAGTCTGGGCGTCATATGGGCTCCTTCCTTCTCGGTTGCGGCGTGATGGGGCTGATCTGCGGACTGTTAGGGTGGCTTACTGTCAACACCCTATGGCGGCTGCGGGTGGCCCGCGATTGGCACAAGCGGCGGCGGCGATCGCCAACTAGCTAAACCCTTGCTGAGCAAGGATATGAGCAACGGGCGTCCGGGCGGCACGACGAGCCGGTATAACGGCGGCCAGTAGACACAAGACCACCGATACGCCCCACAGCAATGCCGCGTCGACCAACCGAATATCAACAGGCACAAATGCCAGCGGATAAACATCGGTTGACAATAGCCGAATAGACAACAGCTGCTCGATGAGCGCCGCTATTTGAGGGACTAGGTAGGCGAGCAAAACGCCCAGCAGAATGCCGGCACTCGCGCCGACCACGCCAATAATCCCGCCCTGCAAAAGGTAAATCTGACTAACATCGCTATGGCTAGCACCCATAGCACGCAACATGGGAATAGTTGCCTGCCGATCTCTGACGACCAGAATCAGCGATGAGACGATATTGAAAGCGGCCACCGCGATAATGGAAAGCAGTAACAGCGTAACGAGGTCCCGTGATAATTGAATCGCCGTGTGCAAGTTGCCATGCATACTGGTCCAATCGGTTACATAGAACTGACGATCGAGACTTTGCATCAGCTGCCATCGCAATCTGGGGGCCGCATAGAGATCCGAAACCTGCATCGCCAACCCAGTAGCCGATCCGCTGCTGTCACCAAGTTGCGCCACAATGTCAAACTGAGTAAGGATCAGCCCTTCATCCAGCTCGGTGCCAGTGGCAACAATGGCCGATACCGAGCTAGCAAGTTGTTTGGCAGAAGGGCTTTGCGAGAGGTTCCCAGCGGGCAGAATGTCCTGTGTGTCGGGAACAATGAGGCGTAATTTGTCGCCAACATTCACGGCCAACCGTTGGGCTAGTGCCTCACCCAACCACAAACCCTTGGCATCTTCAGCCGAAAGTCGTTCAGCAACCATGCCTGACCAGCGGGCTAAGGCGTCATCGGGAAGCCCCAGTAAGATACCAGGCGCCACTCGGTTGCCCCGAACCATGAGTACGTCGCGTTCAAGAAATAATGCAATCTCGGTTACGGGCAATACGTCCTCAAGATCTGCTTTTAGGACCTGCCAATCCTCATCCGAGCCACTCCCACGTATGGTTAGGTGGGGCACCAACCCGAGAATCCTTTGTTCAAGCTCTCTCTCAAAGCCGTTCATGACCGATAGCACGGTGAGTAAAAGTGCCACCGCCAGCACCAAGCCCGCAATCGATAACCGCGATAAAAATCCCGACAAGCCTCGACTTTTGTCCAGCGTTTGCCGCAGGGCAAACTGCATTTTTTGAGCGGCGGGCATGGTCATAAAGCGCTGAGGGTGCCTGCATCAAGCTTCAGTACACGATCCATACGCTCAGCAATGCGCCTATCGTGGGTAACCACAATAAAGGCCGAGTTTTGCCGTTCTACATTGAGCATAACATCGAGCACCTGCTCCGCTGACTCAGGGTCTAAATTGCCCGTGGGTTCATCCATCAGCACGCAACGCGGTCCGTTAACCAACGCCCTCGCTATTGCAACGCGTTGCCGTTCGCCACCCGATAACTCACCCGGCCGATGATACAGTCGGTGCTCGAGCCCTACCCTCGTCAACAAAGAGTGCGCTCGACCCATAGCCTCACGTTTCGCCATACCCCCGATGCGCGCCGGCATTGCCACCGCTTCCAGCGCCGTGAACTCAGGAAGCAGGTGATGAAATTGAAAGACAAATCCAAGCTGGGTATTGCGCCATTGGCAGCGTTGTTCTTCGGTCATCGTCGCCATATCACGCCCGGCCAATGTTACCGAGCCACTCGTTGGCACATCTAAACCACCTAGCACATTAAGCAAGGTCGATTTTCCCGATCCAGAGCGACCCACAATGGCAATAGATTCAGCGGGTGCCAGCGTCAGCTGCACCCCGGCGAGTACGTGTATCACATGCTCGCCATCGCGGTACTGCTTGCTGAGATTGGCGCAGGCCAGCACATTGTTAGCCATGATTGAGAACCTCCACCGGATGAATTTGAGCAGCCCGCCAGGCAGGGTAAGCGGTGGCAAGAAGGCTTAACAGTAGCGCGAGCACACCCGTAACAAGCACGTCGCCCCAGGCCAGTACCGAGGGTAGACGACCGATGTAATACACGCGGGGGTCGAATACTGGCTTGCCAACAAGTTGTTCAAACCAAATGACGATATCGCTGATATTGAGCGCAAGTGCGATGCCGACAACAAGCCCAAGCAAAACGCCCACGCCACCCAGGAGTAGTCCCTGTGCCAAGAACACGGAGAGGATATTCCCGGGAGACATGCCCATTACTCCAAGCATGGCAATGTCACGGCGCTTCTCAGTCACAGCCATTGTTAGCGTTGAAACAATATTAAAGGCGGCCACGGCTACAACAGCGAGCAACAACACAGCCACGGTAAACTTCTCCATTCGGACCGCGGCAAACAACGACCCTTGACTGCTACGCCAATCTTCCACCCGCCAGTCTTCGGGTAGTTGGGTTGTTAAACGCTTGACCGCGGTTTCAGCCGTTGCAACGTCAGGAAATCGGAGTTGAACACCGTCAACGCCGCTTCGTGTGAACAAACGCTGGGCTGTTTTTAAACCGACATACGCTTGCCGAGTGTCGAGATCCGCACCCACCCTAAAAGGGCCACCACGCGCAGGCGTTTTGTCCGCGGGAACACGCCCAATGGGGTAACCGACAAGGTAGGGAGGGTAACGACCACCTCATCACCGACAGCCACACCCAACATCCTTGCAAGGCCTGCCCCCAATACAACGCTAAACGGAGTGGGTGTAAGGTCTTCAAGGTTGCCGTCAACAATATGCTTATGCAGGTTGTTAACGTCCTTCTGGGCTGCAACGTCGATACCCGTTACCTGAACGCCCCGCTGGCGTCCCCAGCCAGCCATCAGAACCTGATCTTCCACATAGGGGGCAACACCCAGAGGGGACAGCTGAGCATCGATAACCGGCAATGACCCCTGCCAATTGTCCAAAGACCCCTGGCGCGGCTTCAATTTAACATGGGGAACCAGACCCAAAATACGGGTCTCCAGCTCGTTGGCAAACCCGTTCATCACCGACATCACCGTGATAAGACTGGCTACGCCCAAGACCATGCCGAGCATGGAGATCCAGGCCACCAACCGCGCAAAACCACGTCTTCGACCCCGTAGGGTGTATCGAATAGTGAGGTCGGTAAGCAGAGAGAGCGACGTCAATGGATAGACTTATTGGCTGGGATCAAATCGATGCACACCGGCTCGCGTCTCGATATCAACGCCAGTGCGCGCCTGCTCCGATTCACATCGTGTTGGGTCGTCGCCACAAATTTCGCATTTTTGGGTGTCCCCAAAATCTTGCCTACACCCCCGCATGAACCACTAATGGGCGCCCTACCGGCAATGACGCCAATGGCCATGCCTGACATTAGCACGACAAACACCACAAAACTGACAATAAAAATCACCATGAAACTCCTGTGCTCATTAGCAAAGCCTACCCTTCGACGGGCGTAGTAGCTAGATAGGGAGCAAAAGCACTACTAGCTGACACCACGAGTGTGTCACCACGCCGACTGACAAGGTAAACAGCCAAGTGTTGTGCCTCGGCAATGGCAAGGGCTTGCTCGGTACCCAAAACCGCCAACGCAGTCGCCCAGGCATCCGCCAGTGCGGTTGATCCATGAATAACCGTGACTGACACTAAATCGTGCGCTACTGGGTAACCCGTACGCGGATCAATAAGATGTGAAAAACGTTTGCCATTGCGCTCAAAGAAATTACGGTAATCACCCGATGTGGCCACACCGATATTGGTCACCGATATCGCCGCCTGAACCGCACGTCCGCCTGCCTCCGGGCGCTCAATCGCAATGCGCCAAGCATCGCCCCTCGGGCTCATCCCGCGTAGCTGCATTTCACCGCCAATATCCAGCATAAAATCATCGAGCCCCAAGGCAGTTAACGCATCGGCTCCCAAATCAACCCCGTAGCCTTTGGCAAGCGAGGACATCTCCAGCGCAGCATCGTCATGATCTTTGCTGATCTGGCGGGTCGTAGACTGCCAGTTAAAATGGCCGAATCCTGACAGGGCCAGCGCGCGTTCAGCCCGCCGTCTCGTCAGGGAAGGTCCGAGGACCCTCGGGACCAAAACCCCAAATACTCAAGAGCGGCGCAATCGCAACGTCGTAGGCACCATCTGAGACTTGGTTAATACGCAACGCTTCATTGAGCAAGTAGCTGAAATCCCAGTCGAGCTCCACAACCTGCCCCGCGGCGGCGTTGTTGAGGCGGCTAATTGTGGACTCCTGGCTGTAGGAATTCATGCTCGCGTCAACTACCGCAAAAGCATCCAACAGTGCACGCCGTACTTCTTGCTCGGTTGGGCCTCCCCTCTACCGGTAGGTAATGAACGCTCCAAGTGGTACCGTAGACGCTGCCATGCAAGCGCACACCGTTGCGGCTCGAATCGCTACAGCCGAGGCTACACACCAACAAAAAAGGCCAGCACCGTGGCTGGCCTGAGAAGATTAACCACCGAAATCATCGAGCAAGATATTTTCTCGCTCCACGCCAAGGTCTAGAAGCATTTTAATAACGGCCGCATTCATCATCGGTGGTCCACACATATAGTATTCACAGTCTTCAGGTGCCGGATGGTCTTTTAAGTATTGCTAATACAAGACGTTATGAATAAATCCTGTTAAGCCATCCCAATTGTCTTCAGGCTGTGGGTCAGACAGCGCCACATGCCAGTCGAAATTCTCTTTCTCCGCAGCAAGGCCGTCATAATCCTCGACGTAAAACATCTCGCGAAGAGAACGCGCACCGTACCAGAAGCTGATTTTGCGGTTGCTGTCTAAGCGCTTGAGTTGGTCGAAGATGTGCGATCGCATGGGTGCCATACCCGCACCACCGCCAATGAACACCATCTCAGCATCGGTGTCTTTCGCGAAAAACTCGCCGAAGGGTCCGTAAACAGTCACCTTATCGCCAGGTTTGAGACTAAATACCCAGCTCGACATCACGCCCGCGGGGATTCCCTCGCTTCCCGGAGGAGGCGTTGCAATACGGATATTAAATTTAACAACCCCTTTCTCCTCGGGGTAGTTTGCCATTGAGTAGGCTCGGATGGTTGTGTCTGCGCGCTGGGACTCGACGTTAAAGAAACCAAAACGCTCCCAGTCACCTCGATACTCTTCACCAATGTCAAAGTCTTTGTACTTGACGTGATGGGGCGGACACTCAAGCTGTACGTAACCACCAGCGCGGAAGTCAACGTTTTCGCCTTCGGGAAGACGCAGCACCAATTCCTTAATAAAGGTGGCTACGTTGTCATTGGACTCGACCGTGCACTCCCATTGCTTAACGCCGAACACCTCCTCCGGAATTTGAATGCTCATATCCTGCTTAACTGGTGTTTGACAGGATAGCCGCCAGCCAGCATTGGCGTCGCGGCGTGTAAAGTGCGACTCCTCCGTTGGCAACATGGCACCGCCGCCATCGTTCACCACGCATTTACACTGGGCTGGGTCCCGCCCCCGCCACAAGCGCTGGCGAGGAACAGGTTTGCATCGGCCAGCGTCTGTAATAACTTCCCACCGGCCGGCACATCAATGGTTCGCTCGCCATTAATCTCAATGCTGACGTTGCCGCTGCTGACCAAACGCGAGCGAGCAAACAAAATGATCATTACCAGCGCGACAACAATGACCGTAAACATCCCGACGCCGTAAACGATTGTCATATCCATGACCTCAAAAAAACCTCTTTCCCGTTAACGCAATCAAACGATTAAATGTTTATGCCACCAAATGACATGAAGCCCAGCGACATCAACCCTACCGTGATAAACGTGATCCCCAGACCTTGGAGGCCCTCGGGGACATCGCTGTACTTAAGCTTTTCACGAATGCCCGCCAGCGCCACAATAGCAAGGGCCCAGCCAACACCGGCTCCGGCGCCAAATACAGCACTTTCGGCAAAGGTATAACTGCGCTCCACCATGAGCAGCGACGCGCCCATAATGGCGCAGTTAACGGTGATCAAGGGCAGGAACACGCCCAGCGCTGCGTACAGTGTTGGCACATAGCGATCCAGAAACATCTCCAAAATTTGCACCAGTGCCGCGATGACACCAATATAGCTGAGCAGGCCCAAAAAGCTCAGATCGACATCGGGTAGACCGGCCCAGGCTAGCGCACCGTCAGCCAACAAGTACTGATAGATAAGGTTGTTAACGGGCACGGTGATCGTAAGTACAACGACAACAGCGACACCCAAACCAATGGCCGCCTGAATCTTCTTGGAGACGGCGAGAAAAGTACACATACCCAAAAAGAATGACAGCGCCATATTTTCAATGAACACGGCGCGAACAAATAAACTCAAATAGTGTTCCATTAGGCGCCCTCCTCCACAGCGGTGTGCTTGGCGATAACAAATTCGGGGTTTCAACCTGATCTTTTTGCCAACTGCGGATAGCCCAGATAAGCAAACCAATCAAGAAGAAGGCGCTAGGGGGTAACAACAGCAAGCCGTTGGGGTATACCAGCCGCCTTCGGTAACCAACGGCAGAATTTCAACACCAAACAACTTGCCCGAACCCAACAGCTCACGCACTGTTGCAATAACCAGAAGCACAAAGGAATAGCCCAAGCCGTTGCCAATGCCGTCCAGAAAACTGGGGATCGGTGGGTTTTTCATCGCGTAGGCTTCTGCGCGCCCCATGACGATACAGTTGGTAATAATAAGTCCGACGAACACCGATAACTGTTTGGAAATATCGTAGGCCACGGCCTTAAGAATTTGATCAACAACGATCACTAGTGAAGCGATAATCGTCATCTGAACAATGATTCGAATACTCGAAGGAAGGAATCGGCGAATACTTGAAATAAATAAGTTAGAAAAAGCGGTTACCAGCGTTAAGGCAATACACATCACCACTGTTACTTTCAGTGAAGAGGTCACCGCCAGTGCGGAACAAACACCAAGAATCTGCAACGCAATCGGGTTGTTGCTGAAGATCGGTTTCAGCAGCGTGTCGCGAATATCCATTACACCTCTCCTTGACGAAGGTTGCTGAGAAATGGCGCAAACCCGTCTTGGCCTAGCCAAAACTGAACCAAATTGTGAACGCCTTTACTCGTTAACGTGGCACCCGAGAGGCCATCGACTTGCCATGCAGCCAGGTTACCCTCAGGGTTCACCGCTCCTTTGATGACCGAGATAGCAACGCTGCCCTCGCGATAGGCTTGCTTACCCTCCCACAGGGATTTCCAACGGGGGTTATCAACCTCACCACCCAGCCCCGGGGTCTCTCCGTGTTCATAAAACCCCAACCCCGCAATGGTGTTGAGATCTGACTCCAGTGCCACAAATCCGTAGAGCGTGGACCACAGGCCATAACCATGAACCGGTAATATGACCTTTTCCAAATTATTTTCGGCGTCGTTGACCAAATACACCAGAGCATAGTCACTTTGGCGCATTATCTTGGCCCTATCCTGATCGGCCGCAATGGCCGTCGACATAGCCGGATCTTTTGCCGCGGCGCGCTGATCAAAGACTGCCGGATCGATATCATCGGCATATTCACCCGATGCAATGTGAATAACCCGGGTGGTCACGCGCTGAAACTGCTCTTCGACCGCCTGAGAGGGATCATACAAATCGGCAGCCATCAGGATGTTGCGCTTTAAATCTCGAGTTTTATTGGCGGTTTGTTGGGGTTTCAGGACCACCGCGGCAGTAGATACCACCACCGAACAGACAACGCATAATGCCAGGGCAACGGTAAGTACTCGCCCGAGGCCTTCACTATTACTGGACACGCGCAACTCTCCTTTTAATATTCGCCTGAACCACAAAGTGATCAAATAACGGAGCAAATAAATTCGCGAACAAAATGGCTAACATCATGCCCTCGGGGAACGCGGGGTTGACCACCCGAATGAGCACGCACATCACACCAATCAGCATGCCATAGGTTCACCGGCCGCCATTGGTCATGGCAGCAGAGACCGGGTCCGTGGCCATAAAGAACGCGCCAAAAGCAAAGCTACCAACGACCATATGCCAGTACCAAGGCATGGCGAATGCTGGATTGGTTTCGCTACCGACAGCGTTAAGAAGCGACGAAAAGGCGATCATGCCTGCAAAACAACCGGCTACCACCCGCCAGGAAGCAATGCGCATAAGCAGTAAAATCGCGCCACCAATCATGACCATCAACGTCGAAGTCTCACCAATGGAGCCTGGAATTTGGCCTATAAACGCTTCCATCCAGCTATAGCTATTCGTTAAGCCAGGCATCCCCTCGGCGGCAACAATACCCAGCGGGGTGGCACCACTGTAGCCATCGACTGCGGTCCACACGGCATCACCCGAGAGCTGGGCCGGGTAGGCAAAGTACAGAAATGCACGTCCGGTGAGCGCGGGGTTAAGAAAGTTTTTGCCGGTGCCACCAAATACTTCTTTGCCAATGACAATACCGAAGCTAATACCCAATGCCGCCTGCCATAGAGGAAGGTCAGGTGGAAGCGTCAGGGCAAACAGTATTGAGGTAACAAAAAAGCCTTCGTTAACCTCATGGCCACGTTTCATGGCGAAAAGCAGCTCCCAAAAGCCCCCACCACAAAAGTAACGGCGTAAAGCGGCAGGAAATGAAGGGCGCCAAATACCATGCAGTCCCACAGACTGGTGGCGTCATAACCCGCTATGCTAGCTAAAATTGCACCGCGCCAACCATCCAGCTGACCACCGCTTGCGGCCAGAATTTCATTGGCTTGAAAACCCAGGTTATACATGCCGTAAAACATGGCTGGGAAAGTGGCCAACCACACGGTAATCATAATGCGCTTTAAATCGACACCGTCGCGCACATGGGCAGAGCTGCGAGTGACTGAACTCGGGGAGTAAAATATTGTATCGATAGCCTCATAGAGTGCATACCACGCTTCGTATTTCCCGCCAGGCTTAAAGTTGGGCTCCAGCTTGTCCAAGGTGTTTCTAAGGCCCATGAATTACCCTCCTTCTCAATGCGCGTGAGGTTCTCACGCAGGACCGGCCCGTATTCGTATTTACCAGGGCAGACATACGTACAAAGCGCAAGGTCTTCTTCGTCCAACTCCAAACAGCCCAGAGCTTGGGCTGTTTCGGTATCACCCACCAGCAGCGAACGGAGTAATTGCGTGGGTAAAATATCCAGCGGCATGACACGCTCATAATTGCCCACAGGCACCATCGCTCGTTCGGAGCCGTTGGTAGACGTATTCATGGCCTGAGGCCTCATGCCCAGCCAGCTCGACAAGTAAATCCCCATAACCGAGTGGCGGTTGGCGCCTGGCGATAACCAGCCCATTAACCGACGCTCGCGACCCTCTTCCAAAACCGTTACCTGATTGTGATAGCGACCGAGGTAAGCGACATTGCTTTGAACCGTACGCCCCCCTAAAACCGAGCCCGATAAAATGCGGTTTTCACCCGCTTTGAGTTCGCCAGCGGTGAGGGCTTGAAGATCGGCACCCACGCGCGTGCGCCCCAACCGAGGTCGTTCGACTTGAGGTCCCGCCAATGCGATCACACGCGACGTGTATAGCTCTCCATCAAGGAATAATCGGCCAATGGCAATAACATCTTGGTAACTGATGGTCCAGGCAACCTGCGCCAGCGATGCACCCATGAGAAGGTGAATATGCGTACCCGCCAAGCCTGCAGGATGTGGTCCAGCAAAGTCGTGGACCTCAATCGCTGGGTTCTCGCCCACGGGTAGGTTTGCCGATGCCCCCTGACAAAGATATACCGGACACGCCACCATCGCCGCCAACAAATCCTGCCCCAGCGCGAAAGCCTCGGCTTGCTCGGCAATTACAACCGCCGGATCCGCCGCCAGGGGTTGCGTATCAATAGCGGTGATAAATAGACCCGCGGGGTTTGAAGTGGGCGACGGCACCTTGCTGTAAGGGCGGGTACGCAGCGCGGTCCATTGACCACTCGCAACTAATCGTTGCCGAATTGCCGCGCCGTCCAGTGTCCGTGCTTCGGCGGCGCTAAGCGCGCCAAAGTCTACGGCGCCTAGAGAGTCATCCACCTCGATAACCAGCGACTGAAAGACGCGCCTGGCGCCTCGATTGATGGCAACCACCTTACCGCTCGCGGGTGCCGTGTACACCACACCTTCTGTTTTTTGTCGGTAAAGACCGGCGGCCCTTTTTGAACCATGTCGCCTTCGGCGACTTCCATGGTTGGCTTCATGCCGATGTAATCGGGGCCGACAAGCGCTACGTTACGTGCTGGCGCAAGTGGTTCTACTTGCGGCTCTGGAGCCCCTGAGATAGGAACATCCATGCCGCGACGAATTTTGATCATCTGTTCTTCCGTTTTGAAGTTGCCCACACACCTGAGCCAACGGCGACAAGGCCATTGGCAAAGAAGTCTTCTCTTGGGGGCTTTCGAACTCGGGGTCCGATTTAGGGCGTGCGCGACTCCCCCAAGCCACGATGCCCTTGCCCCAGAGCGGGGCAGAAACTGTAGGCCGGAGGCTGATAGCCAGGGCGTTCTATGCGCCCCTCAGCCGGCCGCGGGGGATTGTAGCGAACCCTAGGTTCGCTTACCAGTCGTTTAAAGCGGACCGGTGTGGTCGCGGGGATAGGTGAGATATTTAATCTCGGCCATTTGCTCCAGAATTCGATAAACCTGGCAACTGTAGCCGTATTCGTTGTCGTACCATAAGTAAAGAACCGCCTGTTTGCCGTTGACAATGGTCGCCTTAGCGTCGAATACGCAGGCGGAGCGCGAACCGACAAAGTCGCTGGAGACCACCTCGGGCGAGGATGAAAAATCTATTTGTTTGCGCATCGACGAGTGCAGCGCCGTGTTGCGCATAAACTCGTTAAGCTCATCTTTGCTGGTTGCTCGCTCCAGATTCAAGTTAAGGATGGCCATTGAGACGTTGGGGGTGGGTACACGAATGGCGTTGCCGGTGAGCTTTCCGTCAAGTTGCGGCAGCACCTTACTCACCGCTTTTGCTGCCCCAGTTTCAGTGAGCACCATATTCAACGGCGCCGAACGACCTCGCCGTTCGGCTTTGTGGTAGTTGTCAATGAGGTTCTGGTCATTGGTGTAAGCATGGACGGTCTCCACATGCCCCGTAATAATGCCGAACTCATCGTCCATGGCTTTTAATGGCGGCACAATTGCATTAGTGGTACAGGACGCCGCCGAAATAATCGTGTCATCGCTGGCAATATCGCCGCTATTGATTCCCGCGACAATATTCTTGAGATCGCCTTTGCCAGGCGCCGTCAGGATGACCTTGGCAGCCCCTTTGGCCTTGAGATGCCGGGACAGACCATCGCGATCGCGCCAGACACCGGTGTTGTCAATGATAATGGCGTTGTTGATGCCGTGGGCGGTGTAATCCACCTCCTCGGGAGAGTTGGCATAGATCACCTTGACCTCATTGCCATTGGCCACAAACGACTGGCGCTCTTCGTCGACCCGAATTGTCCCTTGAAAGGCGCCGTGCACAGAGTCGCGCCTTAGCAAACTTGCGCGTTTGACCAAGTCATTGGGCGCACCACCCTCACGCACAACAATCGCCTTAAGTCGCAGGCTTCACCACCATCGGTCTTATCAATGAGAATACGCGCCATCAACCGACCGATACGGCCAAAGCCGTAAAGCACCACATCACGAGGCTCATCAATCGGTTTTTGGGTGGAATTGACCAAAAAATCCAGCTGTTTAGCGACGTATTCACGAACGCTGAGGCCCGCACCCTGTCCTTTATCATAGTACTCCGTAGCCAGGCGTCCAATATCAATATGGCCAGGACCCAGTGACAGTGCACACACCGCCTCAAGCACCGGTGCCGTCTCAAACTCAGAGATCTCATTGTTCTCAACCTGGCGAACGTAGCGATGAATCTTCATCAAGTCGGTAACCGATTTGTTCACCATCGATCGACCGTAGATATAAGCACTTCACATTCTTTTCACGGGCCAACCTCCCCACCTGGGGAATCATGGCTTCGGCAAGCGCCTCGCGTTCTTTCCAATCAGAAAAATAATCATCGGGGCGTTCGCGCTTTCGCTGGTCGGTCACGGGTGTCTCCTTTTTTACCTGCAAGCAGGATTTCGGACGAATTTATGGGCCTTGTTATTATCTGTGCTTGAACAGTGACGTGGCAAGCGCTGGAGGGGCGGCGCAGGCTCCCGTACACTCCGCGCTTTGTCCATTACAGCCCTTGGATCAACCATGCCCCATGCAGCCATCGCTACGCTACCGTGGCCGGAAAAGACCGGAACTCGGTCATCATTTGGACCATGCCCTGGGGCCAGCGCAGCCCTGACCATTGCTGCTTTGGCCGCAGAAGACAGGCCACTGGTTGTTGTGACGCCCACCACCAGCGCGGCGCTTGAACTGGAACGAGAAATTCCGTTATTTCTTAAAAAGCCTATAGAAATCGTTACGTTACCCGACTGGGAAACGTTGCCTTATGATAATTTTTCGCCCCACCAGGACATTATTTCCGAGCGGCTAAATGCGCTCCATAAATTACCCAACATGACTCAGGGTGTCTTGATTGTCCCCATGACCACCCTGATGCACCGTATCGCCGCCCAGCCGATTTTGCAGGCAATAGCCTCGTGCTCGCTTTAGGTGAAGCACTCGATACAGAGGATTTGTACGCAACCTGAGTCTCAATGGCTATCGTGCCGTTGATACCGTGTATGAGCACGGTGAATACGCCATTCGTGGTTCCCTGCTCGACATCTATCCGATGGGCAGCGCACTACCCTACCGAATTGATCTCTTTGACAATGAGATCGAGACACTGAGAACCTTCGATCCTGAGCCAGCGCACCATTGCAAAGGTCAATTCGATCCGCTTGCTACCGGCCCGCGAGTTCCCAATGCACCCACAAGCCATTCAGCAGTTTCAGATGAACTGGTACCGTAGTTTTGATGGTGATCCGGAGAACTGCCCCACCTTCACCGAAATTAGCGAAGGTCGAGTGCCCGGTGGCGCCGAATACTACCTACCGCTGTTTTTTGAGGCATGCGGCAAGGTATTTGATTACTTACCACCAAAAACTGCCCTTATCACTCTGGGCGATCACTACGCTGCCTGCCAACGCTTTTGGAAAGAAATTAATACCCGCTACGAGGAATACGGGATCGACCCAAGACGGCCATTGCTCGCGCCGTCGATTGGATTCGTGCCCGTTGAGGAGCTCTACGCAGACCTTGCGCGTTTAGCCGTCTTGGAGTTGCGTCAAAGTAGCGATGCGCCCGTTAATGCGCAGGCGGAGTATATGGAGCCGCCTAATTTGGCCGCCGATGTTGTGGGATCTACCGCCGTGGCTCGACTCGAACAGTTTCTCAAGCAGCACCAGGCCCCTGTGTTGCTGTGTGCAGAGAGTGCCGGCAGGCGAGAAATCTTACTTGAAAGTCTCGAGCAGCACGCGTTGAGACCTCAACAGTGTGATGACTGGCACAGCTTTTTGAGTAGTGGTATTGGGTTTGGCATTACCGTAGCGCCCCTCGATAGAGGCATCTATTCGGGTAGCAACCATCCCACCCTCATTGTGGAAAGTCAGCTGTTTGGCGAGCGGGTTGCCCAGCGACGCCGACGCAAACAAGCCGAAGAAACCAACGCCGAGGCTGTCATTCGTGACTTAACAGCGCTTCGCCCTGGGGTACCGGTGGTTCATCTGACGCACGGCGTTGGGCGCTACATGGGTCTGCAAATACTCACAATTGACGGTGACGACGCCGAATTCTTGTTACTGGAATACGCCTCTGACGATAAGCTTTACGTACCGGTGGGGTCGTTACACCTGATCTCACGGTACACCGGCGCCGACCCCGACTCGGCGCCACTACACCGACTGGGTAGTGAACAGTGGGAAAAAGCTCGCAAACGAGCAAGCGAACGCGCATCTGACGTGGCGGCACAATTACTCGAAGTTTACGCTCGCCGGGAGGCGCGCGTGGGATTTGCCATCACTTTGATCCCGACGCCTGGGAAACATTCTCAGAAAGCTTCCCATTTGAGGAGACGCCTGACCAGGCAGCCGCCATCGATGCGGTCCGGACAGATATGTGCGCACCTAAAGTCATGGATCGACTCGTCTGTGGCGATGTGGGTTTTGGCAAAACAGAGGTGGCTATGCGGGCGGCGTTCCTTGCCGCGCATAATGGCAAACAGGTGGCGATACTTGTACCCACAACGCTGTTAGCACAGCAGCATTACAACAGTTTTCGCGATCGCTTTGCCGATTGGCCCTTTAAGGTAGAGGTGGTCTCGCGCTTTAAAACGGGCAAGACCTTAAGCGAGGTAGCCAAACGCGTAGAAAATGGCGACGTGGATATCTTGGTGGGGACGCACAAGTTGTTGCAAAGCGACTTTCGGTTTCATGACCTCGGACTACTGGTGATTGACGAAGAACATCGCTTCGGCGTTAAACAGAAAGAGGCTATTAAAGCTCTGCGGGCCGAGGTGGACATATTGACCATGACGGCAACACCGATTCCGAGGACGTTGAATATGGCGTTGGGTGGACTCCGCGACCTGTCTATTATCGCCACCCCCGCCAAACGACTATCCATCAAAACCTTTATTCGCGAACACTCGCTCGCGCTAATTAAAGAAGCTGTGCTTCGGGAAACCTTGCGTGGTGGCCAGGTCTATTATCTGCATAACGAAGTAAAAACCATTGAAGAAACGGCGCGTAAGCTGCGTGAGTTATTGCCGGACCTCTCGATTGGTGTCTCTCACGGCCAGCTACGAGAGATGGCGCTTGAGCGCGTGATGAGTGACTTTTATCACCAGCGTCATCACATTCTGGTTTGCAGCACCATTATTGAAACTGGTATCGACATTCCAAACGCCAACACCATCATTATCGACAGAGCGGATAAGTTTGGCCTAGCACAACTGCATCAGCTCCGCGGCCGTGTTGGGCGCTCGCATCACCAAGCCTATGCCTATTTACTGAGTCCACCGCGCTCGGCGCTAACACCCGACGCGGAGAAACGCCTTGAAGCCATTGAAGCAGCAGGTGAACTGGGATCGGGGTACATGCTAGCCACCCACGACTTGGAAATTCGAGGTGCGGGCGAGCTATTAGGTGATGAGCAGTCGGGGCAGATTCACAGTGTAGGTTTTTCGCTCTATCTGGACATGCTGCACAACGCCGTGGGGCGCTACGACGCGGCGAGATTCCCGATGTTGACGCTCCCTAGACAAAGGAACCGAGGTCAAGTTACACGTCCGGCACTGATACCAGAAGACTATCTGCCCGATATCACTACCCGTCTGGTGCTCTACAAACGCATTGCGGCCGCAGAGACTCGCGAGGCACTGCGAGAAATTCAAGTAGAAATGATTGATCGTTTTGGGCTCTTGCCCGACGCCATCAAGAATTTATTTTACCAGGCCAACATCCGCGTGAAGGCTCGACGGCTTGGCATTAATGATGTCGAGGTGACCAGCACCGGTGGCAGCGTGGAGTTCAGTGACAATACGCGCGTTAATCCCTTAAGCCTCATTACACTGATCCAGTCTGACCCAAACACCTACTCATTGTCGGGGTCTAATAAATTACGTTTTCAGGTGGAGCTTGCGGACTTAGCGGCGCGACAAGGCTTTGTCGAACAATTGCTGGATGTGTTCCATAATGCATTGGAAGACAGTAACACCAACTGATACAAGGATAGCCATGCATCGCGCGCGCTCGACACCATCGTCCGGTAGATTTTCGGCAACGGGTATAACGGTCTGGCTTTTCCTCGGCGGCGGGCTCGCAATTGCTACGAGTGCGCAAACTCAAAATCTATCGACTATGGACTCACACCAAGGAGGCAGCGAGCCGGTCTGGGATACAACACTTCTGGAAAACGATGAGCCGTCTGGCTGGTTGAGCCTTGAAATGGCGATTCTCATTGATGATCGCCCCGAAACGCTCAACAGCGAACACTGGCCTGCACGGCCATCGGTGACTTATCCCTCCAGCTATCGCAGGCTGCTTGTTGCCAACGAACTTGAGCACCTAGCCCAGCGCTACCCGTTCTCAGAAATCACTCGCGACGCCAATGGCATAGTGACCATTGCCATGCCAGAGCCCGATGCTTTTATAGCGCGCGACAAACAACAACAACTCCAGCGAGCGCGAGCGCGAGCCGCTTTTGACGAGAGCCTCTTGCAATCTGAGCAAGCGAACGGTCCCGATAGCCAGGTCCTGCCAGCCGGCGAGCCGCCGACGGTACTGCCCCTTGAGTCACTGGCAACCGCCGTTGAACCGAGCCGGCCTGCTATCGATAACCTCACTGCCTATCAGTCGCCCACGGCTGCGCTGAACACCGCCACCCAACAACCTCTCCCCGCCTCGTCTGAAGCTGCTGATACATTGGTTGTAGCCACAGCCGACGAGCCGCTGTTGCCCCCGATTGCTACGACCACCCCCGCCGAACCACCGCCGCTACCAACCGCCTTTAGCCAGCAGCCACAGACTATGCTCGGCGCCGGTCTGCGCGAATTGCGACGAAATAGTGGCAATGAGGTGGCGTTAAGCGCTGCCTGGTTACAACCACCGGATGCGCCCAACCTACCCATCATCATAGATGAGTCGGGTGATCTGCCAAATTGGCCCGCACTGCAGGGTTTTGCAGAACTCAGACGCGGCGACACTCTACGCCTTGGGGTGAATTTTTGGCTCAACACGCCGGGCAATTATTTGCCCGACAATTTTACGTTACCGCGCCACCCAAAGGGCCCGCCCGGATTCGCTTTGTCGATTCGAGCTCCAGTCAACCCCTGACATTATTGGAGGTCGAACATCGGCAGACTTTGCTTACCCACTACCAGCAAGAACGCCCGATGATGCAGCGCGCACTCCTAGCGCATTTACGGGCGCTCGCCGCTCAGGAACGGCTGATCGCCGAAGAGCAACGGGCCGCCCAGGAACAGCCTCAGGCATCAACCGAACGCTCAACCTTGGTCGATGTCGGGCAGCCTGAACTTACCACCCCTTCAGCCCTCACATCGCCCTCGTCCATGAGCGATACGTCCCTGGCTGAGGCTAGCCCAGAGCTAACCTCGGCTGACTTGATTTAGCTGCCTTTCCAACGCCACTCGCTCATACGCCGTCAGAACACGTCAACGCCGTCGAGGAGATCAGCAAAGAGGCCGGTAATGAGAGTATCGAAGGCAAGGAGGCCAACGAAGACGACTTGGCGGCCGTGGGTGACTGGCCCTATCGGCATCTGATTCACGTGGCGGACACCCGCGTCATCCCCGAGGCGACCGTGCGCTACTTTGACCACCCCGCTATTCAAATTCTCGCCGCCTACCGCGAGCTCAGCTGGGGCGAGGTTTACCAACTGGGTATTGCTGAGTTTGAAGCCAACGCCAGTAGGGCACCGGCGCAGAGCACTGACATCCTGGACCTGCCCGTTACCACGTTACACGACGCCACGCTTCCCGACGCCGCGCTTTCCAACACCAGGGCGCCCGAAACGATGGTGCTGCCTCCTACATTCCTTGAGACGCGCTAATGCCTAACTCTCGGGTTGTACACCCCGGTCACGCGAATCCGTCTCGGTTGGCGCACCCATATGCAAGGTTTGCGTGGGGAAGGCAACTTCAGCACCGTGAGCTTCGATGATGGCAAGTATCTTCAATAAAACATCTTCCTTTATGCTGTGATACGTTGACCAGTCCGTTGTTTTGGTAAACGTGTACACGAAAAAGTCGAGCGACGATGGCCCACAAGCAACAAAATTCACCATTAACGTGCGATCGAGATCAATTGCCTCATGGGTCTGTAACATCGCCCTGACATCGGCGGTTATGGCAGCCATCTTGGCAACATCGGCGTAGCGAATACCCACCGTTTCGTAAATCCTTCGGTTACGCATTCGCGAGGGGTTTTCTAGCGCCACATTGGAAAATACCGCGTTGGGCACATACAAGGGGCGCTGATCAAAGGTACGTATTCGGGTCATTCGCCAACCAATGTGTTCAACCGTGCCTTCAATCTCACGATCGGGAGAGCGAATCCAATCACCCACGGTAAACGGTCGATCAAGGTAAATACTTAACCCACCCAAAAAATTCGCGAGTAAATCCCGCGCGGCAAAGCCCACCGCAATGCCGCCAATACCGCCAAAGGCCAGCAAGCCCGAAATTGATACCCCCACCGACTGCAGCATCATGAGTATCACCGCCATCCAGAGGGTTACTCGAAGCAGTCGAGCAGTTGCGTTTATGGCAGCGCGATCATCCGAATCGCGAACGCCTCGGTGTTCTCCCAAAAGCTCCGCTTCGACATTAACCACCACCCGATGCAAGAACCACCCCAATAACAAGGTGACACCGGTATCAGCCGTCTGACGAAGAAAGGCTCGAAACGCCTCGAAGCTATCCAACACACCGAGCGACATGTAGGCAATCATGAGCCACAAAATCCATTCTGCTGGTCGCGCCGCCGCTCTCACTAACACATCGTCCCAGGGGTTTTTGGTTTTACCCGTGGTGGTGCCGACACGATGCATCAACTTTTTGCACCAGCAGACGCCCCACGACACCAATCACAAGGAGTATGACAAGGGTGACGAGATAATCGGGTACGCCCAGACGATCGGCTATGGGGTGTAGCCACTCAGCTAGTTCTCGGGTGGAATCGTCAACGCTCGCCATACTCATACCTTGTGGCCAAATCTGAAAGCGCCCGATGCTACCGCGTCTGAGGCGCTGGCGCGAGCCATTAATACTGTATAAACTAACAGCCTGTACATAAACACACCCAAGGGATGGCGCCGCCATGATCAAACTGACCCAGCGACAACAACAGGTACTGGATATTATTCGTCAGAACGTACAGGACACGGGTTACCCACCGACACGCGCCGATATCGCCAAAGCGCTAAATTTTCGAAGTGCCAATGCCGCCGAAGAGCACCTGAAAGCCCTTGCAAGAAAAGGTGCCATCGAGATCATTCCCGGTGCATCCCGGGGCATTCGTCTTACCGAGGAGCGCGGACTGCCAGTTATTGGCCGCGTGGCCGCCGGCTCACCCGTGCTGGCTCAGGAGCACATTGAGGATCACATCGATTTGGCTGGTAACTTTTTCTCTCCAGCAGCTGATTATTTGCTACAGGTCACCGGCGACAGCATGATAAACGCCGGCATCCTCGACGGAGACCTTCTGGCTGTACATCGATGCGCCCAAGCACGCGATAATCAAATTGTCGTTGCCCGCATTGAGGATGAGGTCACTGTTAAACGATTACGACGCGTGAGCACCGATCGTGTCGAGCTCATTGCTGAGAACCCCGATTACTCACCCATTAACGTCGACCTTCGAGAGCAGGCCTTTGCCATAGAAGGCATTAGTGTTGGGGTGTTACGCCGCTAGGGTTGAGATTTTCTAGGGCTGAATTACCAACCAGGAGCGGGGGTAGGCGTGCTTAAATATCGGCTCGGGGCAACACTCTAAGCACGCGCATAGCGCAGGTCAGTGCAGCGTTCGCTCGCTCGCCTGGCTTTCTGAGGCGTCAGCCTCCATATTTGCCATCTCGGCAAGCTTTGCCGCCGCCTGGATTCCGGCCTGAATCATCACCTTGGCAACCTCGAGATTGTTGTCCATAAGGTAGGAACTGGTTTCTTCGGAGAATTGAATACTAACTAACGGCTCGCCATCTTCTTCATCGGCGCGCTGAAGAACAATTTCGCCGTCACCCAAATCAACAATTTCCAGCAGAGCTGTAGGCATGCGTTTTCCTCGCATTAGGGGTGGGTGTCACCATCACTCTAACAGTCCGACAAGGGAAAACAACCCAACACCCTATCAATTTTCATCCAGCGACTCTCCCAGACGGTCAAACAAAGCATCCAGCGCAGTTATCCAGTGCTCAAAGTCCTCAAGTTGCGGATAGCTGCCACTGCTTGCCAGGACCCGATCGCCCGTTTTGGGCGGCAAGCCGGCAGGAATGGGTGCTTGTAACTGCGCCAGCCAGCCGCCTAGCTCAAGCTGACGACATTCCTCAAGCTCGCCGGGCTCGACAATACCCCGACTAAGTTCAGGTAGCTCACCGATCCTGTGCGGAGGGGTGTCAGGTAGCGCAGTCGCCCGAATAGTGGCAAGCAAGAACCATCCGTAGGCATTGCGCAGATGCAATTGCAGCGCGGGAGCAAACGCGGCATTCATGGCCTGCTCTGGAGCCGCTTGCCCGGCGAGTGATGCCCGCCATTGACCCGCCAATAGCCGGGCCATGTACAGCGAATGATTAGCTAGACCTCGAGCACTCGCCACTGCAATCTCTCCTAGTCAATGCCGTCGGCGGGGTAACGCGCCACTCGACCCATTCAGCCCATCACGGTCAGGTCTTGGGCTTGGCGGGAGCCTTTTTTCGGGCGACTGGTTTTTTCGCTGCCGCCTTCTTTTTTGCAGCAGCTTTCTTCTTGGGCGCAGGTTTGGCACTGCCCTCGGCCTTCCACTGTCCGTTGCTAAAGAAGGCCTTCCATCCCGTGGCCTTGCCATCGACCTCGGTCATCACAAATTGCTCCTTGGTTTTTCGGCTGAAGCGAATTTGCGTGCGATTGCCCATATCATCGACAACCGGAGCATCAAAAATAAAATGGTATTTAGGATCTATCTCGGCTTGATGGGGCAACAACTCATCCACGAAAGGAGGACGGGTCTCTCGATTTTTTGGAAATTGGCTCGCCGCCAAGAACAAGCCCGATGCACCATCACGCAGAATGTAATGATCATCAACCTTCATACACTGCAACTCGGGCATTGGCACCGGATCCATCTTGGGCGGAGCCACTTCACCGTTGCGAAGTAATTTGCGGGTGTTTTTGCACTCGCCGTTGGTACAGCCAAAGTACTTGCCAAAACGCCCGGTCTTTAACTGCATATCGACGCCACATTTGTCACATTCGATAACCGGACCATCATAGCCTTTAATCCGGAAACGACCCTCCTCCACCTCATAGCCGGCGCAATCGGGGTTGTTACCACAGACGTGGAGTTTGCGGGTTTCATCAATAAGATAACTATCCATTGCCGCATTGCATTGGGAGCAGCGGTGCTTGCTCAGGAGAAGCCGTGATTCGGCCTCTTCATCGGCATCCGCGCTAATCACCTCATCCCCAGGGATCAAATTAACGGTGTTCTTGCATCGCTCCTTGGGTGGCAAGCTGTAGCCCGAACAACCCAAAAACGCCCGTGCTGGCGGTTCGAATTTGCATTTCCCGTCCGCACTGCTCACAGGGTATGCCGGTTGGTGTTGGGTCATTGGCCTGCATACCGGCGGGCTCCGGCAGTTCAGCGTGCTCAAGCTTGCCCCGGAATTCTTCGTAGAATTGGTTCAGCAGGTCTTTCCAATCCAATTCCCCTTCAGCCACCTGGTCGAGCCTTTGTTCCATCGCCGCAGTGAAGCCGTAATCGAGCAAGTCCGAAAAAGCACCCTGTAGACGTTGAGTGACAATATCACCCATTTTTTCGGCGTAGAAACGCCGATTCTCTAGGCGCACATAGCCACGATCCTGAATGGTAGAGATGATTGCTGCGTAGGTTGAGGGGCGTCCAATGCCGCGCTTTTCCAGCTCTTTTACCAAGCTCGCCTCACCATAGCGTGACGGTGGCTTGGTGAAATGCTGCTTGGGATGAAGCTTATCCAGCGTTAGGCTTTGACCCTCGGCCAATGGCGGCAATTCTGCGTCATCACCTTTACGGGCTACCGGGGACTGGATGCGGGTGTAACCATCAAACTCAACAATACGGCCACGCGCAGTTAGCTCATAATCCGCCGCGGCAACCGTGACAGTGGTCGATAGATAGCGCGCCGCGGTCATCTGACAGGCCACAAACTGGCGCCAAATCAGCTCATACAGTCGCTCGGCATCGCGCTCCATGCCCGACAACTGTCCCTGCAGCACGCGCACGTCCGACGGCCGAATGGCCTCGTGGGCCTCCTGCGCGCCGTCTTTAGCGGAATAACGATTGGGTTGATCGGGAAGGTAAGCCGCCGGTAAGTTGGTACTGATGTAGTCGCGACAGGCGGTAACCGCATCGGCACTCAAGTTAGTCGAGTCGGTACGCATGTAGGTGATATAGCCAGCCTCGTACAGCCGCTGCGCCATGGTCATGGTTTTCTTGACACTAAACCCCAGTCGGGTGCTTGCCGCCTGCTGAAGCGTTGAGGTAATAAACGGCGCCGGCGGTTTAGATGAGGTTTTACGCGACTCCAGACTTGATACCGCGTAGCTAGCCTCCTGCAACGCATCCACCGCAACTTGTGCTTCGGCCTCGTTTTTGGGCGCGAACTTCTGCCCCTCGAAGCGTTTTACCTCAAACGCCACACTCTCATGCCCTTGCGCGGCAAGCGTTGCGTGAACTTCCCAGTATTCCTCGGGTATAAAGGCGCGAATCTCACGCTCACGCTCGACAATCAACTTTACCGCTACCGACTGCACCCGCCCGCCGACAGACCGCGGGCAATCTTAGCCCACAGCAGCGGTGACACTTCAAAACCAACCACTCGATCAAAAAGCGGCGCGCCTGCTGAGCATTCACCCGGTTGGTATCCAGAAAGGTTGGCTGTTCAAAGGCCGCTTGAATCGCTTTTTTGGTGATTTCGTTAAAAACCACACGCTGGTAGCGGCTATCGTCACCGCCAATGGCTTCCTTGAGGTGCCAGGCGATGGCTTCACCCTCTCGATCTAAGTCAGTAGCCAGATAGATGGCGTCGGACTTTGCCGCCAATTTACGTAGTTCGCTAACCACTTTTTCCTTGCCGGGCAAAATCTCATAGCGAGCTCGCCAGTCATGGTCTGGGTCAATACCCATGCGTCGAACAAGTTGCTCGCGTTTTTTACGCACCTGGTACTTTTTCTTTTCCTCAGGCGCCATTTTGCGGGTAATTGCAGCCTGAGCAGCGCGCTCTTTAGGGTCCGAGCTGGCACCGCCGCCCGACGTTGGCAAATCTCGAATATGGCCAACACTGGACTTAACAATAAAGTCATTCCCGAGATATTTATTGATCGTTTTCGCCTTTGCCGGCGACTCAACGATAACTAACGATTTACCCATACTGGCGCAGCCAACCCTGTCAATTCACGTTTTATTCATCACCCTTTTACTCCCAGTTCTGGAGTCAGGGGTTGGGATGTATACGGGTTTGAGGTGTGATCGGTCAAGGGAAAGACAATAATTCATTGCGATAGGTCTAGCGTCTCGGGTGGTTCGGGATGCAAATTTGCGAGTGCTCGAAACACCCCATTGAGCGCCGCTTCCCCCCCTCGCTCGTTCCAGTAAATAGCGACTTCATCCCAGCCCACCAAGACAATTTCTGCATTCTCGGGCAGCCATTCAAAGACCTCGGGGATACCACCGCCACTCTTGGCTTCCCAGCCCGTGCGCGAGCGCACGTAGACATCATGGTCAACTAACTGCCTCTGCCGTGGGCTCAGACGCAGGCCGTAGGCCGCGAGGGGATCATCGGTGGCGCGTTGAAGACGAGGTGGTAATCCATCGAGGCTTTTTGCTGGACACCGTCAAACCCGCGCGTCGAGCACGATCACGGTAATCGGCCAGCTGCCGCTGCCGCTTACTTGGCAGCACCGCCATGAGCGGCCCCAAAATGGCTGCAATCGACAGGAAAATAATAAAATAAACCAAGATATCTCACTCAACAAAAAGGACTAGCCGCCAGCAATACTCAAAGATAAGCTTGAGGGAAAAGGAGCATCGGGGGAAGTAATATGGCCTACAAAAAAGTCTTGGTAGCCGTAGATTTGGGTGACACGTCTGCGGGAGTTCTAGACAGAGCCCATGAATTGGCCAGCGTCCAGCAAGCCGAGCTTCACGTCCTGCATGCGGTTGAGCCATTGAGCATCACCTACGGTGGCGATATTCCGATGGATTTTTCATCCATTCAGGACGAGATTTATGACCAAGCGCGCGAACAACTCACGTCGTTTTGTGCGTCGCGCAATATTCCCGAAAGCCAGCGCCATCTGGTGATTGGTCGGCCAGAATCGGAGATCGCAACAGCGGCTGCAGAGCTGGCAGTGGACCTCATCGTCGTTGGAAGCCATGCCCGCTTTGGACTGGCCTTGTTACTTGGCTCCACCGCTGACGGAGTACTCCATCATGCAAAATGCGATGTATTAGCCGTTAGGGTGAGCACTTAAAACGGCACATTCAGGCCCTCCGGCAAGCTGCCGAGAGCGTTGGACCGATGCCTCATGGTCTAGCCGCATTCGCAAGCCAAGCTTCCAATGCAGTGCCATCGAAGGGCCAGCCGAGCTCACGGCCGGATTGATCGGCAACCACGGGGATACGCACACCGTAGCGCCTGATAAGATCGGGGTCATCCGCGATGTCGACCGGGGTCAAACTTTACGCCGACAGCGTATAAGATCTCCTCGGCCAGCTCACACAAATGACAACCGGGGTGTCGTGTAAAGTAGTAGTGGTATCGCTGTTTCAATCATTCTCAGGATTCTCCATGAAAACAGGTAACGGCCAAGATCTGTTCGCCAAAACCCTGACCATTTATGGTCGCAAACCGGTACTCGAAGCGCTCTCAGACCGCTCATTAGCGGCTACCGCACTACACGTAGCGCAGAGCAACCAATCGGGCGGCATCATCGCCGATATAATAACCTGCGGCCGAGCAGCGCCAGGTTACGATCCGTCAACACACGCGCGATACGCTGGCGCGAATATCTCGTAATAAAAAACAGGACCAAGGCGTTGCACTGGATGTTGCGTGTCCACGCTTTGAAACCGTTGATCAGTTCCTCCCGCAGGCGGCCAACAAACATCTGCGGCTACTTGCGCTCGACGGCATTACCAACCCCCAGAACGTGGGCATGATTATTCGCTCGGCGGTAGCCGGTGGCATAGACGGCATTATTTACCCGCGCAAAGGTGTAGCGGCTCTTGGTCCCTTGGTTATCAAAGCGTCAGCGGGCACCGTCTTTAGGGCACCAATATGCCTTTGTGACACACTTACGGCGCCTCTGCAGGCATTAAAAACGGCTGGGTTTCATATCGCCACGCTTGAGGGCAGTGCGACACATTCGCTGTTTGATTACCGACCCGACGCTGCTACGTTTTTGTACTCGGCGGCGAAACGGATGGGGTGAGTACTGATAGCCAAAAACTCACCTCGGTTAGCCTGCGCATTCCCATGGAACGTGGGGTAGAGTCGCTGAACGTCGCAATTGCAGCATCACTCATTGCCTATGCGCCGCAGCTTATCGCCAGCTAACATCCGGTAGATAGCGCCCTGCCAGATTATTTAGAGAGACAGGCCATGCCCTCTTCCAGACCTTGCAGGGTTAGGGGAACATGTTCCCTTCCATGAGTTGATTGGTAATACCGATTGATTGCGTATATTGCCATTCGTCTTTGGGCGTCGGGTTAATCCAGATACACTTTTCTCGTAGGTGCCACGCAGTCGCCGTAACCAAGCCTCGCCAGCCTCCTCATTCCAGTGTTCCACCGAACCACCTGGCTGCACAATCTCGTAGGGAGACATGGCCGCGTCACCCACGATAACCACTTTGTAGTCGTGGCTGTATTTGTGCAGCATCAAGCATTAATGTGCGCTCGTTGTGTCGACGGATATTGTTTTTCCAAACACTCTCGTAGAGGAAATTATGGAAATAAAAATATTCTAAATGTTTAAACTCGGTGCGCGCCGCCGAGAACAACTCTTCACACACTCGGACGTGAGGATCCATGGATCCGCCAACGTCCAAAAATAACAGCACCTTTACGGCATTGTGTCGCTCGGGCACCATTTTAATGTCCAGCAAGCCGGCATTTCGGGCCGTTGAGCTAATAGTGTCATCCAGATCCAACTCGTCGGCAGCACCTGTGCGCGCAAATTTACGCAGTCGGCGCAAGCGCCACCTTGATATTGCGCGTACCCAGCTCTACACCGTCGTCATAATTTTTGAAATCACGACGATCCCACACCTTAACAGCGCGCTTATTCTTGCTCTCGCCGCCTACCCTAATACCCTCGGGATGATAACCATCATTACCAAACGGCGATGTACCCCCGGTACCCACCCATTTACTGCCGCCCTCATGGCGCTTCTTTTGCTCTTCGAGACGCTTCTTAAACTCTTCAATGAGCTTCTCTAACCCGCCAAGCGATTCAATTTTCGCCTTCTCTTCGTCGGACAACTGCTTGGCAAACTCAGAGCGCAGCCACTCATCGGGTATGAGAGCCTCGATAACATCGTCGAGACTTTCGAGCTCACGAAAATGCAGGCCAAAAGCGCGGTCAAAACGATCGTAGTATTTCTCGTCTTTAACCATCACGGCTCGCGAGAGGTGATAGAAGTCGTTCATGTCCGCAAAGGCAAGATGACGCTTCATGGCCTCAAGTAAATCGAGCAATTCGCGCGTTGTGACCGGCACCCCGGCATCTTTCAAGCCGTGAAAGAAGTTAACCAGCATAGCCAAACACTCAGCGAGTTTCTCGACGATGCATAAAGGCAAGTCGCTCAAGCAGTTGAACGTCTTGCTCATTTTTCAACAATGCACCGTATAAAGGGGGAATCGCCTTACTGGGGTCGCGATTGGCCAATACTTCCTCGGGAACCTCGTCGGCCATGAGCAACTTCAACCAATCAATAAGCTCTGAGGTTGAGGTTTTTCTTTAAACCAGGCACCGAGCGCAACTCAAAGAACACTTCAAGGGCCTCGGCCACCAGTGCCTGAGCGATACTTGGGTGATGTACGTCAACAATCGCGCGCATGGTCTCACGGTCGGGAAAATTGATGAAATGAAAGAAACAGCGCCGTAAAAATGCATCGGGTAGTTCTTTTTCGTTGTTCGACGTGATGATAATAATGGGGCGCTGCTTAGCCACGATTGTTTCGCCCGTTTCGTAGACGAAAAACTCCATGCGGTCCAGTTCCACCAGCAAATCATTGGGGAACTCGATATCCGCCTTGTCGATCTCATCGATCAGCAACACCACCTGCTCATCAGATTCAAAAGCCTCCCAGAGCTTGCCTTTCTTAATGTAGTTGCGAATGTCATGCACTCGATCATCGCCGAGCTGTGAATCGCGCAAGCGCGATACCGCGTCATACTCATAAAGACCTTGTTGTGCCTTGGTGGTCGACTTGATATGCCACTGGATAAGGCGCTTCCCCAGTCCCGAGGCGACTTCTTCGGCTAGCATGGTTTTACCCGTACCGGGCTCCCCTTTAATGAGAAGAGGCCGTTGAAGGTTCACGGCGGCGTCAACTGCCATGCGTAAATCATCGGTTGCTACATAACGCTCGGTACCAGTAAATTTCATGGGATTGCTTCAGTCCTGTGTTAAATCGTTGTGAGTAAGGGATTATTTAATGAGCGGCTGGGGCTCGGCGTCCACACACGGCCCGGCGTCTGCTTGAGATGGGGATCGACTGACTCCTCTCGCCGAGATGAAAGCGGTCATCGCCCCAAAAAGTATCCCGAGGATACCCGCAATGCCCAAGAGTACAACCGCTTGACGTGCGGTTGCCCAACCTTCGCCAAAGACGGTGTTGAAAATCGCGATGACCAAGGCCGGCGCAAGGGTCTCTGCGCCTGCCGAAGGCTGTGCGGGCACCAGTAGGCAAGCCCAACAACCCTGTCACCATGCGAGCTGGGTAGATCGACAGGGTCGACAGCCATGCCCGATAGGCCACGATCAGTGCTACAAGCGCTGCCAAGGCATAGGTAGCAAAAGCTATCATGTAGGCCGTGGCGGTTAACACGGACGCTTCTCCATTTGCTCACGTTCATCGCTGGAGCGATTTTCGGGCGGCAACTGCAAAAAGAAACCCTGTTTTTCAATGGCCTCAAGTACCTCAGCACCGGTATAACGAGCCAATTGGCGTTCGGGCGTTAGCTTAAGCGACAGCACCGGTTGGGGGTCACCGAATACATTCCGCAAACCGTCGGGCAACTCCGCAAACACGGCGCCTCGCTCTAGGTACAAATAAGTCTCGGCCTTGTTACTGCTTTTAAATACCTCAACCAGTTTCATGGGCTCCCTCCGGTCGATTTTGCCAGGAGCCTTTGTGCTTGCGCGAGGAGCGGCACGACAAAATGTTGTTGGCGCCAGCCCTGCCAGTGACTGGGTTGTTCATACGCTTCGCCCGCGGCAATACGCGCGATTAATTCCAGCTCGCGACTTGGTAGCGTAATCTCCACATTGACCCCCAACGCCTCCGCCATGGATTCAAGGGCAGGCGCCAGCTGTTTGGCCACCGACTTCACTGGCCCAGCGGCCGGCCGAGTAAAGGCGCTGGTTACCTTTTCGAGATCTGCATCGGGGGCGCTATTAATTAAATTAATCAAGGTCTCCCCGGCGCGTCGGACAAGACCCTGACCAATACCATCAACTGCCGCCAGTTCGCGTACCGAGGTCGGCTTGCGCTGGACAAGGGAATTAATGGTTTTGTCAGCCAGTATCCAACTACGGGGCTTGTCGCGCTGACGAGCCTGCAGCTCCCGCCATTGTACCAATTTAACAAGCGCGCTCTGCTGATTGGCGCTGAGCTTCCACGCCGACTTAAACTTTGCCAAGGGCCCGCGCCCCCCCGTCTCGGCACGCTTTCCCTCGTCGAGAACCCAGTCCACGCGGTCACGCTCAGCAACCTGGGCAAGCAATGTGGGGTAGAGCTGGACAAGGTAGGTCACATCCTGGGCTGCATAGCGAAGCTGTGCGTCTGATAACGGCCGAGCAAGCCAATCTGATTGCGTTTCTTCCTTATCCACTTCGATGTCTAAATACATAGCCACCAGTGCCTGGTAACTCAGGCCGAAACCACGACCGATCATGGCAACGGCCTTTTGGCTGTCAAATAATGGCGTTGGCAAGCAGCCTAACCAATGCTCAAAAACTTCTAGGTCCTCGCTAGCACTGTGCAGCACCTTGGTAACCGAGGGACAGGTGAGAAGTTCAATTAACGGTGCGGCGTCACTCAGCGTCAGTGGATCGATCAACCAACAGCCTTGCGCCGTCGCAAGTTGCACCAACGCAACTTGTGGGTAAAAGGTATCGCCGTCTAAATTCGGTATCCACCGCGACCCAATCGGCGCGCTTAATTAGCTCGACCACTGACGCAAGCGCTGAAGTGTCGGCAACCCACTGCCAACCGGATGCGTGCGCTGCTGGTCATCAGCAACACGCCGTCGCCCGCTTAACGCATGGGCCAATGTGGTGGCGTCGGTATATTCAAGTTCGCCACCTAAGCGGCACACCGTGGGCAATTCGAGATACAGCAATACCCGCCGTCTTCGCCAGCTGAGCAATGTAATACGCGGTAGCCTCGCCCTCCACCGTTGGGTTTGTGGCCAGGATAACCTCGCGGATCGCCTCCTTTGTAAAACGCGTCTCGAGTACATCGAGACCAATCTCTTCGGGCCCAATGCCGTCAATAGGCGAGAGATGACCCATAAGCACGTGATAAAGCCCGCGATAGCCACCTGAATGCTCCAACGCCATGACATCTCCAGGGGTTTCGACGATGCACAGCAAACCTTGGTCTCGCTTCTGGTCGACGCACAACTCGCACTCGAGCAACTCGGTAAAATTACGACAGCGACTGCAACGACCAACTTTATCCAGACCAACAAGCAGCGCATCGGCAAGGTTATGGGCCCCTTTGCGGTCGCGTTCTAGCAAGTGCAAGGTCATGCGCTGCGCCGATTTTGGTCCGACCCCGGGCAAGCAACGCAAGGCCTCGATTAGCGCCTCTATAGAAGGACTTAACTTCAATTAAATCAACCTTTTAAAACGGCATTTTAAAGCCAGAAGGAAGGCCCATACCCGCCGTGAGTCCGGCCATTTTTTCGGCGGCCGCCGCCTGGGCTCGCCGCACACCGTCGTTTACGGCTGCCGCCAGAAGATCCTCAAGCACGCCCTTCTCTTCTGTGAGTATGGCATCGTCGATATCGATTCTGAGCACTTCCATCGCCCCCGTCATGCGCACGCGCACCAGTCCAGCTCCGGCCTCCCCCGTAACTTCCAAGACTTTCACGGCCTCTTGCGCCTCGGCCAGCCCAGCCTGCATTTGCTGGGCTTGCTTCATAATGTCGCCAATCTTCATGCCTTGAACCTCTGCCTCGATGCTAATGTAATGGGCGAATGCTGCCGGCGATAATTGCGCCATCAAATTCCTGTAACACGCTGGCCAGCACAGGGTCGTCGTTTATTGCCTGCTCGGCATCCTGTTGCCGGACGGCAGCAAGCGCTGCTGCTCGGTACGCCGGCGTTGCCTCGCCCACCTGCCCCACCGTTATCGTAACCTCTACCGCCTGCCCAGTTAACTGCTCAAAAGCCGCTGCCAACGCGCGCTGCTGTCGAGGCTGAAACAAGGTGGCGTTATTTTCGTCGAGAACAAACGCCAAATGCCTACCGGCGCTCTGGCGCAGTTCGCAGTGCAAGGCAATGTTTTGAGTAATGCCCACAAGCCCGAGCTGATCAAAAAACGCGGGCCAGTTTTCGGGGGTAGGTAAATCCTGGTGCGCCTCTGTCTGTGTTTTGGGGGCTAGCAGCTGGCGGGGCTTGTGAGCTGGACGCCTGCGGTGATGGCTTGACAGAGTCGGTAGCCACCGGCATCACCGGTGGCTCAGGCTTTTTTCCCGACGCCCCCCCGTGATCACCGGGGGAATCAACGGCGCCTAGCACAATCGCTGGGGGACGAAAGGCAATCATCCGCAGCAATGTCATCTCCAGACCAACGCGTGGGTCCTGCGTTGCTGAGAGATCTTTACGGCCGTTTACCGCAAACTGATACCAGAGCTGGGAGTCATCGAGAGTACATTGACCAGCAAGTTCGGATACGCGCGCTTGCTCGGCCCAACTGGTATCCACGGCAGAGGGCACCATTTGAGCGATAGTCATTTGATGGAATACGCCGATCAGTTCATCAAGGGTGGCGCCATAATCAGGCGCATGCTGAGCGATGGCCTCCACGCCACTGAGCACCGCAGCGCCGTCTGATGCGATAACCGCCGCGACAAGATCGAGAACGCGTCCACGATCTACCGTGCCCAACATATCGCGCACTTCACTCTCTATCAGGGCACCCGAACCAAACGCAATGGCTTGATCGGTCAGGCTTAAAGCATCGCGCATTGAACCCGCCGCTGCTCGAGCGAGTAAGCCCAATGCGGGCGTCTCGAAAGTAAGACTCTCGCGGGTCAATACGTGCTCGAGATGCTCGACAATTTGCTCTGGAACCATGTTTTTCAAATTAAACTGCAAACAACGCGACAATATGGTTGCCGGCAGTTTTTGCGGATCGGTGGTTGCCAACAAAAATTTTGCATGGGGTGGCGGCTCTTCCAAGGTCTTCAACAGCGCGTTAAAGCTGTGATTGGAGAGCATGTGCACCTCGTCAATGAGGTAAATCTTAAAGCGCGATCGACTGGGTGCGTACTGGACGTTTTCCAACAGCTCTCGGGTATCTTCAACTTTTGTACGAGAAGCCGCGTCGACCTCGAGTAGATCAACCGAGCGACCCTCGGCAATTTCCCGGCAAGATCCGCACTGCCCGCATGGCTCAGAGCTTACACCCGCCTCACAGTTCAGGCATTTCGCCAATATGCGCGCTACGGTGGTTTTGCCAACGCCCCGAGTACCCGTGAACAAATACGCGTGATGGAGTCGATCGTGATCGAGTGCATTAATGAGCGCTCTTAAGACGTGTTGCTGCCCAACCATCTCCCGGAAAGTGCTGGGGCGCCATTTGCGTGCAAGTACCTGATAACCCATGCCGATGCTTTGGTGCCTCCCGTTGGGTTGGCGTAGAACGGTTGGAGGCGACTCGAGCAGCCACACCCCGGCACCCGAATCAGTAACTACCGTTGCTCCCTTCCGGGCCTGGCGGGGTTCGCTACCTATCGCTGCGAGGGGACCACCCGAGTCACCATAATGACTCGCATGATTTGCGAGGGGGCGTAGTGTCGCGAAAACGCCGCACGGACGCAACCATCACTTCTCCCTACCCCAACCTCCGCACCCCAACTCAAGCAATGTTAATCTGATTTACAAGCCCCCGATCAGTGCTATACTCGCAATGTAAATCAAATTTACTTTGCACCAAAAACCAGTACCCGCGTAACGGCAGGCGGCAATCCGGCGTTTTCTCAATCCCCACGACTACCAACGGCATCTCCCTATGGCTCCAAGCTCCCCTCAATTGCTCACCCGCGGATCCACCGCCGCTCTGCTTATCGCCCTCGCGGCCACAGCGGTAACAACTAGTGTCATTAGACTGAATGCTAATGAGACCGTGTCCACCCAGTCAGCGCCATTACCGGTATCAACCGTTGTGTACCAACATCTAGATCATTACCGCCGGCAAGCACGCCTCATTGGCACGGTGAACCCCGCAAGCGACAGCGCTGTTGGATTTGAGGTTGCCGGCACGATTGACCACATGCCCGCGCGTGTCGGTACGCGGGTCAATGAAGGTGACATTCTTGCTAGCCTTAATTCCGAGCGAAGAGGCGCAGTGCTCGCCGCTGCAGAGGCCGAACTGGCTCGCATTGATGCCGAGTTGGAGCTGGCAAAATTACGCCGACAACGGCTGGCCGACTTAGAGGCAAAGGGGCTGGCTGCTAAGCAGAGCTATGATGAGGCCAGGCTCAGTGAGCAAGCACTGGTAGCGTCACAAAAGGCGATTCGGGCGCGCCGTCTAAGCGCCCAGTTAGATATTGACAAGAGCACACTGCGGGCGCCCTATGGCGGAGTCGTTGCCAGTCGCCTGGCTCAAGAAGGTGCGGTGGTCAATGCTGGCACCCCAGTGCTCAGACTGGTGGCCGCAAGTGGCTACGAGGCACACATTGGCGTACCAACGCAATTGCGTGAGCAGCTCATTGTGGGCGATTTATATTCGCTCGAGCTTAGAGGGCAACGTGTTCTCGCACCGCTGCGAGCGGTTAGGGCCGACTTGGATACAACTACCCTCACGGTGGGTGCCGTCTTTACCCTTCCCGACACAGTTCAAGCGATAGCGGGTGAAAGCGTGGCCCTCGCGCTCGACGAACAGATTAACGAACCCGGAGGCTGGCTACCGCTCACTGCCCTACTCGAGGGCGACCGAGGGCTGTGGAATATTCTGGTGACCGCCAAGCAAAACGGGGCTTACATCGCCCAACGAGAGGCCGTTGAAGTGATTTATGTCGCGTCCGACCGTGTCTTTGTGCGCGGCACACCTGCCGATGGTGCCCAGGTTGTCGCAACCGGTTTGCAGCGCCTCAGTCCGGGCTCGGCCATAACACCTGTGCCCATAACCATGACAACCGGAGCAGCGGGACAATGATAGCCCGCTTGTTATTTACCCACAGCCGCTACTTGGCGCTGCTGGTGTTGGCCATTATTGCCGTTGGCTTGACGTCCTTTTCATCGATGGGCCGACAGGAAGACCCAACCATTACGCCATTTATCGCCAAAATACAGACGTTTTTCCCGGGCGCCAGCCCAGCCCGCGTGGAGGCGCTGATCACCAAGCCCCTTGAAGATGCCATTCGGGAGGTGCCGGAAGTCGAGCAAATCAAATCCACCTCAAGCAGCGGTGTGTCAGTCGTCACCCTCGAGGTGGACTACCGGCTACCTCAGCTCGAAATAAACCGCGTGTGGTCTGAACTGCGCGATATCGTGGCGTCTCAAGCCGCCTCTTTCCCAGCCAGCGCGCTACCCCCTGACTTTGACGACGATCTGATTACCGCCTTTGTTAAAATTGTCTCGATTACGAGCGCCGACAGACGGGATGTGCCTGCTTCGGTGTTGCGGCGAGAAGCGGAACTCTTTGCTGATGCCGTGCGACGCGTACCACTAACCAAGCGAGTCAAATTATTTGGCCTGCCGATGGAAGAAGTGCGGGTTGAGCTTGACGAGGCAAAGATGGCGCTCCTTGGTCTCTCTGTCGACGAGGTCAGCCGAGCGCTACAAGGCGCCGATGCAAAAACACCGGCTGGCAAACTGACTGGGCCTGGCAGCGCCATTACCGTCGAGCTGACAGGCGAGTTTACAGACCTGGAAACCATTCGTGAGATACATATCCGCGCGCTACCCGACGGCCGCGTTCTCAGACTCTCAGACATTGCCACCGTCCTCAAAACCGAGCGAGAGCCCGCGCTAAGCTACGCGCTATCCAACGGCAGGCGCTCGGTACTGGTCGGTGTTGAGATGAATCTGGGCTATCAGATCGACAACTACAGTGAACGTTTTGATCAATTCCTGAGACGAATACCGCCGACAAGCGCCAGCGGGCTTGCAAATTGATATTAGCTACGATCAGAGCGGCTACACCGAAGCACGTCTTGCGGGTGTGGCCAAAAACTTGATGGCGGGTATCGCTATTGTTTTGGCGGTACTGTTATTTACGCTGGGCTGGCGCGCTGCGCTGGTGGTAGCAGTAGTACTGCCACTGTGTACGTTGCTGTCGATGGTAGCGTTGCATTACCTGGCCGTGCCTATCCATCAAATGTCGCTCACGGGCCTCGTGGTTGCCCTGGGCTTGCTTGTCGACGGCTCGATTGTCATGGCCGACGAGGTCGAAAGCGCCTTTTGAGGGCCTTAAACCCATGGACGCCATGCTCGGGGCCGTTTCGCGTTTGCGGGTACCCCTGATTTCCTCCACCTTGACCACCGTTTTAGCCTTTTTGCCCATGGCCATTTTGGAGGGACCGGCGGGCGATTTCCTTGGCTCCATTGCCATATCGGTTATTGTGATGCTGATTTCATCCATGGTGCTCGCGCTTACCGTTACACCGGTACTGGCAGCGCGTTTGCTGCCCAGTGGTATCACCTCGGCGGTGCCGCGTTGGTGGCAAACCGGCGCCGTCATCGGGGGGCTGAGCCATCGGTTTACGGCTAGCCTCGATTGGTCCATGCGACATCCATTGGGGGCCATCGCGCTGGCCATGGCCTTTCCTATCAGTGGCTTCCTGGCCGCTTCTACATTGACCAATCAATTTTTCCCGGGCACGGATCGCGATCAATTTTATTTGCAAATCACCCTTCCCGACAGCGCGGCGATCGAGGATTCACTCGCGCTTGCACAGGCAGTGGATCGAGATTTGCGTCGTGAACAACTGATACGGCGCGTCGACTGGACTGTCGGCGAAAGCGCACCAGCCTTTTACTACAACATGCGTTCGAATAAGCAGGGCATTTCCAGCTGGATGGAAGCCCTGGTATTGACCACCGACGAAAACCAAACAGACGCGCTTATTCGGCGGCTTCAGCGGGAATTGGACGCACGCTACCCGGCAGCTCAAATCATCGTTCGTGGTATTGATCAGGGTCCGCCGGTGCAAGAGCACTAGGAGGTGCGAGTGCTCGGACCAAACATTAACGAGCTCAAGCGCTTGGGCGAGCTATTCCGGCAGCGACTCGAAGCCATTCCCGATGTGACCCATACCCAGTTGTCTATGAAGGCTGGCGCTCCGAAAATTGTATTCAATTTAGACGAGGAAAAACTACGCCGAGCGGGACTTGAACGCACGCAAGTAGCAGGCACCATTGATGCCGCTCTACGCGGACGTGTGGGCGGTGAGCTGCTCGAAGATACCGAGCGCCTGCCTGTGCGAGCGCGTCTGAATCGCAGCGAGTGGAACGACGTTAACGCGCTGAGCAGCCTGCGCATTGCGCTACCCCACGCCAGTGGTGGCAACAACGTCTCAGCGGTACCGCTCTTATCCCTTGGCCACGTGGAGTTACTCCCCGACGATAGCCCGATCAGCCGTGAAGACGGCGAGCGATTGAACCGTGTGCAAGGATTCTTAACGCGCGGCGTTCTTCCAGAAGAGGCGTTGAAATTGCTCCAAAAGGATCTTCTCGATAACCCAATCCCTCTCCCTACAGGCTATCGCTACAGCTTTGGTGGTGACTCTGACGAGCGCGCCGGGGTCGTTAATGACCTGTTGGCGCCCATAGGAATGATTATCTCAGGTCTGATAGCAACGGTCCTGTTAACCTTTAACTCGTGGCGACTCACAGCCGTTGCCCTACTCGTCTGCGGATGCTCTTTTGGGCTGAGCTTTCTCGCCCTGGCAATTTTTCGGTATCCGCTGGGTATTCAGGCGCTCATTGGCGTCATTGGCTCTATTGGTGTGTCGATTAACGCGGCAATCATTATCCTAACTGCGCTTCAGCAGGACACGGGAGCGGCGCGAGGTGACCTCATTGCCATTCGCACTGTGTTACTCGACTCCAGTCGGCATATCGTGTCAACGACCGTTACCACCTTCGGCGGGTTTCTCCCTCTCATTTTAGAGGGGAGTAAATTCTGGCCTCCCTTTGCCATGGCCATTGCGGGGGTGTGCTCCTATCGACAATTATTTCTTTTTACCTGGTACCCCCGCTATTTTTGGTGACCCTGTCGCGCCGCCGAGAAGAACTTAGTATGACGACAGACCCGAGGGTATCGGCATGAGCTCGGGCGGCAAAAATTATCACCACGGCAATTTACGCGATGCGTTAATTGTCGCGGCGGCCGAGATTATTGAGATGCAAGGGTCGCTGGAATTTAGCATCACCGACGCTGCACGCCGAGCGGGTGTGAGCGTGGCTGCCCCTTACCGACACTTCAAAGACAAAGAGGACCTGCTGCACAACGTGCGAGACCTCGCATTCATGGGTCTGAGAGAGGCATTAATAGCTACCATTGAAGGCGCCGGTCAGCCCGCTCACTCGCAAGCCAGTGTTATTGCCATCGGGCATACTTACTTGCGCTATGCCCGTGAAAAGTCGGCCTTTTTTGGCTTAATGTGGGAAGATCGAGGTAATATAGCCGAGATTCGCGACACAATAGAGCAAAAAATGAGCGGCTTTTATATTCTGGTGGATGTGGTGCGCGGCTACTTTGCGCAACGGGGTACTGGCGGCGACAGTCAAGATACGCTGGCGCTCTCGGTGGCCACTCAGCTGTGGGCCCTAGCCCATGGCATTGCCACACTCGAACTCAACCATATGCTGGATTTATTTGATCGCGAGGCCACGCCCGAGCTTCTATTGGAAACCAGTACTCGGGCGCTGTTGACGGGCCTCGAACGACAGGTGCCACAATCTGAGTACACTCGGCGCCGCACCTGTACAGACTCACCAGAAAGCACCGAAACCCAAGCCGAGCTGCCACTATAACGCCAGTCACCAGCCTTGCATCGGCGCGCTGTCACAATGAAACGCACGCAGACGTGGCTACACAACGCCCTGCTGTGGCATACTCGCGGCCCCACCGCCCGTAGCACAACCGGATAGTGCAACGGCCTTCTAAGCCGTAGGTTGCAGGTTCGAATCCTGCCGGGCGGGCCAACGCTTAACGGCTCATCAATGCCGGCGGACACCCCATCGCGACCACTCGCATAGCAAGCGCTTTCCCGTCTTCTGCCCGCTTTTATGGATAAAAGACACTGGAAACAGGGGCAGCGACCAACACCGGGGCGTCACCGGTGCAAAATTTATTGCAAAATGGGTTTACTTTGCATTTTGCAACGAGTAACCTGTGTTCACGTCAGGATGACTAGGCTCTGGCAGGGGCGGTCAGGGATGACCTTTCTCGCTCTAGCGCACCCAACAGCCGACTTAGGGGCATGGATAGCCCCTGTTTCCTCTCCGCTAACGCTTAAAAATATTATCCAACAGCCGCCGCGTGGCTTCAGTCGCGTCTACCCGCTTGGTGTCATCTTCGACAGCTGACATCGCAGGCAGCACATGCCGGGGCAGTTTTCTACAGCGCACCGCATCCATGAGATTAAAATCACAGTGTACTCTCAGAGTGTTTACCGGCCGCGCCACGTTTACAAGACGCCGGTGCATTTGGTGCTTCGCCAACTCGGTAATCGAACTGCAGCCATAGCTCTCGGCTAATTTACGCAAGCCGTGCTCCATGGATTTGGGTGTTGTTTTGCACAGCTCTGCCAGCTCTCTCACACTCAGCGCCTCAACCTATGACCTCAGCACACCCGTCATGTCGGCCTTCGCCAGAGCGTTCAGCTTGTCAACTCACCGAGTCACGGTACCGCAAGCCGCCGTCAACCCTCATATCGTGCCCCTGCGCATCAACGAACGACTCGCCGCCAACGCGCAGGGCTGCCTGGTGCTGTGGGATGGCAAAGAAGGGCTTATCAAACATTTAGTGGGCGCTGCGCAATTTCATGGCTTACCCGTCTGGTCTTTACCCATCGACTGACGCAGTGCATAACCGACATGGTACAAGTGCGCCCGTCGGTGGCCTTTTGCCAAGGCGAACAACGCTTCCCAAACAGTAAACAGCGCGACTAAACGAGACGGACAACAGCAGGAGAATAACAAGGGGATGGGGTGGCTGACGGGGATCGAACCCGCGACCACAGGAGTCACAATCCTGTGCTCTACCAACTGAGCTACAGCCACCACAAGTGGTCGGGGTGGAGGGATTCGAACCCCCGACATCCTGCTCCCAAAGCAGGCGCGCTACCAGACTGCGCTACACCCCGAGTGCGACAGGCCGAGCTGACCGACGCGAGGCGCGCATACTACTGCTTTGCAAGCCAAGGGTCAATTGACTCGATGCGGACTTTTACCCAAGCTGAATTTCTGAAACACTTACGCCACTTCAACAGCACACGAGCCCCTAATGTCCGCGCAAATTCTCGATGGTAAACACGTTGCACAACTGACCGAGGCATCCCTGAGTGAGCGTGTTGCCGCGCTAAAAGCCCAATCGGGTGGGCGCACGCCCGTTCTTGCCACCATTCTGGTGGGCGACGACCCGGCTTCGGCAACCTATGTCAAAATGAAAGCTAATGCCTGCAAACGTATTGGCATGGAATCACTGGCCATTGAGCTCCCGTCATCAACACGTACCAATGACTTACTGCGGCAGATAGAGGAACTTAACAACAACCCCGACGTGCACGGCATCCTCTTGCAACACCCTGTACCGAGCCATATTGATGAGCGTGCTGCCTTTGACATGATCTCACTCGCCAAAGACGTTGACGGCGTCACCTGTTTGGGCTTTGGGCGCATGAGTATGGGGGAATCCGCCTATGGCTGCGCCACCCCCCAAGGGATTATGCGGCTGCTTGACCACTACCAAATCGATTTATCGGGCAAGCACGCCGTGGTTGTGGGCCGCAGCCCGATTTTGGGTAAGCCCATGGCCATGATGATGCTGCAGGCCAACGCCACCGTCACCATTTGCCACTCAAAAACCGTTGATTTACCCCAACACATTGGCCAGGCAAACGTGGTAGTTGGCGCGGTTGGACGACCTGAGTTCATCCGCGCCGAGTGGATCAAACCCGGCGCTGTGGTTGTAGATGCCGGGTACCACCCTGGGGGTGTTGGCGATATTGAGCTGGGCCCCGCTTGCCGACATCGCAAGTGCGATTACACCGGTGCCGGGAGGCGTTGGCCCTATGACCATCAATACCCTCATTCAGCAAACCGTTGAATCCGGCGAAAAAGCACTAAAAAACACTAACTAAAGCGCGATTTAAGGGGGACTATACCCATGACCTACCTCGGTTTGCTTGCGGGCCTAGCCCTTCTTATTTGGCTTGCACTACGCGGCATCAACGTGGTCTTTGCCTCGCTATTGTGCTCGTTAATTGTTATTGCAAGTAATGGCTTACCGCTGGCCGAGGCTATTTCACAGCACTACGCGCTAGGGCCCCTGGGCGCTTTTACTTTTGCGGGAAAGTTCTTTGTGCTGTTTGTTACCGGTGCCATTTTTGGTCGGGTCATGGGGGACAGTCAGGCCGCCGCCAGTATTGCCCAGGGGCTCATTAATGTACTGGGGCATGAGCGCATCCTGTGGATCATCGTCATTGCCAGCGCCCTGCTCACCTATGGGGGCGTGGTGGTTTTTGTGGTCATCTTCGCCATGTACCCGCTGGGGCTTAAGCTGCTCGCCGAAGCCAATTTACCCAAGCGGCTTTTCCTTGGCGCCATCGCCCTGGGCGCGGGTACCTTTACCCTCACGGCACTACCGGGCACACCCTCTATTCACAACGTAATACCCAGTGTCGCGCTGGGCACCGACCTTTACGCCGGTGCTTGGCTGGGCATCCTGGGGGGCGCACTGATGTTCATTATGGGCATGTGGTACCTGGAGCACGAGCGAGCCAAAGCCATTGCCAATGGTGAAACCTTCGACCCCGCTCCCACCGATACACTTCCTAGCAGCAGTGAACATGCAAGCACAGCGCCCCATTGGGCTGCTGCACTCCTGCCCCTGTTACTCGTTTTGCTTATCATCGTGGCGCCGCGGCTCGTCACCAACGCCTCCGGGCCCATCGGGGACCTGCTCGCATTTGGCCGAGGCCAGCCAATTTTATGGCCCTCAATTGCCCTAGTCACTGGCAGTGCCCTGGCATCGCTAATGTTCTCTAGCGTACGGGGAAAAGCCCTGTCGACCTGGGGACAGGGTACCCAAGAGTCCATCATGCCCCTCATTAGCACCGCGGCGGTGATTGGCTTTGGCGGCGTAGTCACGCAAACTCAAGGCTTTCAGGCCTTTGCCAATCTGGTCACCGAATCCTCTCTGCCTCCCTTATTGTCCATGTTCACCTCAATAAGTGTTGTATCGGCTATTACCGGTTCCGCCTCTGGCGGCCTACAAATCTTCATGCAAACCATGGCGCCCAGCTATCTGGCGCAGGGTGTCGACCCCGAGGTGCTTCATAGGCTAGTGGCTATGGCATCGGCGGGGTTTGATTCGCTTCCCCATTGCGGTGCCGTCATCGCCATGCTCACAATCACCGGCATGACGCATAAGGGAGGGTACAAGGAAGTTGCGGTGACCACCGTCATTATTCCGGTGGTCGCCACCCTACTCACGCTGGGGGTTTACTCGGCGTTTGCGGGATAGGCAGTTTGCGTGCAGCGCATTCCGCTCGGTAGTAAGTAAAAACGGGGCTAGCTACCCTACTCAGGTGCGCCGCCACGTGGTTCCTGACGCGCTGTCTTCAAGGAGCACACCGGCGTCGGTTAGTAGCGCACGTATCTCGTCTGCACGAGCAAAGTTGCGCTCACGCTTTGCCGCAGCACGCTCTTCGATGAGCGCGTCTATTTGCTCGGCATTTAGCGCTTGGTCATCGCCGGTGCGCGTGAACCACTCTTCTGGGTTGCAATACAACAGGCCCAAGGCTTGTGCACAGGCCAGCAGCTCGCCTTTCGCTTGCGCTCTATCTGCCCCTGTTGCTTTGTTGAGCGTTTTGCTGGCTGCGTGCAATGCAGCAATGGCTTCGGGCGTATTTAAATCGTCGAGTAACGCTTTAAACGCCGGTGTATCCTCGACGCCAATTGCCACGGGCTCAACATCGGCGGTATTGCGTAATGCCGTATAAAAACCATCGAGCGCCGACTTCGCGTTATCTAATAGCTCGGCCGAAAAATTTAGCGGTGACCGGTAATGGGCCGATAGCAACGCGAAACGTAACACCTCGCCATGATAACTTCCCAACAGATCGCGAATAGTCCTTACGTTGCCCAGCGATTTGGACATTTTTTCGCCGTCCATGTCCACGTAGGCGTTGTGTAGCCAGCCAATAGTGCACAAAATCACCGCCGTAGGCGCAACAACTTTGCGCCCGCTCGTTTTCGTGGTGCGGGAAAATCAAATCACGACCGCCACCGTGAATATCGATGGCATCACCCAAATGGGCTTTGATCATAGCCGAGCATTCTAGATGCCAACCGGGACGTCCCCTGCCCCAGGGGCTCTGCCAGCCGGGTTCATCGTCAGCTGAGGGCTTCCATAAGACAAAATCACCCGGGTGTCGCTTGTAGTCAGCCACATCAACCCGCGCGCCGGCCATCATGTCTTCAAGCTTACGGCCACTGAGCTGACCATAGCCTTCCATCGACTCAACGGCAAACAACACATGGCCGTCGTGCAACGTATGCATACTTGCCGTCAATGAGTCGCTGCGTCAGGTCGAGCATGGCTTCAATGTTTTCCGTCGCATGGGGCTCGAGAGAGGAGGCAAGGTATTGAGCGCGCTCACGTCTTCCCGAAAGGCCACCGTGAACTCTTGACTGATGGTGTCAATAGTCACGCCGCGCTCGCGCGCGGCTGTCATTATTTTATCGTCGATATCGGTGATATTGCGGGCATAAACCACGCTTGGGTACAGCGATTTGAGCACGCGGTAAAGGATATCGAACACGACCACCGGGCGAGCATTACCAATGTGCGCCAGGTTGTACACGGTCGGACCACAGACATACAGCGTCACCCGCTCAGGATTAATCGGGTGAAAAACTTCCCGCTCGCCTGTCAGCGTATTGCTTAGCTTAAGTTCAAGCATCACCACCCCAGGTATCGCGCAACCCAATGGTCATATTAAACACCGGCTGATCGGCGGTGTGTTTGTAGCGGTCGGCGACAAAGTAGCCCTCGCGCTCAAACTGAAACGTTGACTCAGGCGGCACATGGACAAGGAATGGTTCAACAAGCGCATTGCCAATAACACTCAGCGACGTGGGGTTGATAACGGCTAGCACATCCTCCGATTTACCTGGGTTCGCCTCGACAAACAAGCGGTCGTAAAGGCGTACCGTTGCAACTTGGGCCGACTCCGCTGCGACCCAGTGGATGACGCCTTTGGGCTTAATACCATCGGCAGGGTCCTCGCCCACAGTGCCCTCGATAATGCGTGCATACACCACGCTGATCTCACCGGATGCATCTTTTTCACACCGGTCGGCCTCAATCACGTAAGCACCACGCAGGCGCACGCGCTTACCAATTACCAATCGCTTGTATTTTTTATTGGCCTCTTCACGAAAATCGTCGCGGTCAATAAACACCTCGGCACCAAACACCACGTCGCGGTTACCCATGGCGGGGTCACTCGGATGATTGGCAAGTGTCAGATGCTCTGTTTCAGAGACATTGGTGAGCACTACCTTGAGGGGACGCAACACGCACATGGCGCGTGGCGCGTGGGTGTTGAGGTGGTTGCGAACAGCACTTTCCAGCATCGCAACGTCCACAACACTGTCGGACCGAGAAGTCCCCACCTCCTCACAAAAATGCCGTATGGCCTCGGGTGGATACCCACGACGACGCAACCCGGCAATGGTGGGCATGCGCGGGTCATCCCAACTTTCAACGGTACCCGAGTCGACCAGCAGCTTTAATTTTCGCTTACTGGTGATGGTATAGCTGGTGTTCAATCGGGCAAATTCAATTTGCCGCGGCGAATGGGGCACCGGCAGGTGCGCAATAAACCAGTCGTATAGCGGTCGGTGGTCTTCGAACTCGAGTGTACAAATAGAATGCGTGATGCCCTCTATGGCATCTTCTTGGCCGTGAGCAAAGTCATAGGTTGGGTAGATAGGCCACTGATCGCCGGTCTGATGATGATGAGCCCGTCGAATTCGATACAGAATAGGATCGCGCAGGTTGATATTGGGCGACGCCATATCGATTTTCGCCCGCAGAACTCGACTGCCGTCCTCAAATTCACCGGCACGCATGGCTTCAAAAAGCGTTCGGTTTTCCTCTACTGACCGATTGCGATACGGGCTGTCACGACCGGGTTCCGTTAACGAGCCCCGATACTCCCGGGCTTCATCGGCGCTCAGATCACAAACGTAGGCCAGTCCCGCATCAATTAAATGCAGTGCCCAATCATAAAACTGTTGGAAGTAGCTGGATGCATAGCGCACCTCACCCGACCAGTTGTAACCCAACCACTGCACATCTTCCTGAATCGAATCAATGAATTCCTGACTCTCTTTTTCTGGATTGGTATCGTCAAACCGCAGATGACACCGCCCCCAAACTGCTCGGCCAGACCAAAATTAACAGTGATCGATTTGGCATGACCTATGTGCAAATAGCCGTTGGGCTCGGGTGGCAAACGCGTGGCCACCTCGGATACGGCGCCGGAATCAAGGTCTGCTTGAATTTGTGTGCGCAAAAAGTTGCTGCGGAGTGTGGATGACATCTAAGGGCCCCTAACGTGAGGCGCGTAATATATCAAGGCTGGCGCGGTGATGTCAGACAGATATCGCCTTGAGAAGAAATTTAACTGATTATTGCGACATAAGTCGTCGCCTCCGCTGTCGAAAAAAGGTAGGATGCGCGTCCTCTTTTGCAGCAGTACAGGATTGCAGTATGTCCACAGTTCGTGTCCAAATGAACACCACCTTCGGCGCTCTTACACTTGAGCTCGATGCCGAGAAGGCCCCAAGACCGTTCAAAACTTCGTTGATTATGCCAATAACGGGTTTTACGACGGTACTATTTTTCATCGCGTCATCGACAACTTCATGATTCAGGGTGGCGGTTTTGACGCCGACATGAGTCAAAAGCCCACGGCAGAGCCAATCGAAAACGAAGCGGACAACGGTTTAAAGAATGACCGCGGCACCATTGCAATGGCTCGAACCATGGATCCAAACTCAGCTACGGCGCAATTTTTCATCAACGTCAAAGACAATGACTTCCTTAACCACAGCGGCAAGAATATGCAGGGCTGGGGCTATTGTGTGTTTGGTAGAGTGGTTGAAGGAGACGCTATCCTCGACAAAATCCGAGTAGTGCCCACGGGTAGCAGCGCAGGTCATCAAGATGTACCGCAGGAAGCTGTGGTCATCGAGAGCGTTAAAGTACTAGAAGACTAAACGACCCTGTGGCAACTTCGCTGCTTATCAGCGACTTGCATCTCAGCGAGTCAACGCCGGCCATCGAGGCCGGCTTGCAGCGCTTCCTCCAACGCGAGGCCCTCCAATCTGCAGAGCCACTTTTTGCTCTGTATATTTTAGGGGACTTTTTTGAAGCCTGGATAGGCGACGACGACGACGCTGCGTACATTGAACGCGTGCGGGCAGTTCTCAAGCAAGTCAGCGACCGGGGAACCGCACTCTATCTCAATCGTGGCAATCGCGATTTCTTACTGGGTGAGGCTTTCGCCGACAGTGTCAAGGCGACTCTACTGGGCGACCAAACCGTGGTTAACCTGGCGGGCCAGGCCACCCTGCTCATGCACGGCGATACCCTGTGTACTGATGATGTGGACTACCAAGCCTTTCGCACGCTGGTCCACAGCGAACCATGGCAGGCTGACATGTTGGCTAAACCCCTGGCGGAACGGCGCCTCCTCGCCCAACAACTGCGGGCAATGAGCATGGATGCAGCCAGCAATAAGGCCGAGGACATCATGGACGTGAATCCCGACACCGTCGCTCAAACCATGGCTGACGCCGGTGTTTCTCAGCTGATTCACGGCCACACCCATCGACCCGCCCGGCACCAATTGCCCCAAGGAGAACGCGTTGTTTTGGGCGATTGGAGTCCAACTGCGGGTTGGTGCGTTCGGGTAACCGACGACTCCCTAAGCCTTGAAACCTTCAGGTTATAACCCACCAAAAGCGTAGACACCGTGGCGCGTCGATTGTTAGCGGGCTGGCACTCGCTTGACAAAACGTACGGCGATCTCAGCTGGTCAACGACTGCGCCGGTGGCCCACTGTGAAACCGAAACTCACCATCGACGCCCTGCACCAAGTCCTGCTCGCGTTGCTTGAGGACCTCGAGGCGTGCAGCCACCTCGGCCTCTGGCGCCACCGTTTTGGCCAGCGTTAAATAGTCACCAAAATGGCGCGATTCGCTTTTAAGCAACGACCGGTAGAAGTCGGCGAGCTCGCTATCAAGGTGCGGTGCCAAGGCCGCAAAGCGCTCGCAGGAGCGTGCCTCAATAAGCGCCCCGACCAATAAGGTATCTACAAGCTTTCCGGGGTCACGTTTTCTAACCTCATCTCGCAATGCGGCTGCATAACGCGATGCGCTGATTGCATCGTATCGAATACCACGCTTGGTCATAATGCTCAGTACTTGCTCAAAATGCCTGAGCTCCTCTCTGGCCAGTCGTGACATTTTGTTAAGCAACTGAAAATTATCGGTATATCGATGCATTAAACTCAGCGCCGTGGCCGCCGCCTTTTTTCACAGTTAGCGTGATCAATAAGCATCGTCACGGGGTCTGCTAGAGCAGCGGCAATCCAGGTGTCGGGTGTTCGACAGGGTAAAAATTCGAGTACCGGGCTGAGGTCAACGGCTGAAGGCATGGAATGTCCTTAGGCTGTAAACAAATCGGGGTTGCCAGATAGCGCTCGTAGTGCGCCACAGAGAGCGACCAAAATTCCCGATCAACCTCTTCGCGCAATGCCAAAAGGCTCTGGTCACGCCACTTCAAATGAATGGAAAAGCCATACTTCTCGGGTGATTGAATCTGGCTGGCACCCGCCTTGAGTAAGGCGAAGAGCCGTCCGTAGCTGTCATGCGCTGGATTAAAGCGAACCTGCTGTACCTGAAGTTGCCAGTCCAACAAGCTGGAATCTGTGACCACAAAGCGATTACGCATGCAGGTACTCAAAAAGTCAGCTAAACGCCAATCGACAATCTGCTTTTGCTCTTCGGTATAGCCATTCCAGTTGATCACCTCATGGGCAAATCGCTTACATCCGCGACACACGCTGTCGCCAATACCGGTGGAACACACCCTATGCAGGGCGTCCGCACCCGCGGAAGCGTGACATTGGGGCCCCGACTCGAGGGCTTAGAAGAAGATGAAGAGCTCGTCATAGGCAAATTTTAAGTTATGCACCCACTGAATGCACGAAATCACCCAGAGAGTGATGTTACCGAAGCCGGACGCAAGCTATACTGCGCGCCGAAAATGATCCCAAAAGACCAAGGTTCACCTTGGCTGTGTGTGCTCGGGGGTTGGGCATCAGTCGTTTTTGCTGCCTCTCTCCTGCCGTGCCATGGTACTTGGTTCTTTTAACTCACCGCTGACATCCAAGGAGAGCCACCGTGCTTGAAGCTTACCGCGAACACGTCGCCGAACGCGCCCAACAAAACATCCCACCCAAACCGCTGAGCGCGGAGCAAGTGGCTGGCTTGATTGAACTGTTAAAAGCGCCACCCGCTGGTGAAGAGGCGGCATTGGTAGACCTCATCAGCCACCGCGTGCCGCCCGGGGTGGACGAAGCTGCCTACGTAAAAGCAGGCTTCTTATCAGCAATCGCCAAGGGTGAAACCAGCTGTCCACTCATTGATCGAGCAGCGGCTATTTCATTATTAGGCAACATGCACGGTGGTTATAACATCGAGACCCTAGTTGGACTGCTTGGCGATGATGAATTTGGCCCATTGGCGGCAGCCGAGCTAAAGCACACATTGCTGATGTTTGAGGCATTCCATGACGTAGAAGAGTTGGCCAAGGCAGGCAACCAAAACGCCAAGGACGTGATGCAAAGCTGGGCCGATGGCGAGTGGTTTACCAGCCGAGAAGCGGTAGCCGAATCGATAAAAATGGTGGTTTTCAAAGCCACCGGCGAAACCAATACCGACGATTTGTCGCCCGCACCGGACGCCTGGTCACGCCCCGATATTCCACTGCACGCACTGGCCATGTACAAAATGACCCGCGATGGCCTAACCCCCGACGAGCATGGCGTAATCGGCCCAATGCAGCAGATTGCTGAGATTCAGGCACAAGGCTTACCCGTTGCCTTTGTCGGCGATGTTGTCGGCACCGGCTCTTCTCGCAAGTCCGCCACCAACTCTGTGTTGTGGTTCTTTGGTGATGACATGCCTGGCGTACCCAACAAACGCTCCGGTGGCGTGTGTATCGGTGGCAAAGTAGCGCCCATCTTCTACAACACCATGGAAGACGCCGGCGCACTGGTTTTTGAAGCCCCCGTTGATAACCTCAACATGGGCGATGTCATCGACATTCGCCCCTACGAAGGAAAAATTGTAAACGAGGCCGGCGAAGTAATCTCTGAGTTTGAACTGAAGTCAGACGTTATTCTGGACGAAGTCCGAGCCGGTGGTCGTATTAACCTGATTATTGGTCGCGGGTTGACCACCAAGGCACGCGAATCGCTTGGTTTGGGCGAAGCCGATTTGTTCCGCAAGCCAGAGCAGCCTGGCGATACCGGCAAAGGTTTTTCTCTGGCCCAGAAGATGGTTGGCCGCGCTTGCGGTGTGGAGGGTATTCGACCCGGCACCTACTGCGAGCCACGCATGACGACCGTGGGCTCACAGGACACCACGGGGCCCATGACGCGCGACGAACTCAAAGACCTCGCCTGTCTTGGCTTCTCTGCCGATCTAACTATGCAGTCGTTCTGCCATACGGCGGCTTATCCCAAGCCGGTTGATATTGACACGCAACATACCCTGCCTGACTTCATCATGACACGTGGTGGTGTCTCCCTACGCCCGGGTGACGGCATCATTCACAGCTGGCTAAACCGCATGCTCCTGCCTGACACCGTGGGTACCGGTGGCGACTCGCACACCCGCTTCCCCATGGGAATTTCATTCCCTGCCGGATCGGGCCTTGTAGCCTTTGCAGCGGCCACCGGCGTTATGCCGTTGGATATGCCCGAATCGGTGCTAGTCCGCTTTAAAGGCGAAATGCAACCGGGCATCACCTTGCGTGACCTTGTGCACGCCATCCCCTATGCGGCTATTCAGGAAGGATTACTCACCGTTGTGAAGAAAGGCAAAAAGAACATCTTCTCAGGACGCATACTCGAGATTGAAGGCCTGACAGGGCTAACCGTTGAGCAGGCGTTTGAGTTGTCAGATGCGTCGGCTGAGCGCTCCGCCGCGGGTTGCACCATCAAGCTCGACGAGGACACCATTGCCGAATACCTTCGCTCTAATATTGTCCTGCTAAGAGCAATGATTGCCGAGGGTTATGGCGATCCGCGTACGCTTGAACGACGCGCGCGCAAAATGGAAGATTGGCTAGAAAACCCAAGCCTGCTCGAGGCCGATGCCGATGCCGAATACGCCGCTGTCATTGAAATCGACTTGAGTGAACTTAACGAGCCCGTGGTCTGTGCGCCTAACGACCCTGACGATGCCCGCTTGCTTTCGCAGGTAGCCGGCGACAAAGTTGACGAGGTCTTCATTGGTAGCTGTATGACTAACATTGGTCATTTCCGGGCTGCCGGCAAGCTCCTCGAGCAACACAAAGGCAGCCTGGCCACACGCATGTGGATTGTCCCGCCAACACGGATGGACGAGCACACGCTAATGGAAGAAGGCTACTTTTCTATCTTTGGAAAAGCCGGGGCGCGGACGGAAATGCCAGGATGCTCGCTTTGCATGGGTAATCAGGCACGGGTAGCCGCAGGCGCTACCGTTTTGTCGACATCAACGCGCAACTTCCCCAACCGCTTGGGCGATGGTGCCAACGTTTATCTCACTTCTGCCGAGTTGGCGGCAGTGGGCGCAATTCTTGGCAAAATACCGACTACCGAAGAGTACTTGCAGTTTGCTGAAAAGCTCGACGCCATGTCGGATGAGATTTATCGCTACATGAACTTTGACCAGATTGTGGAATTCCAGAAACTGTCCGAAGATGGCAAGCGCATTGCGGCCACGGTCATTGATCAGGTTGCTTGAGTAAATCGGTAACCCGAGCCCGCGATCAACATCGCGGGCTTTTTTTTGCCTCGGGCCAGTCGGTGGCTAGGCCGACACTACACATAGTAGACGAGCGGCCCGGGATGCATCTACAGACTTCTTATCGGATCGTAGTGTCGTGCCGGGTCCGGCAACGGCAGGCACCTTTCAGTCGCTCCTTTCACACACTTCATGGAATTCGCTTGGTGAAAGACGCCTCCCGCTACCGACCCCTACCATTGCGCGCAATCATTGGCATCGAGCCAATCGATAACGCGCTTGAAACTTACATCTGGAGGTGCAACGAGTGTCAGTGACTGCCCAGTAACCGGGTGATTCAAGGTCAATGAAATCGATGCCAGCAGCAGCCGGTGGCAGGCAACCGTTTCACGAAAAAATCGGTTGTGAGTGCCTTTTCCATAGCGAGTGTCACCCACAATGGGATGCGCTATGTGTTTAAGATGACGCCGTAATTGCCGGTGTCGCCCGGTTTGTGGCGATGCAGCAACCAGCGAATATCGAGCCGTGGGGTAACGATCGACACTAAAGGGTACGGTCCAGCGTTTAAGTGTAGTCACCGAGGTTTGCGCCTCGCGTAAGACATAGCTGTCAGTATTTTCGGGACGCCTGCCCATAGGATCGGTTTCATCGCGTAGCGGGTGGTCGATAAAACAGCTATCAGGCGCATGCCCCCTGACAATGGCTTGATAGGTTTTGTGAACAGTTCGGGCCTCAAACTGCTCGCTGACTAGTCGCGCGGTTAGCGATGAAAATGTGAATAGCAACAGTCCAGACGTTGGCTTATCCAGACGATGCACCGGGTACACATGCTGATTGAGCTGATTGCGAAGTTCCTGAAGCGCAAACCGCGTCTCTCGCTTGTCGATAGGGCTGCGGTGAACCAGCAGGCCAGCCGGTTTGTTAATCGCAACAAGCGCCTCGTCTTGGTAGACGATGTCGAGATCAGCGTTCATCAATACGACACTTTTTCTAGGCAGATTATCCCGCTCTCAAATCGCGCTCGGTGACGACATGATTGGGGTCTATAGGGACATCGTCGAGTGATTCCATTAACTTATGGAGCAGGTCGTATAGTTCGTAAAGGTTATCGCGACCAAAGCGAGCCTCAATCCAGTCGTACCGCGCCTCGGACTCTGGTGCAATTTGGGCAATGAGCCGGCGGCCTTTTTGCGTAATCGACACCAGCGATCGACGACTGTCTCTACGGCAGGGCTTCCGACGAATAATACCCCGCCCTTCAAGATTCGGAATAATGCGGCTAACACTGGGCCGCAGTAGTGAGCAGGCATCAGCCAATTCACTGACATCAAGCGCATCGGTTTCAGCTAACGCCCGCATCACCCGCCACTGCTGCGTGGATAAGTCGTGCGCTCGCAGATGGGGAATAAACATCTTGAGCACTGCTTCGTGGGCTTTTAGCAAGCTCATAGGCAACGATTTATCAAAGCGGCGAAGGTGGCTTAGCGTTTCATCCACTTGCTCGGCGTTGAGTGGTTTTCCCGAGAGGGTTGTGTTGGTCATGGGTGGAGAGCGCCTTGTAAAGCGTTAGCCTATCACTAAGGGGCAACATATTACCTAGGCTGGAACAATGCCGAAACAGCTGAGGGCTCTTTTAGGGCTGAGGGCTCTTTTACACGCTGAGGGCTCTTTTACACGCTGAGGGCTCTTTTACACGCTGAGGGCTCTTTTTACAGGCTGAGGGCTCCTGCAGACTAATCGCTCCACAATTAAATCAATCAAGTTCGGCTAACGCGTCGCCCAACACATTGACAAGAAAATCAATCTGCTCGCGCTCAACGACGAACGGCAAGCCGAGCTGAATCGTGTCGCCCCCATAGCGGACATAAAGCCCCTTTTGCCAGCACTTCCAGGCAATCTCATGGGGTCTGCGCAGCGCTCTCCCGGGTAAGGCGCTATTTGGAGAGCACCCGCCAAACCGTAATTGCGAATATCCACAACATGGCGTGCCCCCTTTAGCGAGTGCAGTTGTTCCTCGAACACGGGCGCCATTGCTTTGGCTCTCGGTATTAACTGATCTTGCTCAAGCAAATCGAGCGTTGCCAGTGCTGCCGCACAAGCCACAGGATGCCCCGAGTAGGTATACCCATGCGGCAATTCGAGGAGATAGTTTGCACCGCCGTTATCCATAAAGGTTTGGTAAATATCACGGTGGCAGATCACAGCACCAAGTGGCACCGCACCGTTGGTGATTTGCTTGGCCACATTAAGAATATCGGGTGTAACGCCAAATTCCTCGGCGCCAGTTATCGAGCCCACCCGGCCAAAAGCGGTAATCACCTCATCAAAAATGAGCAATATGTTGTGATCATCGCAAATCTCTCTCAGGCGCTTTAAGTAGCCAACCGGAGGAGGAATAACACCCGCAGAGCCTGCCATCGGCTCAACGATCACAGCAGCGATATTACTGGCATCGTGTAGCGCAATTAACTCGAGTAGCTCGTCGGCCTTATCGGCACCCTGCTCGGGCATACCCCGCGTAAAGGCATTGTCTTTACTCAGTGTGTGGCCGAGATGATCAGCATCTACCGCGGTGCCAAACATCATGCGATTGGGGCCAATGCCACCAACGCTGATGCCGCCAAAATTGACACCGTGATAACCCTTGGCACGGCCAATAAGCTTCGTTTTAGTGGGCATACCACGCTTACGCCAATAGGCGCGGGCAATTTTGAGTGACGTGTCAGCACTCTCGGAGCCTGAGCCAGTAAAAAACACACGGTCAAGTCCCGCTGGCATCAATGATGCAACGCGATCGGCAAGTTCAAAGGCCTTGGGATGTCCATGCTGAAAGGCTGGGGCATAATCGAGGGTTGTTAACTGTCGATATACTGCTTCGGCAATTTCAGGCCGATTGTGCCCAGCACCGCAGGTCCAAAGCCCGGATAGTCCGTCAAAAATGCGCCGTCCAAACTCGTCAATGTAATGAACCCCCTCGGCCGCTTTTATGACCCTCGGGTTTTCTTTGAAGAAACGATTTGCCGTAAACGGCATCCAATAGGCGTCCATCGCCGACGACGAAATAGTCTGATCGCCAGTTTCACTCACCACTCACCCCGCTTTCTCGTTGCGCTCTACTTAGAGTGCCAATGTGGGGAAAAGCCGCGCCGTGGCAATATGCGGCGAGCGTAGGTACCCCCAGTGGGTTGGATCAGCTAGTCCAGTAATTGGCGCAATTGTTCAAAATAGGTGAGCGACTCTCGCCGCGAGAGGCCGACCACGCTTCCAATTTTGAGCGAGCAAGGCGCTAAAAATTTCCGTTCATCGCATTAACGCTTTTGACTCAATGCCTCAACACGTGGCTTTGCTAAATCAATGGCAGCTTGTTGATGGGGCTGCAATTCCTGCCCACCCAGCCCGGCATGCAAGGGTAAAAATGGATCTTCGACACCTGTGCGCGTTCCCGACAAGGCCTCTAGCACAGCCAAGCCAAAAAACGGCACTGTCCAACTATTATATCCACCCTCATGAGTCATCAATACCCGACCATCGCAATGCTTGTCTGCCGCCACCAGAATCTTTTGAGTCAGACTTCGATAGCCCTCACTGTGCATTTGCATACGCCCTAAGGGGTCGTAAGCACCTGCATCAAAACCGCTCGGCACGATAATGAGTTCGGGTTGATAGGCATCGAGGGCCGGGAGAACAATTTGATCAAAAACCGCCTCATAAGCACCCACACCTGAGCCAGGAGGAAGCGGAATATTAATGTTGTAGTCAGCACCCGCACCCTCACCAATTTCATGCACATGTCCTGAATCGGGGGAAAGCAGTTATCTTGATGCACCGAAATCGTCAGCGCGCGCGGGTCGCTATAAAACGCGCTCTGAGTGCCATTCCCGTGGTGAACATCCCAATCAATGTATGCGATGCGCGACAAACCAAAATGCTCAAAGGCATGGAACCCAGCCAATGCAGCGTTGCCAAAAATACAAAATCCCATGCCCTCACCGGCTATCGCATGGTGACCAGGAGGACGAACCAGCGCATAGGCATTGTCGATCTCGCCATCCATCATGCCCTCTAGTGCGGCGAGTACGCCTCCCGCGGACAACATGGCGATTTCGTAAGAGCCGCGTCCAGCCGGTGTAAAGAAACCTGCATCACCGCCCGTATCGCCACTGATTGCTTTAACGTTGGCTAAATGCTCGGGAGTGTGAAACCGTAATACCTCGCCTTCCGTGGCCATTCTGGGCCTAAGGAGGCGCAGGCTATCGAGCAGTCCAGACACCTCGACAAGATTGCGAAAACGGCGTTTAGTCTCGGGATTCTCCGCGTGAGTGTCGGGCTGCACGGGCTTACCGTAGGGCATTGGCCCGGCGTAATTGCCGGTGTCGTGCCACATATACAGCTCATGACACACAAAACCCGTTCGACGCGTTTTTGGATTCATACGATAACCCCTTATCTCAGAGCGTTGGCACTCCACGGAACCAGGTTTGCTGTGGTGTGATTTCTGAAACTTCATCCACCGGAATTTTATGCAGGTCGGCTGACAATAAAATAAAATCGGCGGACTTGCCGACAGCAATTTCTCCTGTCAATTCCCCAAGGTTCATAATCTCGGCCGCGCGCGTAGTCCATAACGTAATGGCCTCATCAAGCGAGATAGCCTGCGCTGCCCAGAACGTGTCGGTCGAACCGTTACTTGGGTGCCTGCGAGTCACCAACGATTCCAATGCCGGCCAAGGATTCATATCGGCTGCCGCCGCGGGCCAATCCGATCCACCGTTTATTGGTGCACCTGCATCAATGAGATCACGTGTCGGCCAGTAGCGCGAACCACGGGGCTCTCCAACCGCCTGCACAACCGAGTCAATGATGGGACGCGGGTACCACAGATAAGGTGTGAAATCAGCTACGGCATTAAGTGCTTTAAATCGAGGGATATCACTGTCATCAACGTACCCAGCGTGTGCAAGCGAGATGGGGAGTCCATTGGGCCCATTAACCGTTCGCGCATGCTCAATAGCGTCCAAGGCTAGCTGTACCGAGCCGTCGCCCGCGGTGTGAATCTTTATGAGATAACCAGCCTTATCAAATTGCGCGACAGCATCGAATAAGGTTTGGGTAGGAATCATCTGCATGCCTGTGGTTGGCTCTGGATGCTTCTCATCAACCGTATACTCGGCGAGCATCATGGCCGATCGCGATGCGGTGGGCACGCCATCCAGGAAAAATTTGATCGCCTTTAGGTGGGTATTGGGTGAGGCATATTCCACCATCCGGTCATCGTAGGCGGCCACAGGCTCTAACGGCTTTGGCGCCGCCCATGCCCGAAACTTTGCTGATACAACACGGCATGGACGCGAAGATCACCGCGCTTATCGGCCGTTTGGTAGGCCGCGAGCGCCGCTGGCGGTACCCGCGCATCGCCAAAGGCTGTAACACCAAAGCCATTGGCAATAGCCGATACCGCCTTAATTGCATTGGCTTTTTCGTCAGCGGTTCTTGGCGGAATGACACTACTGACCACCCCAGCTGCCGCTTCGAGGAGTACGCCATTTGGAATGCCCCGGGCGTCACGAACGAACACGCCGCCCTCTGGATCTGGGGTTTCAGCGCTCAGTGTAATACCGGCCAGTTCCAGTGCCTTGGTATTAGCCCAGCCATGATGCGCCGAATCATCATCCAAGAAGACCGCGTGATCGCCAGACACGGCGTCAAGAAACTCGCGCGGCGACGCAATGGCATTATCAACAAAGAAATTGCTATTCCATTGGCCACCAACAATCCACTCAGACGTATTGGGGTCGTCAGCACAAGCGGCTATGATCTCCGCCAGTTCTTCGGGAGACGTGCTGAAGGCGAAATTACACATGTACAGCACTTTTTCTCCGCCCTGCCAGGGATGAACGTGGGCATCGATTAAACCCGGCAATACGGCCTGTCCGCCCGCATCAATGATCTCCGTATCCGATCCAATATAAGCAGTAATCGACTCATCAGCGCCAACGGCGACAAATACCCCCTCTTTTACTGCAAAGGCCGACTGCGGATTCTTAGCGCTTCCGTCGGTATACACGGCTGCGTTAATGACCACTAAATCGGCCGGTGTGACCGGCGAAGACTCCGACGTTTGCTGATCGCAGGCAGTCAACGCGAGCAAAACTAAGGCACACACTAACGATGTCAAGCGCATGATCTTGAACTCCATAGCTAAAGCACACTATAAAAAAGGGGCCCAGTGGGCCCCGGTGGGATCGTCTTACTCGCCGAGCATATAACTCAGGGTAACGCCAACCGTGCGAGGCATACCGTAGGTCCGGACATAGGGTCCATTACCGCCGCCGTAGGCCGAGGGATAGTAATCTTCATCGGCCAAGTTACGAACCCAACCCATCACTCGCCAACTTCCATCCGAGGACCCCAGACCAATACGAGCATTGGCAATACTGTAGTCCTCGGTCGCATCTTCAGGGCGCGGACCACCGGTTGTCTCGCCGGTGTAGTTGATGTCTGCCGAAACATCCATGACCAGATTGTCACCTACCGCAAATTCGTAGCGCGCAAACAGCGTATAGGACAAATCAGGCGTCATGGCTAAATCTTGCCCCGATGCATCGTAATAAACAATGTTGTTGGGATAGGAGCTTTCAGCCCGTGATACGGCTTGCCACTCTTTGACCTCGGAGTCGAGCCATGCCGCATTACCTGCGAGGGTCAAGCCTGAGACGGGCTGCCACGTGATCTCAAGCTCGGCACCTGTGATCTCCGACTCATCCACATTCGTCAAGCCAGAGATATTACCCACAAGCGTCACCGCCGCATCTTGCTCTTGCTTGTCTTGGTAATCGTAATAGAACACCGCTGCATTCAGCTGCATGCTTCCATCGAGCAAGGTGGCTTTAGTTCCCACCTCATAAGCGGTTAGCACTTCTTCCTGGTAGGGAATGAGCTGAGTCGTGGTATTTGAGTTAGCGCCGTTAAATCCACCCGACTTAAAGCCATTTGAGATAGAGCCATAAACCAGTACGTCGTCAGATGGCTTCCAGTCGAGACCGATTTTTCCGGTGGCGCGACTTGTCAATGCTGTCTGTATAGGGTTAAAGGACGGATCAAAACCACCGATATCATTGATAGTGCCGCAATCACCGGGACCCAACTCGAAGGGCGATCCCGCCAGACCAAATACGTTGTTGAGGAACAAACCCAGAGAGCCATCGTCAGCTACGTAGGTACAACCGGTCCAATCACGGGTCTCATTGGTATAGCGCGCACCAAGCACTAGACTTAACTCGGGGGTTAGATCGTACTCAACATGGCCAAATATAGCCGCGGATTCAGTCTCCTGTTGGTATTTGGTATCTAGCTCAAGAATGGGGTTGGGTGCAAATAGCCCCACGCCAAAAGGAATACTTGCGAGACCATAGACACTGTCAGACATGAAGTAATGATAGTACTCATCCATGTCATCGTAGGAGTAGTAAACGCCCGCGACCCAAGTCATGTTATCACTCTCGCCACTGAGCCGGAGCTCCTGACTAAAGACCTCTAGGTCAGTCGTATTGATGTTACTGGAGTCGTTGTAGTAGCCGCCGTCCCAATCGTTGGCTTCCTCGCGCTGAAAATCGCTGTAGCCAGAGAGATCGATGTCAAGGTGGCAGAGCCCAAATCCCAATCAATACGCAGGGCTACATTGGTCGTCTGATTGTCACGCTGGGGTCGCAAATCGAAGGTTTTACCCGTGATAGGACTGGTGTAACTGTTTGTCCAGCCGGCTCTCTCGTTGTCGCCCGACGAATAAAAAGGCGGCGTCTCGCCAAAATTAGCGCCACCTGGAATGACATACTGATTAAGAGGCAGGTGGGGCGCTATAAACTGACCCAAGCCAATATCACGCCCGTCATAGGCTGTATTCGCCGTGTTTTCAGACTGGTCGTCGACATAGCTGATAATTAATTTGGTCGATAATGCTTCGGTGTGATCCGTTTCGATGATCCCTCTCAGAGCCAGCACATCGTCACGACCCAGCTCATCATCACCCACCGTACTCTTTTGCCACCCCTCATTGGATTTAACGTAACGCGCAGCTAGACGTCCACGGCTTGAATCGCTTAGCGGTCCGCTGACAAAGGCTTCCACATCGCTGGCTTGGTAGCTACCAATACTGGCCGTTACCCCTGCTTCAAAATTTTCGGTGGGGCTGTTACTAATAAAATTAATCTGACCAGCGGTTGTGTTTCGCCTGTACAGATCACCCTGAGGACCTTTTAGAATCTCCACTCGATTGGTATCAAAAAGTAGACCGCGCGTCATGACCGTATAGGGCATGGCGACTTCATCGAAATACAGGCCCACCGTGGATGAAGCGGCAGTTGAGTAATCCTGAAACCCTACCCCGCGTATGGTATACAGGTACGCCGGTCGCAGCCGTTTCGTTAACGGTAACTCCGGGCGTGTACATGGCGATGTCATCCGCACTGAGGATACCCAGTTCACGAATCTGCTCGCCGGTAAACGTATTAATGGCAATACCCACATCATTAGCACCTTGCTCACGCTTTTGAGCGGTCACCACGACTTCCTCGAGTTGCATTGCGGTGGCGGGAGGAAGCGGCAATAGCGGTGGCAACGGCAGACGCTAATATCGAGAGCGGCAATTTGACAAATTGTTTAGTGCAGCGCATATCAGAACCTTTTCATTTATCGTTATGGCTATGGGTTTTCACTTGCTGCAAAACGCAGCCGTGATGCCCTGAATATACCCCTTACCCCCGCCCACTGCATTGACCAAAGCGGCCAGCAAGTTGACCTTTTGACGCGTTTGTGTCGCGCTTTTGGGCTTAGCGAATCAGCGCCCGTATGTTGTCCCGATAGACCTGGGGAGTCTCCCCGACCAAGCCCTAAAGGCCCGGCTAAAGGCACTTAACTCGGAGTACCCCAGCTCAAAGGCAATCTCCGTTAGCGACGCATTGCCGTTAGCCAGAAGATATTTGGCTTGTCGTTCTCTAGCTAAATTTTTGGCCCCTGAAAGGTGAACCCCTCCTCGGCCAGCCGCCGCCGCAGGGTTCGTGGAGAAACGTTCAGTCTACCGGCGACGGTTTCGGTGTCGGCCTCGCTGATATCCGTTTCCAGCATAATTTGACGGCACACTGAACCCAGAAACCCCCCTCGTCCATCCCCGATTGAGAAGTGCGTCTCCATGACATTCTGCAACACCCGAAACAGGAGCTTGTTTGAGGTCATAAAGCGCTCGTCAAGGTACTTAGGATGAAAGGTGATGCTGTTATGCGGATCACCAAACGATAACTGACAACCAAAAATTCCTGTAACTGCTCAAGACAGGAAGAGTCCGTATGCTGAAATCCTACGTGTAGCAAGGGCACTGGCTGGCGCGTCGCGGTGGTGAGGGTTTGTACGAGAAAGCCCATGAGATACTCATTGAGCTGTCCCATGGCGGCGCTGCCTTCATGGACTAGATCGGCAACAAACTCACTGGGCGCGCGGCCCGGATAAAATGCCGTGGTTATCCCCGAGTCGATAAATTTATCGTAGCGGTTAAGGAACTGCAGGCCCTCATTAACCGATGGCGCTGACAACATGGCAACGATCAACAAGCTACTCGACTCGTAATGAAAATCGCGGCCCATGGATAAGCCAATGGCACTGTCACTCGCTACCTGAGCCGCTTCCTCAAAAAGCAGTGCCACCACGTCCACAGGAATCGGCTGGTCGGTTTCATCGTTTGACTCAAAAGCGACACCACAGGCAGAAAAAACCGGCCTTGGGTTAATACCCCGGTCCATAAGGTAATCACGAACATAGGCGGCAAATCGAGGGGAGAGACTGGGGGTGAAGGGTGCGGTATCGAGCACGGTTCCCTAGTCTCGTTTTGTTACCTGCGAGTAATAAGCACCCAGTGCGGCCATTGCATCTGCACTCAAACCACGCACAACATTGGCCATGAGCGGGTGGTGCCGTTGGCCCTGCTGAAATGCCATAAGCTGACTACTCAGGTAGTCGGCATTTTGACCCGCAATGATCGGCCACTCGTTAGCAACAGGATGGCCTTGCATTCCGTGGCAGGCATGACAGTACCCGGCGCGGTTACGCCCTTCTTCCACCAACGCCCCATCACCCGAGGCAGAGGTAACCTCCGGCTGAGCCGCAAACCAACGCGCTAACTCGGCGATATCAGAATCTGACAGATTGGCGGCCATAGGGCTCATAAGTGCATTTTTCCTGACGCCACTGCGAAAGGCTTTCAGTTGAATGGCCAGATAGGCCTCGTGCTGCCCGCCGAGGTTTGGGTAACTGGGATTCGTGGCGACACCGGCTTTTGAATGACAGGCAACACAGGTGGCCAGTGATGCGGGCTCCGCCGCCGAGACAGCCGAAGAGATAAACAAACCTAACAGTGCCACAACGCCGGTGATGGTATTTACATAGCTAAACATCGTGCAATTTCTCCTCTGCATCGAGCTCATTAGGGCATTTGCGCCGCGATCTCAGCCAATATACCCGCGCGTGTTCGTTGAATTTCCTGTAATGGCTGGGACCTTAATTCTGCTACTTCCTGGGCGCTATAGGGTTGGTATGAGCCCTGCGGCAAACTTGATCCAGCGAAATTCTCAAGGGCCCAGTTAAGCACCTCCGCCAGATCAGCGTGAGATAAATTTAGACGTCGCAGACCCCGGCACTCGAACCAAAAAGCCGCGGCCCGCTTCCGAGCGGAGGAATAGGCCCATGGTATTTTTTAACGGTGGAATGTCCCCATAGCCGGAGCCATCGGGGGTGTGACAGCCCTGACAAAACATCTGGTAATGGTAGCGAGCACGGGCGTCATTGATATCGGCTGAGCAAACTACTTGACTCAGCACAAGGAAACCCACAGCCACTACCCCTACAAGAGAGCGAACCGACGCCACGCATTACTCCTCAAATGCCACACCAACAACAACGGCCGTTGAACAATGATAAGCCGCACTCGCCGTGCCCAAACACCAGTTAATATCATTGGTCTTGTCGGGTCGATAGGGCGGTCTGTCGCCTTCATCGCGCTGGCACAAGCAAGCACCACAGGTCGACTTGCCACAACAATCGTTATAGGAGATCACATAATTGCGACCATCAGCCGGGTTATGGCAGGTGCCAATCCAGGTCACCGGTGACATTTCTGTGCCCGGCGGGCAGGTATTGGCGCTACCACCACAGCAACTGCACAAGAATCCATCAATTGCACAGTAACGCCAGTAATCACAATCTGTATCGCTGCCCTGCTCCACAGGCTTTGCCAAACCGCCGCCGTGATTGTCAGCCCGCGCAACGGGCAACAACGGGACCGCCGCAGCGCCTACGAGTGTGCCGCCAAGCTTCTTTAGCAAGCCGCGCCGTGAAGACGACTGAGCGACTGACCGAGCTCTCTGCTCAAACAACCGATCAAGAAATGACATCATGATTTGACCTCCACGAAATGCTCGTTATCACGCTGCTTCATGTAATCTTGTATTGAAGCCACCTTGCGCTCCTTGGCCTCAAACAAGCTCTCAATATGTTCGCGGGAATTCACAATCCCCATCGACGCCACTTTCTGCGCGTCATCGATCAATACGGCGTAGGGTAGTTTGGATACGCCATATTGCTTACCGACCAGCTCACTAACCACATAGGGCTGGTGAATGCCCTTGCGGTCCGCATAACCACGGTGATCTTGTTTATCGCCATCGCTAACGAAGACCAGATCCATCCAATCCTGCTCTGACTGTGCTGCCGACAAAAGTACGGGTGTAAGCTCGTTACACACCGGGCAATCAGGCGACATGAAAAACAACAGCTGTGAACGACTACCATTAGCGCCAATTGAGACGCGCTCACTGCTAATGGATAGCGCCTCGAGCGCAGGTGCTGCCTGCCCTACTTCAATGGTTCGATTCACCATTAACGCACCGGCAGGCGCGACACGCTCATAAAGCACGCCAATCTGCCTAATCAGTGCGTAGTTAATGACCGCCATAATAATAAAGCCAAGCCACAGTGCCACGTTGGATACGACTAGCCATTCCATCAGGCAAGCCCCCGTATTCGCTGACTATTGGCTATAAGCTGATCAAGGGCCAAATAACAAACGTACAAACCAACCCCAAAGACAACGCCGGTAACGAACACCCAATTAAGCGCTACGACGGCGGGCACTGTGAGATAGAGCATGGTGAACACTAGGCCGAGATTTCGGCCAACCAACTCCCAGGACACCCGGGTATCGGCACCAAAACCACCGCAACCGCAACGCATTGCCATGTGCTGTGCGCTTATTTGCCGCCCCATGAGCAGGGCATAGCCCAGAAACAACGCGGCACTGCCGTACGCAGCCCAGATCCGCGACGCGGGCAGTAGCAGGCCAATCGCCAAGACTATTTCGGCACAACCCAATAATCGCAACAACGAGGGCGCCACCGGCCACCCCATGTAACCCTCGGCTATGGCGCTGTAGTCACCCGTGCGAGCAAGCTTGAGCCCCCTGCATGGACCCAGATAAGGCTCGCAAGAACGGCAAAACCGGTTGAAAGCAGCGTTTGCAGCATGACTTACTGCGCGCCCAACAGGAACAACGGCGTTTCCTGACCAAAACCGGTGATCTTTTTGATGAACTCGCCCGTCAAGCCGTCATACAGTTCTACGCTCATATCCACTGGGTTTGTCACTAAGACTTTGGGTTCATCGCCGCGGCTAACCGCAAATGAGAGGCCCCACTCCTTAAGTGGTATACGAAGCACTCGACGCCGAGCGTCTGGCTCATAAACCCAGATTTCTGCGCCACCCGCGTTGTGCATGCCATCAACACCGCGCGCTTCGGGATTCATCAAAAAGTAGATTCGACCCAGGACATCTTCACCATCGATGCCAATGCCCGAGGGCGCCCAGGTCTCCTCCCCGGGTCCAATAAGCGACCAGGGCGAAAGTGGGCGGGCGACACTACCCTGCAACGCCACAGGATGTACCTGACCGTCGAATGTTGGGAAATAGACAATATCGCCCGAGCGCGCGGGTCGTTCAAAAATTGGGCTGTTGTCGGAGTCAAAAAAGCTTTCGCTCTTTTCACGTGAGCGCTCCGTTCCGTCACTGTTAAGCACAACAGTCAGAAGTCGCCCGTCGGCACACACGGAGCTAAAGCCCATTTCGCCGGTTTGATAAAGAAAACTGCAGCCAGGAATGGCGATCTCATTGATGATTTCGCGACGCTCTAAATCCACCAAGGTGACAGAGGTAGCCGGGCTGAAATTGAACACCCCAAGCCAGCGGTCGTTATTGAGTGTTTGTAGTGCCACCCGCTGGGGCATGCCCATAAAGCGCTTGCCACTCGGCAACATCACCTCTGCCACAGGACTCAGATTAACCGTGTCCCAAATGGTCAGTACGTCAATCCGATCGCCCCGGGTTCCGCGGGAGTGGAAGGTCTCAACCGACATGATTTCGCCGCGTGATGGCACCTGTAAGACACTGCCCATCAGGCTGTTGTTAAACAGGCCTTTGACCTGTTCGCCAACGGTGTCTTTAGAGCTGTCAATGACGTAAACCTTGCCGTCGGACATATGGAAGAACGCGGCATCATGGACTAAAAACCAGTCCGCCGGATAGCGCGCGGGTAAGGTCTCAACAACACCCGTAGGCTCCACCGGTAATGGTGGCGGTTGCTGTTCGGCGAGTGCCTCCAGCGCGTTCCCCGTGAACAACATGGCTAACGCCAAACCCATTGATCGCATGGCAACTACCTCGCTCATTTTATCCCTTGGCAATTTGCATGGTTTGAATATTGGTGTACTCAACTAAGCCATATCGGCCAAATTCTACACCTAATCCCGATTGTTTAACCCCACCAAAGGGCGCATCGGGTTGAATCATGGCGTGATTATTGACCCACGCCGTGCCGCATTCCAAGCGAGCGGCAAGCGCCTGAGCCGCCTCCACATCGGACGACCAAACCGACCCGCCCAGCCCTACCGATACCGCATTGGCCCGCGCCAGCGCGTCTTCAACATTAGAAAATTTAATGACCGGCAAAATAGGGCCAAAGGGCTCTTCTTGCACCAGGCGACTTTCCTCAGGAATGTCTTTCACAATCGTCACGGGAAAGAAATAGCCGGCTCTGTCCAAGGGCGCCCCCTGTCATAAAGGTTGCACCGTCTGCCTTGGCGGCCTCAGCCAAAGCGCATACCTTGTCAAACTGCATCTTATTCTGCACCGGTCCAAAATCGGGGCTCTCCGATGCCGGGGCCGTGGTGACACTGGCGGCGATGCCCGCCAGCGCATCGCACATTTCGTCGTATATGTCTTCATGAACATACAAGCGCTTCAGGGCGGCACAGGTTTGGCCGTTGTTGATCATGGCCGTGGCAAAAATCTTGCCCGCAGCCTCGGCCACGTTGGTGTCGGGAAGCACAATCGCCGCATCATTCCCGCCAAGCTCCAGCGTCAAGCGCTTTAGATTGCCTGCAGCAGAGGCCATGATGCGCTTGCCTGTGGCGGTAGAGCCAGTAAATACAATTTTATCAATGCCTTCATGGGTTGACATGGCAGCGCCAATATCGCCGCTACCCGTAACCACATTAAGCACGCCCGGTGGCAGCAAGTCATTGATCAGGTGCATTGCCTTGAGTACGGTCAGTGGCGTGTACTCCGAGGGCTTAGCCACCACAGGACAGCCCGCAAGTAACCCGGGAATGATGTGCCAACAGGTAATCAGCAGCGGGTAATTCCAAGGGGTAATTGACCCAACAACCCCGACTGGACGGCGGTGTACTTCAATTCTCGCCTCGTCGTTATCCTGAATAACCTCAACGGGCAAATCCAGTGACGCCGTGTAGCGTATCCACGCCAAACACCCACCCATCTCGAATAGGGCACCCAAACCGGCAAAGCCTTCCATGGGTTTACCCTGCTCGTCGCTCAGGGTCTGAGCCAGGTCCATCATATTTGCCTCGAGACGGTCGGCTATCTGTAGAATAATAGCCCGACGCTCGTCGAGAGTTTTGGCACTCCAGGCGGGCAACGCGGCGCGCGCGGCACTCACCGCTTGCTCCAAGTGATCGCTGGTAGCCTTTGGGCATTGGGCAATGACTTCCTCGGTTGCAGGATTGAGCACGGCAAACGTTTCGTTCGCCTCAACCGCTTGTCCATTGATAAGCATTTTCATGTCTGACATAACAACCTCTACCCCTGTTTTCGTTATTAGATTCGTTAAGTAAGAGCTGGATCGGTAATCCCCCACCGCGTAGGTAACACGTTACGGGAAAGGCACCTTCACCTCAGTACCCCACCTCACACCCACCTCAAGTACGCCCGCTCCACCGCGTAGCGAATTATTTTGTCCAGTCGGTTGACCTAAACGGCCACATCATTGACGCCTGCTCACTATGAACAATCGTTTATGTTTCTCCCAGCTCCGATCTAATGAGCAAGTCGTGATAATTTTGCCGGTCGATTTTGCCCCGCTCCGACCGATCGAGTACCGAGCCGACAATAATGACCACAAGGCAAGGGGCATGGTGAACAGCGCCGGGTAATTATAAGGGAATAATGGCTCAGCATTGCCGAGCACAGATACCCATACCTGAGGCCCCAAGACAATTAACACAATAGATGCCACCAGCCCGGTCAAGGCGCCCGCGATTGCGCCACGTGTCGTGAGACCACTCCAGAACAACGACAGTAACAAGATGGGGAACGTCACGGATGCTGCCATCACCATGGGCATAACGGCGATAAACGCGACGTTTTCCTTTTCAAAGGCAATGCCCAGCAACACGGCAATGATACCAATGACAAACACGGCGATACGCGTGATACGCAACTCCGCTTTGGAATCGGGCTTACCCTGTTTGAGGACTTCGGCGTACAGATCATGAGAAATGGCTGCCGCCCCCGACACCGTCAAACCCGCCACCACAGCCAGAATGGTGGCAAAACTCACCGCCGACATAAAACCGGTTAATACGTCGCCACCAACCGCACTGGCAATGTGAATTGCCACCATGTTGGTGCCACCAATGAGGCTTCCATCGGCCGTGAAGAACTCGGCGTTGCCATACAATAACGCAATGCTGCCAAATCCAATAATCAGGAGCACCAGGTAAAAATAGCCCATAAATAATGAGGCATAAAACGCGGAGAGCTTGGCCTGGCGCATATCGGGTACGGTAAAAAGGCGCATCAGAATATGCGGCAGACCCAGAGTCCCAAACAACATAGACACCTGTATGGTGGCCACCTGAATGGGATCGTTAAACGCCACCCCGGCCGACAAAATCGCCTCGCCTTTGGGGTGCTGTGCAACCGCTCCTTGCAGTAGCGCGTCCACACTAAAGCCAAACTCCACCAATATAAGGATCGCCATCAAAGTGACACCACCCAAAAGCAGTATCGCTTTGATAATTTGAACCCAGGTTGTGGCCAGCATGCCGCCAAACGCGACATAGGCTAGGACCAAAGCCGACACAATAATAACCGCGTACTCGTAGGGCAGCCCAAATAACAACTGAATCAGCTTGCCAGCGCCCACCATTTGGGCGATGAGGTAGAGCACCACGACGGCAATGGTGCCCAGGGCCGCAACCACTCTAATTCTGTCCTTGTCGAGGCGTTGTGAAACTACGTCAACAAAGGTGTAGCTGCCAAGGTTGCGTACGCGCTTGGCAAACATAAACATCAGCACGGGCCATGCACCAAAGGCGCCCAAAGACAAAATAAGTGCGTCAAAACCCGCAACAAACATCAGCCCCGTGATACCAAGAAAGGATGCAGCAGACATAAAGTCGCCAGCGATAGCAGCACCATTCTGAAGTCCGGTGATCTTGCCACCCGCGTTATAAAACGATGCACTTGAGGTAGTTGCCCGGGCTGCGCGCCAGGTTATAAGCAGCGTCAGAATTACAAACACGATAAACATGATGATTGCCGTGCTATTAACGGCTTGCTGAGTCACCTCACCATCAATAGAGCCAGCGGCAAACTCGAAACGGTCAACAAAGCAGTCGCTGTTGCCAGTATTATTTTTAGGGCGAAAGATTCATGATCGCTCACCCTGTCTTTTATCGAGGGACAAAAACAAGAATTCCAAGCCAATAAAAGCGAGCACCAACACAATGAACATGACAATCGCACCCGATAACAGCCCACCGCCAATGGGTCTCTCGCCAGGGCAGCGCCCCACGAGGTCAATTTAGGGTAAAGGTGAAATACAACGCCAAATGGATGGCGGTGAATACCAATCTACGCCGCGTTTTTCGCTGCACGCTTGCTAATCTCGGATCGCTCATTGCCTACCTTTTTTGTGTTGTGTGAATCCGGTCAATGGGTTGTTCGCCGTTGGTTATTCCCCCGCCCAACGCTTGTCAAAGTCTACCACCACCGTGTCAGAAATCAGGTGAGCCTGACACGTCAGGATCATACCGCTATCAATTTCTTCCTGCGTAAGACCTCGCTGTATATCCATTTCAACCTCACCCTCTACGAGTAGGGCTTTACACGTGGAGCATACGCCACCTTTGCAGGCATAGGGCAAATCCAAGCCAACGTTAATACCTGCATCCAATAAGTTTTCACCGTCGGCGGCTATTTCCACAGAATTAGAGCGCCCATCGGCAACAATGGTTACCTGGCACATCTTACCGCCATAGGCTTCAGAGCGCGCGTGATGGCGAGCAACGCGCTCTTCGGCATCGGCAGCTGAGCTGCCGAAACAATTCGTACAGGATTTTTTCTTCGGCAATACCAAAACTCTTCAAGCCCCGAGAAACCTCGGAAATCATGGACTCGGGACCGCAAAGTAAAAAGCTGTCAAAGGCCGAGAGTTCGATAAGCTGTCGGTTGAGCTTTGCACCTTTTTTATTATCCAAACGGCCATTAAGCAAGTCACTTCCTGATCTTCGCGACTGAGAATATTGATCCAGTGAAAGCGCTCAAGGTAACGATTTTTTAAAAACGAGAGTGTTTGCCTAAACATCATAGTACTGGTGCGCTGATTGCCATAGAGCAGCGTTACCTGGCTTTGGGCTCGGCATCGAGTACGGCTTCTATATTGGAAAGAATAGGTGTGATGCCCGAGCCTGCAGCAATAAACAGGTAGTTAGTGGGTATGCGACGGGTCAAGGTCAACGCAAAAATGACCCTGAGGTGGCATCACCTCGATGGCACTACCGGGAACAAGGTTGTCATTGGCATAGTTTGAGAACATACCACCCTCAACGCGCTTAATAGCCACCTTGAGCTCGTTCCTATCGGGTCCAACACATATGGAGTACGAGCGCGCCACTGTTTCACCATCTATCGTCGCCCGCAGCGTTAAATACTGACCGGGCTTGAATGCAAAGGTGTCCTGCAGATCCTCGGGCACTTCAAAGCCGACACAAATGGCCTGATCAGTCTCCGGTGAAACATCGGACACGGTCAACGTGTGATAAGCAGCAGCTGTATTCATGTCTAAATAGCCTTGAAAAGATCAAAAGGCTCGCCACAGGCGTGGCATTTATAGAGGGCCTTGCATGCGGTGGAGCCGAACTCACTGATAACGCTCACCCGTTCACTGGCGCATTGTGGGCACTTGGGAGAATCGCCATTAGGGGCGGCGACGCCATAACTAGCCATTTTCTCCCGGGCCTCGGGGTTAGCCACGCAGTAGTCCATGCTGGTGCCAAACGGATGCTGACATCGACATGGTCATAACCCGCGCTAGCGAGTGCTTCACGCGCATCCTCTTCCATTACATTTAAGGCAGGACAACCGGTGTAAAATGGGCGTCAGTAACACCGTCACCCTTTCGCCGTCGTAACTTACGTCCTGCAGAACACCAAGCTCGTAGATAGAAATCACCGGGATCTCAGGGTCCATCACCGCGTCAAGGATGGCCCAGATGTCAGCGCAAGTTGACTGGGATCTGCGCTGACGGCGCTCGTACTCTTCCTGCGGGAGCGTGGGAATCACCGATACACCGGTCGCCGGGATGCTTTGCATTACCAGCGCAGTCCTGGACAGGCGCGCTGCATATACTGCAGCTCGGCCACGGTAAATACCCCCAGACTCGGTGTGAATACCTGAGCGCCCGCCATTGGCGGTCCACGTGGTTTCAGGCACCTCCAAGGTGGCCGCGGTCAGGGTTTCCGATACGGTATTCAACCATGTTGCTTGCAGCGCTCGACTGTCCACTGCAATACCTGCATCAATCAGGTCCTGCTCGAGGTCATCCACCTCAAACAGCTCCGCCGTGTAACCCCAGAGTTGATCGAGCGCGTCAAGCATGCGTTGTCGACTCTTCAGTACCATCGCCCAATCGCATCACCCACTCTTTGCTACGCCGCAGGTGGTAGGTGCTCTCCTTCTCCGCCTTGGCAGCAATGGCGGCAAGCTGGCTATCGCTGCTTTTTTGTCTGAGCTGTTGGAGAAACGGCAGTGCAAAGGCGTCGTATAAAAACTGTCGGGTGATGGTAAAAGCAAAATCACCCGAGGCAGTTCACAAATCAATAAATTGCTAAACTCCCGCACGTCGCGGTGTAAGCAAACATGTCTTCCGTGGCGTCTCCTCCGGTCAACTGTGCCGCGTATTGATAAAACATGCGCGCGCGGCCGACGAAATCCAGTGCCACATTGGTGAGCCCGAGATCTTCTTCTAGAAAGGGTGCGCGGCTCGTCCACTCAGACAGTCTATGCCCCATCACCAGCGCATCGTCACCCAGACGCAGCACATAGCGCACAAGATTTTGCGTATCCGTCACAGACTATCGACTCCCTCAGGTAACTCGTACATCGATGCATGACGATAGGGCTTGTCGTCTAGGGGATCATAGAAGCTATCGCAGTCAGACTCCTGAGACGCTGTGATGTCTTTAGATGCCACGACCCAAATACTCACACCCTCGCCGCGGCGCGTGTACACGTCGCGTGCGTATGCCAAAGCCTGCTCATGATCGTCAGCATGCAGGGACCCTACGTGCTTATGGTCTAGCCCCCGCCGTGAGCGAATAAAAACTTCAAAGAGTTGTAAATGATCAGCCATAAGTCGTTTCCATCAAATTACGCGACATCGGCGCGCTGGTTGCGACGACGCTTTGCTTCAAAGGCAGCCATGGCGTCACGCACCCACTTACCTTCCTCATGCGCTTGAATATGATGCGCGAGGCGCTGACGATTACAGGGTCCGTTGCCTGCAATCACGCGCTGGAACTCTTCCCAGTCAATCGCACCGAAGTCGTAGTGGCTGCGCGCCTCATTCCATTTCAAATCAGGGTCGGGCACCGTCAAGCCAATGGCATGGGCCTGCTGCACCGCCTGATCCACAAACTGCTGGCGCAGGTCATCGTTGCTCCGGCGCTTGATCTTCCACTTCATGGATTGCGCTGAGTGTGCCGATTCACCGTCGTGCGGGCCAAACATCATGAGCGCGGGCCACCACCAGCGATTCATGGCATCCTGCGCCATCGCTCTTTGCTCCTCTGAGCCCTGCATAAGCACCATCATGATGTTGTAGCCCTGGCGTTGATGGAAACTCTCTTCTTTGCAAATACGGACCATGGCGCGGGCGTAGGGGCCGTAGGAAGTATTTTGCAAAGACACCTGATTGACGATGGCAGCGCTATCGACAAGCCAACCAATTGCGCCAATGTCGGCCCAGGTCAATGATGGGTAGTTAAAAATAGAAGCGTACTTACTCACGCCTTTGTGCAGCCGATCTATCAGTTCTTCACGGGTGATACCTAATGTCTCAGCGGCACTGTAGAGGTACAAACCATGACCCGCCTCATCCTGAACCTTAGCCAGTAATATCGCTTTGCGCTCAAGGGTTGGCGCACGTGTTATCCAATTGCCCTCAGGCTGCTCGCCAATCACCTCAGAGTGAGCATGCTGGGAGATCTGACGGATAAGATTCTGGCGGTATTTCTCTGGCATCCAATCCTTGGGCTCAATTTTTTCCTCAGCATCAATGCGCGCCTGGAACTGCTCTTCATTCGGTAGCGAGACAATGTTGTCAGCCATGTGTGTGCTCCTGTCTTTAAATACGTTCAATCACCAGGGCAATACCCTGCCCTACGCCAATACACATCGTGCAGAGAGCGTACCGCCCTCCTCGACGCTTCAATTCATACATAGCGGTAGTCACGAGTCGTGCGCCGCTCATACCCAGTGGATGACCAATAGAAATCGCACCACCGTTAGGGTTGACGTGCGCCGCGTCATCAGCGAGTCCAAGCGCGCGCGTAACTGCGAGCCCCTGGGCTGCAAAGGCCTCGTTCAACTCAATCACATCGATATCATCGATGGCGAGCCCCGCTAATTTTAGTGCTTTTTGACTCGCCTCAAAGGGACCAAAACCCATGATACGGGGCTCTAGACCGCTGGTTGCCATTGCTACAATACGTGCCGACGGCGTAAGACCCTGTTGCTGTGCTGCTGCCTCAGAGGCAATGAGTAACGCACACGCGCCGTCATTGACGCTCGACGCATTACCCGCGGTAACCGCACCCCCCTCACGAAACGGCGTGGGTAACCGCGACAGCGATTCAAGCGATGTATCCCTACGGGGCCCCTCATCTACCGTAACCGTCATGGGATCCTTCTTGCGCTGAGGTATGACGACTTCAACAATCTCTTCTGCCAGCACACCGGCATCCTGCGCAGCGATGGCGCGTTGATGCGATCTCAGAGCAAATGCATCTTGATCGGCGCGGGCAATAGCAAATTGCTCGGCAACGTTCTCAGCCGTTTCCGGCATTGAGTCCACACCCCATTGCTTCTGAAAAGCCGGATTAATAAATCGCCAGCCAATGGTTGTATCGTAGGTTTGTATGTTGCGATCGAAGGCAGAGGTGCCCTTGCCAAAAACAAAGGGCGCTCGACTCATGGACTCAACGCCACCGGCGATTGCCATAGCCACTTCACCCGCCTTGATCGCTCGCGCCGCACTACCAATGGCATCCATTCCCGATCCACATAGGCGGTTAACCGTGACTGCGGGCACCGAGGTGGGCACACCCGCGAGCAATGCACTCATTCGCCCGACATTACGATTATCTTCGCCTGCCTGGTTCGCGCAGCCATACCAGATGTCATCCAGTGCTTCCCAATCGACTTGAGCATTACGATGGAGCAAGGCCCTAATCGGCACCGCACCTAGATCGTCGGTACGTACCGTCGATAAAGCACCACCGTAGCGGCCAACGGGCGTACGAATCGCATCGCATATGAACGCGTCAGTCATTCCTCGGTTTCTCCTTCTAAATCGGTCACCAGCGGACCACCGATGGTCGCTGAGTTGCCACGAAACTGGGCAATAATCTCGTCGTTTTGGTTGTAGACCACCGAATCGTAAATACCGCTGCGCTTGCCTTGGTGAACGACTGTTGAGACGGCATATAGCGCCTCTCCTAAATGGGCTGAACGGATAAAATCTATGCGAGCACCGGACGCTACAGTAACAAGGTTCCTGCTGTTGCAGGCGAAAGCAAAGGCGCTATCGGCCAGTGCAAAAATAAAGCCACCATGACAAATATTGTGCCCGTTAACCATGTCATCACGGACCGTCATGCTGATTCGGGCGTAACCGGCACGGACTTCCTCAAGTGACATTCCCAGTCCATTCGTTGCGCGGTCCTCAGACCACATGGCCTGGGCCGCGCGTTGAGCAATAGCGTCAGCATCCACAATCATTGACCTCGGTATTGGGGCGGTCTCTTTTCAAGAAAAGCCTTCACACCCTCCGCATAGTCATCGGTGAACCCCGCGGTGCGCATCAGCGATTTCTCAAGCTCCAATTGCTCATCGAGGGTGTTAGTCATCGAGGCTGCAAAAGCTTGTTTGGTGAGGGCAAATCCTTTGGTGGGTTGTGTAGCAAGATGCCGTGCAAGATTCATGACGGTGTCCATGAGCGCGTCATCGTCGACCACTTCCCATATCAGGCCCCACTCCTTTGCTTGCTCCGCGCTAACCTTGGGCATCAGCATGGCCATGCCCTTGGCACGGGCCATACCTACCAGGCGCGGCAAGTGCCAAGTGCCACCCGAATCGGGTATCAGACCCAGCATGGCAAAGGACTCGACAAACTTTGCAGAGCGCGCGGCAAACACCAAATCGCACGCCAAGGCAATATTGGCGCCAGCACCAGCAGCCACGCCGTTCACCGCACAAATCACGGGCTTTTCCATAGCGGTTATACGGCGAATAAGCGGGTTATAATAGGCCTCTACCGAGTCGCCCAAATCCACTCGCTCACCCGGAGCAATATTGCGGTCATTGAGATCCTGCCCGGCACAAAAACCGCGACCGGCGCCGGTAATGACCACGGCGCGTATGGTTGAATCGGTCGCCGCCAGCTCCAGCGTCTCGGAGACTTCTGCATGCATTGCTGCGGTAAAGCTATTTAAACTATCGGGGCGGTTGAGGGTTAGACAGGCAACGCCATCGGCCACCTCAAAACAAATGTCTTGATACGCCATCACTAATCCTCGCGCCGCTCAACCAAAGTCAAAATGTCATAAACCGCCACAAGCTCCTGGTTTTGGTTAGTGACCTCTACAGCCCATGCAACAACGCCATTGGGCTTCTCATCGCCTCGGCGAGCCTTCTTGATTTTACGTCGCACCGTAAGCTTTACCTGAATGGTCGTACCAGCCGGAACCGGTTCTACAAAGCGTAAATTGTCGAGACCGTAATTCGCGATAACTGGGCCTGGTGCAGGATCGACAAACATGCCAGCGGCGGCGGAAATCACAAAGTAACCGTGCGCCACACGCTGACCAAAAAGGAGTCCTTTGCTGCAATTTCATCAAAATGCGCATAGAAATGATCACCGCTTAAGCAACCAAAATTGACAATATCCGCTTCTGTAACAGTTCGACGATGGGTGACGAGCGTCTCGCCAATCTGCAGCTCCTCAAAATACTTTTTGAAAGGATGCACCTTGTCGGTAATGACTTTTGCACCCTCATGGTATTCGTTGGTAATGGCCATAAGCGTCGTGGGCGAACCTTGAATAGCCGTTCGCTGCATGTAGTGCTTGACGGCGCGGGCACCGCCCAATTCCTCGCCACCTCCTGCTCTGCCCGGACCACCGTGAATCATGTTAGCCAGTGGCGAACCATGACCCGTTGACTCTTTGGCGCAATCACGATTAAGTACCAATAGACGTCCATGCCACGCCGCTGCACCCAGCACCAACGCGCGCGCTTCACCTTCGTCATGGGTATAAACGGACCCGACCAGCGAACCCTGTCCCCGGCGCGCCAACTCCACGGCTTCACCTAGGTTTTGATAAGGCATGACAGTAGCAACCGGACCAAAGGCCTCGACGCTGTGCACAAGCGTGGCACTCAGGGGAGCGTTACAGCGCAATAGGGTTGCCGAGAAAGCGCCGGCATTATTGTCCAGGCCTTGAAGCTCAGTTACGTCGCCGCCACCAAACACAATCTCTGCCTCCTGACTGAGCTGAGCGACTTTGTCCTGAACATCGGCGGCTTGTTCGGCACTGACTAGCGCACCTAGCCGTACGCCATCGAGTGCCGGGTCGCCCTGTACAACATTGGCAAGTTTTGAGGAGAGCGCGGCAATAACGGCATCAATGCTCTCTTCGGGAACAATGACCCGCCGAATGGCGGTACATTTTTGGCCGGCTTTGGTGGTCATCTCACGGACCACTTCCTTAATGAAAATACTAAATTCTTCGTCGTCGGGCTTAACCGACTGCCCAAGGATGGCACAATTGAGTGAGTCAGCCTCCATGGTGAACGGAATGCTATGGGCAATGATATTGGCATGATTTTTTAGCGCCTGGCCTGTGCTTGCCGAACCGGTAAAAGTGACCACATCCTGCTCATTGAGGTGATCAAACAGATCACCGGTGCTACCTAAACCAGTTGAATTGCCCCTTCCGGCAGGGTACCCGAAGCAACGATCTCCGCCACTACCGCCTGGGTTAAATACGCGGTTGGCGTTGCAGGCTTGACAATAACCGGCATCCCGGCTGCCAGACACGGCGCTATTTTTTCTAGCATGCCCCAGACAGGGAAATTGTAGGCATTGATATGTACAGCAACACCGGCTTTGGGCGTGAGGATATGCCGCCCAATAAATGACCCTTCCCGGGACAGACGCTCGATGGGGCCCTCGACGAATACCGTGTCGTTGGGAAACTCTCGGTTAACGATACTGGCATAGCTAAAGACCGTACCAATACCGCCCTCAATGTCTGGCCAGGCATCGGCGCGGGTGGTACCCGTCTGAAACGACAACTGATAGAAGTCTTCTTTTTTCTCCATCAGGTGCTTGGCCATTGCCTTGAGTGAGGCGGCGCGCTCATGAAATGTCATGGCGCGCAATTTACTACCACCCACGTCTCGGGCGTATCGAACCGCCGCCGCCATATCGATGCCGTCACTGGTAACCTGGCAAACTGGACCACCACGAACAGCGTCCAACACGGTCCGGCCGTCTCCCGCACCTTCTACCCAGCTTCCCGATACGTAGCTTTTCAGCTTCATTGACAATCCCCAGATGATTAGTTTTTTGTCTGGCCAATATGATACACAAATTTAATAAATTCCAAAACATTTGTAATGTTTCATTCGTTAGAGATTCTGGGTATTGTTAGTCAAAGAACCCGAGAGAACCGATCAAATGACGATAAAAAAACAACCATCGACAACGCGCCGTATCGTACTTGGAGCGGGCTTACTCGCTGCAGGAGCGCTGGCGTCGGGGTGTAGCGAGCGACAAAGTAACGATCAAACCGAAACCTCTGCAACGCCAGAACCGCCATCGTATTACCACGTGTCACCCGGCACACCCGAGACACAAACAACAACGCAAGCGAGCTTCATCACGCAATTTGAGCGCTTACCAACCCATTCTGGTCCGTTGGATGGCATGCGACTGGGCATCAAGGACAACATACACGTAGCGGGGGTACCCAACACCGCGGGCACACCGGCCCTTGACCAGTTTGTACCCGGTGCTGATGCCGCGATTATTGAGCGACTACTTGCAGCAGGCGCAGCGATTGTTGGCAAAAATAACCTCCATGAACTTGCCTACGGCATCACCAGCGCAAACAGTGCCTATGGTGTTGTTCGCAATGCCGTTGACCCTACACTCATCGCGGGGGGGAGTAGCGGTGGTACCGCGGTTGCTGTGGCGCTTGGAGAGATAGACGCGGGCATTGGCACCGATACCGGCGGATCAGTACGTATTCCGGCCGCCCTTAACGGCTTGGTTGGGTTTAGGCCAAGCACGGGGCGCTATCCCAACAGCGGTATGACCTTAATTTCAACCACCCGTGATACCGCCGGCCCAATCACTAACGATGTTGCGACCGCGGCGCTACTCGATGACATCCTCGCGGGCAATCCGGTATCAACGTTAGCAACCATCTCGCTAGAGGGCTCCGCATTGGGGTTCCCAAAGGACTATTTTCATGCGCAATTGAGCGACCACGTGGCAACCACAACCGCGCGGGTGCTAGATCAGCTCGCCAAGGCGGGTGTCGTCTTGATCGAGGCCGACCTACCTAACATCGGTGCGCTCAACAATGCCGTGGGCTTTCCGGTGGGTTTATTCGCAACCAATAAACTACTTCGAGATTATGTTGCCCCTCATCTGCCGGGCGTATCGATTGACGCTTTCATTGCACAAATAGCTAGCCCCGATGTTAAGGCCGTTGTCTCAGACGCACTCATTGGGGTTATTGATCAGGTCACTTATAAGGCAGCCGTAGGGGAACATCGCGCGGCACTGCAAGCAGCCTATGCTGACTACTTTGCCACCCACGACGTCGCTGCCATTTTGTTCCCGACAACGCCCATAGAAGCGCAGCCGATTACAACGTCATTGGAAACCGTGCAGTTAAATGACACCCAGGTGCCAACCTTCCCTACCTATATCCGCAACACCGACCCGGGGTCTAATGCAGGCATTCCCGGCATCAGTATTCCGGTCCATGGGCCCAATGGGGCCTTACCTGTGGGCATTGAGATTGACGGGCCGGTCAATAGTGACCGGCAATTACTCGCCATTGCACAGGCGATTGAAACGCTTATCCGTGCCAGCCCACGCCCGAGTAGCGGAAAGGGCTGTGGCGTACTGTTTGGCAGGGTGCATCAAAGCACCCTGCAAACTAGGGCCGGAGGCTTAACTCAATGATCTCGGCGGCCATGGCCTGTACCGCAGACTCGGAAAACGGCAAAGTTTTATAATCAAAGCTGTTATACAACGCCATCTGATCTTTATACGCTTTCTGAGGTGACCCATCAGCGGCGAGGTGTCCGCCTTGGCCGGGTGGGTTCACGTCACGTGCCTCAATGCCATTACCTGTGGCCACAAAAACGTTGTTTTCCGGTGCCTCGGTTCTGATAGGTGACAGAGGAAACCGTGTTTTCGATACTGGCCTGTGGCACGCCACGGAAATTAAAGGGTTGCCATGCCATGGGAGCGGCATCGAGACGCCATGCGCTCATATCGTCCCCCTGCTCAGCTGATAGCTCCTCAATCGCCAGCAAAAACGACCCAAGCACCACCTTGTTGACGCTCTCGCCGTTGAGCCAATCATAGCTAGGCCCACTGGGGCTGGTGAGATCGTCGACATACTTAACGAAACTACGTACCCCCACCGGCGTCCCCAAAGATGCACCCAAGGGATTATTGGGGTAATTGGTTGCCGCAAATAGATGAAAGAACGCCTCGCCAACGTCATCGAGAAACACTTGGCGATTAAGGTGGCGTAAAAACGCTTCCATTAGTGCATTGGCCGGACCAAACTTGCCCGCCACGTCTGCCATCCAGTATTTATCCCAACCATTAATCATCTCTACAGCCTGTCGAGTTTGATCGGAAATAGGAGACTCAGCTATCGCCGTATTAAGGTGCGGTAGCAAGTATCGGTGGTTAACATCCTCAAAGGCACTGCGCGTGTTGATATCCGCAAGATCGGCGACGGTACCTCCCTTCATTGCCTACAATTCATCAATAAGAATATGAACGCGATCGGCTCGGGACCAGGTGTAAGGCCATAGGTCTGAACTTATCCAGTTATTGGCCGGACGATTATTCCAGTTGACGATGTAGCCTTGCTCGGGGTCTTTGATCTTTGGGTTGTCTATGTAAGGACGCAAGCCCTGCCAGTCGAAACGACCATCGCCCGGTGCCGGTAAGCGCGGATCGTGGCCCTTTTGACGCTGGGGATATTTACCCGAGTGCACGTAACCAATGCGCCCTGCTTTGTCCATGGTATACATATTGATGTTGGTAGACTTGCCGGCAAGGCGTTCTTCGGCCTGATCAATGGTTTGATCTGTTGCCAGCCATACCCAAGTCAACAGGTCCTGAACTGCCAGCCCTTCCCAGGCCCGCGCTCTCACCCAGGCGACACCCGTATCGGGGTCCCAAGACTGAACCATCCCTTGCACCGCTCGGCGCGCTGTAACCATGGAATCTTGTTGATCTCTCACCTTTATTCGTTGCTCGGTAAGTTCAAAATCGCGCCACTCCCCGCCATACCAATATTGATTGGGGTTATCAGGATTCAGCGCTAGCCAATATTCATCGGTTAAATCGGAGATGCCTGCGGTACTACCCCAGGCAATGTGGTTGTTGTGTGCAAATAGCAGACTGGGCAACGCTAACAGCGTGTTGCCCACAACATCAAAATCACCGCCGTGCAAACCAATAGCGTATACGTAGCTCGGTGTTGCAAAGTCGAACTGAGGCCCATTAAGAAGCGCTGCACGGGCATCGCTCAGGTTTGTCATGGCCCAATAGTTACTCGCGGGTGAATATTCGGCGTGGGACTCAAAGCCATTTTCGGCAAGCTGAGACTTAAACAAGCCATCCAATGCCGGCGAGGCATTGCTTAAACCGGCAAAACCGCCGGCTGCATCGAACACAATGTGGGCGACGGCGGGCGGCGCTTCGGGTTGCTCATCGAGGTAAGCCGGACGCGCAGCGTGTGTCGTATCCACGGGCGACTGGCGAGGCACCGTCGTGGGCGATGTGTCATCGCGTAACCACTTGGCAGCGTTAAAGAGTTGCCATGCGGTTGCCTTACCATGCTGGGCTTCCATGGCACGTAGGAACGTTAGGTTATCGCGTTCGCTGTTAAAGTCGGCGTAGCGATGGCCAATAGAGCCCACAAAAATACTGGCAACATCAAAGGCGGTCCACCGCGTGGGCTGAAAGTCAAAATCGTAAAAGGGTTTTGGCAGCTCTGTCGCCATAGCGTCACCCTGCCCCAACTCCTCGAGATAGGCGTTCACCCCGGCCGCATAGCCCGCCAGAATATCGAGGTCTTTAGTACTCAGTGATTCCACCTGCTGGGTGACTAAATCATGGTCATATTGGGCGCGCAGCTTTTTGTCGAGTTGGACATAATCAACACCCAGCACCTCTGCCACACGTCCCTGGGCAGTACGCTTGAGCATCTCCATTTGAAACAGACGATCCTGCGCAACCGCGTAACCATAACCAAAATAAACCCCATAGTTACTATCAGCAAAGACATGAGGAACGCCGTAAGTATCTCGATATATCTTTACACTGACCGGTCTATCCACTACCGGCTCACCGGTCAGTTCGAGGCGTTTTTCAATTTGAACCTCGCTGCCATCCGATACTTGCTCGCCGCCACATGCCGTCAGCACACAGGCAGCCATTAACGCCGTTAACCAAGCCATTTGCTTTACCATTATTTGCTTACCTCTCCCCTCGAGGGTTGTCTTACTGGATAGTCAGTTAGAAAAAAGGCCGCAACAGCGGCCTTTTTCGGGGTGTGACGTTAGAACTTTAACGTTCCAGTCACACCGTAGGTGCGGGGAGCACCCCAAACACCAATACCGCCCGGACCAATGACATACATGTGCGATATGTAGTCTTCATCAGTCAGGTTTTTACCCCACAATGCCACTTCCTAAATTACCCGCGGTGTTTGTCCAAGCCAGACGACCATCTACCAGGGTACGCTCGTCCACCTTAATACGATCGTCTCTACAAAGTCACGACGGCTTTCGTCCTCATAAGCGACGGTCAGCGACGCATCAACATCACCGAAAGACGTGGTTGTTTCATAGAAAGCGCGCACGTTGTACGACAATTCAGGCGCACCACCCAGAGTTTTACCCGAGTAATCACCGCCGTTGATGAACAGATCGCTTGCCTCGGTATCTAGCCAGGCGATGAAGCCATCAAAGCGCAAGCTATCGGTCAGCACAAACGTGCCCTCAAGCTCAAAGCCCTGAATATCCGCCGTACCCACGTTAGTGGTCTGGAAAGTACCAAATTCCGAGCCCTCAACGGGACCAAAACGCACCACCTGCAGATCCTGGTAGTCCATGTAAAACGCCGTAGCGTTAATACGCACCGAGTCGGTCAAATCTGACTTAACGCCAATCTCATAATTGTACGCGGTCTCTTGATCCACAGGGTTGCTTGCGGCTGATTCAACACCTTGTGAACCCGCGAAGCCGCCCGACTTAAAGCCCTTTGAAGCGGTGGCATAAATCATCGTACAATCGGATGCAAAGTACTGAACAGCAAGTTTGGGCGAAATATCATCCCAGCTATCTGACGGGTTTACCTCGAAGGTCTCAGCAATGATGTTCAAGCCAGAGGCTCCCACGCCACCACAGTCGGCCCATTTTTCGAACTGGGTGCCTACAATTGACTCAGCGCCACTGTCGACCATGCCGCAGTTAACCGCAACGGCGGTGTAGTCTTTTTCGTCTTTGGTGTAGCGAATACCGGCAGTGACAGTCAGCTTGTCAGACAGCTCCCAATCACCCTGCGCGAATACCGCAAAGCTGGTGGTTTCGTTAGCGGTGCGCGTGTAGTCATTACCAAAAATGGCTTGCGAACCGGGGTCAGTTACCCGAAACGGCAGCGATGGGTCATTGTATTCACCCGCCGCAGTCGTACGGAAAATCTCGGTACGGTCGGTCTCTTCTTCAAAGTAGTACAGGCCAGCCGTGTAGTTGAACGGCCCATCTAGATTTGAGGTCCAGCGTAGCTCCTGCGAGAACGTATCGACCGATTCTTCGATGTCGTCCACAACCTCATCAAAAGGTAAACCCAAACCGCCCACACCGGCACCAATGGATGACATCTGCCACTCGGTTTCGACGTTTCGGAAGGCCGTGATCGAGGTGAGGGTGCCCGACTCATATTCGATGTTTCCGGTTAACGACACGCCGCTGATTTCCCGTTCGGAGTAGCCATCGTATGGCGACGCTTGTTTGCGTGGCGTACCGCGCGCACCACCCTCAATGCCATTTTGCTGCAAGATAGCTTGTAGCGGTGCTTTATCGACAATAGGAGTTCGCCCCATGTCGGCACGGTCATCTTCGCTATAGTTGGCCGACAGGATCCACTCGCTACTGTCACCCGACCACATCAATGCGCCGCGCACCGACTGATTGTCCTCGTCCTGCAGTTCGGTACCAAGAACGACGTTATCAACAAAGCCATCGTGCTGTCGTACCGAAGCGACTAATTTACCGCTCACCGTGTCAGACAGGGGACCCGAAACATAACCTTGTGCCCTGAAGATGCCGTAATTACCGGCGGTAACAGACACTTTGCCCTCAACCTCTTCGGCGTTAGGCTTTTTGGTGTTTACCAAAACGGCGCCACCGATTGCATTACGACCAAACAGCGTTCCCTGTGGGCCGCGCACAATTTCGACGCGTTCAACGTCGAACATTTCAAAGTTGTTGCCTGCACCTCGACCGATGTACACACCGTCTAAGAAGATGGCGATAGAGTTATCCAAACCAGCACCGTCGTCAGACGAACTGATACCACGCATAACGGGTAGTGTCTGTCCAGGCGCAAATTCGGTAAAGCTAAAGATAGGCGTGTTGTAAGAGATGCCAGCGAGATCCACGATATCTTCGCGAGCCATCAAATCGCCATCAATAGCGGTCACCGCAACGGGAATGTCCTGCAGACTTTCCTCTCGGTAGTTAGAGGTAACGATGACCTCCTCGAGCTGCCCACTTTGCGCCAATGCCGCGGCACTGGGCAGCAGCATAAGCGAACCAACGCCCGCCACTGACGCCAATGCTCCTCGACAAGCGAGTGTTAAAGGTTTGTGCTTGATCATAAGTGTTGCTCCTGAGTTGTGATGAAACATTATTGTTGTCTTGTGTTGCCCTACCGCGGGTTTTGATGGCCGAAGCCCCCACCCTCAAAGCAGCCACTCACAGTGGTGCCCTTTATTACCTGTTGTGTCACACACACTTACCGCTTATCAATTACCCGCTTCGCCTTGCCTTCTGAGCGCGGGATTCCCCCAGCGGGATGCACTTGCATGCTGCTGCTAATACCAATAAACGTCTTAATCTGGTGCGCAAGTTCCTTGGCAGCATTGGCAACCTGCTCCTCACCGGCATCCTCAACGGGCTCAATGTGAATAGTTACCGCATCCATATTGCCCTTTTTGGCCAATTCAATCTGGTAGTGAGGCGCGAGCACATCAAATTTAAGTAGCTGTTCTTCGATTTGTGACGGAAACACATTTACGCCTCTGACGATGAGCATGTCATCAGATCGCCCAGTAATCTTAGCCATGCGACGCATAACACAGCCAGAACCCGCCAACAGACGCGTGAGATCACGCGTGCGGTAGCGAATCACCGGAAATGCGCGCTTGCTCAGACTGGTAAACACCAGTTCACCGTCAGCATCGTCGGCGAGTACTTCGCCGGTATCCGGGTCAATAATTTCCGGGTAGAAATGATCCTCCCAAATCGTTGGACCATCTTTTGACTCGACAAACTCTTGTGCGACACCGGGCCCCATAACTTCCGATAGGCCATAAATATCGGTGGCATCGATACCCATGCGCGCCTCAATCGTCTTACGCATGGCATCAGTCCAAGGCTCTGCACCAAAAATGCCTGCTCGCAATTTCAGGCTGTTGGGATCGATGCCTTGACGTTCTATCTCGTCTGCAATATTTAACATGTACGAGGGCGTGACCATCATAATGTCGGATTCAAAATCTTGAAGTAGCTGAACCTGTTTCTCGGTTTGCCCCCCTGACATGGGTATCACCGTGCAGCCCAGCTTCTCGGCACCATAGTGCGCACCCAGACCGCCCGTGAACAAACCGTAGCCATAGGCCACCTGAACACGATCCCCAGGCCGTCCACCCCGCGGCCTCGATGGAGCGCGCAACACACGTGGCCCAGTGATCGATATCCTCGCGGGTGTAGCCCACCACTGTGGGTTTACCTGTGGTACCACTCGATGCATGCACTCGCACGACTTGATCCATTGGCGTCGAGAACAGTCCAAACGGATAGTGATCACGCAGATCTTGCTTGGTGGTGAACGGAAACTTTGCCAGGTCAGAGAGATCGTTTAAGTCGGTAGGCCGCACACCCGCCGCGTCGAATTTAGTGCGGTAAACAGGTGAATTGGGTATACACATGCGCCAATGTTTCCCGCAAGCGCGTGAGCTGAAGCGCTTCGAGTTGATCGCGTGAAACCCGGCGTACACCCGCTAGCGATGAAAAAAGATCTGCAGTCACTGCCACTTCCATTTAGGCTTATGTTATTGGAATATGTGCAAAGTAAAACAAAACTATTGGCAATTTCAAGATTTTTGTATCAAATTGTTGTGATGCCACACGCGCATCACTCACTGAGGTGCTAATGAGTTTCGATAAATCACTTGGGCCGGTCATCGACGCCTTCAAGGCGCGTCAACCCATGCGGGCAAAATCACTTATCGTCACCCTATTTGGGGATGTCGTCTCGCAGCACGGGCGCCAGATTTGGCTGGGCAGCATCGCCAGTGCATTTGACGGACTGGGTGTTAACGACCGCTTGGTACGTACATCCGTGTTTCGACTGGTTAAAGAGAACTGGCTCGATGTTGAGCGCGCCGGTCGTAAAAGCTTTTACCGATTTACCGACACGGGCAGTCAAGAATACCAGCGCGCGGCTCAACGGATTTACAGCAGCGACGCGGAGCTCTGGCGCGGCACTTCTGGCAATTACTTTTGCTTGTCGATGTGCCTGAAGAAAAAAGCGACCCAGTCCGTCGAAGTCTCAACTGGCTTGGGTTTAGAGCGCTCACGCCCGGGACTTATGCACGCCCGGGTGGTGATGAAATGGCCATCCAGGATTTGTTGGATGAATTTGACTTGGGCGAAGGCATTATTTTGATGAATGCCTTGACCTCTCCCATGACGCTAAAAAAACAGCTGCGCCGCACAGTGAGCGAGAGTTGGCACCTCGATGACTTGGCAGAGCAGTACGATGCCCTCATCAAACGCTTCAAACCGCTTCGCCAGAGCCTCGACAAGGGACATTCACCCTCACCCGACCAAGCCTTTCAAGCACGACTACTGCTAATACACGACTACCGGAGGATTTTGCTACGCGACACCCCACTACCCGAAGATTTGCTGCCCAATCGCTGGCGGGGAACGCTGGCCCGCCAGCTGGTATCGGGACTGTACAAAGACCTCGCCGATGCGTCAGTGGGCTACATCAGTACCCAGCTACAGTCGGAACAGGGGCGCTGCCGCCACCTGCCGGCGGATTTTTCCAACGATTTAATGACTAATACGCGCAGCGTAACGGACAACGAGCGGAGAATAACAATGAAAACGGTTTGCAAAATAATGTTGCTACCACTTCTGAGCATTACACCAGCACAAGCCTGCACCAAGCTCATGTGGGCCACACCTGAACATGGGGTGTTCATAGCGCGCAGTGATTTTGACTTTCCAACGAAACCGACTATTGATTGAAGCCGGTGGCCAACACTACTTAAGCCGGGAGATGCGCCCAACAGTGCTCGCTGGACCTCCAAATACGCGAGCTTAATGATCACCTTGCTGGCCGACACGGCGGTAGAGGGATTTAACGAGGCCGGCCTATCCATAAGCGCCCTATCGCTCAATGAAGATAGCGACGAGACAATGACTGAGCCAACTGCCGAGTCACTGAATAATCTGGTCATTGTTCCCTACGTGCTAGATAATTTCTCCAGCGTGGGTGCTGCCATAGCTGGCCTGGAAAAGCTGCACATTTATCGCGGTAACTTGAGCCCAACGATGAAAGCCGAGGGACACTACGCCATCCAAGACGCCAGCGGTGACTCGGCTATTATTGAAATCGTCAACGGTGTCTTCAAGGCCTATCAGCAGCGCGTTTAATGGGTCACCAACAGCCCAACCTGACTTTCACCTGGGAAATTGGGAGCGCAATAAACCCAACAGCGCCGCTGACTACACAGGCGCTCCATCCACCGCCTGGCAATACCACCAGTGAACAACGCTATATTCGTGGCAAATACATGCTCGAGGCCCTCAATGATCCCACCAGCCACTTAAACGGCATCATTAAAATTAACAGCGCGCTACCCATTGTCCCCATTGGCATGGTTGGACAGATCATTGACGGTCAACCGATCACTTCCGCCACCCAGTACACCGCAACCTATAACTTATCCGAGCAAGTGCTGTTCATTCGGTATCAATACGAAGACGTATTTACGCAGTATCACCTGGACTTCAAATCACTTAACGACGGTCGCAATTACATACTAGACGCAACCTGCCAATCTTGCCGGAGACGTGACAGGCGCCTTTGTTGAGGGCAGTCATATCATGGCGCAGTATCGCGCCGATGCAACATGACTTACAGCGCCGTCTCAAACCGCCTGGCGGTTGATACTGCCAACGTGCTTAATCGAAAACACGGCTAAATCGTTGTGGACACGTAGTAAAGGATGATCGGCAATGTGATCAGCGAGACAACCGTTCCTGTTATCTGAATTCGCGCACCCAATAGGCCCGCGCCATAGGAGCCGCAATCGCAGGCAAAATAGAAAAACAGGGGGCGGCCGACAATAGCAACAGCAAACCGCATTCGACGGCACCCAAATCAAAAAAGTGCCGCATACAACGACGGCCAGAATGGGAGCGAGCACGAGACGCATTGCAACAGCCACCCAGACCTCGGCTTCCGGCGTCAATTTGCTGGCACTCGCCAGCATGCCACCCATCACAAACAGCGCCATGCCGGTCACACCCGTACCCAGCATTTCTAGTGCGTGCTCTAGGCTCGAGGGCAATTGAATTGACCAATAAGCGCACGCTAAGCCCAGCAACACAGACAGCGTGACCGGATTGACAACCACCTGCCACCCTATGGTCGCAAGACTTCGAACGCTCAGCGCACCACGCTGCTCAATCCACTCATAGACCAAGTAAGCCGCAGGCAGGTAAATGACGTTTTCAATTAAAAGCACGCACGCAAATACTGGCACCGCCGCATCGCCAAATAATTGAGCGCTTAAGGGGTAGCCGAGAATGACGTTATTCGGAATGGCCACCCCCAACGCCACCGTTGTGGCACACACGCCATGTTTTCCCAAGCCAAATCGCACAATTAACCAGGCTAAGATAGCAAGTGGGGCACCGATACCGACGTAAGCCAACATCAAAGTTGGATTTAACACGGCTTCGACATCGATTGACGCCAGCGATAGCAGCAATAAAGCGGGGATTGCAATTAGCACCAAAAACCTAGCCAACCCACGTACTTGCTCGACGCTCATCATGGCAGTCCGAACCACCGCGAAGCCAGTCAATGCAAAGAGTAGAAGTGGTGAGACGATATTGACAACCGTATTCATAGATCCGAACCTGTTAATGTCGATGCGCACCAGGGGCTTACAGAGTTAACCCCTGGCCAAAGCTCTCGGCCCCACTGTGATTGACTTCAACTCTGTCGGAGTCGACGTAGCATGCTTTCATCAGGCGAAGAAGGGGCTGCTCCTGTTTATGGGCATACCCTCGGTCACGCCACCTACGAACGCCATCGCCCAGAGCAAACTCAGCTCTACCGACCCATGGAGAAACACTACCACGCCCTGGTTGAGCAAATGGAAATTCAGGGCAAAAGTCTGCCGACTCATGTTCATCGAGTTTGAAGCGTATCTCAAATGCGGTCGCCTCGAGTATGGGTTTCTTCGCGTGCGTTGCAATACGTGTCACTTCGAGCGCCTGGTGGCGTTCTCCTGCAAGAAGCGCGGGTTCTGCCCCAGTTGTAGCGCCCGCCGCATGGCCAAGACCGCCGCCCTGCTGACCGATGAGGTATTTCCCGATGTCCCGCTTCGCCAGTGGGTCATCAGCTTCCCTTTCCCCTGCGCTACTTATTTGCGGCCCACCCCGGGCAATGGGAATGGGTTCCCCGGCTGATTTTCCCCGGGCGATTAACGTGATATCGAGGACCTCGGCTGCGACCTTAGCTTCCTCGAAAAATAGCTCGTAGAAGTTCCCCATTCGGTAGAACAGCATTTCCCGCAGGTGATCGCTTTGAATGGCGAAGTATTGCTGCATCATCGGGGTGTGTTGCTGAGTTTGTTCGGCGCCGGCGGTAGGATTTTGATGGGACATAGTGAGTGAGTTTGAGCCTTATTCAACTTCCACTTCCACTTCCACTTCCACTTCCACTTCAACTTCAACCTCAACGTCTTTTGAGGTTATCCGTTTTGGCGTCGCTAACGTGTGACAAGAACCTCTCATTAATCTTGACAAATGTATCATTTTGACGTGTAGTTGCATGCCACGGACGCGGCCCCAAGAGGGAGTCAGCGCAGTAACTATAATCCAACACACCACAATAACGACGACTACGCTATCAAAATCTAAAGGGGACTGTCTTAATGTTCAGAAATCTGAAACTCTCGCGCCTCGGTGCTGCAATTGTGGCCGCCAGTATTCCTGCATTTGCCGGTGCACAGGGCGGAATGCTGGAAGAAATTGTGGTGACCGCGCAAAAGCGAACCCAAAATCTTCAGGATGTACCGATTGCGATTACCGCATTCAGCCAGACCATGATTGAGCGTGTCGGTGGCAATACCCTGGCCGATATGGAGAACTTTGCGCCATCACTCAATTTTGGTCGGGGCAGTCGCCGTACCCGTGGTGAGATCAATATTCGTGGTGTGGGCAGCTTCTCACGAAACCCTGGATTTGACGCCCGAGCGAGTGTGTATATCGACGGAGTGTTTTTGGGTCGCTCGGGCTCATTCGACGCCGACTTACAAGGCATTGAGAGCGTAGAAATTCTGCGCGGACCTCAAGGTACGTTGTTCGGCATCAATAGCATATCGGGTGCAATCAGCATCAATACGCGCAAGCCTACCGAGGAGACCGAGGTCAGCCTAGGTGCCGAAGTTGGCAACTACAACTTGACGCAGTTTCAAGGTTATTTCAGTGGCGCTTTGGCGGACAATTTGTTTGGTAGCCTAGCGATGACCAAGATGGATCAAGATGGATTCATCGATAATATTTTCTTGAACGAAGATCTAAACGGTGTCGATCGCTTCACCTCACGGGCCAAACTCCGCTATCTGCCTTCGGATGATTTGGAGGTCAATTTCAGTTTCGACTACCTCGATGAATCAGCCCGTGGCACTAATGGCGAGGGAATCATTGAGGATTCGGGCGTGGGTTTAGCCTTTGGCCAAAAGAGCTACACCAGTGCGCCAAAGCCGCGCGAAGTGGCCCACGACGCTCAGGAACAAGAAGACCGTGAATTCTGGGGTACCTCGCTCACTTTCGATTACGATATGGGCAACGAGTACACACTGACGTCGATCACCGCATACCGCGAGCTCGAATGGTACAACCTCAACGAAGAAGACTACACGCCCTTTAACATTGGTCTTACCAATTTTGATGAACAAAGTGAGCAGTTCACCCAAGAATTAAGAATTACCTCGCCTTCAGATGGTGACTTTGACTGGGTGGCGGGTATCTACTATATCCAGCAGGACATCTCGACTTCCCGTGACGGATCGTTCACCGGTTTGTTCTTCGGTCGCGCTCAAGACGACATGGAGGTCATCCCAACGTTGGTTGATGTGGATGCCACGGGCTACGCCGCATACATCAATGCTAACTACCGGTTTACCGACGCCCTGGAGTTAACCGCCGGTCTGCGTTACAACTACGACGAGAAGGAGATCAATTTCTTCTTGCCTAACCCAACTGGTTTTGCCGGGGTTCTCGACATGACCGGGCAGCCGCCTTACGAAGACAAATACGACGGCAACGACCTTACGCCAAAGTTGGGCTTGAACTATCGATTGAATGATGACGTATTGTTTTACGCGTCCTATGCAGCAGGCTTCAAGAGTGGAGGCTTTAACGTTGACTTCATTCAAACGCTTGAAGAGTTACCCTACGACACCGAGACGGCAGACAGCTTTGAGCTGGGTATGAAAGCCACCATGCTCGACGGGCGTGCGCGCTTGAACGTGGCGTTGTTTGACACGACCTTTGAAGATTTCCAGGTACAGCAGTTTCAACGCATCTCTGAGACCGTGAGCCGAATCTCAATCTCTAACGCCGCCGAGGCGGTTACTCAGGGTGTGGAGATGGAGCTGACACTGATGCCGGTTGAGGGCCTCACCCTGGTGGCCAACGGCGCCTACATCGATGCAACCTTTGATGATTTTAAAGACTGTAATCTGGGTGTGGACTGTACCGGCAATAAACTGCCCTATGCCCCTGAGTACAAGTTCTTTGCATCGGCGGAGTATGAGTTCGAGTTCATGGGCGGAAACTCCTATGTCCGATACGACTATAGCTATACCGACGGCTATTACACCCACCCAGAGAACACACCTATCGTGCGTCAGGTGGGCAGCTTCGATACCCACAACGCACGCGCTGGTTTTGCAACAGCCGATGGTGCTTGGGAGTTTTCGGTCTGGGGCAAAAACCTAGCTGATGCTGATGATTTACGCATGGCAGAGATCAACTTCTTCGGTACTTACCGGGGCACCTACATCCCGCCACGCACCTATGGAGCTAGTGTTAAATACCACCTGCAGTAAAGTTTCTGCTTTAAATGGGGTTGTGCAGCCACGTGTTGCACAACCCTTTTTTTGATTTTTTTAGACTACTCGTGCTCTGGGCTATACGGCTGCAGAGCGCGTCTTTCTGGATTTACAGCCGGTTGTGAGAGCGGGTTTTATGCTCAAACCGCATAGAGAGCTGTGGCCGGTGTGGCCGGTGTGGCGGGTCGTTAAAAGTCATCGCTTGCATTGAGAACCAGGACATCATCGACAGAATCCTGGCTCATCTTCGCGAGAAGGAACAGGAAGCCCCTGCCCGGCCCCTCCTGATACCGCCAACCAGGGCGTCACCTGCCACGCGGTCTTTTTCCGCTTGGAAGGGCGCGCGCTAGCAGATTCCAGTCCAACAGTACTCAGCCATCAAGGAAGCCAGTGGAAACCGTGTGGCATGAGCTGTTGCGTGCCGTCGTTCAGGATTGAACGGATATGAATGGCATGCCCAACACAGTGAACAGGGTTTTGAGGTCAAAAAGCGCGAACTTCTCCCGATCAGCAAGCCCTGTCCACAGAATCAGCGAGGGTGTGTACTCTCTGCGGTGCCTTTAAATTTCCTATACCTATAGATAGATTCAAGAGACCACTGTCTGTAGAGTGGCTGCTTGTCACACATATCCTGCACAGGAGAACTCAGCATGAAAAAACTGTTGCTCGTTTGTCTATTAATGCTGCATCACTCAGCTATCGCGGCCGATGGCCATGAAGCGCTGGTAATGCAGGCCTATGCCACCTTTGGCAACGGTGACGCCCAGGGGTGGGCGGCTTTGCACACGGAGGATCTGGTATTCACCATTTTCGGCGACCTGCCCCAGTCAGGCGTCCACGAAGGCACTGACGCGGTAATCAACGACGTTTTCGCGGTCATTCCACGCTACTGGCCCGATTTCGCTTTGGAGCCAATCAATGTTTACACCATTGAGGACAAAGTCTTTGTGCATAACCGGCAACACTCCGGAGGCATCCGCTCTGAAACTATGCACATGTTCGAAATTCGCGATGGCAAGATTGCCCGCTTCACCGCCTTCGACGATACCGACGCGCTCAGTCGTTCCATGATTGTGCCAGCAGAATAATATCGGCATTCAAAAAAGCAGGCCGGATCTTTTTAACGCATATACCTATGCCCACTACGATTGACCACATCATTATCACCGTCCCGGACCTTACCGGCGCGACTGCTGACTACAGCAAGCTACTGGGTCGGTCTCCAAGCTGGCGAGGCGCTCACCCGGATTACGGCACCGCCAATACCCTGTTCAAGCTGGAAAACACCTACATAGAACTGCTTGCGGTGCAGGGTGAGGGGATGGCGGCAGATATCGTGAGAGCCAACCTCGATAAGCAAGGATCATCACTGGGCGGCATTGTCGTGGGAACAGACAGCGCAACCAATTTTATTAACCACGCGCGGAACAAGGGCCTTGCCGCCTCAGACCCCATTCCCGGACACGGCGTTGATGAGATCACGGGAACGGCGCGTCACTGGCACAACATCTTTTGGGATCCTGCCGCTGCCCGGGGCGTTTTCTCCTTTTGTATCGAGCACGATCCTGACTCGTCGCTACCGGAGGCTGTCCCAACTGGCGAGGGTCCGATGACAGCCGTGGACCACATCGTCGTGCGGGACACAAAGCGCTGATGCCGCAAAAAGTTTTACGGTGATCAACTCGGTATTCGGTTGGCGCTTGAGCAGGACGTCCCTGACTGGGGCGGGACTCAGCTGTTTTTTCGGGCCAGCTCTATGAGTATCGAAGTGATTGCCTCTGAAAAGGCGCCTGAGGAGGACGACCTATGGGGTCTTGCCTTCAAAACAGCGTCTCTCAATGAAACCCATCGGCGGCTAATCGATGAGGGCAATGATGTCTCTGAAATTCGAGTGGGACGCAAGCCGGGTACCCGGGTATGCACGATAAAATCACACGCGCTCGAGGTGCCCACGCTCCTTATCGAACACCCAGGCCGCTAATCTGGATCAACTTTCATCAACCCCACCCGCTTTATCAAAGCGATTTCTCGTGGATGGAAACCGCCCTCATCCTCCGGTCCAACTCTGTCCGGCACAGCCGTGCTGAAATAAGCTACCCCACGACCTCCAACCGAATCCAACCAAAGGCCAGCGCGCAAGCCATAGGCCTCCCCGGCGTGCCCCCAGCGAGAAACTCCGTCAGCGAACAATGTATCGTCACAAGGACGACCCGCTACCTCTATCCTCTGGATACCTAATCCATAAGTGCAGAAAAATGCCTCACCCGGGGCTTGGTCAATAGTTTCATCCAGCAGGGCGGCGCGCGTAGCGGGCGACAGAAAGATGTTGTCCTCCAAACTTAGGAGCACCTGACCAATGCGGGCCAAATCCACCATGCCGATCCGAACCCCTCCCTGAGGGCTGAACACCGAAGCATTTGTGCCGGGCAAATAATTGCTGAGATCACAGGCAGAGCCCTCGGCTACTGGAATGGTGCAGTTGGGAGGCAGATCAGCAGGATCGTCGCGCGCTATATCACCAGTATCCCGGTAAAGCACCACGGCAGTTGCCTGCTGTTTCTCATCGCATCCCAACCAGTTCAAACAGGCATCAATATTCAGTGGATCAAAGAGCATTTCTTGCATTAGTTGATCGTAGGGTTCACGTGTCGCCGCCTCGAGCACGGTAGCAATCACGGGTGCGCCGAGATTGGCATACTCAAAAGGAGCAGCACCCGGTGGGGCTTCAGAAGACCAAGCCAGCGGGTTGTCCAGTCGCTCACGTAAGCTCTCGCCGAGTGGGATGACATATCCAGCTGCATCGCTGAGGCCGGCTCGGTGGGACAGAAGTTGTGTAAGGGTTACCGGCGCCTTGGGAAAATGAGGAGAGCGTACCGGCCAATCCAGATAGGTCGAGATATCCTCGTGCAAGCCAATACGACCTTCATCCACCAGACGCAATGCGGTGAGTGCCATGAGCAGTTTCGAAATGCTCGCGATACGCACTGGATCGTTTGCTTTAACTTTGCGCCCTGTCGCTCGGCTTCCATAGCCCTCAACGACTACTGGGCTAATCATGTCCCGATCAAATACCACCACGACAGTGGCAGGTAGATCATCTCGATCAGCCGCCGCCTGTCCCGAGAATAAGATCAGCAACGCGACAAGGAGAAACGCCATCGGGAAGATCGGCTTCTTATTCGGACTAAAGACCTGATCCATCAGCGGAGTAGATCACCCAAATCTTGCGATACCCGTCGGTCTCCCATTTTCCCCGCCACTCTTTAGGGATGGTTACCGCCTCCCCCGCATTAATAGTCACCGCATCGCCGCCCAGAGGGGTCAGCGTGACACTGCCCTCCAGAAAAAACATGAATTCATCAACCCCATAGGGCTCAATAATATCAAAATCACATTAGAAGCTTGCTGTTGTGCACCCGAGGCTGTCTGCCACCAGAATCAACCCATCCTTACTGGCGTCTTCCACACAGAAGGTGATGGTCGCAGGAGACTTCAGGCGCGAAGAGCCCTGAAAGCGTGCGAGACCCTCTGCGTCAGTATTGGTTTGCTGAGTCCCTGAAAGATCACCACTGAACGTTCCCGTCACCAATGCCCCGGACACCGCGCCTCCAGTCTCGTCGACGACAACAACGTTGGCCGTCACTCGCAGGGACTTTTTGCCAGAGGCCTGAAGGGCAATCGAATCGACAACCAGCTGGTTGGTAGCAGGGTTCCCCTCTGGGGGTTGCGAACACCGGTGCACTAGCGATGCTTGTATTGCCGCTCGCGTCCTCGGCTGACACCGTGTAAAAGTAGGTCGTGCCGTTGACCACCGAGGTATCGGTATAGGCCGTGCTACTGAGCAGTGAGCCCGTCAAGCGGTCGTAGGGGCCGTCACTGCTGGCAGCTCGTGAAACCACATACCCCGCGAGATCAGACTCGCTATTGGCATCCCAACTCAAGGCAACCTGTCCGTCACCCGCGTTGCTCGTGAGGCCGGTAGGCGCATTCGGTGGCGTGGAATCAACAGGACCCCCATCCTCATAGGTAATGCGTAGCGCATCAATCCGAACGCCATCAAGCTGCTTGGCCCCCGACGTCCGATCGACGTCTGTCAGTCGCAGTGTCAGCACCCCGCCAGCCCCGGTATCAAAGCTATGGGTATATAGCTGATCCACTGTCGATGGCTGAATCAGGAAGGCCTGCTCGAAGGCCCCGCCAGCAATGCTGTATTCAACAACAAAGGCCTCGTCATCTAGCGCCATGTCGAAAGCGAGCTCCGCAGACAGCTGCGCTGACTTCAGCGCAGCCACATTGAATGTCCAGCGATGCTCCGCCTGACTGGTGCGACGACTGGGTTTGCCGCCACTTTGCTGCTCGATAATGGTCTGATATGCATCATCGCTTGCCTGAGTAGCAACGAAGGTACCGCTCACGACGCCAATGCCCGTGATCACGTCAGCAGATGCCAGTACCACCGTCGGACTGCCGCCACCACCGCCACCGCCACCGCCACCGCCGCAGATGGTCCCAAAGACACAGCCAACCCAGTCGGAATTATCGATGAAGGGATTTCGGTTTCCCTGAAAGCTGAATATCACGTCATTGCGACGGCGCTCGTTGTCATCTACCGGATCCGCCTCGTGCCAAGCCAGTAGGTCGCTAAGCATACCCATGTAGGCAACGGATTCGTTCTGCCCCGTATTTGACGCCTCTACCAGCGCAACATCATCGGTCAGGATCAAGTCGGGCTCATTTTGACCCGTCTCGTTATGAAAGCCTCCTCATAGCGGACAGCCATGTAAAACATCGCCCTTGCGACGTCCCCTTGCCGGCCTCTCCAGGTTTGCCAGGCCTCTTCACCCACTGACCCTCGTCGCCAGTTTGAATTCCCGGGATAAAGGCCGGTGCCTCCGCCCCGACCATTGGTTTCAAGGGTTTCCTTTTCGAGGCAGTCAGCGTCACAGTTCCGATACGGCAGATTGCTACGAGAACTGTTGTAACTGAATCCGATGCAAAAAGATGGTGGACGTCGGTGTAAGGACTGTTGCCAACGTAGTAATCGGGAAAGCCGTAACTTTTTGGCCATGAGTGCTCCCGGTTGTAAGCGCCCGTTCCACCGGATATTTTGGGGTAACTCGCGTTTTTGTAGATGTCGAGAATATTGCCCGGATTCAGCGGGTCCTGATCCGCGGCGTTGATAATATCCCGGGTATCGGTTGCGTCATCGGTGTAGCGAAAGAAAAGATGGTCGTCGATGATGTCATGTAAGGATGCGGCGAGAGCCTCAGCTGACGAGTCATCTACCAAATCGTAGTAGCCCACCGGGGGCTCTGCCAGAGCCGTTGCGCTAGCGCATAAAAGCCAAGCTGTTAACCGCTGCAACACTCTCATCGCCACGGATCACCGGAAATTCACCCTACAGGATTAAAACATCTCATATCTGATTAGGTTTGGCCAGAAAAAGCGCCAGACCTGATCCTGGACTGGAGCGGGTGGCCAGGGCCAATGGTTTCTCTCGCCACTCCGGGGTCAGCTGTGAGGGGAATCAGAAAGACAAGCGTGAGCGCCTGTGTCGGTATATTTCCCGCCCTGTCGTGGCAGTTCCTCGCCTCTCACTGAGCTCCACGGGCAAGGTGATTTACACCCTAAAGACACCGTACCGGGATGGCACGACCCAGGTGGCCTTCGAACCGGTGGATTTCATCGCACGGTTGGCGGCACTCGTACCAAAACCCAGGGTCAATCTCACTCGCTACCACGGCGTACTGGCACCAAACCACAGATGGCGTGGGAGGTCACCCCGGCCAAACGTGGCAAAGCACATAAGATGGGCGCAAATGCGGAAGTAAAGACCCCGATCGAGCGTCATGCTGCTATGACCTGGGCGCAACGCTTAAAGCGGGTTTTCAATATTGACATAGAGACCTGTGGCCGGTGTGGCGCCTCGTTGAAGGTCATCGCTTGCATTGAGGACCAGGACATCATCGACAGAATCCCGGCTCATCTTCGCGAGAAGGAACAGGAAGCCCCTGCCAGCCTCCACCAATGCCGCCAACCAGGGCGTCACCTGCCACGGGTCTTTTCCGCTTGGAAGGGCGCGCTAACCAGATTCCAGTCAACAGAACTCAGCCATCAAGGAAGC
>JAYQIT010000014.1:0-85752 GCA_038141785.1 Luminiphilus sp. | reverse complement strand
TTGTACTTCGTTTCAGTTACGTATTGCTGCCTTGCTCGATAGCGGTTTGATAATTTCAACTTGCCGCAGCGGTGGCAGGGGCTAATGGGGCGTTGTGAATGGCAGGAATCAGGAGCACATGGGGCTTTAAATCCGGCGTTCGCCAGGCTGGCCGTTTTGCTGGCAGCGATAAAGCCGTCTGCCAGTGAAGATTTGTCCCGGGGTGTGGGCCTGCGGATGCAGAGATCACATTGGGCGTGGGCCGCTCGCGGCCTGCCTGACGCCGTGATCTAAAGGGGTGACGTGAGCGACGTGGCCAGCATCCGCGGGTGTGCCAGTGCCGCAACAATAAAATTCCTGTTTCGTGAAGCGTGGGAACCGAGCATGTCGGTGGCTTAATATCTATAAAAAATGGCGATAACCACATATTAGCACGGGAGGAAGGCCGTACAATGCCGCCCTCATGTTGGATCCGTAGTTGGAGTGTCAGATGTTGCGCCTGCCTATTCTCGTTGCCGCTGGCGGTATTAACAGTGCTGGGCGAAGCTCCCATCAGCACGCCGCTGGTAACTGATGTTAGACGCGCTCTGATAATGAGGTGGCCAAGACCCGGGCTGCACTTGGGCAGTTGATGGGCACGCAAGACCCAGCTGCGCAAATGGCGGGTACACTTATTCGGCGTATTGACTCGTCTTACTTCGATGCCAATGCAGTGCCGTTTGCTCGGCGAGCACAATTGCTAGGGACTGTTGGCGCCGATATGGTCGCCATCGAGCGTATGTAGATGAACCGGGTTCAACACTAAAGCCGTCAGAGCCATGGAAGTCGTCGTACACGTGTCGAGCTGGACGAGGGCGCCGAGGTGCTTATTCCAGGGACGCGCCCTTCGAGGTAAGCGCGGCAGGACAATTACCCACGGGCTTTGATCCGGGTGCGATCTACGCTTCGCGCAATCACCCGCGCGCCATACAAATGGCAATTTTCGCCGTATCAGATGCCTTGGCCGATCTAGGTATGTCTTGGGAGCAACTCTCGGACGTGGTTTCACCCGAGGCGATTAGCGTTTACATGAGCAGCTCCATGGGGCAGCTCGATGAGGCCGGCTCGAGCGGCATGCTTCAAGCTGGGGCGTTGGGCAAGAAAACCACCTCAAAGCAGTGCCCTTTTGGTTTTGCCGAGATGCGGCGATTTTCTCGCGCCTATGTTTTGCAGTCCATTGGACAAACCGGACCTGCTTTGGGTGCGTGTGCCACCTTTCTCTATAACTTGCAGCGTGGCGTGCAGGATATTATTTAAGGCGGGCCGAGCGCGGCTGGTTGTGGTGGGGGCTGCAGAAGCACCCATACAAGCCGAAATTATGGAAGGCTACGCGGCCATGGGTGCATTGGCCACCGACAAGGGATTGCGCGCGCTCGACGGTTTGGCAGACGCTCAGCCCATTGACGCTCGACGTGCGTGCCGTCCTTTGGCGATAACTGTGGGATTTACCGATGGCCGAGTCTGCCCCAAGTCGTCATTTTAATGGACGATGAGCTCGCCCTGGCGTTTGGGTGCGCCAATGCTTGCTGCTGTGCCCGACGTGTTTGTGCACGCCGACGGCGCAAAAGTCAGTCACCGGCCCAGGGGCAGGTAACTATGTCACCATGGCTCGGGCCACGGCCTTGATACGCGCCATTGTTGGCGAGCAGCGCTTGGCGGCTGGGGGTATGGTGCACGCTCACGGAACCGGCACGCCGCAAAATCGTGTCACTGAGTCGGCTATTTTCAACGACGTTGCTGCTTTTTGGTATTAGTGAGTGGCCCGTGGTTGCCGTTAAGAGCTTCATTGGCCACTCGCTTGGCGCCGCATCGGGCGATCAATTGTCTGCAGCCTTGGGAATTTGGGACGCCAATATGTTGCCTGCCATTAACACGATAGACGCGATTGCTGACGATGTGGCGGCACAACATTTGTCGTTTGTACTGCAGACGACCGAGCACCGCGTAGCCGATTACGCCCTAATTAACAGTAAAGGTTTCGGGGGTAACAACGCTACGGCCGCGTTACTCAGTCCTCAGAGTGCCCAGTTGCTAGTGCGGGAGCACCATGGCGCATCCGCCTTCACGGCCTGGCAAACACGCAACGAAGCACTATTGACTGAACGGGAAACCCTTGAGGCGCGCAGACTCAAAGGGGACTGGGCGCCGCGTTACATCTTTAATGAGGGCGTTGTTGACGCGGCGGACATCGCGGTTACTCAAGAGGCAGTCAAGCTTGGCAACAAACGCATTAATTTGCAGGTTGATTTACCCAAAGGTTGGTCTCTTAACTGATGTTTGCCCCTGGGTGACTTGCTATCCTTGTACTGTCCCCACCTGCCCAAACATGGGGAGGCGTGTAGTACTCAACAAGGAAATGACATGTCTATCTTGGCGGCCCTCGAACAACGCAATTCCCACCCAAGGCTCGGCGAGCCTGGTCCAGATGAACAAGCGGTAGAGCGTATTTTGCGCGCAGGCTTACGAGCGCCCGACCACGGTCGTCTACGGCCATGGCACTTTTGTATTATCGAAGGAGAAGCTCGCCAGCGGTTGGGTAGCATCCTGGCCGAGGCACTCGCCCTACGTGACCCAAATGCCGATGACGCGGCCATCCGCAAAGCGACAGCTGCACCGCTGCGCGCTCCCATTATCATTGCGGGGTTATTGCGCGCGCAGGAGCACCCCAAAGTGCCTCGTGTCGAACAAGTGGCTTCAGTAGCCGCTGCGTTACACGGCATGTCGCTAGCCGCTGAGGCCTTGGGGTTTGGTGCCATGTGGCGCACGGGTGCCTATGCGCGCGATCCGGCGGTCATTGCGGCCTTGGGTGGCGGCCCTGGGGATGAGATCATAGGCTTTCTTTACCTAGGCACCCGAGAGGGGCCGAGCAAACAAATTCCCGCCGAGGACGTGAGCGAATTTGTGAGTTACCTTTGATGTTGGGCACGGTGATGCCCATCCTTCAAGGGTATGCCCTGGGGCTGCTATAGCGGTCATCTTGCCTAGTCGCCCCACAGCGTATTCATGCTGAACACAAGCTATTTTCCCATTGACTCCGGAGAGCAACATGATCGAGGTTCCAGCCTACGCAACACTGCAATTGACACTGGCGGACAAAATTCTTGACGTACAATTAAATCGGCCCGACAGTGCCAACGCCATGAATGCGCCTATGTGGACAGAACTGCAGGCGGCCTTTGAGTGGGCGGATGGGTGCCCTGATGTGCGCGTGGTGATTCTCTCTGGTGCGGGCAAGCACTTTTGTGCCGGCATTGATTTAGCCATGTTCAAAGACACGCTGGCTGAGCACAATGACCCGGCGCGCGCTGCTGAAATGTTTCTTAAGAACGTGCGCGGCTTGCAAACCAACCTTAAGGCCTTGCAAGACTGCTCCAAGCCGGTTTTAGCTGCCATGCACGGCGCTATTGTCGGTGGTGCAATCGATATGACCTGCTACGCAGATATGCGCTATGTCGACGCGACTGCGCGTTTTTGTGTCAAAGAAATCGACATTGGTATTGTCGCCGACGTGGGCACTTTACAGAATTTGCCCAGTCTCATTCCCGAAGGTTTGGTGCGAGAGCTTGCCTACACCGGTCGATACATGGATGCCCAAGAGGCGCTTTCATCGGGCTTGGTTAACACGGTGTTTGAGGATTATGACGCCATGATGGCTGGTGTGCGCGCCATCGCGGCGTCGATTGCCGCCAAATCGCCATTGGCTATTCGGGGTACAAAAGCAGTGATTAACTACACTCGAGATCACTCGGTTGATGACGGCCTTGAATACGTGGCGCTGTGGAATGCAGCCATGATGAGCAAGATTGATGTGCAAGAGGCAATGGCCTCAACGTTGGAGAAACGCGAGGCCACATTTGAGGATTAATGCGTGCCTAAACTGATTACCCAGCAGTTTGCGCCAGGGCCTGCCTGGCTCCATTTTTTGGTGTTAGGTGCATTGCTTCATTTTGGTCTGCAGTGGCTGTTTCCACCACCTAAACCCGTATTAGGTCCTCCCAGTGAGGCGCGTCTACAGATGCTCTACGACAGCTACGCGCAGATGGCGGGAGACCTGCCCGGTCCAACCCAGATGGAGGCGTTCATTGATCGTGAGTTACGCGAAGAACTGCTTTTTCGACAAGCCATCCAAGCCAAACTGCACCTGGCTGATAGTGCAATTAGTCAGCGGCTCATTCGCAATATTTTATTTTTGTTTCCCGATGAAGATTTAACATCGCAGCAGCGTGTAGATCGAGGGCTAGCACTGAACATGCACCTGACTGACGAGGTGATACGTCGACGCCTGGTGCAAATGATGAGTGAGTTATTGGTGGCAGCCGCGCGACTACCCGAGCCTTCAGAGCAGGAGCTGCATGCAAGATTTGGCGACAGTCGTGATGCGTTCTGGGCACCGGCGACGATTAGCTTTCAGCAGGTATTTGTGGGCGAAAACAGCGCAGAGGCTGCGGCAGCGCTGTTGGAGCGCTTCCGAGCGAACCAACGCACGCCTGCCGAGGGGCTTGCTAATGGGCGCCCCTTTTTGGCTGGCAATCGTTTCAGTCAGGTGACTTTTCGTGACGTTGAGGGTCGATTTGGCCGGGACTTTGCAGAGGGCCTCCGGTCACTTGCTCAAGAGAGCGACAGTGGCTGGCTGGGCGTGGTGACCTCGGTGTTTGGTGATCACGTCATTCATCTCGATAGTCAGACGCCAGAGAGATCGCTGGATTTTGAGGAGGTGGTTGACGACTTGCGTTGGCAGCTGATGCAGGAACGTGAGGCGAAGGCCTTGGATGACGCCGTGAACCGCCTGTTGGGCGAATATGAGGTGATCCGTTTATGAGCTGTTTGCCAATGCCACCTTTATTGTCTGCGCTGCGCTGCATTGCCGTGCTTGTCATCATGCTGGCAACTAGCAGTGCCTTCGCCCACCGATTTGCGCCTTCTGCTTTACACATTGAGGTATTACCCAACGCAGAGGTCTCGGTGCGCTGGAAGACACCGATCCAAACCGTAAGTGACTTACCCATGGTGCCGCGCTTGCCAGCCTACTGCGCCATAATGGAACAATCGCCTTTCATTACCGAGGGTACGGGCAAGCTTCGTCAGACGCGTTATCGGTGTGAGAAGTCGCTGGTGGGAGAGAGCATTACTGTTGATGGTTTAGCGGCTAATCAGTCTTCTGCACTGCTGACCATAGTGCTGCCCGACGGTGTTAGCCACCAGGCTGTACTGACCGCCGCTGAGCCTATTTGGGAGATGCCGGCAACCCCCGATGGGGCCACTGTGGTGTCACGCTACAGCGTGCTTGGCGCTGAACATATCTGGGGGGCATTGACCACTTATTGTTTGTATTGGGATTGCTGCTTTTGGTGGGGAAAGGTAAGCGCCTCGTCATTACGATTACGGCATTTACCTTGGGCCACAGTATTACCTTGGCAATGGTTACGCTTGGGCTGTTCGATTACCCGGTGGCCTTGGTGGAGTTTTTGATTGCCTTTTCCATCTTCCTATTGGCTGTTGAGCTCACGCGGCCTGGGGGCCACTCAGCGTTGTGGCGGTGGCCTTGGCTGCTTGCTGGCGGTTTTGGGTTGCTCCATGGCATGGGCTTTGCAGGCGCATTGGCCGAGACGGGTCTGCCGCCCGGGAATATCCCGCTCGCCCTGTTATTCTTTAACCTGGGCATAGAATTGGGGCAGCTGGCCTTTATTGCACTGTGGTTACTGGTGGCCAAGTTGCTTGCTCATGTGCCCGCGATCCGACACCCGGCTGTGGCTCAAGCACCCGTGCTGATTTTGGGTGTCCTCAGCGCCATGTGGTGTTTGGAGCGGGGCGCTGAGGTACTCGGGTAACGGGGGCTCTGACTACTGGGGCGGGGTGCCTGGCCAGTTTTTCATTGGTACCAGAGGGTGTAATGCCAACTGAATACCCTCGTCGATGAAATCTTCGTTTTGCAGGATGTCTTTGCGGCGTACGAAGCCGCGCCCTGAGCGCGTATCAATAGCGTCACTGAGATCGATGCCACCAATGCCTGCAAATACTTGTTCTAGATTTAAATTGTAAACGCTGATTTGTATGGAGATGGCGGCCAGTGGCTGTCCCCAGTCAAAGTCGGCGGTAACACCGTCACCGGGCCCTTTGAGACTGGGTTTGCGAGTAACGCCATCAAATCGCGCAATGCGATTAACCCCCGCGGTAATATATACATCGTGCTCCACAAGGTCGGTGAAGACAAAGCCGTCTACATCGGTTTGTTCACGCATTTGGTCACGAACGGCCGTGGCTAATTGAACGAATGTTTTGCGGTTCACTTTGCCGGTGGTGGGATCGACTGGGTCGCCGTACATTAGCTTGGCATTCTCCCAGCGCTGGCTAAATTCTCGCTGTGACATCACGGTGTAGCCGTTCTGGCGAAAATAAGCGGCTACGCGGCCATCAATCATAAGCTCCGAGCGTTGCACATAATTTCTTGAAGGCGCTCCAAGGTTAATGTCTGCAATCACCACTTTCTTCAGGGGCGATTGCGCGAGTACATCGGCTTTAATCTCATTGGTGCGGGTGGTTTCGTTGTAGCCACCGCCAATGCTGGCAGCACAAGCGATGAGGGTGAGGGTAAAAATAGCGGCAGACGTTACACGCAAACCGTGAGTCACCCATGGACTTAATTTACTGATCATTGCAAGATTCCTACTGTTGTCGATGACTGAATGCTAACAAAGGAGGAAGGGTAATGGACAACCGGTTGCACGACAGTGTGCTCGGAGACGGGCCAGATGTGGTGCTGCTACACGGACTTTTTGGTCAAGGCAGTAATTTGGGCAGCATTGCCCGGGCACTACAGGCAGAATTTAAGGTTCACAGTCCAGATCTCCCGGACCATGGTCACTCTCCTTGGAGTGAGCGACCCTGCATAGCGAGTTACGCGCAAGCCATTGCAGGCTGGATGGACGAACGCCACATCCCCATGGCGCATTTTATGGGGCATTCTCTGGGTGGCAAAGTCGCCATGCAATTGGCGCTATCAGAGCCGGCGCGGGTGGATCGCTTAGTCGTTTCTGATATTGCGCCGGTGGCTTATCCCGCTAGCCATGACGCCGTATTGCAAGGCTTGCAAAATGTTGCACAGGCCCAATGCGCCTCTCGGCGTGATGCCGCTGAAATATTGCGGCAAACGGTGAGTGATGAGGGCGTGGTGCAATTCTTGCTGCTGAGTTTAAAGCGTGACGAAAACCCCTTCTGTGAGTGGCGCCTCAATCATCAGGGGTATTGCGGAGGCCTACGAGCGCTTTCGGGAAGCGCTGGAGGCCGAGGATCCCTTTGATGGCGAAACGTTGTTTATTCACGGTGAGCTATCGGACTACGTGCTGCCCGAGCATGAGCCAACGATTGCACGCTTGTTCTCTCATTATCGGTTTGAGGTGGTGCCAGCCGCTGGGCATTGGTTGCATGCGGAGCAGCCCGCCAAGTTCAATCAGGCGGTTTTAGATTTTCTGCTGTAATGTCGGCGTTAATGTGGCCCGTCGCGCCGCCGGCGAACCCAGTCGGGTCGTCTCGGCGAGGCGATTTTTCCACAGAAGCTGTGGATAATTTGGTGGACAATTTGTTTAACCGCGCCCCTAGGCCACGCATATTGTAACGGAAGTCACACTGGTTAAAATTTAACCAACCCTTATAAGTCTTTAAAAAACAATAAGTTACAATTGTTACCTAGAGTGCTTTGGTGTCACAATCCCGTAACTTTGCCTTAATGTGCTCAGGTTTTCGGTGTGTGCATAAAGCATTGACTGCGTCAAGCTGGCTACAAAAAAATTATGAGCTTTTCCCAGCAGCACGAGGTGTACGTCTACCATCGAAGGCGTAAAAACCATGCCAAAAGTTCGCGTTTTTGTCTCGAAACACGTTGGGGGGCGGCTAGTCTCCCTGAAAGCGCTTCTCTAACCAGGGGTAGCGGCAGGCGCTACATGAGTGCCGAGGCCATACCCCACAGCGGTACCAGTGCACCAATCCACACGAGCGAGCGGATATAGGGTACGCCGGCTAGATAGAGAGGTAGGTACGCAATGCGCAGCCCGAGCCAATAAAGGGCCAGATCGCTCACATCAACCTCTTTTATAACGGCCAGCAGAGCAAGCGTTAGAAAGATAATGACGGTTTCCATGTAGTTGGCGGCGGCACGCTTGGCGCGCTGGGTGAGAATAGAGAATTCAATGGCTTGATCGCGATTACCTAGAAGCCAGCTTGCGTTATTCATGTTTAACACCATGGGTACAAGCCAAACATGGACCATAAGCAGCACAAGTGCGGCGAGAATTGCTGTTGTCATGGGGATAGTCCTCTTTTATTAAGGAGCGTTATTCGCCCCGGTACGTGCAGCCTACCGTGCATGTCTCTCTAATCTCAACGGCCGAGAGTTCGGGTAAGTCGGGTTTAAGGCGCTCAAAAATCCAGCGGGTTAGTATTTCACTGGTTGGGTTTTCAAGCCCCTCAATCTCATTAAGGTAGTGATGGTCAAGTTGCTCAAGCAGTGGTGCAAAGGCTTGCTTGATATCGTCAAAATCCATTAACCAACCCGTCACTGGATCAACCTCGCCTATCACCGTAAGGCGAACAAAAAACGAGTGGCCATGGAGGCGCGCGCACTTGTGACCTTCAGGAACGTTGGGCAACCTATGGGCCGCTTCAAATCGAAAATCTTTGTACAGTTCCACGCGTTGTCCTCTCGTTTTACCGCTGTTTGCCAGCGTGTCTTTGGCTTTAGCGCGCGAGTTTACACCGTGTCGCTGCAGGTCGCGAAAAAATCTTTGTTAAACCGTTGACAGCTTGCGCTTCGTCTTTATAATGCGCCGCTCTGGTTTGGGGTGATTAGCTCAGCTGGGAGAGCATCTGCCTTACAAGCAGAGGGTCGGCGGTTCGATCCCGTCATCACCCACCAACTCCCTCGGGATGTTGGCCAGACACAACCGATACGTTCGTGTCGTCTACCTGGAGCGGTAGTTCAGTTGGTTAGAATACCGGCCTGTCACGCCGGGGGTCGCGGGTTCGAGTCCCGTCCGCTCCGCCATCATTTCAAGCCCGCTTCAAGCCTTCATTTTCAGTGGCTTTTGACGGCTACGCTCATGCTTTTACACCCATCGGTTACACCCACTCTTGGCTGTTTGTTTATTTGGGCAAACGTCCAGCGAAGCGAGGGGGCAGGGAGGCTGTTTGCACTCGAGCTGTCGGCGGGTGTTGGGCTATCTGTTGCACTGCCAGGTGTTCTATTTGGTGGAGATGCCAGCGATAAAGTCTTATTCCTGAAATTTAGTGACTCAACCAACTCTTTTTCAGATACGCCGGTAGACCATTATTTTTATCGCTTGTGTTCGCCGAACAATCAACCAACCAACGTCGCGTTATTTACCGGCCTCGACGGCCAGTGTACGCTTTAGCGGCGACGATTATTCTGCATCAACATAACTTAATTTTCTGCGATAAAACGAATGATAGCCTGACTTTGTTGGTGCCTCTGGGGGGCAGCCAATAGAGGTGCTGGCTCGGGTTCGTATTCATTCAATACCAACTTGTGTAGTGTTTCTGTTGAGGGCGAGGTGCCACAGTTCCAAGAAAACCTGCAGGGAATCCTTTATTTGGGCCAAACTAAGCATCAAATGCAAGGAGTGGTATGCTCGAGCTTAACAGGGTGTTATGGCGGAGCTGTGGTTAAGTTGCGGGAGGGTGTAGGGAGCAACACAAGACTTCCAGGAGCTGTCCTCAAGTTTCGATGTTCTGAAGTCACAGTATCTACAGCAACACAAAATCTCGGAAAAGGTGGCGATAAATATGCCTATGGTAAAGATTCAGTCGGCTTGGCTAATAGAACGCGCTCCCTTTAGCCTATCGCGGCTGATTTGTTGTGCTGTGTTAGTTGGTGCTTTTCTTGCCCGCATACATCCCGCAGCCGTTTGGGGTGAGGGGAAAATGGGGTGAATTTACCTGGCAGTCATCAACCGAGGCCGACTCCGACGGTGACGGCGTCATCGATTCAGAAGATGCCTTTCCCGATGACCCTGCCGCGTCGGTAGACTCTGACGATGACGGCGCGCCAGATGCTTGGAATGCCAGCGCCACCGAGGCGCAAATTGCCGCCTCGTCATTGGTACTCGATGCCCATCCCAACGATGCCTTGCGTTCACTTGCATCCAGTTCTTGGTGACGTGTCAGCGCCGGTGACAATGGCTCGGTATGCCCTTGGGCGACGCAGGTGGTCGACGAGGGGAATACTTTGGACATCACCATTACGGCGGACGAAGGTTTTGCAATTGATACTGTCGATGGTAGTTGCCAAGGCACGCTTCCGGGCAACACCTTTACCACTGATCCCATTGTTGCCGATTGCGATATCTCGGTGAGCTTTAAGGTCAACGTGGCACCGCCGCGGTGTGAAGGCCCCGAGCCGTGCATTCCGCAGATTATTGGTCTAACGCAATACGATGCGGAGACCATGAGCGCGGATGTCACGGTGGTTAGCGCCCCGAGAGCGAGCCGGATCCGCTGGAGTACACCGCCTGGTGTGCCAGCGAGGCACTACCCGATTACACCCAGTTGGTGGTTGAGAGCGTGGTGAACCCGCAAGATGACGTTACTACGACTATTCCATTGTCGACCTCGGGCGAACCACCGTACTTGTGCTACGTCACAGCGGCGAATGGTGCTGGTTCGAGTGAGCAACCCAACTTTGATAACCTACGAGAATTATCTGGCTTTTAACCATGTAACGCTGATGGCGCCGGATGACTTCCGGGAGACCATTCAGGGCAAGATCCAGCTGATGTACATAGGGCTTTTGCAGCGTGCCGCCGACCGTACGGGCTTGGCCTATTGGAGCCGTACGTTCTACAACGGCGCCTCGGTCGATGATTAGTTCAAGCTTTGTACCGTTAGAAGAATTCAAAGCTTCTGGGGTGATCGTACGCGCGGTGAGTTCTTCAACGCGCTGGCACGCATTTACTTTAATCGCGAGCCGGACCCTGGTTTGAGTACTGGAACACGGGTGGGCTCGGGCAACCCGGTAGATCGAGCTGGCACAGATATTCGGTGATGCGGCATCGGTAAGTCAGGTTGTTCTGGAGAACAAAGCGGTGGTGGCGAGCCACTACACCAAACTGCACTCGCAAAGGCTGATCTGACCATCAAAGCAGTGCTGGAGACGGTGTAGACAACACGCAGGCCTCGGTAGATGCGGCGATTCGAACGATTGATACCTTTATACGGCGGCCGGAGGAACCGATGTTCCAGTGTTGGGGGTGGATGTTTCAGGACATCCGCGGAAATCAACCCTGTATGCGCGCTGAGGGCGACTTTGATCGATAGCATATCGAGGGTTGCCAATAGCAATGAGCTGAGTTTGGGTGATGAAATTCGCGCTTGGGCGTGGGTGAATTTCACGAACATCCATGAATTTTGCGAATGAGGTCGATAGTGCATCGCGAATTTTGATGAAGCGACAGCCTGTCGGAAACAACAGAAGCTTCCTTCTTACAGATAACTAGGCAAGGCTTTACCAAGATTGAGACGTATGCTGACGGTATCGATTAGCGATTCCTCGACCTGGTTAATTGGTACAAAACTATTCCGCTGGGCGAGTGGACGCATGTTGCGTAACGTTGAAGAACGGCCTGGGGAAATCTATGTGAATGGGGGAATTAGATGTTCAAGGTAGCTTGCCTGTGCCCTTGTTGGTTCGGAGCCGGTGCTGATCGGTGGTCATGACCATAATACCCAGGGCCCTTACAGCGTGGATGGCTACCTTGACGAAAGGAAGTCCGCGTTAGCTCAATCGCACGATACACAGAAAGTTTTACGCCCCATCGGATGGTTTCTCTGCTGATGCATCAACGCTCATGCTGTTTAACTTTGAGAATGGCGCTCAAAACCTCGGATCCGTTGGAGGCAATGGATCGACACTGAGAGTGGACTTTACTGGATGTGATTCGATCTGAATGGATCGGCCGGTCGAGACTTAATTCGAGAGGCAGCACCATGACAGAAAGTCGGAATTGCCAAGGTCCTTACAGAAGACCTGCGGGATGCCATAGACGCACTAGACGCTCTGCCAGAGCTACACTGTTCGGAGTGGTACAAAAGGCTGGTAGAGGCCGCTGAGACGGGCGTCTAGGGTTGTGGTAGTGGAAGAGGTTGTTACCAAGCATTAGATGATGCTGATGACACTGCACGTCTGCGCCCCAATGCCGACGTTAAGGTGTCCCTAATACAGTACCCTGAGTGACGTTGTTAATGCTCGGCGCTCTAACGTACAACAGTCAATTTTTATAGGTATTGCTTGTCATGAAAAAAAGTCCTCTCTAGTTCTATTGATGGTGTTTCCTTTGGTGGTGTCTGGCCAGACGCTCACTCAATTCCAAAACGGCCAAGTGGCTGATGCCGATGAGATCAACGCGAATTTCAATGCATTAAAGCAGGCTATCGAAGCGGTGGGGTTGTCCGAGCGGATAGACTTTAGCCGCTGACGGTGGCCCAGGTTCTGACATAGTTGACTTAGGCGATGTCTACATTGATACGCTGAACTATCGGTTTTATGGGCCTAAAGAATCCACGGGCTGGGGCGTTGGCGTTTCTTTGGTTGGGCGGTAGGCCCCCAAGGAGGTAGGTGCTCAAGGACCTAAGGGAGACACGGGAGCTGTAGGGCCTGTTGGACCGCAGGGGCCACGCGGTCAGCGCGGAGCTACTGGTTCAAGAGGGCCTCAAGGAGAAGTTGGTCCACAAGGTGAGACTGGCGATATGGGCCCTCAAGGCGATACCGGACCGCAGGGACCAGTAGGTCCCGCAAGGTGAAACGGGGTCGGCCGGAGCCATTGGTCCGATGGGCCCACAAGGACCAGCAGGTCCACAGGGAAAACAGGGCCGCAGGGCCCCTCAGTGCCATTCCCTTTTCCCGTATGGGTTGATGCAAACAACAATGTGGTGGGCTTTGTTAATCCCAATATACCAGATGGAATTTCGGTTACTCTTCCTGACGCCGATATTGTAATCGCCCCACCCTACGGTTTCTTCCAGAATACGACTTTTCAATATTGGGCCAGTGGAATTTCCTATACGGGATCCAGCTGTTCGGGAACACCCTTCGTAGAACGAGAACTTGCGTCTGAAAGTCCCTTGAGCGTGTTCTATGGAATTTCAGTAAACAATAAATATGTGTACGCAACACAGGCGGGAACAACATCGATAGAGCGGCAGTCCTACTCTAGGGTTGATCGAGATACAGGCGTGGTCAGCTGTGTGAACCTATACAAGGAGATCCCTGGTAATCAATGGTACGAGGCAAATTTTTCAGCGAAATATTGGTCAACCGACTTTGCCTTCCCAATCAAGCTGAAAAGGAGGTAATGAATACCCGAACCCTTGTGGTGAGAATGTTGCTATCGGACAGCCTAGCGTCCGAGGTATAGTCAAATTGAAGCCCACGAAGCCGCTTCAGCGCCGTGAATGTGGGAGAAAGCCATATGGATGAAATCGGAAGCGCAACGAAGCGTAATCCGGCGTGGGATTATGATAAATTTATCCTTGCCTTGGCTTTTAGTTTGACCATCGACCCTCTATTCCTGACAAACACTCCTCTGAACTAGTAGAGCTATCTGGTGCTCTTAGATCATTGGCGGCTCTCCTCGGTAATGAGTTAACAGCCGATTATCGCAATACCAACGGTGTATATATGAAGTTAATGAACTTCAAAGCGCTCGACCCAGATTGCGACGGGAGGAGTAGTGAAAACAGTGTTTGGCGCATTGCTGGTCCTCGAGTCCGGAAAGGAATCTAGTCTGGATCGACTAATTCACTGGGAAAGTTCACAGACACGCTTTTAATAACGTAAGTCTCGGTCACCTCATTAGCATGAATGGTGATTTTGTAGCTTTGCCCTGCCTGAAGTAGTTGCTCGGGAAAGACACCTTGCTGATCTGGATAAACCGAACCCAGATCAATAACGTCGACAACGGTTGAATTAGCGTCCAAGGTGACTCCGACACGATAGTTATCCCGTTCCGTTCCGGTAATCGAGAATAAGTACCCGCTATTTTCATCGTGGGATATAACACCTTCGCTAACCAGAATATTCCCATCAAATATTTGAGAGATGTCGTTACTAGCATCGTTATTTACAAAGACCATAATCTTGGTCTCGTCAGTGATCCCCACAGCAAAATCACTGTCTACCCCGTTGGCTTTCTCCATCTGAACATCGATGGTCATTGACAGCTTGCTATATGCCTCCAAGTTGAAGCCTTCTGGCAGTGCAAACTCCCACAACCTCTCATTTTTTAAGGCCCCTCCACTTGAGACAATAATCTTGTCGCCCGACACTGATATAGGCCTTGACGAAAGGAAGAGGGAAGCCAACTCCTCTGCATCGAAGGTGGCATTGTTTGGTATGCCATCCCCATCAGATCCAGCGGCAGTGGAGGTGGTTCGAGCGCGCTCACTCGAGCTTTTGAGTTCAATCTCAGCTAGCAGAAAGTTCAAACTTTGGTTTAGATCATCCGCATCAGCTACCTGCCCATTTTCGAACTCAACGAGCTCTTGCGCGGTTAGGGGGTTAGAAAAAGCAGCAGTAATGGAAGAAGAGTATGGCGCATAACGAGAATCCTCGTGCTGATCCAGCCCCATCCTCGCTCTGGTGTCAGTTTGTTCTAAGCGCGCATCCTTGCAGTGGTAGAGGTTACCCCAGAAGTCCACATATTCAAATCCTTGATGCCCTGCAAAGACGCCATTTATTGCAAATGTGACGTTTTCTTGGAGCGGTCCTTTGTCTCTCTGGGGAATAGATATTCCCGTTACTTGGTCGGTACAACCAAGCTAGCGCCGCTCATTCCCCCAAAGGTTCTCTCGGCAGACTCAAACACGTCTTTATTCGCCCATCTGTATACGGGTGTAGCTGAGATGGGCAGGGCTGGTCAAAGTGTCGGTATGCTGCGCATCGGAACCTTGGTCAATACGCTGACAGTATGATCAATGTCACTGTAATGTTGGCACGGGCTTTGAGCTTTTGGGTAAAAATTAAAGTTGCGCCATCAAGCGCCGGCGGAGAGCAGAGCAGCTTGGGTCTTTCTTTCAATCGTGGTGGGATTATGACGGCATGGATTAATCGAGCGTTATTTTTGCTTAAGTGGCCGACAGCAATTCTGGCCGTATTGGGTTTGCCGCCGGTTATTTTCGCCTGGCTCTGGTTGGCGTCGAACCTTTTAATTGCTTCGGGTTCGCTGCTGTATTTTTTGCTTGGCGTTATCGGTTACTGGGTTCTCGATAAGCTGGTGTTTGGTCGCAAAGCTGTGGGTTCATGGTTTTCCACGTTAGAACATGAAATTACGCATGCTATTTTCGCGTGGGCCACTTTGCACCGAGTCGTTGGACTGCGCGTAACCGCGCATGAGGGCGGTCACATTCTTTATTCGGGTGGATCAGGTAACTGGTTAATTTCTATTGCGCCCTATTGGTTCCCAACGCTTTGCATTCCCATCATGTTGATCGCCGAATTGCTCGACAGTCCGAGCGCCGCTTGGAGTGGGGCGTTGGGTTTCGCGTTTATGTTTCATCATCTTTCGACTTGGCGCGAAACCCATACCGGCCAGACTGACTTACAAGAAACCACGCTGCTATTTGCTTGGATGTTCCTACCATTTGCCAATTTACTGGCCGCGGGTATGGTTGTGGCGTTTGCCGCCGGGCAAACACCGCTGATGTGGGACTTTTGGAATCAGTTTCACACGGCCTTTACCAGCGTCACACTATTCTTGGGCATTGCTGTTTAGCGGTGGCTGGTGGCCTGTTATAACAACTTTCACTCCGCTGGAGGTCGACCTGAGCACTAGTTGACCGACTAACTTTATGGCTATCGCTTTCTTCATCTTGGGTGAATGAGCCTCGTCGGCTGTCGGTTCCCATCTCGTTAAAAGCTAAAAATCCGGCGCACTAGGTAAATCCTTAATTGGGGCGTTATGCTCCACTCTTTACCCACTTATCTTATTTGGGGCCACCCATGCGATTACCGGCAACTTGTCTACTACTCATGTTCAGTCTTCTAATGTCTAAAGGTCTCATTGCTGCCACGCTAATACACAACGTCAATGGCTACACCATGGAAAACGGTGCGCGCAGCCAATATGTTGCTCTCGAATACGACAAGGGCGTAGTAACGCATGTGTACGCCAGCATGGATGAGGCGGCACTGAGTGTTGCCGAGACCAAAATTGATGGCGCTGGTGCCACGCTTCTGCCGGGTTTGATTGATGCGCACGGGCATGTCAGCTCATACGGTTCGGCCCTTGCCAATGTCGATTTAAATGGCGCCGCCACCGAAGCTGAAGCGACTCAGCGAGTCGCCGAGTTTATCGCGCAGGCCGACATGGATAGCAGCAGCTGGGTAAAAGGCCGTGGCTGGAATCAGGTGCTGTGGCCGGAGAAGACCTTCCCGACGCGGGAAACCTTGGACGCTGTGGCGCCGATAGGCCGGTCATACTCGGCCGCGTAGATGGCCACGCAGCTTGGGTCAATTCGGCGGCACTCGAGGCGGCGGGTATTACCCGCAACACGCCCGATCCCGTGGGCGGGCAAATAATTCGTGACAGTAACGGTGAGCCCACCGGCGTGCTCATTGATAACGCCATGGATGTGGTCTTTGAAACCGTGGGAGAGCCCTCGGTGGAGCAGCTAGAGGTCGATATTGTCACGGCACTCAAGGCGGTGGCTGCAACCGGCATGACCGCTACTCACGACGCCGGTATTAGCGCCCGTGAGGCGCAGGCCTACCGAAACCTACAGGCCCAAGGCCAGGCTGCCCATTCGAGTGTATGCCATGCTGTCGGTGCTAGACCCCGCCAACGACGATTACCTAAACACTGGGCCCTTTGTTAGCCCCGATGGCATGCTGCAAATTCGCAGCGTTAAAATTTCTGCCGATGGCGCTTTGGGGTCTCGGGGTGCCCTTACACCAAAGCTATTCGGACCAGCCGGGGCACAAGGGGCTGTTGCTGCTCACCGATGCCGATTTACGCCACCATATTGAGCGCAGTGCCAAAGCAGGGTTTCAAGTGAATGTGCATGCCATTGGCGATTTTGCTAACACGCGCGTGCTGGATGAATTTGAACGCATCAATGCCAATCCAGCGCTGCGCGCATTGCGTCATCGTGTCGAGCATGCCCAGATTCTTCGACCCGCCGACATTGCGCGTTTTCGCGATTTAGATGTCCTCGCATCCATTCAGCCTACCCACGCCACATCAGATAAAAATATGGCCGGTGACCGCTTGGGCGAAACACGCCTAGAGGGTGCCTACGCCTGGAAATCACTGATCGATGCCGATGTGCGTGTAGCCGGCGGTCGGATTTCCCTGTAGAGCCGCCAGAGCCATTATTTGGTTTACATGCGGCAGTCACCCGCACCGATCGCGAGGGCACGCCGTTGGGCGGCTGGCGTCCCCACGAGATGCTGTCGCGCGAGGCCTCGCTCTCGCTGTTTACCGAGTGGGCGGCGTACGCCGGTCATGCCGAAGACCACATTGGCCAGTTAAAACCGGGTATGGCCGCCGACTTTATTTTGTTGCGCGATAATTATTTTACCCAGCCCGCCGATGATATTTGGCGCAATACCGTATTAACCACCGTTGTTGCCGGCGAGGTGGTATTTGCATCGCCGGTCAGTCTCGTTCAGTAGGTTGGCCGAGCAGCGAGCGGCGACCGCCATGAGCAAATTTCACCCCAATGTTGCGGCAGCTATCGTCGTGGCCAACATGATTGGCACTGGCGTGTTTACCAGTTTGGGCTTTCAGTTGGTCGACATTCAGTCGGTGCCGGTGTTGTTGGCACTTTGGCTGGTGGGCGGGCTGGCCGCCTTTTGCGGGGCCATGTCCTACGCCGAAATCAGCACGGTGCTGCCTCGATCGGGCGGCGAGTATCACTTCTTAACCGAAATTTACCACCCCATTGCCGGCTTTACCTCGGGTTGGGTATCGGTCACCGTTGGTTTTGCCGCACCCACAGCCCTTGCGGCCATGACATTTGGCAGCTATTTATCGGCCGTTTTTCCGCAGCTATCCAGCTTGTGGTTGGCCACTGGGCTGATTGTGGTTTTGGCGCTTATGCATAGTCGCAGCCATCACCAATCGGGTGGCACCCAAAGCGTGTTTACCGTTTTGAAACTGCTGTTAATTCTGGGTTTTTCAGTGGTCGCGCTTGCGCTGGCGGCACCGGCTCACACGGTGAGTGTGTTGCCGACAGAGGGCGATGGCGCGCTATTACTGTCGGGTGCTTTTGCCGTTTCCCTTATCTATGAATTACGCTTACTCTGGTTGGAATGCTGCCACGTACATCAGTGGTGAGTTACAAGATGTGCAACGCTCGCTACCGCGTGTTCTTATGGTCAGCACCTCCATTGTGGCGGTGGCTTACCTAACGTTGAATTATGTTTTTCTGGCCGTTGCCCCTGTGGAGGCAATGGTGGGGAAAGTAGAGGTGGGGTATGTAGCCGCTCAGTACGCGTTTGGTGAATTGGGCGCCACGGTTATGGGTATGCTCATGTCCCTATTGCTGGTGTCCACCGTGAGCGCCATGATTTTGGCTGGGCCGCGTGTTCTGCAAAGAGTAGGCGAAGATTTTGTGCTCTTTAAAGCACTAGCCGTTTGTAATGGCGACGGCATACCTGCGCGGGCAGTCATTACGCAATCTCTGATTGCACTTGTCTTTCTGTGGACCGCCTCATTTGATCAGGTATTGGTATTTTCGGGCGCGACCATGGCGTTAAATACCTTCTTTACTGTGCTTGGTTTATTTATTCTACGCAGGCGTGGTGCCGCCCGCGAGGGCGTTTCGCGTGCTGTGGTATCCACTTCCGCCACTGATATTTCTATTAATCACAGGGTGGACATTTTTGTATATCGTTAAGCAGCGGCCCTTCGAGGCTATTGTTTGCGCAGCCATTGTTTGTCTCGGGCATGGGGTTTTACTGGCTAAGTCGCGTGCTGAGTAAACACATGGATCATCGGCCCTAGCGGGGCACAATTTGTGCAATAGCGCAGCCAGCCACCGCAATAAATGGCTCGCGCGGTGGGTTTTAGCAAAGGTAATGACCAGCAGGAGAGCGTGGTATGAGGCGTCTGTCGACACTGACTGTATTTTTGCTCTGGGTATTTGGTTTTGCCCTGCTGTCCTTTGATTTATTTGTCGAAGCGTTTGTTTTTGAGTGGTTGGCCTGGAACGGTACCACCAAGAATGACTGGTTTTTTGTGCTTTGGTGGGGCCTGGTGGTGGTGTGGTTTTGTATGGGGTTGTTACGCTGTTCAAGCGTTATCGGTACAGTCGGGAGCAGCGTTAACGCTTGTAAGTAACGCGCGTCATGGCTTTGTGGCCGCTATTAATGAAGTCCCAATAGAGACTCCAGCGCATTACACACGGCTGTTACGAATTTTGTGCCCGGCGTATTGTTGGAGAGCATGGCGTCTTCCAGTGTTATTGCCGCCATCATGGTGCTGAAGCCCAGCCAGGGCAGGGGCTCAAATTCCCATCGTGGAATGATCTGGCGGATGTCGCCGTGCATTACCCAGGGCATGTGCAGGCGGGAAGATGTTGAACCGGTAATTCCCTCAGCCAAGGTGCGTCCAAAAAGGTAGCTCGCGCCCACTCCCTCGCCCATATAGCCTCCCGCCGTTGCCATGTGCGCATTGCGATCAAAAACGATGTGGGGCGCAAAGCGTCGCGAGATAGCCAAGCTGCCTTCCCAGGCATGACTGAACCCGACATCCTTTAGCGCAGGGAACAGCGCTTTTGCTAGGTGTAACCGTTGGTGGGTACCTTTTGACTCGCCGCGAGGGAATGCCAGGGCTTGTTGCCCCAGGTATAGCCCCCCGAGCTCCCACTACCAGCCGGTTATCGGCGGTGCGTTGTAAGTAGGTTGATGCTCGGCTTAAGTCACAAAATGCCTCGTGCCCTTCAAAACCTAGCTGCGTCCACTGCGCATCGGTCATGGGCTCTGTACAGACCATGCCACTACGGACACAAAGCAGACGTCTGGCCATAGGCGCTTCTTCGCTGTAGCCCTCGGTGGCAATGACAATGTGTTTAGTGTTGATGACGCCTCTGGACGTGTTGACCCTATGTTTGTCAAAGGAAAGCGCGGCACATTGTTCCTTAACGCCGACGCCTAGTCGTATCACCGCGCTGGCCAGACCTCGTAACAATTTCCCCGGGTGCAGCGTGGCCACATGGGGTGTCTCAATGGCGCCATGGGGGCGACTCACCCTAAACCGTGACTGCAGCTCCTCGGCATTGAGCCAACGATAATCGCGTTCTGCAAAACCCAGTGATCGCAACTCGCTTAGCATCGCTCCGGCTCGTGGCTCCTGTGCGGCGTAGCGTGAGGCGGCAAACACGCCACCGCCGTGCCTCAGGTCGCAGTCAATGCCTTCTTCCTCTAGCGTGTTGGCTACTCGGCTTACCAACCCCTGTAACTCCGCGAGTACACAGTCGCTTAATTTGCCCGAGCCTTGTGCAAAGCGGGGCAGGCCTTCCAGTGAGCCCATTAGCCAGCCACCGTTACGGCCGGAGGCACCGTGTCCAATGCGATGCTTCTCCAGCACTGTCACGTGCAGTTGGGGAGCCAGTTTTTTAGCCAGTAGGCGGTCCAAAGCCCGGTGAAGCCACCCCCCCACGATGACCACGTCGGCGGGGTATCACTGGAGTTTGCAAACGGAGTCGAATTGGGGGCTGCTTGCTCGGCTTGCCATAGGCAGTGACCCAATATGGTCGTGGGCTCGAATTGCTGCGGTTTTGGCATGATCTCTCGCAAAAGGTGGAAGCCGGTGCTTGTGGCGATGCCGCCAAAGCATGGACAAAGGCTAAAAACCGATGGCCTCGTTATAGCGGATAACATTACTATGTTGATTGCGAAATGCCATAACCGATTATTGAGTGTCTGGAGACTATCGCGTGACTCAATCCCCCAATGAAACTGCCACCGTTGTACACCACCGGGCCTGCCACTTGTGCGAGGCCATCTGTGGTCTGTTAATCGAAACACGCGATGATCAGGTGATTTCAATTAAAGGCGACCCGAACGACCCACTCAGTCGCGGGCATATCTGCCCTAAGGCGGTGGCGCTGCAAGATATTCACGCCGACCCCGATCGCCTGCGTAGGCCTGTAAAACGTGTCGACGCCGAGGACGGGTCGAGCACGTTTGTTGCCATTAGCTGGGACGAGGCCCTCGATGCTGCCGCCGACTCCCTAGCAAGCACGGTGACCCGCTATGGCGTGGACAGCGTGGGTGTGTATTTGGGTAACCCCACGGTGCACAACTACGGCATGATGACCCATCAAGGTGCTTTGTTCCGTCATTTGCGCACGCGAAACCGATTTTCTGCCACATCGGTCGATCAACTGCCGCACCACTTGGTGTCCATGTGGCTGTTTGGGCACAAGCTGCTATTCCCCATTCCTGATATTGATCGAACCCACTACTTTTTAATGTTGGGCGCCAACCCCGTTGCCTCCAACGGCAGTATCTGGACCGTGCCCGATGTGCGTAAGCGCATAAAGTCGCTCACCGCGCGTGGCGGCAAGCTGGTTGTGGTTGATCCGCGTCGAACCGAAACGGCGGAATTAGCCACCGACCATGTGGCTATTCGTCCGGGCAGCGATGCCTGGCTGTTGCTGGCGCTCATCAACGCCCTGTTTGAGCAGAATCTGGTCAACATGCGCAAGCTGGCCCCCATTGTCGATGGGCTTGAGGTGGTTCGTCAGGCGGTATCGGCGTTTACGCCAGCAGTGGCGGCAGAGCGCACAGGCATCGCCGCCCAACACATTGAGCAAATTGCCCGCGACTTTTCAGCCGCCGAGGCGGCTATTTGCTACGGTCGCATGGGTGTGTCCACTCAACGCTTTGGGGCGCTGTGTCAATGGGCGATTCAGGTGCTCAATATTCTTACCGGTAATCTCGATCGCGAGGGAGGCAGCTTATTTACGCTTCCAGCGGTCGATCAAGTGGAAAATACCGGCCCGGGTGGCTTTGACCGACATCAATCACGGGTGAGCCAACTGCCCGAGTTCGATCGCGAGTTGCCCTCAGCGGCGCTGGCTGAAGAGATTAGCACCGAGGGTGAGGGGCAAATTAAGGTGCTCTTTACCGGTGCGGGTAATCCGGTGTTATCAACACCCTCGGGCCATAAACTGGAGGCCGCTTTACCCAAACTGGATTACATGATTTCTCTTGACCCGTGGATTAATGAAACCACCCGGCACGCTAACGTTATTTTGCCGCCCACTTCGCCCCTCGAGCATGATCACTATGATCTGGCGTTTCACGTTAACGCCATGCGTAACACGGCCCGATACAACCCGGCGATTTTTGATAAGCCCGAGGGCGCCATGCATGACTGGGAGATATTTGAGGCCCTGGGCGCTCGCGTCGCCTCACGCCTAGGTATGGACAGCAAACCGTCCCCAGCGCCCCATGTTATTGTGGACTTTGGCATCCGGGGAGGGCCATACGGCGAGGATACCTCCCATCAGCTGAGCCTGCAGACACTCAAAGATAACCCCTCAGGTGTGGATTTGGGTGAGTTGAAACCGCAGCTGCCCGCTCGACTGAAAACCCCAACACAACGGATTGATCTTGCGGTGCCGGCGGTCTTGGCGGATTTAGATCGCGTGTTGCGAGAATCTGAGCCAGAGGAGGCTTATCAATTAATCGGTCGTCGCCATGTACGTGACTGTAATTCCTGGATGCACAACTACAAACGCTTGGTGAAAGGCAAAGATCGCTGCACACTCATGATCAATCCAGCCGATGCCCAGCGTGAGGGTTGGCAGAACGGAGACCGGTTGCGCGTGACTAGCCAAGCGGGAGAGGTTGTTGCAGCCGCCCAGCTCAGTGATGACATGATGGAAGGGGTGGTTAGCTTGCCCCACGGATATGGTCATACCCGAGCGGGAACACAACTCCATATTGCCAACGCCCATGCGGTGTCAGCTGCAACGACGTTACTGACAATGCCTATATCGATGAGCTGTGTGGTAACGCGGCGGTCAACGGGGTGCCGGTATCGGTGCAGTGCGTCAATCCCTAGGGAATCTGGCCCCCGTGCTAGCCTAGCTCTGTGTCGTTTGGGCTGTATAATTAGCCCACCACCGATTGAGAAATATCATGGCCTCTAAAATCATACCCACCGTGCAGATAGGCAGTGGGGAAAAGTTTGTCAATGACCGCGGCATAGCGGCTATTAAAGACGGCATCAAACGTTCGGCAGCCGACGCCGAGCGGCTTGCCAAACCCGACTGGCTGCGCATGCGCATAAAAAGTAGCCCAAAGTTTGAAACGGTGAGGGGCATTGTGCACGAGCACCGGCTGGCAACGGTGTGCGAGGAAGCCAAATGCCCCAATATGAGCGAGTGTTGGAGTGCTGGCACCGCAACCATCATGCTCATGGGAGATGTCTGTACCCGCGCCTGTAAATTTTGCTCGGTGAATACTGGCAACCCTAAGGGCTGGCTTGATCCAGAGGAGGCGGCTAATACCGCCCGCGCCGTACAGCTAATGGGATTGAAATACGTGGTGTTGACGTCGGTTAATCGCGATGATCTCCCCGATGGCGGTGCTGGCCACTATGCCGAGGTGGTGCGCGCGGTGAAAGCGCTAAATCCAGATACCGCCGTTGAAGCACTCACCCCAGATTTTCTGGGTGATTTAGCCGCTGTTGACGTATTAGTAGATTCCGGGATTGAAGTTTTTGCACAAAACGTAGAAACGGTTGAGCGCCTGACGCATCCGGTGCGGGATCCGCGTGCCGGCTATGCCCAGACACTTGAAGTGTTAGCCCATGGCAAGGCGCATCGGCCCGAGGTAATCACTAAAACGTCGCTTATGCTGGGTTTGGGTGAATCAGAAGACGAACTCAAGCGCTGCATGGACGATTGTCGCCATCACAACGTTGACGTCTTGACCTTGGGTCAATACCTGCAGCCAACCCGCAATCATTTTCCAATCGCCCGTTACGTGACGCCCGAGGAGTTTGAGACGTATCGTGAATGGGGCTTGGAGCGCGGTTTCCGCGAGGTTGTCTCCGGTACCTTCGTGCGCTCAAGTTATCGGGCAGAGCGAGTGCTTGAGGGCAACAACGTCGGTCTAGATTAGTTGGGCTATTGCCCGCAGTGGTGTATCCGGCGTACGCTGATTCAGTGGCAACGGCACCGTTAGCCATGACGAACACAGGGTCAGAAAGGCACAATTATGAGTACTGAATTCGCCAGAGTTGGTCTACTGGGCCGTCGTGAGCACCCCGGTGTAGCGCAGATTGTTGCCGACTTGTTGGCATTGCTCGATGAGCGTGGCATCGAAGCCACCATGGAAGACAGGTTGGCGACACTGGCGCACTTTGAAAAGCGTGCCATGAAGCCACGCGATGTGCTGGGTGAGATGGTTGATCTGGCTATTGTGATTGGTGGCGATGGGTCCTTGCTCAGTGCCGCACGAACCCTAGTGCGCCACGATACACCTGTTATTGGTATTAATCGGGGGCGTTTGGGCTTTTTGACCGACGTAAGTCCCGATGATTTGATCGCTCAGGTCAACGCGGTGCTTGACGGGCACTACACGCGGGAGTCGCGCTTTTTGCTCGACGTGCAAGTCTGTCGCGGCAGCAAAGTCATTGGTGAGGCAGAGGCGCTTAATGATGTTGTCGTCAATTCGGGAACCTCCGCCCAGATGGTCGAATTTGAGCTAACCATTGACGGTGAATTTGTTTACCGGCTAAGCGCTGACGGACTGATTTTATCAACACCCACCGGATCAACGGCTTACAGCATGTCTGCAGGTGGGCCCATCATGAATCCGGCGCTGGATGCCATGGTTATCGTGCCCATGTTTCCCCATTCCCTCACGAGTCGTCCGATTGTGGTTCATGGCGATTCAGAGATAAGAATTGATGTGGTCTCGCGCAACCAAATTCACCCGCCCGTTACCTGCGATGGACAGGTTTCGTTAACCGCATTGCCCGGTGACGCGGTGTTCGTGCGCAAGAAAGCACAGCCTCTCACCTTATTGCACCCGCCCGGCTACAGCTTTTATGCAAGTTGTCGAGATAAGCTACGATGGTCAGACACCCTTGGTAAATAATTTCCGCCGTTATCCTGTCGCACTTGGACTCATTGCCATTTGCGTGGTGGTTTTTTTGCTGTTTTACCAGCTGCGAGTTGTGAGTTTGTTATCGCTTTTAAACTTTGTACCCTTTGAGGTCAGCTTGGCGGGCACTCAGTTTGCCGAGCCCGGTGATTGGTGGCGCTTTGTCACGCCTATTTTTCTGCACTTTGGCTGGACCCATTTGGTTTTTAACAGCCTCTGGATGTGGGAATTTGGTCGGCGCATAGAAGGGCGCTTGGGCGGCGTAAACTTTTTAGGCTTGGTTTTGGTCTCGGCTGTCGTCAGCAATATTGCTCAATACATGGTCACCGGCCCGTCTGTTTTTGGTGGTATGTCCGGCGTGGTATATGCGTTGTTGGGCTTTATTTGGGCTGGCAACTGGGTGCATCCGCGATGGCTCGAACCGGTGCCACCAGCCCTGCTAGGCTTTATGTTAGTTTGGCTTTTGGTCGGACTGACAGGGGCTTTGAGTTTTTTGGGTTTGGGTGCTATTGCCAATGGTGCTCATTTCGGCGGCTTAATAGCGGGCGTTATTTGTGGTGCCGGCATTGGCCTTGCTACGCGTTTGGCGAAACACTAACGGGAGTTTTTGTGTCAGACCCCTATCTTGAAACGATTAAAAATATGGGCCGCGATGTGTATGACAATATGCTGCGCGCTTTGCAAACGGGTCGCTGGCCTGACGGTCGCGTGCTGAACCCTGAGCAACGTGAGCACTGTATGCAAGCAGTGATTGCTTGGGGTGACTTGAATTTGCCGGTTGAAGAGCGTGTCGGTTACATCGACAAAGGCCATAAAGCCAACGATGTCTGTGATGATCCGCAGCCTCTCAAGTGGCAATAAGGAAGAGTGTATCTAGATGATTGCCGGCAATGTCCGAAAGATGCGTACCGAATTAACTGATCCAGTCACCTATCACTGGGTCGCTGGTGATCAAACGCTCAATATGACCGAGCAATTGGGGCGGCGGTTAACCTTGAACTTTCTCGGTTCTATCAACTGTGTCCACTGCAATCGCTTAACCAAGAAAAGCTTTAGTCAAGCCTACTGTTATCCCTGCTTTCAGCGTCTAGCCAAATGTGATAGCTGTATTGTAAAGCCCGAGAAATGCCACTTCCATGAGGGCAGTTGCCGCGAACCCGAGTGGGGTGAGGCTAATTGCAACATTGCGCACTATGTCTATCTTGCGAACACTTCCGGTGTAAAGGTAGGTATTACTCGGGGTACCCAGGTACCCACACGCTGGCTCGACCAAGGAGCCACGCAGGCGAGACCCATAGCGCGTGTGGCTACGCGCCAGCAATCGGGTTTGCTTGAGGTGCTTATTGCCCAGCATGTTAAGGATAAAACCGCGTGGCAAACCATGCTCAAGGGCAATGGTGACCCTGTTGATCTTCGTGCTAAACAGCAGGAATTAGCGCATTTGTGCGCCGACGGCTTGAACGACTTACAACAGCGTTTTGGCATCAATGCCATTCAGTGGCTAGATGACAGTGACGATGTGACTATTTGCTTTCCGGTACTCGAGTGGCCTACCAAGGTGAAGGCGCACAATCTCGACAAGACGCCCGAGATAGAGGGCACGCTCATGGGCATTAAAGGACAGTATCTCATGCTGGATACGGGCGTCATCAATATCCGCAAATACGGCGGGTACAACATTGAATTACGGGTAAGCTAATATGCGTGACGGTGCGCCAAAGACCATTTATCGGCAAGATTATGAGCCACCCGCCTACGCCATTCCCACGGTTGAGATGGCGATTAGCCTTAACAATGGCTACACGCTGGTTGAGAGCACCTTGGTGTTACAACGCACCGGTAAGCTTGGAGCACCTTTGGTGCTGCATGGCGAGAGTCTATCGCTGGAATATTTAGCAATAGACGACGTAGAGCTTAATGCCGAGCAATTTCTCTATGATGGCAGTACGCTTACTATTCCCGAGGTGCCCGAGGCCTGTACGCTTACAAGTCGCGTGCGCATTTGTCCCGAGGACAACACCTCGCTAGAGGGGCTATACCGGTCGCGGACTATGTACTGCACCCAATGTGAGGCCGAGGGATTTCGAAAAATAACCTTTTTCAGGATCGCCCCGACGTCCTTTCTATCTTTACTGTCGCTCTTGAAGCCGATGAGTCAACCTGCCCGGTACTGTTGAGCAATGGCAACCTGGTGAGTACCGAGTCATTACCGGGCGGGCGTCATAAGGCCGTTTGGCACGACCCGTGGCCCAAGCCGTGTTACCTGTTCGCCATGGTTGCTGGCGATCTGGCTTGCGTGGAAGACAGCTTTACGACCTGTGCAGGGCGCGAAGTGATACTTCGTATTTATGTCGAGACCAAAGACATAGACTATTGCAACCATGCCATGACCTCGCTAAAGCATTCGATGCGTTGGGACGAGGAGGTCTATGGCCTAGAGTACGACCTAGACCTGTTCAATATTGTTGCCGTTGACGATTTCAATATGGGGGCTATGGAGAACAAGAGCCTCAATATTTTTAATACGTCCTGTGTGCTTGCCTCGCCCGACATTACCACTGACGCAGGCTATCAGCGGGTGGAGTCGATTGTTGCCCACGAATACTTCCATAACTTTTCCGGTAACCGCGTAACCTGCCGTGACTGGTTCCAGTTGAGTTTGAAGGAAGGGTTTACGGTATTTCGCGATGCTGAATTTTCTGCCGATATGAACTCTCGCGGTGTAAAGCGCGTCGATGACGTTCAATTTTTGCGCACCCATCAGTTTGCCGAAGATGCTGGCCCCATGGCCCACCCAGTGCGCCCCGACAGCTTCATAGAAATCTCTAATTTCTACACCCTGACAGTTTACGAGAAGGGTGCAGAGGTGGTGCGCATGCTTCACACCTTGTTGGGGCACGAAACCTTTATTGCCGGCGCGCAGTATTATTTTTCAACTTTCGATGGGCAGGCGGTTACGTGCGACGATTTTGTGGACGCCATGCAAACGGTATCAGGGCGCGACTTACACCAGTTTCGCCGCTGGTATGAGCAAGCGGGTACGCCCACACTTAAGGTGGACGGATATTATGATGCTCATGCCAAGCGCTATGAGCTAGCGGTATCCCAGCATAACCGAGACGAGGGTGAAACGGCCGGTAAACCGTCCCTGCATATCCCCTTGACGGTTGGGCTGCTGGTAGACGGCAAACCGGCTGTTCTCGCTTCAGGTTCGACCTCTCAGCTACTTGAACTCACCGAAAACAGCAAACCTTTGTCTTTGACCAGATTGAATCAGAGCCGGTGCTGTCTTTTCTGCGGGGCTTTTCGGCGCCAGTGCGGGTTGATCTTGCTCTCGACGAAGCATCGTTGCAGGCGCTTATTTCTGGCGATGACGATGACTTTGTACGCTGGGATGCGTTTGGGCGTTATGCGTGCCTGGTTATTGATGAGGTGGCGGCTAGTAGGGAAGTGCCCGATGGTTTCCTGTGCGCGTACGAGGCTGCCCTGTGTGGCAATCTGGATCCCGCCGTCAAAGCCCAGCTGTTGACGTTGCCCAGTGAAGACTACCTAGCGGATGTAGCGGGCAGCACAGGTTTGATTGATGTTTTTGCCATTCGTGATGCCCGCGAGCAGGTCAAGGCAATGCTAGCAAACCGCTTTGAGTCGCAGTGGCAGACGCTGTATGCCGCTATGCAGCCTAAAGCTGCCTACAGTGCAACCGGTGAGCAAATTGGCCAGCGTGCCCTTGCACATTTGGCTCTGGATTTTCTTTCGTACCGCGGTCAGTTCGCGATTGATACAGCCCAATCCCTGCTGTCCCAAGCCGATAATCTAACCGATCGGCTGGCTGCACTGCGCGCACTTAGCAGGGCGGCGCCTGCACTTGCCGAGCAGGCGTTGTCTGAGTTTTATCAGCATTGGCAAAGTGAGGCGCTGGTGGTCAATCAATGGTTTAGCTTGCAGGCCGCCATGCCAGCACCAGACGCAGCAGCACGCGTGCTTGCCCTGCAGCATCACGAGGCGTTTGATTGGCGAAACCCCAATAAAATACGCGCGCTTATAGGGGCTTTTGCCAATGCCAATCCAATGGGTTTCCACGCAATAGATGGTTCGGGTTACCAACTACTCGCCGACGCTATTATCCGCTTGCAGGCCGCCAACCCGCAGATTGCCGCGCGCTTGTGTACCCCGCTTACACGCTATCGGCGTTACGCCCATGGCGCACAATTGATGCGTCAGGAACTGGCGCGTATTGCGGCGGTCAGCGATTTGTCGCGTGACGTTTTTGAGGTGGTCGACAAGTCGCTAAAGGGATAGCGCGGCGCAACAAACTAGCGCAGCTTACTGATAACCGACCCATAGGTCGGCTTAATCGGTCGCTTTGGAGGGCTGATAGCGCTCGTAAATGGCTTCAATGTCCCGATGCTGTGCTAGCAGCGCTTGTAGGACGCGGGGGTGGAAATGATCGGGATTCGATTTTTCATCGCCGTCGACCATAATTTCTAGGGCTCTGTGGTGGGGCAGTTCTTCCCGGTAGGGACGCGGTGCACGCAAGTTATCGTACACGTCGACTAAGTGTACGATGGCTGCCTCAATCGCTATCTCGTCTCCAGAAAGACCATTGGGGTAACCACTGCCATCAAAATTCTCGTGGTGTTGCTCGGCAATCGTTTTGGCCAGTTTGAAAATGGGGTCTTGGGAATAAGCCAGAAATTCGCCGCCCAAGCGCGTGTGGGCCTTGGTCTGCTCGTATTCATCTTCGCTCAGCGTTCGTTCAGAGTTATATAACTCCTGGGGTCCTTTAAGCTTGCCTACGTCGTGCAGAATGCTGGCAAAGCGAATTTTTTGTGCTTCCTGCGCATCAAAGCCCAGGCGCTTGGCAAGGCAGGCGCTCATTTCAGCAATTCGATGCACGTGTAGGCTAATGCCCGGCGTTGATGACTCTGCCGCTAGGGCCAATAGCTCCAATGCTGAGCCAAATCCGCCATTAAGTTCCTCAGTGAGTCGCGAAATCGCATTGGTTTTCGATTCAATTTGAGCTTCTAAGGTTTCTTGCTGGAAGCGCCGATAACGCTGCTGGTTAATGTTGTCTTTGGCTTGTTCGAGCTCCTCAAGGAGTTGCTCTACGACAATGGGTTTGAAGAGAAACGAAAAGGCATTCATTTTCAGCGCCGCAACGACTGACTCGCTGTCGTTATTGCCGGTAATAAAAATAGCTTCAAAGATGCGCTGAGAGCCGGCGTCTATCTTACGGATAGCATCAAGGGTTTGTAGCCCTGTACATCGAGGCATGCGAATGTCGAGCAGCAGTAACTCAATATCTTCATCATCACGAAACTTTTCGAAAGCTTCGATACCGTCACTCGCCGTAACTACCGAATAGCCTTCGTCAGTTAGGAGTTCGCGCAGTTCTGTCCGTACTTGGGCATCGTCTTCGGCGAGCAAGAGCTTCATAGGGTTATCCACATGTCTTATGGTGATCAAGCGTTATTGTGTACTGAAAAGGCCGCACCTATGGCTGCGTCCTAGTCCGCTAATGATACACGGAATAACGCCATGAGAGAGCCCCGTGGCAGGGTAATTGTCAATCAAGCCACCCATGGCCAGCGCTTTTTAGCTAGGGTAAAGGGTCAGTTGGTCAACGCTGGCTTTACTACAAACGTCGTCTTCTTGTTTGATAAGTGAGAAAAGTTTGTCACCTCGCCAAGCCGGTGCGTCTTTGCTCCAGAGACACGCATCAAGCTGGCGTATCTCTTGGGCGAGTGCCGGAGAGCATGTTTGGGCGACAGCTGCCAACGATGCAGCCCCCTGTGGCGACCGGTGCCTTGCCCACGCTAAGAGTGCATCGCGCGCGGCCTGTGGATTGCTGGCACTGCATGCAAGGCGTAGTGGTATTAGGCTAGGGCTGCTTGCGGCAATGGCCGACTTGGGCGCCATTTGTGCGTTAGCACGCAAACCACGGCTTCGCCATAAAAGTCCCCCGAGCACAGCAACCAGCGTCCAGCCTATCACCGCCGCAAGTTGCCATGTCCAAACGCGAGTATCTGTGCTGGGCGCCACTCCCGGGTTGGTTGTTTCCACCGTCGGATCGTCGAGTGACGATATAACCACAGGTGATGCTATGGCCATGTTCACGGCGGGGAGACGCGCGTATTCAAGCGTATCGGTGCGGGTATTCCACCAGGGTATGACTACTTCTGGCAACGTCCATGATCCTGTCGTGGTAGCCACTAACGCCTCGCTCTGGAGGCGATAGCCTTCGATTCCCGTTGAGATTTCACGTTGTTCAATGGTTTCTTGGTCGGGATAAAATTTCAGCCCTGGGCGGGCAACGCCATCCATCAAGCTACTTAGCGGCGGCAATTGACTGCCCTGTAACCCCTCGGCACGCATCTCAATTGTGCGAGTGGATGAATCACCAATGGTCAATCGCTCGGGGGGGCTACTCCACTGGCTGGTTAATTGAATGTCGCGGGCAGGTAGCCACACGTCCCCCGGGAAGTCGGCGGGTGCAGGTTTCACGGTGATGCGGATCGCTTGCGACTGCAGTGCAATACGTCGTCCCAAGCGGGCGCCAAGGAGTGACCGGCCCGGCAGTAATTCGCGTCCCGAGAATGACACGCTTGGAATTTCGAGGGCACCCGATTGTTGCGGGAATAGGGCGTAGCGGATCTCGGTGATTTGCCACAATCGGCCACCCACCCTGCGTTGGTAGGTTTTTTGTTCGAGGGGCTCGGTGTAGGTGTCGCCAATGTCGAGCTCAGAAATCGCGCGGTTATCCAAGTTGATGGCTTGTTGAAGGGTAATAGTGAGGATGATTTGTTCCTGTACATACACCTCGGTGTTATCGACGCTGGCGTCAAAGTAAACCAATTCGTCTCCCGGCAGCACGTCAGGTTGGGGGCTAACTTTTACTGCAACCGGCGTGGTTCGGCGTCCACTGTAGTTGAGCGGGGGTATGGTGAGTAAGCCGTCACGTCTGGGGGCTAATTCGAGCTCGAGGGTCCGAGTGACGTTTTGCTCGCCTCCGACGATACGCGCACTGGTCGCACTTGATCGCTGCAGGATCTCAAAGTCCTGCTCCAGCTGCGAAAGATCAATTTCGTCGGGTCGCTCGCCTTCGTTGGCTGTGAGCGTAAGGCGCAGGGTTTCGCCCAGTGCAATGTCGGTGCGATCTACGTCCGCAGTGACCCGCGCATCGACCGCACCCGCGAGCACCCACAGGCACAGAAAAAGCAGCGCTTTGAGTGCTTGCTTACCAGCGAATGTCTTCATCCGGTTCTTCTCCTTTGCGCAATCTCTGGATGCTCTCGTAGCGGAATTTTCGACGTAACAGGCCGCCCGGATCATCGGGTACCCGACGCAGCCATTGCTCGAGCGCCTGTTGCTCTTCGAGGGCCTCGTCAAATTTAGACAACTGCGCCTGGGTTTGTGCGTCGAGCGCATTCTCCATGGCTTCGTTCATGGCCTCGCTATCGGCGCCATTGTCGTCAGTCCCCGGCTGTGGAGCGCCTTCTTGCTCCGCGTCGGATTGTTGCTCGGGGTTGCCGTCACTTTGTTCAGTGCCCTCAGAATCGGACTGATTTTGCGATGATTGCGAGCCGTCTTCATTCTCGGATTGGTTCTCTGATTGCTGTGCTTGTGACTCGTCGGCAGATTCTTCTTGGTTCTCAGATGGCGACTGGCTCTCGTCACCATCACCGTCTTGGTTTGATTGCTGACTTTCCTGTTGCTGCAGCAGTTGTTCCACTAGCTCCTTGTTGCGCAACGCATCCTCAGCGTTGGGGTCGAGCGCGAGAGAGGCATTGTAGGCATCAATGGCCTTTTGAAATTCGCCCGCTTTTGCGAGCGCATTGCCTTTGTTGTATAGATTGTCGGCATCGTTGATCTGTCCAAAACTGTTGGCGGCCTCCGGCCAATTCTCTGCCTGGTAATGGGCCGTACCGCGCCATGCACTGTTTGCAAATAATTCAGCAGCGGCTGGTGCATCACCGTTGGCCAGGGCACTGGCACCTTGCTGGTCGCGCGTTTGCCACCATTGGGACGCCTCCTGGGCAAAGCTTTGCTCACTATGGAGCAAAGGCACCAGTAGTAGTACGGCCAGAACGCCGCGCCGGAATAACGGCAGACATGCCAAGGCCAATATCATGGCCAGCCAATTACCCTGATCTAACCAGGTGTCGGTTTTTCTATCGAGCTGAATCTCTGAATTGTCACTACGGCTAGGCGTTAACAACACGCGATCGAGATCAGAATTGTCCAGCGCCACGCTGGCGTATAAGCCGCCCAATTGTTGGGCAAAGCGTTCGAGTTCGTCACTCGCTAAACTGGCCACGACTATCTCGCCGCTATCGTTGCGAATAAAGCCACCATCGGCTCGGGGAATGGGTGCACCAGCAGCAGTACCCATTCCCAGAATACTGACACTCGCATTGGCTCCCTCGAGTGCAGCGCGGACATCGTCGGGATCGAACTTGGGCATGCCATCGGTCAGTAGAACAATGTGCCCGTTGGCCACGCCGGCCGCCGCCAATAAACCCACGGCGCTGAGCAGTGCGTCGGTGGGGTTGGACCCAGGCAATGGCATGATGGCGGGGTCTAAGGCCGGCAAGAGATTTTCAATGGTTCGTCGATCATCGGTTAGCGGCGCTACCACGTGCGCATCACCCGCATAAACCACCATGCCGGTGACCCCCTCCTTGCGGGTGCTTAACAGGTCGAGAATCTTTTGCCGCGCGCGCCGTATTCGGCTGGGTTGTGTATCGGCTGCTGCCATAGAGGCGCTCAAATCCAAGACGATGACCAGCGCGTCAGCGCGTTGAAAGACGGGCACGTCGACTTTTTGGGTGCTTGGACCTGCCGCGGCAAACACGGCCATAGCCAGTAGCAGAGGCAGCCACCAGTGTGCGCGTTGGGTGCGTTGCTCAGCGGGATTTACCAGCATATGCGCCAGTAGATGGGGGTCGATGGCGCGTCGCCAGTTGCCCGCAGCTTTCTGGGTGCGCCATAACATGAAGCCGGCCGGCGCAACAATCAGCAACAACCAAAGCATCTCTGGCCGCAATAGTTCAAAGCCATCAAGGATCATTGCTCGACGCCTTCACTGATTGCGCCACGCTCAGCCCGAAGATGAGGCCAATTGAATCGTAGGCCAATCAGCAGGAGAGCCAAGGCACAGGCGATAAGTAGTGGAATGTAGCTGAGTGAGCGTACGGGGCGAAACGTGCTTTTCTCTTGCTCAATAGGCTCCAGCTCATCAAGTATTTGATAAATGCTTTGTAATTCAGCGGGATTACGCGCTCGGAAATAACGGCCGCCGGTACTTTGAGCCACTGCATTTAGCAGCGCCTCGTCTACCTCCCCTGATGCATTGCCCCGATTACCTAGCCGCCGGCTAATGCCTATGGTGTAAATCCGTACCCCCATTGTTGACGCTAGGCGGCGGCTTCCATGGGGTCGACGGTGCTGGCGGTATCTTGTCCGTCGGTAAGTAAGATCAGTACGCGAGACTCCACGGGTCGTTCTCGCAGGCGCTTGATCGCAAGTCCCAGCGCATCGCCAATAGCAGTATCTTCACCGGCAAAGCCCAGCTGCGCTTCGCGGATGAATTGCGTAATGGTGTTGACGTCAAACGAGAGGGGAGCTTGCACGTATGCCTTGGTGCCAAACAGGATAAGACCCACGCGGTCACCCGTGCGACGCTGGGTGAAGTCGGCGGCAATGGCTTTTACCGCTTCAATTCTGGAAACCAGATTGTTGCCTACCTGCATATCCTCAATTTGCATGCTGCCCGATAAATCGAGCGCCAGCATTAGATCTCGCCCAGAATTAGCCAGTTCGATGGGTTCACCTATCCATTGGGGACGTGCAGCAGCAATTAGCAACAAGATCCAGATACCGCTGAGTATGAGTAAATGCAGCAGCTTACCTTTTAAAGATAGACCACGGGTTTCGGCCAATGCGCGCCATCGCTGCGTGAAGGGCGCGCGAATGGCGGCCTCGTCGGTCCGTGTGACGGCAGGAAGGAAGCGCATGATGATTGGCAAAGGTAGCGCCAAGAGTAGGGCAGGCAGCGCAAACTCAAACATGCTGCCTCCCGTGATGCTTGAGCCAAATTCGAGTTGCCTGAATGAGCGCGGCATTTGCTGGCGTGTGGGGCGCTTTGTACACGTCCTCAAGCGCACTAAACGTATCTTCGTCCATCGGCCGCTTTATGCTGTCACGCAGAAAGGCTGTCCAGTTCGCGCCGTGAAGCTGAGCAACGTCAGCGGTGGGCCAACAGGCCAAGCTAGTCGCTTTGAGTAGCTGGTTTATTTGCTCCAATGTTGCGCAGTCGGAAGCGATAAGGTCATTGAGCATGCGTAACGCGGTTCGCCGATACCGATTGGCTTGGTAGCGCCGCCATGTGAAGACGGCCAATGCCGTCAGCGCGATAACAAGCAGTATTGCCAGTACCCACCAACCCGGCGCAAGGGGCCACCAGCTTATTGCCTCGGGCGTGCGCAACGGGGCCAAATTGTCGAGTACGGCCTGGGGATCCATATTGGCTTAGCGTCCAGGAAAATAACGTTGTAAAACCGGCAGGGGGGCTTGAGCAGTCGATAGCTCTACCACGGGAATACGCAAGCTCTGTAATTGCTGCGTAAGCGCCTTTCGATGTGTGACAAAGTCGTCTCGATACCGCTGGCGAGCGGTATCACTGGCGGTGTCTAGGGCGCTTCGACCGGTTGCATCCGCCACGACATAGCGCCCTGCCTCGGGTAAATCCGCTTCGAGTGGGTCGGATATGGCTACTGCTGTGATCTGGACGTGACGCGCTAGCCGACGCAAGTTCTCTATTACCTCTGGCGCGTGACTATCGTGAAAGTCACTGATCAGGAAGACACTACTGCCAGGCCGCGCGATGCGCTGGAGTTGGTTGATGTGTTCGGCAAAGGAGAGATAGCTGCCGTCGTCATGGCGTCTTTGTGTTAGCGCTTCCATATCGCCAATGAGCTTGAGTACAGAGCGACGCGAGCGCGCCGGACGCACGTCGAGAACGTCATGTCCGCTATACGCCATGGCGCCAATGCGTTCGCCGCGATCGAGTGCCGACCAGAGAAGCGTGGTGGCGACATGTGCTGCGAGCACCGACTTAAAACAGTTGCGCGAGCCAAAGTGCATGGGCTGGCGAAGGTCGACGGTGGTAAGAACCGGGCGTTCCCGCTCCTCATGAAATAACTTGGTATGCGCCTCACCACTGCGTGCGGTAACCCGCCAGTCTATAGCGCGGACATCGTCACCTGCCGCGTATTGACGCACTTCATCAAACTCTACGCCACGACCGCGTCGTGCCGAACGTTTGGCACCCGCTAAATGGGCCAAGGCTCGCGTTGAGCGAGTGACATCAATGTGGCGCGCAAGAAAACGGGTGGCAATTAAGTCAGCAGGGTCGAGTACCGCCCCTTTGACGGGCTCGTCGAGACGCATTTTCATGGACTCAACCCACGGGTACTACATTAAGTAGGCGCTCGACCGCAGTGGCCGGTGTTACCCCCGACGCCTCGGCTTCAAAGGAAATAATCAGTCGGTGCTTTAAGCAATCCATGGCAACGGCTTGCACGTCATCGGGGCTTACGTAATCACGACCATGTAGGTAGGCGTTGGCACGCGCGCAGCGATCGAGAGCAATGGTTGCCCGGGGACTTGCCCCAAATTCCAACCATTGGGCCAGCTCCTTGTCATAGCGCCCGGGCTCGCGTGTAGCCACAATAAGCTGCACAATATAATTCTCTATGGCGTCCGCCATGTGCAGCGCCAAGACGTTTTTACGCGCGTCAAAAATCGTTTGCTGGGAAATTTCTGTAGGCGCTTGCATCGTTGTTCCACCCGCCTCATTGCGGGCAAGCTTCAGGATAAGCGCCTCCGCCTCAGCATCGGGATACTGCACATTGACCTGCATTAAAAACCGGTCGAGTTGGGCTTCGGGCAGAGGATAGGTTCCCTCTTGCTCAATAGGGTTCTGGGTTGCCATGACCAAAAGAGCTGGGGTAGCGGGTACGTGCGTGTCCCAATACTCACTTGCCGTTCTGCCATTGCCTCTAGCAAAGCTGATTGGACCTTGGCCGGCGCTCGGTTGATCTCGTCGGCGAGGATGAGGTTATTAAAAATTGGGCCTTGTTGAAATTCGAAGACCCCTTGTTGGGGCCTGAAGATGTCGGTGCCGGTGACATCCCCCGGGAGCAAGTCCGGGGTGAATTGAATGCGGTGGAACGTGCCTTCAATACCCTCTGCCATTTGCTTAATAGCACGGGTTTTGGCAAGACCTGGAGCGCCCTCGACCAATAAGTGGCCATCGGCTAGTAGCGCGATCAGTAGCTTATGGATAAGGTCTTGCTGACCAATAATTTGGCTCGCAAGCCATTGCTCGAGTTGTTGAAGTGGGGTTGTTGTCACGGTTACTGCTCCGACCAGTTGAATAGTCACTATGCGGTCATTTATGACAAATACAACCCCTGGAAGTTCGGCTAATGGTTAACTTTTAACTGGGTTAGTGGGCGTATCGCCGCGCAGAAGCCTGACAGTTTGTGACAGGCAGTGGCGCCGTTGAGGCCATCCCATTGGTCGGCGCGACCTTCACGCCAGCCCTGCATCCAATTGAACCGCTGAGTCCCAACGTTATGGGGGCAGAGATCGCTTGATCTGCCTGAAAGTCCGGTTTGGTAGCCTTTCTCGAAGGCGCGCTGATTCATATCTCGCTTAAGTCTTTTCATGATCAATCCTCATTCAACCTCAAAAACTGCCCAAAGAAGGTCACCAAGCGCCCTTCAAAGAGCCTCGTAACTGTGTGTTTATAGGGGGTATGTGCAGATTGCTGGGGTTTGTTCCAGCTTGGGAGACGGGCGAGGTGATCCGGTGCTGCATGCCAGGTTTTTAGAGCCATGGCTGCACGCGGACATCCGCGGAGTGGGTACCTTTGCACACTCATCACGCTAGCGCGGTGATTAGCCGTTGTCGAAAACCGATTTGTTCTATGGGCGATGGTGCTTGCGCGAAATAGTCATATGAACACAGGTGAATTGTGAAGACTCGTTGCTAAGCAAAGCCAACTCCTTCCTGGGATGATTGGAAAACCCGCTCAGCCACAGGCTTAGCTCCTTGGGTTATAAGAAGCAGTTTCCTCGCAGACTACGGCGTAACGTTTGATGATGTTGCTGGCTGTATAGGTTGTATCGCGATTTCGCAGGGTGGGGTGACCCACTCCATGAAAGTTTAGTCGTCATGTCGATGGAGAAAGTAGGGTCTATTTAGTCTGAAAACAGGCTAAACCCAAGAGGCATGTCGGGGTGCATTCACAACTGTCACATTTGCTTCATTTAACAGCAATAAAACGATAACAAAGCCGCACTACAGTTCGTCCTCATCGGCCACCGTGCCCCCTTTTAATGACCCGAGAGGTACGAATGTTCAGCCTACGTGATGCTTTCCGTGCGATGTGTGTGATGGTCGCCGTGGTTTACGGACAGGCGGTTTGCGCTGCAGAAGAGCTCGCGCTGTATGTTTTCTCTGCTGGGAAGCCCGTGGCAGGCGTGGTTGTGAGTGCCGGTGATGCGAACCTTGGGACGACAAGGGCCGATGGCGGCTTGCTCGCTAACTTAGAGGGTGGTCAGCAGGTATTAACGCTACAAAGCCCAGACGGGACTGAGCGTTCGGTTCGCTTTTCCTCCGGCTCGGGCCAGCTTGTCGATATTATTGTAGATCTTGATTCCGACGCCCAACCTATTGTCGATGTGTACTCACGCAGCGAGAGCTCTGCCGAGCGCCGCGACGCGGCAAGCGGTGTCGCTGAGGTGTATGTCGTTCGGGGCACCGAGGCAGTGGCTGGTCAGTTAGCGGTTTTTTCTGGCGGCCAAGGCGCAGTGGCTACCAATGGGCAGGGCGTGGCCACCAAGCAAATGCCTCGGGGTGTTTACCGTTTCGGTGGGCGACATCACGCAAACCATCCGTGTGGTGGGTGGTGTAACGCGAGGCATTCGTCTTGCGCTCCCGAGCAAGAGGGATTCGCCATTGAGCGCCCAACCCTCGAGGAAGTCTTCGTCATTGCTTCTTTTGATACCAGTGGATTTGAGGTGTCTGAGCGCGACACCAGCAGCATTGTGGACACGATCGGGGTGGAGTTGTTGACGCGTTTTGGTGACTCGGATGTTGCCGCCTCGGTTACCCGAGTGCCCGGTATTTCGGTCCAAGATGATAAGTATGTATTCATTCGTGGTCTAGGGGGCGGTATGTCACCTCAACCTTGAATAACTCCACGATGCCTCGACTAACCCTACCAAACGCACAGTGCCACTAGATTTATTCCCATCCAACTTTGTTAATCAGTTGGATATTAAAAAGACCTTTTTGCCTTTCATGCCCGGTGAATCGACCGGTGGTAACTTGGTTATCAACACCAAAACGTTCCCCGATGAACGGGGCGGCGGTATCTCTGCGTCGGCAGGCTTTGTCAGTGATTTGACCGGCAACACCGTAGGCGTCGACCCCAACAGTGGCGCCTTTGATTGGCTGGGCTGGGATGACGGTGCGCGCAAGGAAAACATTGTTGTTCAGGTGGTGGGCGACATTATCCAGGACGGTGGCGTATTTACCGATTCTGAGTCGGGTGAAACTTATCAACTGTCACAACCGGTGCTGCGTGAGCTCCAGCGCACGGCGGGTATTTTGCTAGCCAACGATTGGGACTTGGATTTTAGCGATGCTACCCCCAACGGTGGTGTAGGTTTGAATTACGGCGATCTGTTTTATTTTGACGAGAGCGAGCTTGGCTTCTACGCCGCCGTGAACTACTCAAACAGCTGGTCAAAGCGAAGCAACGGCATTCGGCGTAGTTATGGCGCGAGCGGCAACCTCGCCGATGATCGGGTCTACGAGTCCTACTCAAACAACATCGAGATTTCGGGTTTGTTGTCGGTCGGTTGGAATATCGGTAACACCACTATTGAATGGAACAACGTTGCTTCGCGCTCCACCGAGTCTTTTGTCGAGCGCCAGGTAGGTCGAGAAGGTGATGAGTTCCGCGCGATTTATGAACATACCAATCAGTGGGAAGAGCGCCAGTTTGTCTCGTCTCAGTTGGTTGGCTCGCATTTTTTAAACGAAGACGGCTCACTGTTTGGGGAGTGGCAGCTAACCGCGAGTCAAGCGGTGCGCTATGTTCCTGGTCGAACCGATGTCCGATTTAATGCCGAGGCAAACCTGACCGACCCCGCTGAGCTTGCCGCGCAGTATGACTTCTCAAGCCAAACAACGAGCAGACCGATATTCTCAATGGCTTTTTCTTTTCGTCGGGTAGTTCTTCAAAACGTTGGGATGAACTGACCGACAACAATTTTGATGCCTCCTTTGACATCACTTGGGACGTCTTTGATTCGGGCAGCAGCTTTGCCCAGTTACGCTTTGGTGCCCAGGCGATCTACCGAGAGCGCGACGCGGATAGTGCTACCTACGGATTTTTTAACAACGGTGCTGACGCTACGCTAAGCGCCTCTCCCCATGTGCTGGTGTCCGATAACATTTTTGTTTGTGGTGAAGGCGATGGCACAGTGAACTGCCCCTTGCCGCCCACCGAAGACGGCCAGATTCTGCCTCCAGAGGGTGGTGTCCAAAACAATGCCACCACAGGCTTTTTGTTTCAGGTGCGTACCCAAGTGTCTGACGAATACGACGCCGAGTTGGACTACAACAGTGTCTATTTAATGTACGACCACACGTTGAATAGCACCTGGCAGTTCTTGCTGGGCGCGCGTTACGAACAGTACAACCAGGTTACCGATACCTTTGACCTCACCACAGGTGCTGCTGTTCAGGGAATTGTAGATGAGGGCAGCCTGCTACCCGCCCTTGGCATTAACTGGTTCTATACCGAGGACCAGCAGTTGCGCTTTGCCGTGTCACAAACTGTCGCTCGACCCGACTTTAAAGAGGCATCGAACGCGGTGTTCTTTGATAACGAGTTCAACGTCCGGGTTCGGGGTAATCCCAACCTAGGTATCTCGGACATTATCAACGCGGATCTTCGCTGGGAGTGGTATTTCGGCGATAACGAGCAGGATAGCTTATCGGCTGCATTATTTTATAAAGACATGACCGACCCCATTGAGCGCGTGGTTCAGCCCGCCTCGGGCACTGCGGGTAACTCGCGTACCTTCCAAAACTCTCAGTCTGCCGAGCTCTACGGCTTTGAAGTTGAGGGACGCAAGGAATTTGTACTCACCAGCGATTACAACCATACCGTATTTGTATCCTTTAACGCCGCTTACATTGAATCTGAAGTCACCTTGCTCAACGGCACAACGCGGGCGCTTCAAGGGCAGCCTGAGTACACCACTAACTTGGTGCTCGGCTATGACAACTTAGACGGCGGGCATCAGGTCACCTTGCTTATGAACTACAACGGCACCTCGATTGCCGATGTGGGTATTTTTGGCGCGCCTGATATTTATCTGGAGCCCCGCGGTGAGATCAATTTGGTGTACCGCTGGAACATCACGGACACGGCGGCGCTAAAAGCACGCATAGAAAATTTATTGGATGCGGAAGTTGAGTACACCCAAGGCGATCAACTTTTCCAGCGTTATGAGAAGGGCACAACGTTCCAAGTCGGCTTTGACTGGGATTTCTAATTTTTATGAACGACCCCACTAGGGTAAACCACGAGGGAGTAAAGCGATGAACAAGCAGTTCTTATGGGCTCTCATAGCCGCAGGAGCCCTGGTTGGCCTAACCGGCTGCTCTGAGGGCGACGAGGCGACAATTACCATTGACGCACCAACATCAACGTCTAATGACGACAACAGTTGTAGCGGCGATGGTAGCTGCAACACTAACGAGGGTGGAACCGATGGTGGTACTGATGGTGGTGAGACGCCACCCGCGTCGGGTTGTCCTGACGGCACGACGGAAGTGTCCAGTGGTACTTGCCGCTTGTCGGGCACGATTTTACAGGACGTGACGCTGGTAGCCGGTAACACCTACCAGCTCGATGGCCGCGTGAACATTGGTAACGGTAACTGTCAGCTGAGCGATGCAACCACCTGCTCAAATGGCGACGCGCTGGTTAGCGCCACGCTGACCATCGAGCCCGGTATCCAGGTTCGCGGTCTGCCCTCGGATGATCCGCTGAGTGCGGCAGTGCTACACATCACACGAGGCAGCAAGATCAATGCGGTTGGTACCGCCGAAGCACCTATTATCATGTCCTCGTCAGACCCCGATTTCTCAGGCCCAGGCGAATGGGGTGGCGTGCAAATTTCTGGATTTGCTCCCCACAATGCCTGTGAAGGCGATCCTTGTAACGTAGACGGCGAAGGCGAAGCTGGATTCATTGGCGGTAGCAATCCTGCTGACAACAGCGGTGTTATGCGCTACGTGGTCCTGGCTGAAAATGGCGTTGCTATTAACTCAGACGGTGATGAGATCAATGGTCTTAGCTTGAACGCTGTGGGTTCGGCCACTGAGTTTGATTTTATTCAAATTCACGAAACCAGTGATGACGGTGTTGAATTCTACGGTGGTACGGCCAACATGAAGCACGTTGTCGTATCTAATGCCGGTGATGACTCAGTGGACTGGGATGAGGGTTATCAGGGCAACATGCAGTACGTGATCGTCAAGCAAAATGGTGACGGCTCGGGTGAAGCCTTTGAGATGGACACCGAAGGCACCTTGGAATGGTTGTCTAAGCCTACTCTGGTTAACACCACCATCATTGCTGACAAGCAAGCCGACGATGCTGAATACATGATGCGCTTTAAAAAGAGCTCAGGCGGCTTCTTCCACAACGTTGTGGCCACGGTTGCCGGTGAATGCCACGGGTACCTTCAATGAGTGTGCGCGCATTGATGATGGTGCAGAAGCCAATATCAACAGCTCGCTGGTCTTTAACAACTGGATTCAAGATTGTTCCAACGTGGCGGGTGCTGGCGGTACCTTGTCTAATGAAGCATCAGTCGATAACGATTCGGTGACGATTGCAGCGGCGCAACTTGACAACATTCTGGCTTCCCAGGCCGCAGCGGCGTCGGGTCTTGCCGCTATTGATTGGAGCGCGGTTGCTGCATCCTTTTGATCTCCCTAGCGTTGCTAACGGCGACCCTATCGACTTTGACGCAAGCTTCTTTGATGCCACAACCTACTCGGGCGCTGTGAACCCCAATGGTTCAGATCCTTGGTGGGCGGGTTGGACGCTCGATTTTGATGCCGGCGATGCGCCAGCGGTTGCAGGCTGTCCGGCAGGCACGGAAGAAATTGAGGCTAACGTTTGTCGCCTTAATGGTACTTACCTTGAAGATGTGGCCTTGACGTCAGGTAACCTTTATCAGCTGGATGGCCGTGTCAATATTGGTAACGGTAACTGCCGATTGGTTGATGCTGATACCTGTGAGGGCGGCGCTGCACTGGTCAACGCAACGCTGACCATTGCTCCGGGCGTTACCATCGTCGGTCTGCCTTCAGACGATCCCTTAAGTGCGTCTGTGTTGCACATCACCCGTGGTAGCAAGATCAATGCCGTAGGTACTGTGAACGCGCCCATCGTGTTCAAAGGTGCCGATGATAGTGCTGTTGCTCCCGGCGAGTGGGGTGGTGTACAGATCTCTGGTTTTGCACCACACAATGCCTGTGATGCCGACCCCTGTAACGTTGACGGCGAGGGCGAAGCTGGATTTATCGGCGGATCGGATGCCATGGACGACAGCGGCGTGATGAAATACGTGGTTCTCATGGAAAACGGCGTGGCGATTAACTCTGACGGCGACGAAATTAACGGGCTGAGCCTTAACGCAGTTGGCGCCGGTACTGAGTTTGACTATATCCAGATCTATCAGACCTCTGACGATGGTGTTGAATTCTACGGTGGCACGGCCAATATGAAGCACCTGGTCGTTGTGAATGCGAATGACGACTCCATTGACTGGGATGAGGGTTACCAAGGCAACCTGCAGTACGTCATCGTTAAGCAGCATGGCGAAGGTAGCGGTGAGGCCTTTGAGATGGACACCGAGGGCACACTGGCGTGGTTGTCAAAGCCAACTCTGGTTAACACAACCATCGTTGCTGACAAGCAAGCGGATGATGCCGCTTACATCATGCGCTTTAAGAAGAGCACGGGTGGTTTCTTCCACAACACGGTAGTGACGGTAGCAGCCGATGCAACCGGTGCTTTTGACGAGTGTGCTCGCATCGATGATGGCGCCGAGGCAAACATCAATACCGCGCTGGTGTTCAACAACTGGATTCAGGATTGTGCCAACGAAACCGGTACCGGCGGTACGCTGTCGAACGACCCATCAGTAGGCAACTCGACCATTGTTGTTGAGGCGGCCGCATTAGATAGTCTCTACGCGTCACAAGCTGCAGCAGCCACTGGCATCGATGCGATCGATTGGGATGCCGTATCGGGTGCCTATGATGTACCTAGCACTGCGGGTAGCGATCCTATCGATTTTGATCCCAGCTTCTTTGATGCAACCACTTACATGGGCGCTGTGAACCCCGACGGTTCTGACCCCTGGTGGGCGACCTGGACGGTTGATGGTTCTTTGTAAGCACCTACGGATAGATGAAGCGGCCTACGGGCCGCTTTTTTTTGCAGCTATTTTGTCCGTTTTTGGTGTCGTGCCGGGTCAGGCACCGGCAGGCATCTTTCAGTCGATCCTTTAACACACTGCATGGCATTCGCTTGGTGAAAGACGCCTCCCGTTGCCTGCCCCTACCATTGAGCGCAATCGACGGTCTCGCTCTGAGCTAGGGCTGCTCGGTCGGTGCTTGCTGGCACTAAGCGAATGCCGTGGAGCGTCTGCCAGTAAGTAGCGGGCGAGCGGCCCGGGATGCATCTACAGATTTCTCATCAGATCCTAGGAGTCTTGCCGGGTAAGACACCGGCGGGCGGCCCGGGATGCGTGCGATGAAGTTCCTGGCTAGTCTTGCCGAATCATCGCTTCAGGGGGCCAAAAATTTAATTTAATTGCTTGTGATCCGGTGGGGTGAAGGTGGCGTACTTTGTATATTCAGGCTGTTGTGAGCCTTTATGAAAGTTGCTCTTGAGTGTTTCCAACCATCTTCCCCCAGATGGTTTTTATTCCCCGGTCATCGCGACCGGGGTTTTTTATACCCAAATTATTTCGATTACTCCCGATTCTTGGGCTGTCCCTTGGGCTTTTAGCGTGCTCAGCCCCAGGCATTGATCGCTACGCTAGCCGTACCCCCACCTTTGAGCCAAAGTCGTTTTTCTTTGGCTTTATTACCGCCCACGGCGTTATTAAGGACTTTAGTGGCGAGGTGACTCGGACCTTTAATGCCGATATTGACGGGTGCTGGCAGGGCAATACCGGTACCCTTGATGAACGCTTCGTCTTTGATGACGGCGAACACCAGTCGCGGCTATGGACCTTGAGAGAAACTGGCGGCACCACATTTGTGGCCACCGCGGGCGATGTTGTTGGCAATGGATACGCCGAGACAGCAGGTAATGCCTTTTTCCTCGAATACACTTTGCGCGTTCAGCTCGCCGACGGCGACAGTATTGACTTGCGCATTGACGATCGCATGTATCGCGTGAGCGAAAACGTGGTGATTAATCAGTCAGTCATGAATAAGTTTGGAATACCCGTGGGTGAGATATTGCTCACCTTAGTACGCCATCCAGACAGGCAGGTGACATGCGCGCAAGGCTAACCGCGCAAACCCTGGGTTACTTGGGCCTTGTCCCCTTCTACGGTACTTTGCTCGCCTTTGCCCTGCTAGAGGATTACCCTCGATCTCTGGCCATTCAGGGGTTCTTGATCTACTCCCTTGCCATTCTCAGTTTTCTCGGCGGCGCGGTGTGGGGGTTTGCGCGTACGTTCCCAAGTGACGAGCAGGCACTGAGGCTGATTGTGAGTAATGGCATTGTCATTTTTGCGGTTGCCTGTTTACTCACCGCGCAAACTACCATTGCCAGTGCGTCGCTGTTGGTTGGGTATTTGGCTTTACTGTGGTACGAGCGACGCGTTGACGGCTCCGATGGCTGGTATGCCACCATGCGTTTACGCTTGACCGTGGGTGTTGTGTTCGCGCACATTATCTACGCTGTACTGATGATGAGTGGCGCTTAACCCCTCAGTCGGGTAAATAGTGCGCTAGCAAGAACAGCAAGCCTGCACGCAAACCCAACAAGGACGCCCGCCCGATGACCGAGCCGCAATTTATTCTGCACCACTACGAAGCCTCCCCTTACGCCGAAAAGATTCGATTGCTCTGCGGTCTTGCGGGTCTTTCCTGGGGATCGGTGTTGTCACCGCCTATGCCGCCTCGTCCGAATGTGGACCCTTTAAGTGGTGGCTATCGGCGCATCCCTATTGGTCAAATAGGCGCTGATATCATCTGTGATACGCATTTAATTGCGATTGAGCTGGCCGAGCGCGCCAATCGCAGTGACTTGAGTCCTTTGACTGTCGCCCCGCCAGTTGATGCCTTAGTTCAGCGCGCCGAGGGTGACGTATTTTTCTCGGCTATTGGCAGTGTTAAACCACTCAAGGTCATGCTAACACTGCTGAGTGTGTTTGGTCCGCTTGGCATGTTTCGGTTCATTAAGGACCGCGCTGGCATGATGAAAAGTGGTAGTACGCGAGCGCTGAAGGGCGAACAGGCAGAGGCCGTGTTCAGTCGCTTCCTTGCCGATCTGGACAAGGCTCTGGCAAGCACGCCATTCCTCAGTGGCGATCAGCCAGGGTATGCCGATTTTGCAGTCTTTCATCCCATTTGGTTGAGAACCAATGTGGGCGGCGATGCTTTTAACGCCTACCCCAATGTTAGGCGCTGGTTTGAGCGAATTCCCTCCATTGGTCATGGCGCGCGCGAGGAGCTCGAGGCCATTCATGCCTTCAGTGCGGCGAAGGAGAACGACCCGCGGCCAGTGCCCGATTCCGAGCCCGATGCACCCCTTTTAAACACGCTGGTGAGCATTGCCCCCAGTGATTATGGCTGCGTGCCCGTTGTGGGTGAGCTGGTTGCGCAAACCCCCGACCGCTATATTGTGGCGCGTGACACGCCAGAGTTCGGCACTGTCCACTGCCACTTTCCGAGAGCTGGCTATGTGGTGATCGCCCAATGAGCAACGCTGAAAATATGACCTACGCCCTGATTACCGGCGCTTCGGCAGGGCTGGGTGCAGAATTTGCCCGACAACTGGCAGCAGCAGGACATAATCTTATTCTGGTGGCCCGACGGCGGGAAAAGCTTGCTGCCCTCGCGAATGCGCTTGCGGCGGAGTACGGTGTCGTCACCGAGATTATTGTCGCCGACCTTGCCGAGCCCGCGGCACCAGCGACCATTGAAGCCACCTGTAACCATCGTGGCTGGGTGGTCGATCGATTAGTTAACAACGCGGGTATTGCCGGCCCCGATTTAATCAAGGATCGCGATTGGCAAGAGCAAAGCGCGTTTTTTCAGCTCATGATGACCTCGGTAGCTGAGATGTGTCATCGTTTTATCCCCGATATGCTTGAGCGCGAGTTTGGGCGGGTTATCAATATTGCCTCCGTAGCGGGGCGAGTCCACGCTCGGGTGGCTGTAACTACGGACCGAGTAAAGCCTACCTCGTGGCCTTATCAGAAGAATTAAATATGACCTATGCCCGCAGCGGGGTGCACATCACCGCGCTTTGCCCAGGTTTTACGCATACTGATTTTCATGCCAGTGCCGGGCTCTTGGATATGAAGGCGGGTATGCCTAAATGGCTCTGGTACGACGCTCCCGTTGTGGTTCGAGATGGTCTAGCTGCCGTTGAAGTGGGTAAGCCTGTGATCGTGTCTGGTCGTCTCTATCGCTGGCTGGATCCCCTGTTACAGTCGGTGTGGACGCGACGATTTTTTCGTATCAAGGCACGTCCCGAGTAAGTCGAGCGTTGTGGTCTCTCAGCCATTCGCTTGGTGAGCAGCCTACAAACTCTCGAAAGGAACGTCGAAAATTGGCGGCGTTTTCGTAGCCCAGCTCCAGGGCAATACTCTCAACGCTAGCCCCTTCTTGGAGCATGTATTGAGCCCAGCTGTGGGTGGCCTCCAGTTTAATTAGCCGATAATTGGTCCCTTCCTGCATCAGCCGCCTATTTAATGTTCGTTGGGACATATGCAGTGAATCGGCGGTGGTGGCGATGTCTGGCAACGGAGGTTGCTGTGCGCGCAATGATTGACGCAAATGCCGAGAGAAGGGTGTGGTGTTAGGCGTTGCGAGCGCTCGGAGTTGTTCACTGAGTTGGCGACGCGCTAGCAGCCAGCTATCAGGATTATGGAAGGGGGAGGGAGTCTTTAGCCAAGTGCTGGGAAAAGACAGATTATTCGTCGTGCAACCAAAGTACACATGACCCTTGAAAAGGGTCAGGTAGTTGTTGTGTCGATCTTCCTTGTCATAGCTTACCGAATAGTTCAAACCATCAAGGGCGTTACCTACAATGTCCGTTAAATAGTCCTGAACCAGAAGAAAAACCGCCTCCACATGCAGTTCGAGGTTTGAGCCTAAATCGCGGTCGGACTCGAGGATAATGCGGGTAGCCTCACGTCCTACCATGACCTGAAAATGCAAGTAATCTGCCTCAACACTTGAGAAGCTCGTCATGGCACGTAACCCATCGCCTAGCGTGGGCGCTGCCATCATGGCCATCCCCATCATGCCTAACGCAGCTATACGGTTATTACCGCCGACCACAAGGGCCAGTGGACGATCACCCATAAGGCCCTTGGCGTTCTCTAACAAAGCAAAAAATGCGTTGGGGTCAATTCTTGGCAAGTTCCACAGATCATTGGCCGACAACGAGCTACCGGCGAGGATGTTTTCCTCACTGCAGCCTGCGGCGACGAGCTCCCTAAACATTACACGGGCATAGTGATCGCTAATCATAAACCATCCTTTTTGGCCGATAATGACACCCCTTTGGCGCAGAAGGAACCCCTTAAACCAAACGCAGAAGCCGTAAACTGTGGCCATGACAGACAAACTGACATCAAATAATCACGTTGCTGCTCTCAAGCGCGCCGCCAGCGATTACTGCGTAAGCCTTGCTTGGCCCACGGTAATTCTGGTTTGCCTAACAGCGGTCGGTTACTTTGCGGTGCCGCTACTAGCAGCGAATGGCTCGATGCCGGTTATTTGGGCCAGTCTGTTGATGGCAGTGATTACCTATGCCGCCTACACCCCGCTACACGAAGCCGTGCACGGCGCGGTCTGCGGGGGTAGGGCACGTTTTCGATGGGTTAATGAGGCGGTGGGGTATCTTGCTGGGCTCGTCACGGGCATACCGATGACGGCCCACCGACATGAGCACTTTGCACACCATGGGAAGACCAATCAACCAGGCGCTGATCCCGATCTTCTATGCGCAGGCATGACCGAAAGTGTGCGGTCGATGATTATCAAACCGCTTAGTATGATTACTAATCAATACCAATTTTCGTGACGCAACGTTGGGGGCTTGTGTCTGCCAAAGATCGCGCCGTATTTGTATTAGAGACTTTCATTATTGTCTCCTCGCGTTTCGTGCTTCTTGGGTTAATGCTCGCAAGCTCTGATACAAGTGCGCAGCTACCATTCTGGAGTTTGATACTCACTACCCTGGCGGTACTTGTCATTGGTCCTGCGCTGGGAGTGATCGTATTGGTGTACCTGTTTGCCTACATTGTGCACCATCCCCATCAGAGTGTTGGTCGTTTTGTTGATACCTCGGTTTTCGAGCCGCCCTCAGCGCTCAGGAGCGTACGTACCTGGCTGTGGGGGTTTCATAATTACCATGGGGTCCACCACGCATTTCCGCGCGTGCCTTGGTATCGATACCGAGCATTGTTCGAGGACCATAAAACGGCAATACTCGACCAGGGAATGCCCGTACACCACTTACACGGCACCCGATGGCTACCCATTAACCCCTAAGGAGACAAATACATGCCCGTAATTACGTTCATTGAATTCGACGGGACAGAACATCAGGTTGATGCCGACGATGGAATGTCAGTCATGGAAACGGCAATGAAATACAATATCCCGGGTATCGACGCGGACTGCGGTGGCTCTGCGGTTTGTGGTACATGCCATTGTTTTGTGGAGAGTGCTGGGCAATTGCCCGCCATCGATCCAACCGAGGAGTCAATGCTGGGTCTTCGTCCGGACCGTGCCGAAAACTCACGACTAAGTTGTCAGTTGCGGGTGAGTGATGCCATGGGTGACATGGTAGTACGACTACCCGAATTTCAAATGTAGCCAGCGGGTAGTGGCGAACCACTCTATTAAAAACAGCAAAAATCAGTGAGGTGGCACGTGAATCAAGCATTAAAAGGACTCGATGGCTTACCGAATCCACTAACAACACCGCTAGAAGAGCTGGATATCTCCGATCCACGCCGCTTTGAACACGATACTTGGGCGCCATTGTTCGAACGCTTGCGCGCCGAGTCGCCCGTGCACTATCAGCCTTATGGGCCGGGTGGTGAAGGCCGTGAAGGAGACTTTTGGTCAATCAGTCGTTTCGAGGATATCGTTGAGATAGAGAAAGACTGGCAGAGTTTTTCGTCGGAGCCATCAATCGCTATTTTAGACCCCGAGCCCGATATGATCGTGCAGATGTTCATTGCCACCGATCCGCCATTGCACGACGATCAAAGGCGCGCCGTACAGCCCGCTGTCGCGCCGCGTAACCTTAAGGAGTTTGAGGCGCTCATTCGTGAGCGCACCGCGGCTACTCTCGATAGCTTGCCGATTGGTGAAAGCTTTAACTGGGGAGAAAAGGTATCTATCGATCTCACCACTAAAATGCTCGCAACGCTGTTTGACTTTCCCTACGAGCAACGCCATAAGCTAACCGAATGGTCGGACGCCATTACTTCTGATGCGCGTATTACTGCGGGCCAGGGCCTTACCATTGATGAGCGTCGCGTCATTGTGATGGGCATGTTGCAGGATTTCACCGAGTTATGGCACCAACATAAGGATGACGGTGTTGAGTCTTTCGACCTCATTCGCCTGCTGCAGAAAGATCCAAAGACCGCCAATCTTGTGGATGACCCTTTGGGCTATATGGGCAACCTCATGTTGTTGATCGTGGGAGGGAATGACACTACGCGTAATTCTATGACCGGTAGCGTGTATTTCTTGAATCAAAATCCCGCCGAGTATGACAAGCTCAAAGCGAATCCCGGTTTGATCCCATCGATGGTCTCGAGACCATTCGGTATCGAACGCCGCTTGCCCCACATGCGTAGAACCACCACGCGTGATGTGGAGTTCAAGGGTCACAAGATGCCAAAAGGTAGTCCGTGTTGTGCTCTGGTATGTATCGGCCAACCGAGACACGGCCGTGATACCTAACGCCGACGATTACATTATTGATAGGCCGAACGTGCGTAACCATCTCTCGTTTGGTTGCGGCGTGCATCGGTGCATGGGTAATCGCCTAGCCGAGATGCAACTGCAAATTTTATGGGAAGAGGCCATGAAGCGGTTTTCGCATATTGAGGTGGTTGGTGAACCCGTACGCACCTGCAATAGTTTTGTGCGGGCTATATTGACCTGCCCGTAAAGGTACACGCACTGTAGACATGCATTACACCAAGAGCCGGCGTAGGCCGGCTTTTTTGGCATCCGTTTTCGTAACCCTTTTAGGAACGCTGTCCATCGGCAGAATCCAATGGCTTATAATGTTGCGAACTCACCAGATGCGAGCCCAAAGTGAGCTTTAGAGCACTTTTCTATATAGAGCAGGATTACGCCTTTGATATTCTGCGGCCCCTACAAATCGAGATAAACGCACACGGCGGCACTGTGTATTGGTTTCTCGCAGGTGATGCGGTAGATGCTACGCGCTTGCAGAAGGATGAGTTGAGCCTACCCACTGTGCGCGAGGTTATCGCACTCAACCCCGACGCCGTTTTCGCACCGGGAGATCGGGTGCCAGGCTTCTTTCCCGGTCTTAAGGTTCAGGTATTCCACGGTCTGAATGAGGACAAGCGTGGCAACGTTTACCCGGAGCGGGGACTATTTGATTTATATTGCACCGAGGGCCCGGGACGTACCACGATGCTCGAGCATGCCTTGCTCCATCGACAAACATTTACCATTTGTGAAACAGGGTGGTTAAAGCTAGATACGCTGCTCAAATATCGGCGCTCTGAGACGACCGGACACAACGCTAATAGTGAGCGGCCCGTCATTCTGTTTGCCTCAACCTTTACCCCCGACTTTCCTGCGCCGAGCGAGTATTCCCAGCCATACAAGCACTCACCGCAACGGGCGAATGGCAGTGGTTGATAACGCTTCATCCAAAAATGGCACCGGCAACCGTTGCTAAGTATCGACAGCTCGCAGGCCCACATCTTGAGTTTTGCACCAATGATCAGGTCATCGATGCCATGCACAGAGCCGACGTCATGGTCTGTGACAACTCCTCTATTTTGCAAGAATTCCTGTTGCTTAAGAAACCGGTGGTGACCGTGAACAACCGAGCACCCGGACCGCATCTCATCAATATTACCGACCCGTCACACTTACAGTCGGCCATTGGGCAAGCGTTAGAGACCGATTCAGACCGACAGTTGGCAATTGATGGTTATGGGACTGCTATTACACCTTATCTCGATGGCCGATCGGCGCAACGGGTTTACCAAGCGACGTTACAGTTACTCACGTCTGGGTGGCAGGATAGAAAACCAGCCAATGTCTTTAGAAATTGGAAAATGCGCAAGCAGTTGCGTTACTTTAAATTTTGGTGAGGTGTTAACCATCCAGCTTAGTTTTGGGTGGCTGGTCCTACCAGGTTTTTAAAAATGCGTTAACCGCTCTGCCTCTCGCGCAACCGAGTATTCTTTGACCATATAATCGCGAGCTACTCGGCCCATTTCATGGGTCTTATCCAAGTTGGCAAGCATTGAATCGAATACATGGGTAACGTCGCTTATGACGCTGGTTGATAGGCAATAGCCATCGATACCATTGCGAATAATATCCGGCCATGCGCCGGCTTGACTAGTAATGACGGCTGTACCGCTGGCCATTGCCTCCAGCGGCGTTAAGCCAAAACCCTCTTCACGACTCAGTGCCGCCACTAGCGACATGCTCTGGAACAGTTTGGGTAGTGCTGAAAAAGGCTGCTTACCCAGGAATACGAATCGATCAGACAGCTGAGCTTGCGCGATAGATGCTTGTAGCTGACTTAAAAAGGCTTGGTCCTTGGGTGTACATTCCCCACAGACGACAACCGTTAACCCGGGGTATTTCGGTAGCAAGGGGATAAGCGCGTCTACCAAGATATCAACCCCCTTGGAGTAGCGAACGCGGCCAAAAATGCCAATACCAAATTGCCCGGGCAACTGCGTTTCTCGCCAGGCTCCTTGCCTTGATTCGGCGGGTACGTAGGTGGTGATATCGACGCCATGGGGAACAATGATGTCAGGTGCGCGCTCGACCAAATAGCTGGCCGCCTCGCTGCGCAGGTAGAAATAATGGCGTCCATGCGTCGCATGAGCCAACGGCTAAATCGACTGTGGTGACGCTGCGCTGTTGACGTGAAGGCAATTTTTATTTTGGCACCGAAAAAGGTCTTGGCGATGAGTGCTTGAATCATCTCGTCATTTCGGCGAGCGTGGAACACGCGCCAGCGTCCGTCGGGTAGGGGCCGGCGGCACAAGCGAACGAAGTCTAGGTAAGACAGTGTCGGCACGTCGTTGGGCATATTGTGGCTGCCCAGCACGGCAACGTTGGCGAGCTCTCGCTGGTAGGCAAGCACCTGCAGCATGGTAGAGGTCACACCGGAGAATCGCTTGTTGGCGTTGCCTAGAATGATCTCAAAGTTATCAGTTGTCATGAGCCGTAGCACCAGCGTTATAGTCGAGCATATAGACAACCTCGTCGCTCACGGAAAGGGCGTGTTTATTTTCGCTCTCAAGACGCTCCCCAGAGTGAGAGTAAAGAAAGCACGCTGGATCGAGAGAAATGTCGAGCGTTTTATGATTGGTCCACAAAGCCTCTACCGCACCTTGCGTATTCCACCTTGAGCCGATAGAGCCCATTTTTCTTGTTTAAAGCTGACGACACGGGCGCCGTTGAACCGTTTTAGTAGGGTTTTGTAATCCAAATGCCCGTCGTTTACGCAGTTGCCCGTCGCGGTTGTCGATGAGTCCATAGCCCGGAGCGATGAGTTGATGCCAATAACACTTTTCAACTCTGCCACTGGCGATAGCGAGAGAAAGTAGCGCACCAGATAGATGGCTTGCCATTGCTCGTCAACCATGCAATCGCCGGTAGCGGGCGCAAAGGGTTCTGTGCCAATGAGCGGCCAGTTGACCTCGGTGATCCAAAGTTGGTTAGCGCACTTTGGACTCAACCGAATAGCCTCATAGAAGAGCTTGATTTTTGCACTCAGATCACAAAACAGTTGGCTGTTTTCTGGTGCGCCGCGACGATCGACATAAGTAAGGCGGCCGCACCGTCGTAACAGAGCTTATAACCATGAAAGAGAGCGAATAAAATTAGGTAGTTCGAAATCGATAATCCCGCTGCCTAAGAGCTTTAGCCGAGGGAAGCGTTCATCCCGAAGTTGTTGCTGCGATTGAGAAAAAACTGAAAGTACTCATCTAGCGAGGCAAACGCCCATTTTCGGCGGTTAACGGCATTACCAATTTGAACATGGCTTACGCGATCAGGAGTGCTGCAAAAATGCGCTCAAGATTGCCACGCAGTAGCGACGCATCCTCGATGTGCTGCCGATCCTGCAAGATCGTAATGAGAATGTTCTTGCCGTCAAAACCCGCCACTAAATCCACATAGCTTTGCAAATTGCTGATATCGGCCAGAGGAATTCTTATTTGCAGGTTATCAGCCCCAATTCCTGGGTTAGCTGCCAAAGATCCTTGTGGCTGACCGGTGTTTTCTCGGGTAGCGGCGTGTCGATGTTGACGCACAGTCCGAGTAAATCAATGGTCTGCCCAGTCTGCATGCGACGTGAAAATAAAGGCCGAACCCCAAGAACGGGTATAAACAACGTCATTAAGGCGGTTTTGATCGACCCAGTAAAGCCACGCCGATAGAGCACCCGTTTCGCTGCTTTGTTGTTGATGACGTGGGGTTGGTCTGAGTACGCGTCCCAGGTGTAGATTGGGTCAGTACTCATTGTGACGCTCGATTTACGCGGAGCTGTTTGAGGGCGCGCTTCCAGCGTTGGGTTCGTAGTCGTCGCTCGGTAGCACGCAGTAGCGTGTCATAACAGGTATTTACCGACAGCCCGGCGCAATGTGCATAGGTCTCGGCGATTATTTTTAACACCCCATGATCGTCGCTAAGGCGACTAAAATCGGTCATGCGTTTGCCCAAGCTGGGCGACCCAAAATGCATGCGATTAAGATCAATCACTGCAAACGCATAGCTATCCTGCTGTTTTCGTACCAGTGTGTTGTTTGGATTATGGTCACCATGGATGGCGCCCGCGCTGTGCATATCAAAAGTAAACTTAACAAAGCCAGTTAAAACCTTGCGTTGCTCCACGATTTCGGGCGACTGGTCGTCGGCACCGGCTCTTGCGAGAGCCCTTAACACCGGTTCCATCGTGAATTGATGGTCAAAATGGGCGGTGATGTAGAAGCTCTCTGTTAATCGAAAGTTTTTGCGGTACTCAATAACACTTATTGGTTCTGGGGTTGCAATGCCTGATGCGCGAAGTCGACGGGCGTTGTTGTAGGAGCGCAACGCCTTGGATTTGCGCACACTGCCATAAATGAAAGCTCGCAGCCCGCGGGGTGGTTTGAAAGCTTTAATCACCGTATCGCAGTTTTCCAAGGGCAGGCGTTTGATAAGGTTGCGCTTGGCGTAGAGCACGTCCTTGCCGGCGTCGAAGCTATTTTCGAATGAAGCCATTGCTTCTGTGAGATGTGCGTAGGCTGGCGAAATGTGTATTCGACGGTATTGGGCGCCATGACTTGATAAAGTCTTTGGCTCAGTGGTTTCCTTAGCCTTGATCAGTGATTCGAAAAATTCAGCGTATGCGTTGGCGGTGGTAGCCGATGACAGCTGATGGCTAATCGCCGAGCGACAGGCGTGAGCCATTTGTTCTACCTGCTGTGGGTTTTCGTACAGATAGCGAAGCTTTTGGGCGATGGCCTGGGGGTCGTTAACCGGCACAATAAATCCCGTTTCTCCTTCCACCAGTATTTCTTTAGCGCCTCCCGCGGTACTTGAAATAGCGGGGGTGCCATACGCCAAGCCTTCGAGCAGCGCGCGAGGTAATCCTTCACCATCCGTTGACGCCTGAACCAAGACTTGGCTCGCTGCAATCAGTTGTGGCGCGTCAGATCGCTTGCCGGTGATGTGAATACGATCACGTAGGGGGCTGGCGGCAATGGCCGCCTGGTACTGAGGCTCATCGGTGCCGCTACCGACAAGTAACAAGTGAAAGCGAGTTAAGTCAGCTAATAATCCGGCCGCTGATATGAGTACTCCCAAGCCTTTGGTCGGTCGAAAGCGTGCTGCCGCAACCGCGACAAAACTATTTTCCGGAATTCCCACCCGGCTTAAGTCGGCGGGTGGTTCGATATACCAGGCTAAATCATGGCCTTTAAAAATAGCTGCCAGTTTTACGTTACGGCGCCATAATTTTTGCTGAACCGCTTGCTTTACCGCCTCCGAGACGCAGATAACCGCGTCAACGCGCGGGTGTAGCAAACTTAGGTAAGAGGCGGGGTCACTTCGATTCGGCCCCCGAGTGGGCCCTCGATAACAAACCAATTTTGCACCAAAGCCCACTGTCGCAAAGGCCGCTGTGGGGATGCTCTTTGAGTTGGTTGCATAAACGATATCGTAGTCATTTGCCTTAAGTTCAGCTCTTAGCTGGCGAATGGCTTTTGGACTTATTTTTGCCGTTTGGTGGGTGCAGTGGGTGGTTATGCCAGCCCGATTGAAATAACCCTCGTCGTCGAAATGGGGTGAAAAAACCGTGACCACATGACCCATTGCAGCAAGTTTGATGAGAATCTCTGACTCGGGGCGGACACTGTGGTTAATGTGCCTGAAATCGCTGTAGACAAGGATTTTCATAAAGGAGTTCCTGCAACGGCGGCCTCTTGCTTAGGCGGCTATCTTCTCGGCGGTTATCGCAATCATATGGACACTGAGATTGTCCCGCGTATTTATCAGCTCGCTGCAAGAGTAGGTTTTTAAATCTGCAGGCCAGTCATTTTCTACCACTGAATCCGAGGGCGCGTAGGGCGCTAAAGGGGCATGCCGCGCGCGCCATTTTCGGATTTTGACGTTGGTCCATAAGCTGTCACAGAACAGCGCGCGAATCCGAGGGAGATCGTTGGCAATAAACATTTCATGACCATGAAAATAAATAGGCGCGTCAAAATAAATGGTGCCGCCCGGTTTGAGCGCGCGATGGATTTCTTTGAGGCAATCGCCGTAGTCAGAGGGGTCTTCCACCGGCCAGCTGGCCCCAGTGTTCTATGGATTGAATGCCAAAAATGTGATCAAAACTGCCATCTTCAAAGGGTATGTTTGCGGCATCGCCATGTCCCCCTTTGGCAATTTGGGGTTTTTTTGATGGCGAGACTTTGGGCTCAATACCTGTCCATACGCCACCACCACGCTGAATTAAATTTTTAGCCAGCAAGAAACGCCCAAAGCCAACTTCTAGAACCTGCTTGCCAGCACAATCATTAAAATTAGCTTCGATGCTGGAGACCACACACTTGCGCAGTGGCGTACCAAAGCCTATGCCGCAGGCATTTTTGCTGGTGTCAAAGCTGGGGCAGCGGGTACAAGATACCGACTCTACATAGTCGATTCCACATCATAAAAAACGCCAGCCCATTTTTTTTGTAGCTTTTTAGGGTTAGCTGTCCAGCTGTGCCAGCGCTTTAAAATGGATCCAAGCTTTGAATGCATAAAAAACCTGTTGTCTACCGATTAATCGTTGATGCGCTTGAGAGAAAGGTTATTGCTCAATAAAGCTGGCGAGGTCGGCTTTAAATTTTGCCATGGATGTTTGGTGGATATACATCATATGACCCGCCTCGTAATAAGCCTCGGTGATATTTTGCCGCAACGGTTGGGGCAGTCGCATCTGATCGAGGAAATAACGTGTACCACCGTAGGGCGTAGCCAGGTCGTAATAGCCCTGCTGCACCAAAATGCGCATATGGGGGTTCTGGAGCATGGCGCGGTTTAAATCGATGCCCGTGTTAGCAGCCGATACCTCACCTATCCCGGGGGTGTTGTGCTCAAAGGTCCAGTCTTGCCAGAGCCCCGCAGACGTAATGTAGGGCGTCTCGCTGGTTACACCCAGCTCCCGACGATAGTAGTCGTTGAAAGTGGCAACAACGGCAGGGCCCACGGCGGGAAAGAACGGGTCGTAGGCGACGCGCTCACCAATATGGTTAACCGCATCACCCACATAACGAGCGTCAATACGACCGACATTTTTTCCAGCAAGACGCATGAGTTCTTTGGTAAAGCGGCTCTCATCAATACGCAAATTGGCGGCATCCCAGTAATCGGCGGCTATACCTGTTAGCTGTTCTAGGCGAGTGAGAACGGCGTGTTTAGCCTCGCTGCTTAGCTGTGCCCCTAGCTGCAACGCGTTGGCATACTCACCACGCGCAAAGGTTTCGGCTTCGGCGACTAATTGTTCGATGGTTTCGGGGCGATAGCTACTCACTTTGTGATACCACGCGGTTGCGGCGTAGGTGCTCAAAAGTTGATGTAGGGCTGGTCAAAGGGAAGGCCGGCAAAACCACCCACGTAGTCCATGAAGGGAGATACCAGAATGACACCGTTGAGTGTGAGACTGTGACGGGAGAGTAAGTCGTAGGCAACCCCACCGCTGCGCATACCGCCGTAGCTCTCACCCAATAAATACTTGGGCGATAGCCAGCGGTTGTTAACGGTTGTCCAGCGGGCGATAAAGTCACTGACACTGCGAATATCATTATCCACTCCCCAGAAATCTTTGCCCTCGGCATCACCAACCGCTTTGGAATAGCCAGTGCCAACGGGGTCGATCATCACCAAATCGGCAACATCAAGTATCGAGAAGTTGTTGTCGACGCGTTTAAAAGGCGCTTCGGTCGTGAAGTTAGGATCGTCGAGCACCGTACGTTGAGGGCCTAAAATCCCCATGTGCAACCACATGGATGCCGATCCGGGGCCTCCGTTGTAGGCAAACAAGACCGGTCTATCGGCGCTATTCACACCGCTTCGGGTGTAGGCGGTGTAGCCAAAGAGGGCGATGGGTTGACCGCCGTGATTGCGCATCAGGAGTTGTCCGGCAACGGTCTTATAATCGATGCGTTTACCATCAATGCGGACACTGCCCTCGGAGGTGAAATGCATTGGCACGGGAGCTTCGGCGGATTCGCTGGCGGAGGTGTCCAGTTTGTCGGCCAGCGCGCTGCAGCTTATCCCAATGGTTACTAGTAGTGTTAGCAGCCGAGTCGTCAGCGAGGGGGTGCGGGTAGCGGGTCCGGCTTGGCGGGTATTCATGACGTGTTGTCTCCCGAGCGTAGCGCTTAGGGCGCTGGTTTGTGGGCTATGCTTACTTCGAGAGCAATAATACTGTGCTCTGCATCACTCTGCGAGCGCGAAACGGCGTAGCTTATGGGCTGGGGTAAGAAACGATGGAGCCTGATGGCCGAATTGTTTATTAGCGCCGGCGTCGGCGGGATCGTGCGGTTTCTGAGTTGACGGTTGGCGTGCTAGCGGGTGGTGGTTTAACGACCTTAAATAAATTTTCGAAGGGATCGGTTTTGTGCGGGAAAGCCATGGCATTCACGAAATAATCTTGAAACGCCGGTTCAACGGCCGTTTCTATGCGTTCAATGTTATTCACGATGGTTTCGATCGATGCTCGGGCACTGCGGTCGAGCAGTGCAACGCGTGCGCCCATTGAGGCGGCGTTACCCGCGGGCGAAACGTTGTCGAGAGCGCAATCTGGGATGAGCCCTAAAATCATGGCGTGGGTCACACTGATATGGCTACCAAACGCGCCCGCCAATCGAATACGGTCAACCTGGGTAATGCCCATATGATCCATCAGCAGTTTGATGCCAGCATAAAGAGCGGCTTTCGCTAATTGGATTTGTCGCACATCATTTTGGGTGATAACTACGTCAGATGCCGTTTTATTGTCGGCAAAGTGCAACACGTAACTCCATGTTCTACCTTCCTGGCGTAAGCGCGGCGTGCGCTCAGCAAGCGTGCCATCTACAACACCGTCCTTAGTGATAATGCCCGCTAAGTACATCTCGGCAACGACTTCTATGATGCCCGACCCGCAGATACCCGTAACGCCGCGGTCACTCAAGGCCAAATCGAAGTCGAGCTCAGTTGACCAGAGTTCTGTGCCAATGGTTTTTATGGATGGCTCTAATGTGCTGGGGTCTATGAACCCGCTCTATCGCGCCAACCGTTGCGCGTTGACCACAGGAGATTTGCGCCCCCCTCAAAGGCAGGTCCTGTTGGGCTTGAGCAGGCGAGAAGCCTATTGTTGTTGCCCAGTACAATTTCCACATTGGTGCCGACATCTACCAGCAGGGTCATCTCATCACTCTGCTCGGGTTGCTCTGCTAGGATGACACCGGCCGCGTCCGCACCCACATGCCCTGCAATACACGGAAGCGTGTACAACTTACCCTCGGGTTGAATGGTTAAGCCATTATCAGCGGCGCGTAGGGTGAGGGCGGTATTGACGGTAAGCGCAAAGGGAGAGCCGCCGAGGTTGATGGGATTAATGCCCAGCACGAGGTGATGCATGATGGGGTTAGCCACGAGCGTGATTTCCAGAATGTCGCTCACGACTCCTGAGACCTCGCGGCTTAATTCTTCGAATAGGCCATTGAGAGCTTCACGAATAACATTCGTCATTTGCTCGCCGCCGCCGGGTTGCATCATAAGATACGACACGCGGCTCATGAGATCCTCGCCAAAACGAATTTGCGGGTTCATAACCCCAGCGCTGGCAATCACTTCTCCGGTATTGAGATCACATAAATGCGCGGCGACCGTGGTTGAGCCCACATCGACTGCCACCCCCCTGGGGCGGTCAAACAGCCCGGGCCAGATACCAATAACCTCCTTGTTGTCAAAAACTCCTACAGTGACACCGCGATCATTGCTGCTCAGCACGCTTTGAAGCGTGGGCAAGAGCGAACCAGGCAGTGATTCCAGCTCAACTTGCCAGTCGCTCCGCAATGCATCCAGTAGCAGACGGCTTTCACTTTTGGCGTTCTCGAGGGTTGGTTCGGGCACTTGCACGTAGTACAGACGCGTTGCCGTGTTTAGGCGGATGTCGCGTTGCTCAATGTCTTTACGAATAATTTGTCGATGTAACTGACTCTCAGGTGGGACGTCAATGACGACATCATCGAGGAGGCGGGCATGGCAACTCAGGCGCATATCATCGCCCAAAGGGCCTTTGCGCTGACTGAATTTAATTTCTGTCGGGCTTATCGTGGATAGATGGTCGAAGTCCGACTCAATGCCGTGTTTGGCAAAGGTGCCGCTCATGCAGCGAATCTGACAGCGGCCACATAAACCTCGGCCCCCGCACACCGAATCAATATCAACGCCTAGTGACCGAGCCGCCTCGAGCAGCGGCGTGCCCGCGGGAAATTCACCCCTGCGCCCAGACGGTAAGAATACTGCTTTGATTAGCTGAGAGCTCATCGTCAGACGCTACGCCGGCGTCCAGCGCGCCCGGATCGACCACCACGCCCGCCGCGACCTGCCCCCTCGGGTGCGGGTTCCCGATAGGCTTTAATCCAATTGGCGCAGTCCGGATCATGTCCCATCATCACGTCACCGCCGCGGACGGCCTGCATAACCTCAGGGTGCAGCGGACTGGTAATCGCTGAGGTCATCCCAGCGCCCATCGCCATCGTCAGAAACGCAGCATTAATGCCGTTGCGATTGGGTAAGCCAAAACTGACATTGGATGCGCCACAGGTGGTATTGACCTTGAGGTCATTGCGAAGCCTACGCACTAAATCCATCACTTGCAGGCCGGCGCTGTTGATGGCACCAATAGGCATAACCAGTGGATCGACCACAACGTCACTGTGCGGAATACCGTAATCGGCTGCGCGCTCGACAATTTTCTTGGCAACGGCAAAGCGCACTGCGGGGTCTTCCGAAATGCCTGTTTCGTCATTGGAAATGGCGACAACTGCCGCGCCGTATTTTGCGACGAGAGGCAGCACGCGCTCAAGAACTTCGTCTTCACCGGTTACTGAGTTGACCAATGCTTTTCCTTGGTAAACCGCGAGGCCAGCTTCGAGTGCCTCGACAATGGAAGAGTCAATACTTAGTGGAACGTCGGTAATTGACTGAACAAGCTGCACCGCCTCAGCCAGAATGCGCGGCTCATCAGCCAGCGGAATGCCTGCGTTGACGTCGAGCATTTGTGCGCCGGCGGCGACTTGTGCAAGCGCGTCAGCCTCAACGCGGCTGTAGTCGCCATTTTTCATTTCCTCGGCCAGAATTTTGCGCCCGGTAGGATTGATTCGCTCGCCAATCACAACGAACGGTTTGTCAAAGCCAATGTGGACCTCACGCGTTGCTGAGCTGATGGTCGTGGTTGTCATGGGCTTCTCCTGCGTGTGGATGCGTGTTTGTGCACAGCTTGTTAGATGTTGTGCTCGTTACGTCTTGTAGGTAGCGAGTCGGGCTGCCAAGGTGTTCGGCCGTCAAGCGCGTTGGAGCCTTCGATGATCTCGCCAATCCGGTGTTCCTGCTTGTAAGCCATCAGGTGTATGCCACTTACGCCTTCAATCTCCTTGATTTCGCGGATAAGATCAATGCACAGATTGACGCCCTCTTGCTTCTGATCTTTGGCGCCCTTCAAACGCTCAATAACACTGTCGGGAATATGCACGCCCGCTACATTTTTTCGAATCCATTCAGCGGACTTGGCCGAGGCGAGTGGTCCAACGCCTGGCAGGATGAACACTTTCTCGTGCAGACCCATATCGCGAACTTGGGCCATAAAGCGTTTGAATTGTTCAACGTCAAAACAATACTGGGTTTGTATGAATTGAGCGCCCGCCGCTACTTTCTTGGCCATCCGCAGTGGACGATAGTCAAAGGGGGGCAAAGGGGTTGGCAGCAGCACCCAGAAACATTTTTGGGGATGATGTAATCGGACGACCGCTAAGAAAATGTGCGTCATCCCGAAGCGTGCGCGCCATGGTGAGTGCTGACAGGCTGTCCATATCAAAAACCGGTTTGGCCTCGGGATGGTCTCCCGATTGCACACCGTCACCGCTAAGGCAGAGAACATTATTAACGCCCATGGCGGCAGCGCCAAGTAGATCGCCCTGCATGGCAATACGGTTTCTGTCTCGGCACGACATTTGTAAGATCATGGCGTAGCCAAGGCGCGTGAGCAGCGCACATATACCCATGCTCGACATATGGCGGTTGGCACCCGAGCCGTCGGTAGCGTTTATGGCGTCAACGTAGCCGTTAAACAGCGCTGCTCGCTCATAGACGTCAGCCGGATCGGCCGAATCGGGCGGTGCGATCTCGGCTGTCACCGTAAATGCTCCGGCGCGCAAGAGCCGTTCAAACCGGCCATGAGAACTGTGCCCGGGCAGTCGAGGAAACGGCTCGCCGGGTTGGGGTTCGTCATCAAACGTCACGAGGAACTCCCCAGGCGTTGCCGTAATGCCCGCAGCCATGCGCTGCGACCCTGTAAACGATTATCTACCGGTGGTTGGATCACCTGTATGGTGGTCTCTACTGCACCAATGCGTTGGCTCCCTTCCCAGGCTTTGACCCACACACAAGTCATTTCCGGCTTCACTTCGCAGCCGCCGTCTTGACGGACACCGCCACAGGGGCCGTTGCGGATGGTTTTTGGACAGTTCATGGGGCACGATAATCCGGTAGCGCCCAGCGTGCACTGCCCGCAGGATTTTGAGTCGAATAACAGGCCCTTGGTGAGCTGTTCAACTTTGGCAAATGGTCGGTCGAGCCGGTCATAGCCAACCCGTTTAAGTATCGGGTTTATCAACACCAGGCTTTGTTCAAATAACGCGTATACCTTGTGCAGGGTGCGCGCATGTCGAATAGACCAGTCCCGCACCGCCCTCATGTCGCCGCCTCTTTGAATCCTTTGGCCTTAACCAGGGCAGCAATGTCGTCGTCGCTGTAGCTCGCCTCAATCGTTTGACCGATTTGCTCGGCGAGTTGCTGTGCAGACTGGTCTGACTCAATGGTGCTGGTAATGCGGCGCCATTCGTCGAGATAAGCATCGCTACCACCTTTGCCGGCTCGCATTGCAGCGCGATCAATGGCGGCTTGAAATCGGTGACTCAAGAGGTGTTTGCCACGCTCGCGACCTCGTTTAATTAACACTTGAGCGGGAATATCGCGCCAATAAACATCAATGCGTTGCATGGGTGAGTCCGCCCTGCTGTAGATGAATCACTTGCTCGGTGAGTATACGACCTAAATCCCCCAGCCCTGTGTGTAGCGTAGTTAGTGGTAAAGCAAGCCAAGCGGCCGCGCGCTGGGCGGCGTCAAGGATGGTAGGGTCAGTTGCTTGCTGTAAATAAACCACGCGCTCGTAGTGCGCAAAAAACTGCTGTTTTAACTCAGGGTGCTTATCAAGCTTTAAGCCCCGCACAACCAGACGATCGAAATGACGTGCTAAAAAGTCGGTGAGATAGAACGTAGCCGGATTTTCCTCCGACAGCGCGTGAAACATCGACTCGCCCGCATAAAACGCATAGCAATGTGCGCCCGGCAAGCGCTCGACATTCCACTTAGAGAGGACCTCATCCAGTTGCCCACCGCTGCCACAGTCGGCATAAGCCACAAAAACCCGGGAATAATCTTGGTGGTATTTCTCAATCAATGCAGCCACGCGCGGTGCTATGAGTTCCGGGCGGTTGTGCAGTTCTGCATCCACGCACCGTAAGTCGACATGTTGCCACTGACGCAGGCGCTTGAGCCCCTCGATTTCTCGAGCGAGTGCACCGCAGCCAATGATAAGTAGTTTGTTGGCGGCCAAGAGGGCGCTCAGGCGTCCTGCAGCGCTTTGCGCTCGGAGACCAAGCGCACTGCGGTGGTGGCAGCGTCAGCGGCGTCGCGACAATAGGCATCGGCGCCCACCGCCTCGCCAAATTCTTCATTAAGCGGAGCACCGCCCACCATCACAATGTAGTCATCGCGGATGCCTTGCTCCTTCATGGCATCAATGACAACTTTCATGTACGGCATGGTTGTGGTCAGCAACGCTGACATGCCGAGAATGTCGGGTTTATGTCGTTCAAGGGCAGCCACATAGTCTTCTACCGCGTTGTTAATGCCAATGTCATAAACCTCGAAGCCCGCGCCCTCCATCATCATGGCTACAAGGTTTTTGCCAATGTCATGAATGTCGCCTTTGACTGTGCCTATGACCATGGTCCCGATGGGCTTGGCTCCGGTCTCAGCAAGCAGCGGGCGCAAAATAGCCATGCCACCCTTCATTGCATTCGCCGCTAGTAACACCTCGGGCACAAACAAAATGCCGTCTCGAAAGTCGATGCCCACGATAGTCATGCCGTCGACAAGGGCTTTGCTCAATACTTGTTCAGCTGACCAGCCTCGGTCGAGCAAGATTTGCGTACCTTCTTCAATCTCTTCTGCCAAACCGTCGTAGAGGTCGTCATGCATTTGCAGCACGAGATCGTCATCGGAGAGCTCGGCAAGGATGATGTCTTCTTCGTCGGACATTGTGCGTTTCTCCTTTGAGGGTCAGTAATCGCGATCGGCAAAAGAGGCCTTCTGCTCGGTCATATAGGCAAGTAACGTGTCGTCGATGGCTGGATCAAGCTCGGGGGGTTGATAATCGGCGAGCATTTTTTTCCAAATAGCGTTGGCGCGTTGGGCGTTGTCTAAACTCCCTTCAGCCGACCACTGCTCGTAACTGTTGTTGTCAGCGACCGTTGAACGATAAAACGCGGTTTCAAAGTTATGCAGCGTATGGCTAGACCCCAAGAAGTGTTTGCCGGGGCCGACTTCTCGGAACGCGTCCATGGCCTGCGCGTTTTCCGAGAGATCCATGCCGCCCAACAGCACGGCGATCATATTGGCTTGGTCGCAATCCATAATGAATTTTTCGTAACCCATAGCCAAACCGCCTTCCAGCCAGCCGGCGGTATGCAGCATGAAGTTAACGCCGGCTAAAGCAGCGGTTTGAAGGGTATTCGCCGCCTCATAGGCGGCTTGGGCATCGGGGAGTTTTGAGCCACACAAACCGCCGCCGCTACGGAACGGTACGCCAAGGCGCCGAGCAAGGGCGGCGGCGGTATAGATCACCATGCTCGGCTCAGGTGTGCCAAACGTCGGTGCGCCGGTTGCCATGGAAACAGCGGCGGCAAAGGTACCAAACACCACGGGTGCGCCAGGTCTAACGAGCTGGGTTAACGCGATACCCGCGAGCGCTTCGGCCAAAATCTGGGTAACTGTGCCCGCCACCGTTACGGGCGACATGGCGCCCGCAAGTATAAAGGGTGAGATGACGGTAGCCTGGTTGTTGCGCGCATAGACCTTGAGAGAGCCAAGCATGGTGCCGTCAAACACCATGGGTGAGTTGGCATTGATCAAACTGGTCATCACGCAGTTTTGGTCGACAAACGCCTCACCAAAGACAATCTTAGCCATGTCGACCGAGTCTTGCGCCCGGCGGTGGTGAGTTACCGAGCCCATCAGTGGCTTGTCACTGTATTTGAAGTGACTGTAAATCATGTCGTAGTGGCGCTTATTAACCGGCAGGTCGACTGGCTCGCAGACCGTACCGCCCGAGTGATGTAAGCCTGGTGACAGGTAGGCTAGCTTTACGAAATTACGAAAATCTTCAATGGTGGCATAACGTCGCCCTTTATCCAGATCATGGACAAAAGGTGATCCATAGGCCGGTACCAGAACGGTGTTTTTGCCGCCAATCGTCACACTGCGCGCAGGGTTGCGGGCGTGCTGAACGTATTGGCTGGGTGCCGATGCTTGAATAATGGAGCGGCACAAGCCTGGCGCAAAGCGTACCCGGGTACCTTCTACATCTGCCCCGGCGTCTTTGAATAGCGCCAGCACTTCGGGGTCGTCAACAAACTCAATGCCTATTTCGGCAAGCAGTTGGTCGGCGTTGTGCTCAATGAGTTCGAGACTCTCTTCTGACAGCATCTCGAAGTAGGGATTTTGCGCTCAATAAATGCCGCGGCAGGTCCGCCTGAGTTGCTTCTAGCTTCGCGCCGTCCTGCGCGGCCACCACCTTTGCGTCTGCTCGCTCGCTCGCTCATGGCTCTTTTCCATATCTCTAACAAACACCTGTTCACGCGCGGAGATAGGTGTTTGTAACGCTTAAAGTGCCTGCAGCTGAGTTATTTGGGCACCCAGTGGCCGACGCGCTTTGTTCATTATTTTTTGTGGTCCGTTTACGGCACATTCACTGCTAGTAGCGGTGAGGCAAGGTCGATGTCGCTTGTAGTGACGTCAACCGCTCTCGCGGAACTGTACTTTAAGAAAAAGCGCTCGCGCTAGTCTAAAAGTTGTTTTTTTCGACAATCGAAGCCTGTGGATCCTCGCTTTTGTAATCGGCCCTAGCGCAAGCACTCGATGGATCAAATCAGCAATATGAGCGCACTCGGCTGAAGGCACGGCTATACTGCGCCAAGTGGACAATTTGAAGCGCGATATTGGGTGACTGACTACCTCGATAACCGCTAACGGTTAATTGTCTTTTGCCTATTGGAGCAGATGGATGGATTACGGCCAGTTCAAAGGTATACAGTTTCTACTGTTTTTTGGTGCCGCACTGAGTTTTGGTTTGTGGCAAGTGATAGCCATCAAACGGGATCTACGGCGCGAGCAAACTGAGCAATCAGAGCAACAGTTGAAAGAAGGCGGCGAATGACAGCGCTCTGCTAGGCGAGGGGTAAGTCATGAGGTAGAGCTTGCACTGCACCAACATCCTTTGGGTGACAGTAGTTATCAAGGTGTTTTTATGAAGGTTTACGCAGGTAAATACACGGTTTGCGCAGTTATTGGACTGTTATGGCCCATCTTTTGGTCACCGAATATGGCGGCCGCCGAGCAGATGATACGCGCCAGAGATTTGGGCATTCCTTTCGGTGAAAACAGTGGCCCTATGAATGCGATTACTGATGTGGAGGGTGTTGAGGTCGGCCACAACACCATTATTTCTGGGCATGGAGCGCTAGAGCGCGGGGTTGGGCCGATTAGGACGGGTGTCACCGTTATACATCCGCGCGGGAAAAATAGTACTGAAGGGGTTTTTGGCGGTTGGTTTACATTGAACGCCTCCGGTGAAATGACGGGGACCACGTGGCTGACAGAACGCGGTTTGATTGATGGTCCGCTGGCGATTACTAACACGCACAGCGTTGGTGTTGTCCGCGATGCGCTCGTCGATTGGATGGTGGATCGAGGCTGGTCTGCTGATTGGCATGCGCCTGTGGTAGCTGAAACCTATGATGGCGCCCTCAACGATATTGATGGGCAACACGTCACGGCAGCGCACGTTCGGAGCGCTCTTCTTGAAGCAACGGGCGAGCGTGTAACCGAGGGGCCGTGGGCGGTGGCACGGGCATGGTCTGTAATGGCTTTAAGGGTGGTATTGGTACCGCGTCTCGCGTTTTCAATGTGGCAGGACAGTCGTTCACTGTTGGGGCTTTAGTGCAGTGCAACTACAATTGGGATGGCGAGGACTTACGTCTCGGTGGACGTAAAGTGGCCGAGGATTTGCCGGTGGGTCAGCACTGTCACGCCCAAGACGATATTGCGCGTAGCAAAGCGTGGTATCCCTATTGTGCTGATATCTCAGAACCCCAACAGCCGCGCACGCGAGACGGTTCAATCATTGTGGTATTGGCAACCGATGCGCCACTACTGCCACATCAGCTGACTCGATTGGCCAAACGTCCATCGCTAGCGCTCGGTCGACTGGGCGCTATCTCGACCGATGGCTCTGGCGATATTTTCGTCGCCTTCTCGACGGCTAATCGTGCTGCTGTGAATGAAACGCAATTCGCTAGTGTCGATATGTTTCCCAATTACGAATTGGCCAGTATCTTTCGCGCGGCGGTAGATGCTACCGAGGAAGCTGTCGTTAACGCGATGGTCGCGGCTGAGACCATGATAGGTGCAGAGGGGCTGCGGGTGAGGGCGCTTCCCCATGATGAAGTGCGGGTTATTTTTGAACAACCGCGATAACGCGCAACTGAGTGCGAGGTCCGCTAGACGATGGCGCCCTCGCCAGGACTCGAACCTGGAATCACCGCTTAGGAGGCAGTAGTTATATCCTGTTTAACTACAAGGGCTGTGGCGTAATTATGCCAAAACATCGCAGGCAATCCACCAGAAACAGAAAAACTGTGGTTACCGCTCCCGCATTTATCGGTCGCGTGCGCGATATGGCCAGCGATGGGCGGGCCATCGTGGCAGATGCGCAGGGTCGTGCCTATCTCGTATCGGGGGCGTGGCTCGATGAGGTGGTGGAAGTACAGCCCACTGGTCAAAAGGGCAGTATGGGCTTTGGACGGGTTGTCGCTATTGTCGAACCGTCGGCGGCACGCTGTGAGACAGTCTGTCCGTATCAAGGCGATCTTGATACGCATTGTGGCGGCTGTTCCTGGATGAAGGTTAACTACGAAGAGCAACTTCGCGCTAAACAGCGGCGGGTGTCAGCGCAGCTTGAAAAAATGGCGGTGGAGTCGTCGGTGTTAAAGCCCATTATGGGATCGCCCAAACCATTGGCCTATCGTAACCGCGCCCAATTCAAAACCAATGGCCATCAACTGGGTTACCACGGCTTCGGGCTCCCATTCGCTGATTGACGTTACACACTGCGCGGTGCTCAACGACGCCAATAATCTGCAGTTGGCTATGCTTCGGTCGCAACTTCCCAATCCCCAGTGGCAACGGCAGCCGCGCGCAGCCTTGGCACAGCATCGACATTGACGATCAAACCCGAAACCTAGCGTCAATACACGTTTGCCCTTTCGCCAGGGTAATACCGAGCAAAATGGCGCCATGCGCGATTGGTTAGCCCAGCAAATTGCGCCTATGGACCCGTCGATGGAAGTGCTTGAGCTGTATTGTGGCGACGGTAATTTCACAACCGTGCTTGCGCAACACTTTGCCCAAACACACGGTGTAGAGGGTGAGGCAGCACGGCGGTGGCCGCGCTCATGGCACGGGGTTTGTCCGGTGTCAGTGCTGAGACGCAAAACTTGTTTGATGCCACATCGGTCGAAACACTAGCGCGGCGGCAATCCCTGACGCAACTACTGGTACTCGACCCGCCGCGCGACGGATTGAAAGTCCGGCTTCCGCTGCTAAAGCGCCTGCGTAAGTTAGAGACGGTGGTGTATATATCCTGTGATGTGGCGACCTGGGCGCGCGACTGCGCCGATTTTATGGCTCGGGCTTTCTGCTCGCACAAGGTGCCTCTCGATATGTTCCCGCAAACGCCACACATCGAAGTATTGAGCGTCCTACGTCGGCCCTGACGGCTCGCCTAAGGTTTGTAAATAGCTAGCGACTTCCCCATGCTTGCCCTCAAAGGCGAGTCTGCTGGCGCCGATCTGTCAAGCTGGTAGTTATACATGGGGTCGTAGTACTGCTCGAGTAGGGTTCGTATCCAGTCTCGGTGACCCGAAGGATCCCCCAGTCTGTGGCTTTTCAGTGCCTCCAGCATAATGGCCTTTAGCGCGTTTGTACCTGTCGCCACCGAGGCGTTTTTTTACCCTGTCCAAAGCGCCCAACAGGCCTTCGCTAAACTGGTCAAAGGCAAGCTTTTCATCAGGCTCATTGACGCTGAGTTCGTGCAGGTTGGCCAGAATATAATTTTCAAAGGAGTGCTCAACACGCTCATCGAGAGGGGGCGTTAAGCAAGACCATGGGAGCAGCGTTTTTAGCCTCCTGTAAGATCGGCGGCAGTGCACAACGGCCAATCAATCGACTCTCGTCCTCTATCAGTATGGGGCCTGACTGACGTTGACTGGCTTTAAAAAGTCAATTGACCAGTGCTATTTCGAAGGCGAGTTGAGTGGGTTGCCCGCCCGGCCGGCGGCCAAATGCCGACCCACGGTGATTGGCCAGGCCCTCTAAGTCCACAGCGCTGGGAAATGGCTTGCCGTTGTTTCCCTCTACCAAAAGACGCGTTTTGGCACATCCCGTTTTACCGCCAATGACGAGTAGTGGGTGTGTGGAGCAAAGATGTTCAAAGGTTTCCAGTAACCAGCGGCGCAAGGCTTTGTAACCACCTTGGATGCGTGGATAGTCAATACCCACCTCGGCTAGCCATCGCTGGGCAATTTCCGAGCGCAGTCCGCCGCGCCAACAAAATAGCGCTCCCTGGGGGTGTTGCTCCGCAAACGCTTGCCAGCGTGCCAGGCGCTCGGCTTTGATGTTGCCATTAACCAGTTGATGTCCCAGGTCAATGGCAGCCTGTTGGCCTTTTTGTTTGTAGCAGGTGCCAACTTGGGCGCGCTCATCATCGGTCATGAGTGGTAAATTAACGGCGCTGGGAAAGCTTCCCTTGGCAAATTCTCCCGGTGAGCGGGTATCGATCAGCGGTGTATCGTTGATAAAAATTTGCTCAAAACGCGTGATTTCTCGCAGCGCAATTTCCATTAGCTTATGTGCAACCGTGTGGCGCGCTTATCGCTGCTGAGCCGGCCAATGGGCGTGTTGGGGAGTCCGGCTGCTGCCAGGCATGCCTCAACTAACGTGCGGCTGTCGGGGCTGACGCTAATCAGCAGGCCGCCACTGGTTTGCGGGTCGCAGACAATGTGACGCCTCAGGTCGGGCATAGCGTTGAGGTGTTCGCCAAAGGCCGAGAAATTACGCTGGCTACCGCCGGGAATGCAGCCAGCGGCTATGTAGGCCTCAATGCCAGGGAGTAGGGAGATGGCGTCAAAGTTCACCTCGGCATAGAGATTGGCCGCTTCACAAAGTTCGAGCAAATGACCCGCCAGAGCAAAGCCGGTAACGTCAGTCATGGCGTGGACGCCGCATATTGTTGCCAGCTCGGCACCGACACGATTCGCCTGACACATGACGGAAGTGGCCAGCCCCTTGTGGACGCTTTCGAGTTTTCCTTGTTTCTCTGCCGTGGTGAGTATGCCAATGCCAAGGGGTTTGCTCAGGTAAAGTAAGTCACCGGCTTGCGCTGTGCTGTTGCGCTTAAGCCGCTCAATGGATACTTCGCCGGTAACCGCAAGACCAAAAATAGGCTCTGGGGCATCAATACTATGGCCCCCAGCAAGTGCAATGCCGGCATCCGTGCATACCGCTCGACCGCCTGCAATGACTTGGCCCGCAATCTCAGGCGCCAACACATTGACAGGCCAGCCCAGGATGGCAATGGCCATCAGTGGTGTTCCACCCATTGCGTAAATATCGCTAATGGCGTTGGTTGCCGCCACACGGCCAAAATCGAAGGGGTCATCGACAATGGGCATGAAAAAATCGGTGGTGCTAAGAATTGCTCGGCCATCGCCAATATCGACTGCGGCGGCATCATCACGGCTGTGGTTTCCCACCAGTAGCGACGGGAAATCCGCAGACCCGCCCACGCTAATGCTTCCTGCGAGCATGGTTGACAGTACGTCGGGCGCTATTTTGCACCCACAGCCGGCGCCGTGGCTGTATTGGGTGAGTCTTATGGGTGTGTCTGACATGGGTTGCCTTGGCAAAACTGGGCTTGCAGTTTACTGCACTCACTGAATGGTTGAAAAATAAACCTGCTCGCGCGAAGCTGACCCATTGCCAACACACCGTGACCGTTTTCGTGCTTTTGATTTGCATTAACAGCCTTGCCCGTCTTATGAACACTCAGCCGCGCTTGTGGGGTTTAGCCGCGGTGCTGTTTGGCTTGCAGCTGCTGGTGGCGGCGAACCTTGGGTGGGCCAGCCCAGATACCCGTCGTGCGTCCGAGCGGATTGCGTTTGAACAGGCTATGGCCGAGCTACGGACCGGTGCCGGGCCGCGGTATCGGGCGCTGAGAGCCCAGTTAAATAACTATCCCCTAGCACTTTATCTCGATTATGAGCATGCCTTAGGTCGCTTGCATGCAATGACGGCCCAAGAAGCTCGGCAATTTATGGCGCAGGCTGCACAGTCACCACTCCATAATCGGTTTTTGGCAGCGTACCTTGAACACAAGGGGGGGGATAAGCATTGGCAATCGCTGTTGGGTGTGCTCGACGATCCTCCCAAGGATGAGCGCTTACAGTGTTTTTACTTTCGGGCGTTACGGGCGAGTGGGAGAGAATCAGAGGCCTGGCTAGGGGCGGCTGCCTTGTGGAATGTGGGTTACTCCCAGGACGAAGCTTGCGACCCTCTGTTTCAACAATGGCTGACACAGGGCCCCGGGCCTGATGATAACCTTGTGTGGTCACGGGCCCTAAAGGCCTTTGATGCACGGCGGCCCCACTTAATTCGCTACATCCAGCGCTATGCCTCCGATTCTCTACGGCCGATGCTCAAGGAGCTTTATGGGGTGTACTACCAACCGGATAGCTTAGTACGTGACGCTCACCACCCCGATCCCACTCCATGCCCAATTGATGACCGTGGGTATTCGTCGCTTGGCGCGTATCAACCCCGAGCAGGCGCGGCGCGCCATGGACAATGCGTCTGCTGCGCAAGCATTTTCCGATCAGGCCCAGGAAGCGATGGCAACCATGATTGTTCGCCACAGCTTGTTCGCGCAATCTGCAGCGCCAGACCCTTGGCTACTGAGTCAACTCGAACGCCTCGCCGATGACGAGCTCACCGAAATTTATTTGCGAAATCAGCTCCGCGAAAGTGATTGGACCACCCTGATGCGCGCGTTGAACTGGTTGTCAGTCAGTGCCCAGCAAAAGGACCAATGGCGTTATTGGCGCGCCCGCGCGCTTGAGGCAACTGGCCAGGTGGCTAAAGCGCAATTGGATTACCAGGCCTTAGCGACCGAGCGCAGTTTTCACGGCTTTCTTGCTGCCGACAAATTGGGTGTTGCCTATCAACTCAATACCGAGAACTCACCAAACGCCCAAAAGCCCACGGATCCTGCAGTTGAGCGCGTTACCGAACTGTTGTTATTGAAGTGGCTGTCAGAGGCAAAGCAGGAGTGGCGCGGCTTGCTGACAATGCTGAATGAACGCGAAGGCTTGGCCGCTGGGCAGTGGGCGCTCGAGCAGGGCTGGGATGATCTGGCCATTGAGGCCGCTAATTTCTTCAAAGCGTGGGATCACGTGGCGTTGCGCTTTCCCGATGCGTTTACCCAGTCGTTTGTAAAGCAGGCTAGTCGGTTGGATATTGATAGTGCCGAGTTGCAGGCTCTCGCTCGGCGCGAGAGTGGTTTTTATGCGCGTGCCGAGTCACCCGTTGGTGCGCGAGGCCTAATGCAGTTAATGCCGGCAACGGCTCGGCAGGTCGCCCGAGGACTCGGTGTCCCTTACCGGCGTGCCAAACTATTTGAACCCGAATACAATGTAATGCTTGGCAGCCACTACTATGACCAGTTACTTAAGCGGTTTGATGGCCATCGCCCTAAAGCGCTGGCAAGTTACAATGCCGGCCCCCACCGGGTAGACCGTTGGATCGACCCAGATTTGCCTGTTGATCAATGGATAGACAGTCTGCCCTTTAAAGAGACACGCGAGTATGTTCAGGCTGTGCTGGCTTATACGGTTATCTACCGCTCGCGTGCGGGTCAGACAGCGCCTGTTTTAACCCGCGACGAATGGTCGCTTAGCCACTAAACGGAGAAGTTATGAAGACACTGCAACTGCAATCCTGCGTCCATGAGGATGGCTTTATCGAATGCGCACTGTTCGAGGTAGATGTTGCCGAGCCAGGTCCTGATGAGGTGGTGATTGAAGTCGAAGCCGCACCCATTAACCCCTCCGACTTAGGGTTAATGTTTGGGATAGCCGATACCAATAACGCCGAGGCCTGTGAGCGCAATGGCTTACCTGCGGTGCGCGTAGTCCTGCCACCGGCTTTGCAAAAGGCTATGGCGAGCCGGCAAGGGCATTGGTTGGCTGCGGGTAACGAGGGTGCAGGTAAGGTCATTGCAGCGGGCTCTTCTGAGGCGGCGCAAGCCCTTTTGGGCCAGCGGGTAGGTGCTTTTGGCGGTGAATTTTTTGCCCAGTATCGCTGCGTCCCCGCTATGCAGTGTTTACCTTTGAATGCCCAAACAAGTGCTGAGGAGGGGCTTCATGTTTTGTTAACCCCATGACCGCGCTCGGGTTTGTCGAGACAGCAAAAATGGAAGGGCATAAAGCCATCGTGCATGCTGCAGCAGCCTCTAACCTTGGGCAGATGCTCAATCGCATCTGTTTAGAAGATGGCATCCCCTTGGTGAATATTGTGCGCTCGTCACAACAGGTTGATTTGCTGAGATCGCAAGGGGCTGAGCTTGTCATCAACAGCAGCGATGCTGATTTTCAGCAGCAGCTTGTGCAAGCGGTAGAGTCGACGGGCGCTACCATTGCCTTTGATCCCATTGGCGGTGGCACGCTCACCAATCAGATACTGATGGCGATGGAAGTGGCGGCACAAAAGCGAATGCCAACCTGGAGTCGCTATGGTTCCGAGGAGCATAAGCAGGTCTATATTTACGGCATGCTCGACCCGTCGCCCTCCACACTGACACGGGGCTACGGTTTTGCCTGGAGGGTTGGCGGCTGGGTGGTGACCCCATTTTTGCAGCGCGCGGGCCTAGAACGACTTATGGCTATGCGCTCGCGGGTTCAGCAGGGGTTAAAGACCACATTTGCAAGCGACTACTCCCACCGAACTTCCTTGGTGGGTGCACTCGATGTGGATGCCGTTAAAGTATACGGGCGCAAGGCTACAGGACAGAAAACCCTGATATTGCCTCAGGCCTAATCGCTAACCACCGGATAACTTGCAGGTGTATCCCTGAGATTCTAGGTACACCTTGCAGGTTTCGCGCTGATCACCCTGAATTTCAATGCTACCGTCCTTGACAGCGCCGCCAACACCACAGCGCTGCTTAAGCTGTTTTGCAAGACTTTTGAGCGTGGCGGGGTCTATGGGTAAGCCTTCAATAACGGTGACCGCTTTGCCTCCTCGCCCTTTGGTCTCGCGTTTAATGCGAGCAATGCCATCGCCGGTATAAGCGGGGGCTGCACTGCCACAAACACAGTCGGGCAGTTTGCGCTGGCATTGTGGGCACAAGCGTCCGCCGTCGGTAGAGAATACGAGTCGTGAGTTGCCAGACTTTTTGGCCACGCTAGGTCTCCTGTTTCTTGGGCCTGTGATAGTGTTACCGCGTCGACCCAAGAGTATACGAGCTTTATGTCCAGTGCCGAACTTGAACAGCGGTTGGCGAGTCTTGAAACCCAACTCGCTTTTATAGAGGATGCGCTTGCATCGCTCGATTCTGCCTTGTCGACCCAACAACAGCAGATTATTGAGCTGGGTCACCAGAACCGCTTGTTGCAACAGCAAATAAAAGAACAGGGAGCTCGGCTCGATGCCAATGAAGTTCCTGATAATACGCCACCCCCGCATTACTGAGAGAATGTTATGTCATTTCGTGTCGTCGCCTTAGTGCTCACCAGCTTTGTTGTTGGTCTTTACGTGCTTTTCTCCATAGCCACTCGGCCACCCGAGGCGCCTGGCCATCAGGTCTTTGTTAACGGAGTGGTGCTCACGCTCGACGAGGACAACCGCGTCTTTGAGGCCGTGAGCGTTCGAGGCGACCGGATTGAGCAACTCGGCAACAGCGAGACGATATTGGGTTTGGTCGACGACGAGACGGATGTTATCGACCTGCGCGGCCGTACCCTGATGCCCGGGTTTGTTGATGCGCACGGGCATTTTCCTGCCTCAGGTCAGGTTATTTTCTCGGCAGATCTCAACTCGCCCCCATAGGCGATATCGTCACCATTGATGATGCCCTTGAACGATTGCGGCAAAAAGCTCAGGAGCGCCCCGACGGGTGGATTATGGGGTGGGGCTACGACGACACCATGATCGCCGAGGGGAGACATTTGACCCGCGAAGATCTCGATACGGTATCCACCGATCGGCCCGTTGCCGTGATGCACATTTCGGGTCACCTGGCGTCGGTGAACTCGGCGGCACTGGCGGCGACGGGAGTTGATGAAAACACCCCCGACCCCGAGGGTGGGCATATCCAGCGCGACCCTAAATCGCCAGATCAGCAGCGCCCGACCGGCGTACTTGAAGAAACTGCCGCACGCATGATCTTACGTCAGATGTTCGATATTGGCGTGACCGACGGTGTGCGCATGACGACCCATGCTGCTCGCGATTACCTCGAACAGGGTGTCACAACGGCTTCTGCCGGTGGCATGCCACTGGCAGCGGCAAAAGGTCTGGGCCCCATGAGTCGCTTCAACGTGTTCCCGCAGCGCGTTGCGCTATTTCCGATGTACGAGGATGTAAAGGACATGGTGGTCAATGAAGGCTGGGACCCCAAGTCGCTTGAGGGTGGCCGTGTCAGTGTGCCCAGGGTCAAAATTGTTGCTGACGGTAGTATCCAAGGATTTACTGGCTATCTCACCGAACCCTATTATCAAGCTTACAAGGGAAATGCCGAATATCGTGGCTATCCATCGGTACCTCGAGAGGCGCTGTTTGAGCAGGTTGAAGATTTGTTTGAGCGCAAAATTCGCGTGGCCATTCACTGTAATGGTGATGCGTCCTTAGACGATGCTCTCGATGCCCTTGAAGCGGCTAGTGCCAAGTATCCCTGGCCCGATGCTCGGCCGCTCATTATTCATGCGCAAATGACCCGCCTAGACCAAATTACGCGCATGGCTGCCATGGGGTAACCCCCAGCTTTATTCGGCGCATACCTATTACTGGGGTGATCGACACGCCGCTATTTTTATGGGCCCAGAGCGTGCCAGCAATATGAGTCCCGCTAAATGGGCGCTCGATGCAGGGGTGCGGTTTAGTTCGCACATGGATACACCGGTATTGCCCATGTTGCCATTACAGGCGGTATGGAGTCAGGTGGAGCGCAAGAGCAGCAGTGGCGCGGTTATTGGTGAGCATCAGCGTATAGGGCGTATTGAAGCGCTGCGTGCCGTTACCATCGATGCGGCCTGGCAGGTATTTATGGATGACCAGATAGGTTCTATTGAGCCAGGCAAACTCGCCGATTTAGTGGTGCTGTCGGGCAATCCACTTGAGACGGATGACATACGAGACCTGGTGGTTGACCGAACGTTTATTGGTGGTGCCGAGGTGTACAGCCGGCGCTAAGTGCCGGTCGCCTGATTGCCATCAGTAAAAATCATGTGCCGCGGCTGGATAAAGGTTGCCTCCGCGGTTGCTGTGGTCTCGCCCTCACAGATCATCGACGCCACGACGCGGGTTTTACGATCGTCGATCGGTTCTGCTGTGGCGGCTAAATCGATTACTTTTTCCAGTGGGGTGGGTTTGAGGTACTTAACGGCTAGGCCACCTGTCATGCCCGGTTTGCCAAAGCGCATGTGTGCCATACCCATAAAGTGATCGAAGACCGCCGCTACCCAGCCACCGTGGGCATGCTGAGGTGGCCCCTCGTAAGACCAGTTAAAGCTCACACGACCTCGAACCACATCGCCATCCATCCAGTGTTTTAAACCGGGGACATGGGGTGGCTTTCGCCCCCGACACAGAGTATTTCGTGATTGGCGACAGCCAAATTTCCATGAGCCCGTGCATAAGCTAGGACCCCTTTAAGCTGTGGGTGCTGGCGCAGGTTGGCGGCCAGATTTAACAGCTGCTCAGATAATAGCTTGGCCTCTTCAATGGGAATGTCAGTAATTGTCGCGGCCTCAATGAGTTCTCGCATGGCGGCGGCAACTTTGCGACGTCCCACCCAATACTCGGAGTGGGGCTCGTGAATGTCTTCTACAAAGAAGGGCGAGCTCATAAAGTCGTCCACACTCATTTCACGATCCCCATTGCTTTCAATGTGCTATGCCATGCCCGCAGCTCGTCTACAAACCGATCGGGTACCTCCAATGCGGCAAAATGACCGCCGGTGTCTATGGCGTCATTAAAGTACACCAAGCGCTCAAAGCGTTTTTCAGCCCAGCGTTTACTGGTGCGGAATATCTCTACCGGAAACTGGGAGATACCGGTGGCTAGTCCAATGGGGTCGAGATTGGGCTGATTAAAACTCTCCCAATAAAGGCGCGCCGAGCTTGCGCCACTGTTGGTCATCCAATACAGCATCACGGTGTCTAGTAAATCTTCGCGACTGACAGCATTCTCGGGGTGGCGAATGTTGTTGCGAACGCAGTCGGTCCATTGGCCATATTTTTCGGCAATCCACGCGAGTTGCCCCACCGGTGAATCAGCTAGTCCAAATCCAAGTGTTTGGGGTCGCGTGCTTTGTTGTTTTGAGTAGCCGCTGTCCCATGTTTGATATTCCTCAAATGCCGCCATGGCCTTGAGTTCCTCGGGAAGCGGATCGGCCAAGGTGTCCGGGTCGGGGGTGATCACAGGGAGTGTTACGTGAATTGCTTGGCAGGGGGTATTGGGCAACAGGGCGATGGCTTGCGTGATCAGCGCGCCCCAGTCGCCACCGTGAGCGACAAAAGCCGGGTAGCCCAAGCGTTGCATTAATTGCACCCACATAGCCGCAATGGTTTCTACGCTTGTGCCGGGGGCGCGAGGTTTGTCTGAAAAACCATAGCCAGGAGTGCGGGGATGACGACGTGAAAGGCCTGCTCTGGTGTTGCGCCAAATTGGGTTGGCTCGGTGAGTCTGGCAATGACGTGACGAAACTCCAGCACCGATCCCGGCCACCCATGGGTGAGCAACAGCGGCGTCGCTTGCGAATGTGATGACCGCAGGTGAATGAAATGTATGCCCACGTCATTGATGGTTGTCTTGAAGTTAGGCCATGCAGCCAGCGCGATCGTGGCGCGATGCATATCGTAATGGTCCCGCCAAGTGTCGTGCAGTTCACGGGCGTAGGACAACGGGATTCCCTGGGACCAATCACCGACCGTTTCTTCATCGGGCAAGCGGGTGTTGGCAAGTCGGGCACGCAAGTCAGCAATTGCCTGCTCATCAAAGGTGGGCTTAAAGGGAGTGATAGCTTCTAGCACGGCTTTGCCTCAGGTTAAAAGGCCTAGAGCTTAGCGCGTGAGAGGGGCTTATGCAGCCCCATTTGTTTATGCCGAGGGGTGACTCAAGGCTAGGTCCAATTGCTCGGTAAGAAACGCCTCAAGTTTGTCGCGCTCTGGGGGTGCTTCTACGGTTTTCTTTAGTAGGTAGGGACTTCTTGGTTCCCGGTCTAGAAATAGCTGACCGGTCACTTTGTCTGCCTCGCTAGCTCTTGCCAGCCAAACAATGGTGTCGGCCCCTTCGGCCGAGTTGCGCAATATGCGCTTTGTCACTGCACGGAAGGTCGGTAATGCCGACTGGACGCCGGGAGTATCGGCCCAACCCGGATGCATGGCATTAACCACGATGTTGTCGCTTTTCCATTCCTCGGCCCAGCGTTCGGTTATCACGGTTAGGCCACGCTTGGCGCGGGCATAGGCAGCTGGCCCCGAATAGGTTTCTTCGCGCATGATAAGCCGTTTGCAGACTAATTTTTCGGTGTACATGCCCCCCGACACCACGTTAATCACCCGAGCAGGGGTACCATGGTTGGCCAGTAGGGGATGCAGTCGCCGGGTCAAATGCCAAGGGCTCAATAGTAGCAATGCGAAACTGCGCTCAATTCCCTCGGCCGTTAGCGCGCGTTCATTGAACAGTGCGCCGGCGTTATTGATGAGCGCATCAATGGGCTCGCCACGGGCTAATAATCGTTCTGCGAGGTCGTTAACATCAGTCATAAGCGACAGGTCTGCCAACTCAATGCGAATGTCATCTCGACCAGTCTCGTTGCGAATCTCCTCCCGTAAAGAATCCACACGGTCGGCATTACGAATGACCAAGGTAAGCTTAGCGCCTGCCTCGGCTAATGCCAGCGTGGTAGCGAGGCCGAGGCCCGAGTTGGCACCCGTAATGAGCACGTGCTTGTCGTCCATGAACCGAGACATAGGCAGCCAGCGTTTAGCCCCACGGGTGAAGCCGTAGCGGCTGAACATGGCAACACCGGGCAGCACCCAGTGGTCGGCGCGTTTGGCGCCCGCGCTGATTTTAGGAGCGGGATTGTTGTCGATTAGGGCCGCCCGTAAGCCGGCTAAACTCTCAGCTCCCATGGCGCGCATGCCAGCTTCAAAGCGTTTGGCAACTTTTTCCAAGCCCGATCGGTAACTAAACTCGGCGGTGTAGTCGATGTGGGTGCCCTCGGGGTGCTCCGAAAACACAATGGTATCGCGGACATCAAAGTAGCGTCCCCGACCCACCAACACCACACTGTGCCACGGTTGAAATTCTTCAATCTCATAGACCAGATTGATACTGCTTGGTCCCACAGCGCAGTCGAGGTCAAATTGCGTGCCCCTGCCCACCGGTCCTAGCGTTATCTTGTCGGCTCAGGTTGCTGTGGCGTCCCATTCTTTGGCCGAGCGAAAATCGGCGACGTAGCGAAAACAATGTTCGACAGAACGGGGCACCACGATTTCTTCGTGCAGGGTGATCATTGGGTAGACCTAGAGGGCGTAAGTATGCCGAGCTTACGCCGTTGCCTGAGCTTTAGTTCACTCACTGACGTAAACAGCAGCCACTTGATGGCTAGTCATCGCTCCATACGGTTCGCAGGGGTTCGCCAAAGTCGTCGTAGATAACCTTTTTCTTGGGGCGTTGCCGACGGGTAGCAGCGGCTTTTGATCGCGTGTATTTGGCTTCTTTGCGCGCTTTGAGGGCGGCGACGACATCATCCACCGGCGTGCGGCTAGTCCGCGGCTCATTGAACAGCGGGGCCTGGAGCGGTCCTTTGTGTCGCTCTAATGCTGTCTCGCCCTGAGCTATGGCGCTTATCTCTCCGCCAGATCGTAGAAATGATTCGACATCGGCATTGAGATCGTCGCGCAGGTCCGATTTGCTGGGTGGTTTGTAAAAGGTTTTTTCGCCATGGCGTCAGTATACAAAGCTCTCGCTGTCTCGTGGCAGCTATCGGCACTCGGTTGGGTGGGATTTGCTCAGTTTTGAGGCACAGAGCGCAGAATTTTTGGTTTAATAGTCACAAATTCACCTGGGGGCACACATGTTGCTCGTCGTCCTATTGTTGTCGGTACTTGTTGGAGTGCTGGTCTTTATTTGGCTTCACGGTCAAGACCTCAGCGCTTTTGACCGTGGCTATCCGCGGCCTGTTGCTGGCCCGGAGCCCGGTGCGGGTAGGGATGATGTGATCGCAGCCGTCGAGGGGTTTGCTAGGGCAACCGATGGGCTGGCGCCGGGTAAAGCCCGAATCCACCGTTTGCGGGTGGCCCTTGAGGGAATATCCGAGGGCAAGGTTTTCGCTACGAGTTTTACCCCCAGTGCGCCGGGCGAACCCAAAGGTGAATGGGTGCAAATGGCCAGCAGCGATACAGAAAGACGTCTTCTTTATGTACATGGCGGTGGTTTTGTTGCGGGTAGTCCCAAAAGTCATCGCATGATTACCAGTGCGTTGTGTGAGTTAACGGGGATGACGGTATTTGCTCTTGATTATCGGTTATTGCCGGAGCACGGGCGCCTTGCCAGTTTGGAAGACACCGTTGAGGCGCTTTGCTGGTTGCGAAACCATGGGCCCGACGGCCCCGCAAAGGCGAGTTTTCTTGGCGTGCTAGGTGATTCTGCGGGGGGGAACCTGATTCTCGCTGCCGCCCAGAAAATCCGTGATCGAGGGCTCACCAATGCTGATGCATTGGTTGCCCTATCGCCTTCGACCGACGTTACCCTGCGCTCACCCTCGATGCGATTCAATCGCCACAGTGACGCCATGTTAGGTAAAAGTGTGGGTCGTTTAAGTGATTTCCCCGCGCCGCTACGGCACCTGATTTTCTTGTTAATGGGCAAACGATCACCTGCTGCGCCGGTGTTTTCACCCCTGCGAGGAAAACTCAGCAATTTGCCGCCGTTACTATTACAAGTCAGCCTTACCGAAATGCTGCTAGACGACGCGGCACGCTATTACCATCGCGCCAGAGAGCAGGGTGCCGAGGTGACGCTTGAAACCTATGACAACATGGTGCACGTCTGGCATATGTTTTATCCAGAGTTGCCCGAGGCGCGCATTGCTATGCAGCGAATCCAGCATTTTCTGTCGACAACCGAGCATCGCGCCGCCCAAGCCGAGACGGACGCTTCTCAGACCGACGGGCGTAAACCCAGCACCGGAGAAGCGGGACCATGAAGGCGGTAAGATCGATTTTAGTGTTTTTGTGGCTGGTGATAACGGTGATCCCGGTGGCGACGATGCTCATTATCTCCGCTCCGTTCATCAGCGCTGATCATCGATGGTGGTGGTTCGCTCAACCCTGGCTGCGTGCCGCTATTGCTGCGGCAAAGACGGTTGGTGGCGTCAAATATCGCGTTCGCGGATTGGATAATTTACCCAGCCAAACCGACAACCAGCCGATTATTTTATGCCCCAAACACCAATCGACCTGGGAAACTTTCTTCTTTCCTAGCATGATGCCTCACCCTTTGGCTTATGTCTTCAAGCGAGAGTTACTCTACATTCCGTTTTTTGGCTGGGCGCTGGCGGTTATCGATATGGTGCACATTGACCGAAGCGCGCGCGGGGAGGCGTGGAACAAAGTGGCGCGCTTTGGAGCCAAGCTCATGAATAAGGGACGCTGGATTATTATGTTTCCCGAGGGTACACGGACCGAACGTGGCTCTCAGGGCGTTTATAAAACAGGCGCTGCACGCCTTGCGCTTGCCACCAATGCCAAGGTCATCCCAATCGCGTTATCCTCTGGGCGTTGCTGGCCTCGCCGCAGCTTTTGGTTGACCCCCGGCGTTATCGACGTCTCCATTGGCGAGCCCATGGCGCCCATGGAGGGCGAATCGGCAGTAGAGCTGCTGATGGCGCGTATCGAAGAATGGATTGAAGCCGAGATGCGAGTGATTGACGCCGAGGCGTATCCGGACAGCGATACCGTTACCGCGCCAACACCGGCGTCAAATCGACTGGCTGATATTGATACCGTGGGAGGCGTGGATCCCGACCAGCATTTCTAATAGCCGCCTACTAGGCGTGGAGAGAGCATTATGGCAATACAAACGCGACTATTTGATTACTACCATGACGAACTGAAGCTGGTTGCCGAGATGGCGTGGGATGATGCCCTCGAGGCACGTCCCGGGGTGTTGGTGGCACCAACCTGGGCGGGGCGTACGGCCTTCGAAGGCGACAAGGCGCGGATGCTGGCTGAACTGGGCTATGTGGGCATTGCGATTGATATGTATGGCAATGGGCAGACCGGATCGGGTGTCGACGAGTGCTCAGCCCTTATGACCCCCATTGTATCCGACCGAGCCAAACTACAGGCAAGAATGGCGGCTGCGGCGACAGCTGCGCGCGCCTTGCCTGAAACCGCCAACGGGCCGGCTGCCATCGGTTTTGCTTCGGTGGCCTGTGCGTTCTCGATCTGGCGCGTTCAAGCGGCGATGTAGCGGGTGTTGTGTCGTTTCACGGTATTTTGAGCGCTCCAGACAATTTAAAAGAACCGCAGATATCTGCTCGGGTCATGGTCTTGCATGGTTATGACGACCCCATGGCCGATCCCGATGCGATGCGGAGTTTTTGTGATGAGATGACTCGCTCGGGCTGTGATTGGCAGCTTCATGCCTATGGTCAAACAACCCATGCATTCACCAACCCCAACGCCAATGACCCAGATTTTGGTACCGTTTACAGTCCTCGCGCTGCCGATAGATCATTGGCCAGTATGCGCAGCTTTCTGGCGGAGGTACTGGGCTAATGGGGTTTTACAGTCGTTATGTTGTGCCGCGCGTCGTGACTTGTGCATGCGGTATGAAGCCAGTGCTAAAACAGCGTCAAAAAGTCGTACCTAGAGCTCGTGGCAAGATCCTTGAGGTTGGGATGGGTGCGGGCCAGAACATCCCCCATTACGATCCGCACGCGGTCGACACTGTCATTGGTATTGATCCCTGTGAGGTGTCTTGGCAGATGGCACAACCACGGGTGCGGCAAGCCCCTTCGATGTGCAATTTGTTGCCGGTAGTGCCGAGCATATTCCCCTTGATGATCAGTCAGTGGATTCGGTATTGCTCACCTTTGCACTGTGTACCATTCCAAATCCTGAGCTGGCGCTAGCCGAGGTTGCGTCGTGTATTGCGCGCAGATGGTGAGCTGATTTTTTGTGAGCATAGCCGCGCTCCGGACCCGAGTGTTACGCGTTGGCAGGACCGTGTTAATCCATTTTGGAAGCGCTTAGCTGGCGGTTGCCATATCAATCGCGACATCGTTGGACTGATCCGCGGTGCTGGTTTTAACGTCCAAGAGCTTGAGCAGATGTATTTGCCGGGCACTCCCAGGATCGCTGGCTTCAACGTTTGGGGTATGGCGAAAACGACCTGAGAGCGGTTCAGTTTATACACGCGTGGGTCGGCATTGCCCCGCGGCGAACCAAAAAATACAGTCGTGTTGAACGACCATTATCTAACTAATAATTAACAGC
>JAYQIT010000013.1:0-399826 GCA_038141785.1 Luminiphilus sp. | reverse complement strand
TTGCTCATTGCGTGGACAGTGCGTCTCCATCCGCATCAGTACCGAGGCTGATGTCACCGTACCACCGTACCAGCGATGTAGTCAGTTAGAGAGAATCAATGACAGCTACAGGCAGCTTGTTGTCGAGAGTAGGGGCGTTCGTGCCAGCGTCGCTCGACTTGCCACCACGCCCCCCCACATGCTGAGGCGCGACTATGGCCGCGCTCCCAAAAAGGATTTTTGATTCGCGTCACCGTGAGATATGTTTTATGTGTCATTACTGACTGTTGGACGCTCTTGCATTTTTTGCTCTCTAAAAACGCGCTGCTGGTAGACCACCCAAAAGTGTGTCCAACCTCATTGAACCACTACACCTTCCATAATATCAATTTTGTATTGTTGCGCTTTTGCTATCGCACCCAACATATTCGAACGGTGTCCGGCTGAGCCGTGTTTTATTATAAGCCTCAGTTTGCCGCGTTGCTAACCTTATAGCGGCGCTCTATAAAGGCGCGCGGTCATCGGCGTCAAAAAGGGTTTTGTGCATTACCTCATTGACAAAGTCGTGCACTTGGCTCTGGGCATGAGGGTGCGTAAGGTCATCAAAATGGTTGCCGTATTGGTGGACCCCCAAGGATATGTTGCACCCCCGTCGCTGTCCCAGCGAACCAAGTAGTAAAGCCCATCACCGGCAACCACATGGCGATGATCACCATGGGTATCGTTGCTGTAGGCCGCCCGAAGCGTATCGGGCCCGCCTGCAATAGGTAGGTGAATATCACCGCGCCCGTGGCGGTTTACCTGCCCCCATGTCGGTGTTAACTCGCCAGCCAAATCCAGGACTTCATCTACACAATCAGACAGGGTGGTCTTGGGATCTGGCAGTGCGGTGCCGCGACTCTCAGACAGCCACTCGGCGCGCAGTACGCAAACACCCAATGGTGCAGCGATTGTTTATATCGGTGGCTAGGTCCCAGTGTTGGATTATCCTCCTGTGCCTCGCGCAGCTGGCTGTCCTCTAGCTGAAGGGCAAGCACCGTCTTGAGAAATGTCATGCCGCGATAGTTGCTGGAATAACGGTTGTCATGCTTTATCGACAACAAAGTGGCCTCGTTAACTCGCTCGTACTGCGCAAATAGCTCAAGGCCACGGACCGCGCGATTGGTCATGCGCGTCTGCCAGCCCGATTCCACAGGGCTGTTAGCGGGATTTGGATTACTGCCCTCAGATGAGATGGTAAAGGGGGTTTGGTTGGTGCTCAGAATAAAGCCCGACGCTGGGTCGGTAATCTGGGGTAGCTGTTCAAATGGCAGATAGGCATTCCAGATGAAGATTCTGAGCGATCACCGGGCAGGTAATGCTGCCAGTTCCACCCCGGGTTTCGACGGGGCATCTCCGAATTGTGGACAAAATAAATGTGTTGATCACGACCTGCGTAGACAAAATTGAAACTCTGAATGTGATTGAGCGCCACGGCGGACTTCCAGGTAGCGAAGTCTGTCGCCTTGTTCATAGCCAGCCACTGCTCAACTTGTCTGAGTTCACCCATGCCCGCATAGCGCACGGCATAAACGCCATGATCGGTTTTCATCACCGGACCATGCACCGAGCGGTAGATGGTTTCGGTAACCGACCACGGATGAAACCCCAAATTAATACATCTAACGCTATTTCCTGCTGCTCAAGCGTTTGCCACCTGCCATCCAGCAAATATTGATCGCCGTTTCGGGGTTCATGGTGAGTGCATAGACATCCACCAAGTCGGGCTTGTTCACGGTGGCGCCCCAGGACGTGGTAGGCGTAAAGCCTACATTGATGGTGGGCGAGCCCAGGAAGAGCCCCCATGGCGTTCAAACCCTCATCCGGACTCTATGTGTGCCTCGTACCATGCCACTGGCCCCGTGAGGGGCTGATGGGAATTGATTACCAGCATGGTCGAGCCATCGCCACTACGCAGTGGGCTCACCGCAATGGCATTTGAGCCTACCGGTAAGTCATCATGGCTGGCCGTCCCCGGTTCACGATAGTCGGTGTGGGTATCGCGAACACCATACGCTGTCCTGATCGGTGCGTCGGCGACGGGGCGGGCCTGGCTTGGTCCAGTGATTTCTTTAAGCACGCCATCGAGGCCGTAAAACATGACATGGCGGAGCAAGTGTGCCGCAACAATATCCTTGGGCGTTATCGGCAGGATATCAAGGGTGACGCGTTCGGGGTGGTCGGAGGCATATTGATTGATGCCCGCCACAAAGGCATCGAGGTACTCGCGTGTGGCTGGAGAAATATCGCTATCAAATCGCGCATCGATGTCGTCCCACAGGCCCAGCCAGTGCACCACGTAGTCACTTTTTGCGGCATCAGGACCAAAATACTGCCCTGCGCTGGCACGATAATAAGGCATAGAGGATTCCATAACCGACCAGGTGTCCTCGGCTTGCGCGTAACCCAGTCCAAAGGCAGCATCGGCGTCGCGCGCACCCTTGATATGGGGCACACCCCAGGTATCGCGCTCAATGGTTGCCGACCAGTCCGCTGCTGCCAGCCGAGATACGCAACCCAACATAAGCATGGTCAATAGCCCATAAGAAAGGATGTTTTTGGGGACAAGCTCAACCGTGTTTTGATCACGAATATCTCCAGGGCGGGTAGGGGTGTGTTACTGATTGTTGATGTTGGCTAGCGAGCCGTTCCATTTTGACACAGGGCGTGCGTTAGCGCGTTAAATGCTACCAGCTACCGTTTGTTACGGGTTTGTTAGCCATTCTCCTGCGCTCTATAATGGCCACCCTAGGCTAGACGCTATCGTGACAAAATTAGTTTTTTGGGTTATAAACTCATAGCTGATAAGTATATAAAACAATGCGTAAAGGGGTGTTCTCGGACAAGTGTGCCAAGGTACGCGGTCAGAGGGCAGTACACTGAGCGCTTCTCCTGCTGAAAATGCAATCAAGAGGCTGACCATGAAAAAAACAATCTTCAGTACGGCTTAGTGGCTTTGGCTGTAGGCGCCGCGTTATCGTCACCAGCAATGGCCACCAATGGCTACTTTACCCACGGTATTGGTACTACCAGTAAATCGATGGCAGGTGCCGGTGATGCAATGCCTATCATGGCCATTGATGTTGCCAATAATCCTGCATCGGGCATTTTAGTGGACGAGCAAACCAACTTAGGGATCGCGGTTTTTTCACCTCGCCGTGAGTACAACGCCTCTCAGAGCCAGCTTAATGGTCAGTTTGGTGCGTTCTCACTTGAGCCAGGCACGGTGGAAAGCGACAACGAGTATTTTCCCATTCCCTACGTTGCCAGTAACTGGCATCTGAGTGATACCAGTGCTTTTACGGTGGCGTTTTATGGCCGTGGCGGCATGAATACCGAGTACCGAAACGGTGCGGCAACCTTGACCCCGATGGTCCCGGTCCTGCTCCTATCATGACCTTACCGGGTACCTTTGGTACCGGGGTTACGGGCGTGAACTTGAACCAAGCATTTTGGAACTGACCTACAGCTTTAAGGTTGGCGATGTGGCGATTGGTGTGGCGCCGGTACTGGCCTATCAAATGTTCAAAGCTGATGGCTTGGGTGCCTTTGCGCCCTACACCAAAACCTTTGCGGAAGCCGCGATCCAAGGTGGCATGGCTATGCCAGAGAACCTTACCAACAATGGTGACGACGACAGCTTTGGCTTTGGTTTTAAAGTGGGTGCCATTTGGAATGTGTCAGACTCATTCGCCTTGCAGGCGGCTTATCAAAGCGAAATGGATATGGATGAGTTTGGTGACTACAGCGATTTGTTCGCCGGCGCCGGTGGCTTTGATATTCCGGCGACCGCGCGTGTTGGTATGAGCTTTGCGGCCAGTGAAAGCCTGCGCTTACATCTTGATATTGAACAAACCTTCTACAACGATATTGACTCAGTGGGCAATCCGTTGAGTAACGTTGGCGCCTGTCCAACCGCGGGTCAAGGCGGTATGGATCTTGAGAGCTGTGCCGGCGGTAGCCGTGGTTTTGGCTTTGGTTGGGATGACGTCACGGTTTATCAGGTAGGCGCCGAGTGGCAACCCACGCCAAATGGCGTGACCTGGCGTTTTGGCTACAACTATGGTGAACAACCTATCAGCGAAGAAAACGCCTTGGTTAACATTTTGGCGCCGGCGGTTGTAGAGCAACACTTCACCTTTGGATTTGGTTGGGAGCGCGATAACGGTCACGGTATTACGGTTGCCTTTATGTATGCCCCTGAAAAGTCGGTGACGGGCCCCAACCTGTTTGATCCAACTCAGCAGATTGAGCTATCGATGGATCAGTACGAGTTTGAGTTTGCGTATACCTTCTAAGGTAGACGTACGACTCAGCGCTTTTTGATCGCTTTTTTGCCCACCTCGGTGTTATGCCGCGGTGGGTTTTTCTTTAAGGGCATGCTAATTTTCTGCCATGGATTTAATTGCACTCGCCGTCCCGTTCTTCCTGACCGCTATAGCGCTTGAGTTCGGCTGGGGTTATTTGCGCGGCTTCAATACCTACCGACTCAACGATAGTTTTAGTAGTTTGATGTTGGGAATTCTGAGCCAGGCTCGCAAATTTGTTGCCCTGGGTGTGGGCGGGTATGTCTACCAATTTGCAGCCACTAAACGGCACTGCCGCAGTGGTCAGACGACAACGTAATGACATGGCTCGCCGCATTTGTTGCCTATGACCTGTGCTACTACTGGCAACATCGCTTTGGGCATGAGCGGCAGTTCCTTTGGGCCGCCCATGTGGCGCATCATCAGAGTGAGGAGTACAACCTCTCTACAGCGCTACGCCAGACAAGTTCGGGTTTTTTGTTGGGCTGGGTATTTTATGTGCCACTCTTTTTGTTGGGCGTGCCCGCCAAGATGGTGGTGACGGTTGGCGCTATAAATCTGATTTATCAGTTCTGGGTGCATACGCGCCACATACCTGAGCTGGGGTGGTATGAGTGGGTCTTTGTGTCTCCATCCAACCATCGGGTGCATCACGCCCAAAACAGCTGCTATATGGATCGTAACTACGGTGGCGTGTTTATTGTGTGGGATAGGCTGTTCGGTACCTATCAGCGGGAGTTGCCCGAGGAGTCATGTGTATACGGCATTCGGGGGCCGATACATAGTTGGAATCCTTGGACCGCACTTACCCATGTCTATGTGGATATGATCATGGACATAAAACGCACCCGTTCATGGCGCAATCGCTTAAAAGTGCTGGTCGCGAGGACTGGGTGGCAACCTTCTGACGTAGCTCAAAAATGGCCCCGCGCAAAGAATGATCTAAGCTGCTTTGAGCGCTATGACCCGCCCAGTAGTCAGTGGCTGCGGTGGTATGGTGCCATTCAGATTGTCGGTGCTACAGCCACGCTATTCTTCGCTCAAATTACATCCCTACCGGAGCAAGGGTACTGGTGGGTCTGGGGCTTGCTAATGTGGACGGGCGTGGCTACGGCGTTTTGGCTCGAGGGCCGACCGAGAGCCTTTTGTTTCGCTGTGGATGTACCACGTTTGATGGCGTTAGTACTGGTGTGTGTAGGCGGGGGATAGATAAAATCTGGTTAGCCGGCGCTAGCGTGTGGTGCTTGGTGAGTGGGGTCCTGTTGGCTGTCGAGTGGCGAACCAATCAAGGCTTTGAATCTCAGCCTGAGGCGACCTAAGCCACCTTGTCGCGCAGCGCCCGTTATCAGCGATCTGCTAGTGGCGCGATGGCCTTTCTTCGCGCGCGCAAAAAACGCCGCAAATGCGGCGCTCTTGCTATGCACTGATGCCCTAGAGCGAAGAGATGTAGGCGGCTAGGTTGCTAATGTCGTCATCGGACATGGGCTTTGCCACCGGCCACATCATGGCAGATTGGGCGCCGCGCTGCTCGCCACCGCGATAAGCGGTGAGCTTGGCAACAATAACGTCAGCGGCCTGACCTTGAAGCTGTGGACCAATACCACCTTCGGCATTGCCACCATGGCAGGCGACACACTGACCGTAGTAGGCTTCGCCGAGTGCCTCGGGTGACGCGGCGGCGAGCGCTGCTTGTTTGGCTGTCTCAATTTCGGCAATACCACCGCCGTTGGTCTCTTTCCACGCGCTATAACACTCGCCAACACAAACGTTTTGATTGCCGGTCCACGACGGGTTATTCGTGGTGGTTCCCGCCCAGATGATGCCGGATACGGCGAGCAGGAAAATCGCAGCGACAAGATTGGTATTCATGGTCCTAGGGTGCTCCGTTTTGGCGTGGATTTGAGGCGCGGCAATGATAAGGGTTTCAGGCAGCGTCTGCTACCTCCCAGCAGGGGAAATTGTCATAGATAAGCCTGCTGGGCGAACCGTATTGTTAGTAGGGCTCTCGCGGTTGGCGGGTTAGGTTACGGCTTCTGTGCTGGGTTCATTATACCGAATTAGGGCTGCCTAAGCGTGAGCGTGTCCCCACGTTGAGTGAGTTCTAAGTGTTTAAGAAAGGACATGCCCAATAATACCTCCCGGGTGGTGAGCCCGGGTGAGATTGTGGCCGGCACACGATTTTGTTCAATGTTGCCTACTCTGACGGATTTTAGGGTTGTGCGATAACCCTTGGCATTGCCATTGGCAGTGCGTGTCATGATGGCTTTGCCGGGTACTGCACCAGTTGCGCGGGCCACATCACTCGACAGTGCTACCCCGGTGGCGCCGGTATCGAGGAGAAAGGTTACCGCTACGCCGTTGATATAGCCGTCGGTGACATAGTGCCCGGCCCGATTACGCTTGAGCGCAACCTCCGCCACGCCATTGTCTGCGAGGCGAGTTGTTGGATCGCGGTTGGGGTTCTTTTGGTGGTCGAGCCAACCAGAAAAAAAGCGGTCAGCATGGCGAGTAAAATAATCCACGCGATGGCCGCCATGACGGCGCCCATGCGCCGGGTCGACGGTATTTGTGGGTTGTTTTGATCTGGTGGCTGTTGCTGTGCGGGTTGCTGCATAAGGTGTCGCTTGAGAAATAACGCGGCTAGTGGCTTGCTACTGTAGCAAAGATGCTACGGCTGTATAGGTGTCTGTTTGATGCAGTTGACCATGAGGCATTCTTTTCTTGTTAGCTTTTGTATACTTAGCGGCCACTAACTGCGCTGTAAGAAGGTTGCGATGACGTTTCCCTACCAAGGCTCTGCAAAAATCCGCTTTGCCGATACCGATGCCAATGGACACATGTATTTTGGTAATTACCTGGTTATTGCCGATGAAGTGATGTCGGAATACTGGGCTGAGCTGGGCTGGGATTTTAACAAGTTGCATGAACAGCCAGCGCTAACGTTTACAGTTAACGTTAACATCGACTTTATAAGCGAGTGCCTTGGTGGTGATACAGTCGACGTTGCCGTGCGTTTTTCGCGATTGGGCACCAAAAGCCTCGGGGTCGAGTTTGAAATGACTAATCAACGAACCGGTGAGCTCGCCTCTCGTGGTTCAATGACCAGCGTGTTTGTGGACAAAGGGACGCGCAGGGGTATAGCCATCCCCGCTGAGTTTCGTCAGCGAATTATTCAGAATCAACCCGAGCTGGTTGAGAGCGCAAACTAGTCTACCGTGGGTTCTTGTGCGTACACCTCGGGAATGCAAGCGGGTTATTAACCTATGACTGATGAGCTCCACCCCGAGGGAAATCCTCAAGGCAAAGGGGCTGTTCCTGTTCTTGACGCACTCATTGCGCTGAGACCCTATCAACCCAGCGAAAAGTCAGCGGAGCAGATTCTCAAAGAGTTTTGCTTGTCGACACTGGTGTTGTCGGCGCGCTTTGATTTTCGTGTGGTGCCAGGTAAGACTTACTATCTTTACCGAGTCAATTGTGACTGGCGCCTGTCCCTTATTGCGCCGGATGAGTGGGGCAGGCACTGTCCAGGCCCGCACGTCGCGCAATGTGAGCTCAAACCGGATATGACTTGGGATTTGGTGCTTGCCCAGTCGGTGGCTGAAGACTCCGAGTTATTGGCGGCATTAGAGCTCCATCTCGAGGGCTTTATTAACCGTATCTCGCAAGTCGGCAAACTTGAGGAGGCCCTCCCCACTTACGAATCACAGTTACCTTACCAGCAGCGATTGATGGCTACAGCGCTATCCAGCTCTCTGCAGACTTCCTTGTTAATATCTGGGCTAGCCGGCACCTCGGGTAAAGCACTCTTGAGTCACGGTGCGGTCAGCCAGTTGTTGCTCGCCTCAGAGGGTGATTTGCGCTAGCCCTCGTCAATTGGACAAAATTAGCGCCCGCGTAAAACGTGATTTTTTCTCCGCTAGTTACGCAGCGGTGTTCGCTGTTACAGTACCCACGCAGGTTGAGGAGCGGTGTTAGCGCTCCCAAGCGTTGTCTCTGATAGCACTAATATGAGCTTTGTGTTGTGGATTTACTCAGTCCAATCCAATTGTCACTTATTGCGCTTTGTTTTGTCTGGAGCGGTTTTGTGCGCTCGGGCATGGGCTTTGGTGGCTCGGTTTTGTCGCTACCTTTTTTGCTGTTGATCTTGAATGATCCACTGGTTTTTTTGCCGATTATTTCTGTGCAAATGCTGTTTTTTTCGGCGTTGATTGGAGTGCAGTCCAAGTGGCATCGCTACCGGAAAAAACATGCCCAATACCATCAGGGTGGCCAAGGTGAGCTCTCTAGCAGTGAACACGTTCAAGGTGAACCTACCAGTATCAACTGGGCGTTTTTAAAATACGCTATCCCCATCATGCTGGTTCCGAAAATCATCGGTGTGGCTGGGTTAATTGTTTTACCCGGGCAGCTTATCTCCATACTCATTTTGATTATCATCACCGGTTACTCAGTGAGCTATTTGTTACACCGTCCAATTAAGAGTCCGGGGGTGGGGTGATACGCTATTGCTGGTTATGGGTGGCTACGTAAGTGGTATGTCGCTCATTGCTGCACCCTTGGTAGTGCCCATAGCTGTGTCTCGAATGCCACCGTTTCAACTGCGAAACACCTTGCTTATGCTGTGGTTTGTGATGGTGGCAATTAAGCTGGCGGCCTTTTTGGCATCGGGCGTAGACCTACAGCTCAGGCATCATTTGTGGTTACTCCCCTGCGCCTGGATTGGCCATGTCATGGGTGAGCGTTTTCATCGTTACAGTCTCAGAGCGGGTACTGACACTTTTATGTCCTATGTTGGTGGAGGCCTGATGATTGTTAGCATTGCTGGCATCGTTGATCAAATTCGGCATTGGTTGTGACTACGGACAGTTCAGATCTGTACGGTACGCTAGCTGCAGCCGTGAGCGCCATCATTCCCGCGGGTGCGTTAAAACGTCAAACGTTGCGCGATGCCCCCGAGATTAGCTTGTACCTCATTGATCAAAGCTATCCTCAATACGCGCTCGACGACACAGCGATTGAAACCATCATGAATAAGCCGCCCTATTGGGTATTTTGCTGGGCATCTGGTCAGGTATTGGCGCGCTATCTACTGGATCACCCTGACATAGTTCGGGCTAAACGCGTGTTGGACTTCGGGACTGGGTCGGGTGTTGTCGCGATTGCCGCAGCACTGGCAGGAGCTTCCGAAGTGATCGCCTGTGATACTGATCCCTTCGCGCTCGCAGCCTGTCAGCTAAACGCCGAGATAAACGGCGTGTCACTGACAGTGGCAGATGATTTTCATCGTGTAGCGCATCATATGGATGTAATTCTTGTGGCGGACGTGCTCTACGACCGAGCCAATTTTCCCTGGCTGGCCACGCTCGCGTCCCGGGCAGACAGAGTGATTGTGGCGGATTCACGGGTGAAAGATTTTGCGTTGGCGCCCTATGTCGCCTTAGGGCGGTTTGAGAGTGATACCGTGCCAGATCTTGATGAGTCTGCATCCTTTCGTGAAGTGACACTCTACTCTACGCCGTAACAAAAGGGCCAAAAGATGACCGATTCTGCCTGCCCATCCTTAATTTCCTCCGAGTTGGTGCAACAACAAGGCGCTAACCCCCGTCTCAAAATGGTTGATGCTTCATGGCATCTGCCAACGGCGGGTAGAAATCCCCGGGAGGAGTTCATGAAAGTAGCCTTACCGGGCGCTGTTTTTTTTGACATTGAGGCTATTTCCGCTGGGGATTCCCATTTGCCTCACACCCTGCCTGATGCACAGCTATTCGCTGATGCGGTTGCGGAATTAGGCATCCACGCAGGAGACCATGTTGTTGTGTACGACACGGTGGGGGTGATGTCCGCACCGCGCGCCTGGTGGATGTTTCGTGCTTTTGGTTATAAACGTGTATCGGTACTCGACGGTGGTCTTCCCGCCTGGGTAAGAAGTGGCGGTCGGGTATTGGCCGGTGTCGAAAGCCAAGCCGCTAGGAGTGGCTTTGGTATCCAAGATTTAGATTTGACCGCTTTAGCGCATCATTATGTTGATATTGACGAGCTGCAATCCGCGATAAAGGCGGCATCAATGGTTGTACTCGATGCAAGATCAGAGGGGCGTTTTTGTGGGCGCGACCCGGAGCCGAGGCCCCACTTGCCAAGTGGCCACATGCCGGGCGCGTTCAACTTACCTTTTACGCGTTGCGTCGATACCGCTAGCGGTAATTTGCGCTCTGCCCAAGAGCTCAAGTCGGTGCTCAGTATGTTGGGGGTGCCTGCAGACAAACCGTTAGTGGCCTCCTGCGGTAGTGGTATTACGGCTTGTGTGTTAGCACTCGCACTCGATCAGTTAGGTCTTCCATGTCGAGTATTTGATGGATCATGGGTTGAGTGGGCTTCATCGGGCCTGCCAGTTTCGACAGAGAGATAAGTTTTGGCTGCCAACCGGCCTGTCAGTTACTGCAGAAACTACCGTGTCTGGTGCCCGGTTGGTCGCCTACTGGTTACACCGTTAACAAGTTTATGATAACAATTGTGTTTCGAGGGTGGCTGACGCCACAAAAATTTTAGTCATGCTGTTGTCCACGAGTTAAATAGCGAGAGCGCCTTGATAAAAGCCAAGGTATGAGGGGGAGATATGGTGCCTGTGGGTTACACGGCCGTAGCACCACTAAGGCGCATACTGGCCTTGGTCGAGCAGCAAGGTTGTGATACTTCTGGTATCAGAAATTATCTCAGTTTGTCGGGCGATAAACGTACTGAACCCGAGGTGGTACTTGTAGAAACGGCCTTAGACGCGATTCTTGATGCAGTGTCAGTTGCTGGATGGCGTTATCCCGGTGTAACTATTGGCCGGATCATTGCCTCTGAGCTCACTTGCATGCATTTAAAACTGGCAAGTAGCGTTAGCACTATTGCAGAGTGGCTTGCACTTATACCTGCAACCGAAGCGCTTATTGGGGATCTTGGGAGTTTACATCTTGAAGTAAGCGATACCGCTACCGAGTTTTCCTGGACTATAACGCAGCCTGATCATCCGGCGTCAGGTTTGGTTTCGGAGGCCATGCTGGTTGCAACGGCCCGAAATATCGATGATGTGATGGTTGCGCATTATCCGCCTATCGGCGCTGAGCTTTGGTGCAAAAGCCCAATGATAACGGCGTGACGGGCACGCTTCACCACCAAGTGTCGGTTTTAGAAAGCGAATTGCGCTGTGCTGTTGTGTACGCTCGTTCGGGTACGATTCTTAGGTATGGCCCCGACTTACTGGGCCACGCAACTCACCAAGTTACAGGCCAGCTACCCTGCGACGGGATCATGGTGCAAGGTGGCATTGACGATGCAACGCTCCAAGACACCGTAGTAATCGATATCAGCCAGGCGATATTAGGCCAGTTGCAAACCAATGGCGCATGCATTGACAGCGTGGCGTCTCAGCTGGCTCTATCTACTCGAACTCTGCAACGGCGATTAGGCGAACGCGGACTTAGCTACAGTAGCCTAGTGACGGCACTCAGGCAGAGTCGATCCAAATACCTACTAATCAACAGTGAGCTATCCATTGACCAAATCGCGGCGCAACTTGGCTATGTCAGTGCAAGCGCCTTTGGGGCGGCTTTTCGACGCTGGTGGGGAGAGTCGCCGGCGCGTTATCGGCGCTTACATGGCAAGTTCAAAGATGTAGACAGTTAGTCATAACCCAATAAGAGCGCGTGTTTTAGCGTGCTAAAAATCGCTTAGCTGGCACCAAAAAGTGATACCGATGACTACGATGTTTGGGTAACTAATTCCATGGCAGAGCGAGGCGTAGGCCTCGAAGCGTTTACAGCGAATAACTGGTGGGACGACTCTTACCAGATCGTGGGTGAAGAAAGTCTTGCGTCGTGCGACAACTGGCGGGTACGGAATGCCTAACCGGTTGGCGGGAAATAAGCAGGGTGGGTGCTTAGTCTAGTGCAGTGCAATTAACAAAAACCCGCCTATATGGCGGGTTTGTTTTGGTACTGCGTGTTAAACGCGGCAGAGGGCGCAAAGCTTATTGCCTGCGGGGTCTCTGAGATAAGCTAGGTAAAGGTTGCCCAAATCGCCACTGCGTACGCCGGGCGGTTCTTCACAAGTGGTACCGCCGTTGGCGAGTCCAGCGGCGTGCCACGCGTCGGCAGCCTCGGGATTTGCTGCTGCAAAGCCAATGGTACTGCCGTTGCCATGGCAAGCGGGGTTGCCATGGATCGGTACGCTGAGCGCAAAGATGCCGGTCTCGGTCATGTAGAAACACCGCCCCTTGTCATCTATAACACCGGGGCCATGGCCGAGGGCGCCAAGAATGGCGTCGTAAAAGGCTTTGGATTCTTCGATATTGTTTGCGCCGATCATTATGTGGCTAAACATAGTAACTCCTCGTGACAAGCTGAAAGTAAAGTAAGCATGATAGAGACGATCAGTCGTCTCATCGTGCAGACCGTTAGTCTGTTGGAAAACGCTGGCGAGTGCTAGCCAACGCGGGCCATTTCAAGACTGACGCCCTTGATTCGAGTTTTGCGCAAGTGTTTGAGAATAGCCTTGGGCATGCCTTCAGGTAGGTCAATGGTTGAATAGCTGTCCTGAATTGAAATCATGCCAATGAATTCCCCTTCAATACCCGCTTCGTTGGCCACCGCACCCACAATTTCTCTCGCTTGGACACCATGTTGCTGACCCACGGCAATGCGGAAACGCTCCATCGGAATTTCGGGGTGGTCCTTTAGTGGGCGCGCTGAGCCTATGGGTGTATCAGTGCGAGACTTCTCGCGGCGTTCTCGACGATTTTTGGGCTGAGCACCAGCTTTTTCCTTGGACTGCTGAACTTCCGAGACCACAGCATTTGCCGCGCTCTTTTTATTTTCTGCGTGTTTGGTTTTTTTGCTGCTCACTGCGGCCTCACCGGTGAGGGCGGCTATGGCTATGGCAATATCGCGATAGTCAGCGCTGGTCTTGAGGTGCAGTTCGTCGATCATTTCAGCCACTGACTCAGGAGCAGCGGCGGTCATTTGAGTGGCTATGCGCTCAGTCAATGCTTTGAGTTTTCGCTTGGCGATAGCGCGCTCGGAGGGCAAGGCCATCTCGGGGATGGGCTTTTGTGTAAGTCGCTCAATATTACGAAGCAAGCGTTTTTCACGGCCGTTGACAAATAGGATAGCTTTACCCGTGCGACCCGCGCGACCTGTGCGTCCAATACGGTGAACGTAAGCTTCTTCATCAAAGGGAATGTCGTGGTTGATTACGTGGGTAACGCGTTCCACATCGAGACCGCGCGCCGCAACATCGGTAGCGACCAAGATATCAAGCTGCCCCGATTTGAGTTGTTCTACGGTACGCACGCGTAGCTTTTGATCCATGTCGCCGTTCAGTGGGGCTGCATTAAAGCCCGCTTCGCGTAGCTGCTCGGCAACGGTGGTGGTGGATTCTCGGGTACGAGTAAAAACGATAACCCCATCGGTTTGTTCGTAAGCGAGTATTCTGCGTAACGCTTCAATTTTGCTGGCGCCTTTCACAAACCAATAGTGCTGCTCGATGTTGTCGTTGGTTGAGGACGCCTGTGACACAGCGACTTCGGCTGGGTTTTTGAGATGCTTCTGCGCAATTTGGCGTATACGCGGTGGCATGGTGGCGGAAAACAGCGCCACCCGTCGCTGTGATGGCGTTTTTGCCAAAATGGTATCTACATCATCAATAAAGCCCATGCGCAGCATTTCATCGGCCTCATCGAGTACCACCGTGGTGATGTCGCTGAGATTGGCGGTGCCTCGATTGAGGTGATCTAAAAGCCGCCCGGGTGTAGCAACAATAATGTGTACGCCGTCTTTCAGCGCGCGTAATTGATTACGCATATCGCCGCCACCACATACAGTGAGCACGCGAAGACCCTTAATGTGCTTGGCATAGGTTTCGAATGACTCGGCAACCTGAATAGAAAGTTCCCGGGTAGGGCACAGGACTAATGCTTGCGTTAGTCGCCGATTGGGATCGATGTCAGCAAGAATAGGTAATGCGAAGGCTGCGGTTTTTCCTGTCCCGGTCTGGGCTATACCCACCACGTCTCGACCTTCTAGGAGCACAGGAATACTGCCGGCCTGAATGGCCGTGGGCTGTTGATAACCCTGCTTGGCCAAGGTTGTGACGAGCGCAGACGGCAAGCCGAGGCCGTCGAAGCCGGTAGTGGTTTGGGTAGGGTCTTGCATGAGAGACGTACTCAGAGGGTAAGAAGCGCGGAGCCTACGCGCATTTTGGGATGAATGCGCTGTTTCATCTGGTTAATAATGACAAGTTTGCCAGCAGCCTAGTTGAAGAGTTTGTGCTCCTTGCGCTCGGGCGGGGCAGACTCCCCAGCTGCGATTGCACGATAAAAATCGCTGAGCGTATCTTGGCCGGTCTCGGGTGGCGCTATGGCGTCATAACGGTTTTGCTCGCTATCCCACACCAGCATGGATTCGGTGGCGTAAAAATGCGCGATACGGCAAAACTCGGCTTTGTCGGCAAAAAAATCTGAGAGTGGAGCAAAAATATTAAGCAGCCGCTCGGCCAAATAAAACAGGGTAGGTGACACAGATTTGGTGCGTACCGGTTGGTTGAATGCTCGCTCTAATAATTGCGCCTGGTCGAGTGGCGTAATGGCCGGTCCGGGGCCGCCAATGGGTAGAATGCGGTTGATGTGTTCATCGGCTTCCAGCTCACGGCACATGAACTCGGCGAGATCGCGCTGAGAGATGGGTTTACAGGCGGTGAGTACACCGTCGCCGAATACCAAAAACGGTTTGCCTTTTTTTACGCGATCAATTTGGCCCGACAGCGATTTAAAAAAAGCGGTGGGTCGAACGATTTGCCAGTCAATGCCCGAGGACATGAGCTCTTTTTCAAAGACTAATTTAGCATGTTGAAAAGCGAGTCGTGGCTTTTGCACGCAGATAGCAGAAAGCAACATGAAGCGGGCAACCTTATGACGCTGCGCAAATGCAAGAAGCACTGCATTCGCTTGGTACTCCACGGCATGACTGTCGCGGATGCCACCTGTGCGCGAGGCCAAGCAGGAAACCACCGCGTCGATGTCGGTCAGTGCAGGATGCCCAGCTCCAGTTAGAGCTGACCATGGTAGCCATAGTGCTAAGTCGTTGCGCGGTGCTTGTGCCCGGGATAGGGCGATCACGGTATGTCCTGCGGCGACAAGTGCGTCTAATACAGCGGCGCCCGCTGTCCCGGTGGCTCCGGCGAGAAGGATACGCATGAACAGCTGTTTCCAAATGGCCCAGCAGTACACACTAACAGGCTGAGCTCCAAGCGGCTAGCGCCAACTCCTCGCGCAAATTACTCGATACCGACTTTAGCTTTCCATGGCCAGTGCGTTGCGTAGCTCTTCTGCCCAAGTCGGATAGTCGCTCATAAGCTCTTTCAGGGGGTAGACCCCAGCGAGCGTATCGGCGAGTTCCGTCGTTTCGCTATTGGAGGCCAGTGCCTGTGCAAAAACTTCAGCCATGGGATCTTCCAAACTCGCATTGTTTGGTTGTACGTGCCGCCATACCCAAGTGCACCAGGCAGCAACGACTTGAGTCAAGATTGGAGAGGCTAAACCCAGCGCCAGGCGATCCCGTAAGGGGGCTAATAGTCGAGGAGGTAGCTTTTGACTACCGTCCATAGCGATCTGGTGTAAACGATGGTTTAGGTGGGGGGTTGGCAAACCGATCCATAAGCGCTGAGCAATATTTTGCGTGGTCAAACCCCCTCAGTTGTATCGATTGTCGGCGCTATTTCGGACCACAGTGCGTTGAGCAAATCTTCGTAACGGTGGTGTTTCATCGCTGAATGCACGAACACTTCACCCGCACCCCCGGCAATGTAGGCAAGCGTTGAGTGCGCCGCATTAAGCAGTCTGAGTTTACGCTGCTCCCAGACACCCACCTCGGTTACCCATGTCGCGCCTACGTCTTCTAGCGGCGGTTTTGGGCCGGCAAAGTTATCTTCGATAACCCACTGTGAAAATTGTTCGGTGACAGCGAGTCCCTGGTCGTCAAGTTGAAGAATTTTATGAGCGTGTCGATAGTCTTCCTCTGATAGCGCTGGCGCTATTCGGTCGACCATCGCATTGGGAAAACGCACATGCCTTGCTATCCAGTTTCTTAGTGCATCGCTGTGTGCGTTTGCCATGGCTAATACGGCTCGGCGTGTACAGTCCCCGTTATGGCTGAGATTGTCACATGACAAAACGGTAACAGCGCCACTCCCTATTTGTTGTCTTTTGGCTAGTCCGGCAACTAGGTGACCTATGGCTGTTTTGGGTTGCGCTAAATTTTCGCAGTCTGCGCGAACATCGGGGTCGCTGATGTTCAAATGGCTCTGCTGAGCATCAAGGCAATAGCCTTTTTCCGTGATTGTCAGTGTCACCAGTTGCACATTGGGGCTGGCAATGGTTTGGGCGAGAAGGGTGGGCGTTTCAAAGGCATTGATGACCGATGTAATGGCACCGTTGATGCGATAACTCTCGCCACCGGCGCCGCGGGCAACGTGTAAAAACAGACCGTCCTGTGGGTTGAGTTGCGCCGCCGCTCGAGGGCTGCGTATCGATGCTCCAATGATGAGCCACGGGTCATCAGTGCAGCTGTTGAGGCGGTCGAAGTAATCAGCCTGGTGGGCACGATGAAAGGCGCCTACGCCAAGATGAACAACTTTGGCGGGCTTGGTACGATCATAGTTGGCCCATTGAAGGTGCGCGGGTATGGTATTGACCGTATCAGGGCTTAAACGTGGCAAACGCACATCTCCTGTGAATAAGACTGACTATTTAGCGGTGCTGGCTCAGCATTCTTTGTGAAGGGTAACCGGTGTCTTCTTGCGGCGCAATCAACAGGCTTACCTCCATCAATGTGAGGATGTGTCTGAGTGCCCCTTTGAAAGGAATGACGATGTGCCACACATACCTTGCGTGGTAGGCCGAGGCGCCTCTTTATCAGCTATCAACAACGATATGCCGGGGAGGGGCCACGGACTCCCGGGGAACCACCACGGCTTCAAATTGTGAAATAACTTTACCATTCGCTTCCGCAGCGTTCGTTAAGACGGTAACCGCCGAGGCCATCATGTCTTGTAGAGGTTGGCGAACCGATGTAAGCGGCGGATACAAGTGGGAGGCAGTGGGTGAGTCGTCGAAACCCGTGACCGATAAGTCTAGTGGTATCGCTATGCCGAGTTCTGCCGCACTCCGATACACGCCGGCGGCCATCTCATCATTGGCGCAAATAATGGCGCTGGGTCGGTCGTTATTTTTGAGAAGATCAGAGCCCAACATTTGACCGGAATTGAAGGTAAAGTCACCAAAGCGTACCTGAGTATCCGATAGCGTTAGATCGTAGAGTGCAAGCGCATCCTTGACTCCGGACAGGCGTCGCCGTGTTGGGCCTGCTTCCTCCGGGCCGCCCATAAAGGCGATACGTTTGTGTCCTTTCTTGACAAGTTCAGTCGCTATCGACAGTGCAGCTGTGCGATCGTTGTAGCGAATTTGTGGGGCGTCGAAGTCGGTGTGATCGCCGGCGATTCGGACTAACGGCCAAGACTGTTTCGTGAGTTGAGCGATCAATGTGGCAGATTCTGACAGCGGTGGCGTGATGATGAGTCCATCGCAAGCAGAACGGCGCATGAATTTGATTATTTCCTCGGCTGCAGCTTGGCCATCGGCTATTTCATGCATGACCACTTCATAACCTTTTGCGTTAGCGGCTGCCTGGGAGCCAGCCAATAAGTCTAATACGTAACTGGGATTGCGGTTGTTGTAAGCGAGGCCAATGAGTAATGAGCGCTGACTGGCTAGTGCGCGCGCGCGCCGATCGGGTTCATAGCCTACCTCGGTCATGATGGCTCTGACATGTGCTCGTGTCGCATCCGAAATGCCGCGTTCGCCGTTGATGACACGTGACACCGATTTTTTGAGACCCCTGCGAGCTGCGCGATGTCGTTGATGGTGAGGTTGTGTTTGCTCAATGCTGTTTCGCTTCACGGTTTAGTGATTTTAATTTGGAATAAGCCTGGCGATTATACACCCTTAAAAAATTATAGACACCGGTGTCTCATTTCACTAGCATGGCCTCCTCGCTAAAACAAAAATAGATGGAGAATTCGTGGCTATGTCGTGTCTGAGCATTCGATCTACGTGGCGCACTTTGGTCGTTGCGGTCGCCTTTTTAATGCCGATTTATGGCTTTTGTGCAGGCAAGAATGGTCAAGAAACAGGTGAAGAAGAGGTCCCGTTCACCACGCCAGAGCTCATGGTGCCAGCCCCGATGCCGCGGTGATGAACTTTGTTGATAGCCGCGAGACGATGTCGCTCAATGGCACATGGAATTTTATTGTTGACCCTATGAACATCGGTGCACCCGGCGGGTTTTTTGGCGGTTGGGCCACCACTAGGCTGCCGGCCGACGAGTGGCAGCTACTGGAGTACAGCTATCCCGGCGCACGTCAAATTCGGGTGCCCGGCGACTTTAACACCCAGCTTGATGAGCTGATCTTTTATCGCGACGGGGTTTGGTATCAGCGCGACGTTGACGTAAAGGTTGAAGCGGGTAGCCGCTATCATCTGTGGTTTGGCGGCGCTAACTATACGACCACCGTGTTTCTCAATGGTGAGCCCGTCGTTAAGCAAGTGGGTGGTTATGTACCGTTTTCAGTCGATGTGACTGAGCATTTAAAATCGGGGCGTAACGACCTAGTTGTTAATGTTAACAATCGTTTAGATGCCAACTCGGTGCCTACACAGCGTACCGACTGGTGGCCTTACGGCGGATTAATACGTGATGTCATGCTGGTTGAAACCCCGGCGGGCTTTATTAGCAACGCCCACGTCATCTTAGGCGAGCAGCGCGACAAGATTCATGTGTCGGTATACACCGATGGACTTGAGGCCGGTGAAACCGCATCTTTCTCGATTCCGGAGCTGAATGTTCAAGCGAGTGGTACGGTGGATGTCGAGGGCGTAGCTGCTTGGAAAATCGATGTAACCCCCGAACTCTGGAGCCCTGATTCGCCTCGCTTGTACGACATTAGCTACCAGGCGGGTAGTGACGTGGTTGAAGATCGGGTGGGATTTCGCACCATTGAGACTCGAGGAACCACGTTATTACTCAATGGCGAACCGGTTCGCTTTAAGGGTATTTCTACTCACGAAGAACCTATTGGTCGAGACGGTGCCGCGTATTCTCGAGCTGACATGGAAACGCTGTTTGCCGAGGCCAAGGCATTGGGTGCCAACTTTGTTCGCGCTGCCCACTACCCCTACTCGCGCTACGCCGCTCAGGTAGCTGACGAAATGGGTTTGTTGCTCTGGGAAGAAGTCCCCATTTACTGGAATATCGCTTGGGAAGATCCCGAGACCATGGCGGTGGCCCGTGATCAAGTGAAACGACTGGTAACCCGCGACTGGACCAGGGCGAGTGTTGTCATTTGGTCAGTGGCAAATGAGACACCCTATTCGGAGCCTCGCATGCGGTTTTTGGGTCAACTAATCCAAGATGTGCGCGCGCTGGACTCAAGTAGGCTAGTAAGTGCAGCTTTACTCGGGGATGTGGGCGCGATACTCAAAAAAGTCAGTGCGCAATTGGCGGCCTATGGTGTTGACGATCCGGAAGTGCCAGCGAACGAGCAAGCTGTATTTGCCCAGATACTGGCGACGGCAGGCGAGCAAGCGCCCGTAATGGGCGACGGTTTTGATCTTGTTGTGAAGGATCCGCTTGGCGAACTTGTGGATATAGTTAGTTACAACGAGTATTTCGGCTGGTACTACTCGCGCGCCATTGCACCTGCGCTGGGTGTAAATGAAAAAACCGTGCGAAAATTGATCCTGAAAATCATGCCTAACAGTCGCATCAGTGCGGCGGTCGACAAGCCTATCCACATTTCCGAATTTGGTGCCGGTGCCAAGGCAGGTAAGCGCGGTGAAGGGGTTTGGTCCGAGGATTATCAGGCGGCGGTATACCGTGCCCAGACTGCGATGCTGGCCAATAGTCCGCAAGTGCAGGGCATGACGCCGTGGATTCTTAAAGATTTTAGAGCCATGTTGCGTACCCTTGGTGATATTCAGGATTACCGAAATCGTAAGGGATTGGTGGATGAAAATGGCCGACGTAAGCAGGCGTTTTACGTACTGCGAGATTTTTACAATGGGTCCTGGGGGGATTGTCTGGTTACGGAGGCTAATCCTTGAATTCATCACCGTCATTGCATTTAAGCCGCGAACGCTTGTTCCCGACTGAACCGGTGGCACGGGAACTCTGCGCCACCCTCTATGAGCGAGCGAAGGACTTTCCGATTATTTCGCCGCATGGACATACCGACCCGCGTTGGTTTGCAGAGGATGCGGCATTTGCCAACGCCCTCGATCTACTGGTGGTTCCGGATCACTACGTTTTGCGCATGCTCTACAGCCAGGGTGTACCGCTTACCGCGCTCGGTGTGCCCGACCGCGAGGGCCGTGTTACCACCACACCGCGAGAGGGGTGGCGTGTTTTTGCCAAGCACTATTATCTGTTTGCGGGTACACCATCTCGGATGTGGCTCGACAGCACGTTTAGGGATGTCTTTGGGCTTGAACTGCGACTCGATGAGCAGTCAGCGGACCATTACTTTGACCACATTAACGGTTGCTTAGCCCAGCCAGCGTTTCGCCCACGTGCACTGCTAGATCGCTTTAATGTGGCGTTTATAGCAACCACCGAACACGCGCTGGATGATCTCCGATACCATCAAGTGATTACCCAAGAAGGGCTTTCCAAACGCATTACCACCACATTTCGACCCGACGATGTCATTGATCCCGATGCGGAAAATTTTGCTGCCAATATTGAGCGCCTTGGTGAGCTGACGGGCAGCGCAATTACAACCTTTGGTGGGTATTTAAACGCATTGAGAGATCGGCGGGCGTTCTTCCGATCGGTGGGCGCTACCGCCACGGACCATGGTCCTGCAACGCCGCTCACCGCCGATTTGGATGCGGGTGAGAGTGCGCGGCTATTTGATAGGTGCTTGCGAGGCGAGGCTGACAACTACCAGCGCACCCTTTTTAGGGGTCATATGCTCACAGAGATGGCACGGATGAGCTTGGACGATGGTATGACCATGCAAATTCATCCTGGTTCACACCGAAACCATAACGCGGAATTACTTGCCGCCTTTGGCAGGGACAAGGGAGCCGATATTCCCACTCGCGTCAGTTATACCGAGGCACTGCAGCCGCTATTGAATGCGGTAGGGAACGAGCACCAGCTTGAGCTTATTGTCTTCACCTTAGATGAGAGCAATTACGCTCGCGAGCTTGCGCCGCTGGCGGGCCACTACCCCGCGCTTAGACTAGGGCCGCCTTGGTGGTTCCATGACAGCCCCGAGGGTATGCTGCGCTTTCGGCGCTCCGTGACAGAAACAGCCGGTTTCTACAATACGGCGGGCTTTAATGATGATACCCGGGCGTTGTTGTCAATTCCTGCGCGACACGATATGGCGCGCCGGGTGGATTGTCGTTTTCTCGCTGAAAGTGTCGTGGAGGGTCGCTTGTCGGAGCACGATGCGATGGAGTTAGTTGAGGTGCTGACATCGAGCTTGGTCAAAACGGCTTATCAATTAACCTAGGCGGGCATCCCATACCTATTGTCGACCTTAAGTAAGAGTTAGCAAAATGATTGAAACATGGCGTTGGTTTGGTCCCGAAGATCCCATTACCCTGGAGCAAGTAAAGCAGGCAGGCGCTACCGGTATTGTCTCAGCCCTCAACGCAATCCCCACGGGAGAGGTGTGGCCGGAAGCTGCTATTGCTGAGCGTAAGGCAATGATTGAGGCCGCGGGTATGGTGTGGTCTGTTGTGGAGTCGGTGCCGGTACACAACGACATCAAAAACCCGTTCGGGCGACTACCAACGCATGATCGATAACTACCGCCAAAGTTTGTTGAATTTGGGTAAGCAAGGCATCACTACGGTTTGTTACAACTTTATGCCAGTAGTCGACTGGACCCGTACCAATCTGCGTTATTCATTGCCCGACAAGAGTGAGGCCCTGCGCTTTGATATTGTCGATTTTGCCGCCTACGATATTCATGTGCTTAACCGTAAGGGCGCTGAGACAGATTACCCGGCAGCGGTTGTCGAGCGTGCCGAGCGCTATTTCGCTTCACTTGACGTAACGGCTATAGACGCTTTGGAGCGCAATATTATTGCCGGGTTGCCCGGGGGTGAGGGCAGCTATAATCGTGCGGGCATTCGTGCAGCCATCGACCATTTTAATCAATTTGATGACGACGCCTATCGCGAAAATTTAATCGCCTTTTTACACGACATTACGCCGGCTGCCGAGCAAGCGGGTGTGACCATGGTGATTCATCCCGACGATCCACCTTTTTCTTTGTTCGGGTTGCCACGCGTGGTTTCAACCGCTGAGGACGTGCGCAAACTCCACGCCGCCGTGCCAAGTGCATGTAATGGTCTCACCTTGTGTGCGGGGTCATTTGGTGCTCGCGGCGACAATGACTTGGTGGCTATGGCGAGAGAATTTGGTGACCGGATTCACTTTGTTCACCTGCGTAATATCAAACGCGAAGAAGATGGTTCGTTTTATGAATCAGCACACCTCGACGGCGATAACGATATTGTTGGTTTGGTGTCTGCGCTACTTGATACGGAACTCAATGATCCATTGGGTTCACGTCAAATAGCTATGCGGCCAGATCACGGCCACACCATGAGCGCTGAACAGCAGGACCCGCGCTTGCAACCGGGATACTCTTACGCTGGCCGCATGAAAGGGTTAGCCGAGCTTCGCGGTGTAATCCATACCCTTGAGCGCGTCAAACGCGCGACCGTGTAACCATGGTAAGTGGGCGCGTGTTAGCAAACGGTTGGCGGTGTTTCCTTCTCGCTACCTGCGTCGTGTTATGCGCGTGTTCGGGGGATAGCCATGTGCAGGTGTTGCGTATTGGCCACTCGTTGGATACGGCGCACCCGGTACACAAGGCCATGGAGTACATGGCGGTGCAGTTGGCTGACCTGAGCCAGGGCAGCTTGCGCCTTGATATTTACCCTAGTGGACAGTTGGGTAACGAGCGGGAGCTCATTGAATTACTGCAAATTGGTAGTTTGGATATGACCAAGGTATCCGCAAGCCCCCTTGAGGCGTTTGTTCCCGCCATGGGGGTTTTTAATATCCCCTATGTGTTTAGAGACGAGCAGCATTATCAAGCCGTGCTGGATGGCGAGATTGGTCAACAATTACTTGCTTCACCCAAAGAAGCTCGGCTATTGGGTTTAGGGTATTACGATGCGGGTGCGCGGAGTTTTTACACCGTTGACCAACCCCTCGACGCGCCACAGGACCTACAAGGGCTAAAAATTCGCGTGCAGGAGAGCGCCACGGCCATGCGTATGGTCTCCGCACTCGGTGGTGCGCCCACACCCATTGCCTGGGGTGAGCTTTATACCGCGCTGCAGCAGGGGGTGGTTGATGGTGCCGAGAACAATCCGCCCAGTTTTTATCTTTCTGGCCATTATGAGGTGTGCCAGTACTACGTGCTCGATGAGCACACAGCCGTGCCCGATGTACTTCTTATCGGCATCGATAGCTGGTCGAGACTTAGTCAGCAGCAGAGACGCTGGCTGCAGCAAGCGGTGGATGAATCGGTGGTGTTTCAGCGGTCTCTTTGGCGCGAGCAAACGGAACAGGCGCTGGCCGCTGTTGAGGCTGCAGGTGTCACCGTTGTCCGACCCGACAAGCATGCATTCCAGCAGCAGGTTGCCAGCTTGCATGCCGCTTATGAGGGCTCTCTGATGGGTGACCTTATTGTGGCGATTAATCAGGTTGCTCCCGATGCGCCATAGTGTCATGCAACTGTTAAGCGGCCTGCTGATCGTGCTAATGAGCGCGCTAGTTGGCGCGGTTGTCTGGCAGGTGCTGTCGCGCTACCTATTGGCAGAACCTAGCGTTTGGACCGAGGAGCTTGCACGCTTTCTCCTGATATGGGTGGGCATTTTAGGATCGGTGTATGCCTATCACACCCAAAGCCACCTCTCGGTCGACCTATGGTCGCCGCGCTTAACGGCCCTCGGGAAAAAACGGTTGATCATTGTGCAGGGCATTGTGGTCGTCGCATTTGCCTTATCAGCCATGGTTTTCGGTGGACTTCGATTAGTTTGGATTACTTATACGCTCCAGCAAATGTCGCCTGCGCTGGGAATGCCTATGGCCGCAGTGTATGCCGTTGTGCCCCTGGGTGGTGGCATGATTATGTGGCTGGCAGTGCACGATACTGTGCGTTCACTCCTCACGCTGTCATCGGCACAGCGGCCGACAAGGGGAGAAGGCTCTGATGGCTGAGGCATGTACCCATGATTGAAATATTCATGATCGTGGCGTTCTTCGCCCTGTTGTTGTTGGGCGTGCCCATTGCTTTCTGCATTGGTTTGGCGGCTGTGGTTGCCATGACCGTATCGATCGACTCGCTGCCGGCACTCACTACCATCGCGCAGCGTATGGCCAGTGGTATGAATAGTTTTGCGTTGCTGGCTATTCCACTATTTGTGGTCTCGGGCAATATTATGAGCCGAGGGGGATAGCTCAGCGGCTTATTGACTTTGCTCGCGGTTTGGTCGGCCAGTTGCCGGGGGTTGGCGTTCGTCAACGTTATTTCCTGCACGCTGTTTGGGGCGATATCGGGCTCTGCCGTGGCGGCGACTACGGCCGTTGGTGGTGTGATGATTCCCGCCATGGAAGAGGATGGTTACCAGCGAGAATTTGGTGCGGCACTTACTGCGAGCTCGGCAACCACAGGCCTGTTAATCCCGCCAAGCAATATCCTCATTGTGTATGCAGTCGCCAGCGGTGGTGTATCAATAGCGGCGCTGTTTGTCGGTGGCTATTTACCGGGTCTGTTGGTGGCACTGTGCCTGCTCGCAGTTTGTCTGGCCTATGCGCGTCGCCATGAGCTGGGTGGTGCAGACGCAAACCGTGACGCAGATTCGCCCTCACTTTGGCGCACGACGGCGGACGCCATTCCCAGTCTGGCGCTGATTGTCATTGTGATTGGCGGCATTATTGGTGGTTGGTTTACGGCTACCGAGGCCGGTGCTATAGCGGTTGTCTATGCACTGACATTGTCGATGCTGGTGTATCGAGAACTCTCACCCAGCGCGCTGCCTGCTATTATGCTTCAGTCGGTGCTTACCACGGCAACCGTGATGCTACTGGTAGCAACATCCATCGCCATGTCATGGTTTTTGGCTTTTCAAAATGTTCCTCAGTGGGTTGCCGGTTCTCTGCTTGCCGTTAGCGACAATCCACTCATTTTGTTGCTTCTGATCAATGTGGTTTTGCTGGTAGTGGGGTCCTTTATGGATATGACACCAGCGGTCATGATTTTTACCCCCATATTCTTACCCGTTGCCGTGCAGCTGGGTATGTCGCCACTGCACTTTGGCATCATGATGGTACTTAACCTGTCCATTGGGCTATGCACACCACCAGTAGGTAGCGTGTTATTTGTGAGTTGCGCCGTGGCAAAAACGTCCTTGCAAGCCATGATCCGACCCCTCGTGCCCATGTACGCTGCCATGTTAGTTGCGCTGCTACTTGTCACTTATGTGCCCGCCTTTAGCGAGGCCCTGCCACTGTATTTTGGGTTGATCGAATGAGCGTTCGGTTTATCAATAGCCGCATGGCGGCCATTGGCGAGTGCATGTTGGAATTGAGCGAGTGCGCTACCAACCACGACCAACCAGTGCTTCAGCTGGGGTACGGTGGCGATACCCTCAACACGGCGCTGTATGCAGCCAGGCTCGGCATTGCCGCGCATTACGTCACTGCGTTGGGTGATGACCCTCGCAGTGAGTGGCTCATTGATCAGTGGCAGCAAGAGGGCATTAATGCCCAGTGGGTGCATACCCTGGCAGGCCGCCAGCCGGGCCTTTACTGGATAACTACCGATGATCAGGGTGAACGTTCCTTCGCCTACTGGCGGGGTGAGTCTGCGGCGCGCGAGCTGTTCATGGAGGAGGCTCGGGTGGCTGTGTTAACCGAGCAGCTTGCCACCGTGGGACTAGTGTATTTTTCAGGCATTACGCTGTCGCTGTATCAGTCCAACAGTTTGCACAAGTTTTGGAACATGTTGGAGGCCCTGCGGGACCGAGGGGTAATTCTAGTATTCGATGGCAACTATCGGCCCAAAGGTTGGCAACATCCCCGCGACGCGCGTGCTGCTTTTTCGCAAGCCTATCGCTTGTGTCACATGGCACTTCCTACCCATGACGACGAGGTGATGCTTTTTGATGATGCCAGCGAGCAGGCAACCCTCGATCGTCTTGCTGCGCAAGGGCTCCAAGAGGTGGTGCTTAAAAGAGGCCCCAGAGGGTGCTTGGTCTGGGCCGAGGGGGCGTGTACTGAGGTGCTGGCAACACCCTGCGAGAAGCCCATCGATACCACCGCTGCCGGGGACTCGTTTAACGCGGCTTATCTAGCGGCGCGCCTGACCGGTAATGATCCCATGACCGCCGCTCGGGCGGGTAACACGCTGGCGGGTACCGTCATTCAGCATCGCGGTGCTATTATCCCGCCCGGTGCCATGCCAACATCGATGGTCTTGCGTGACTTATTGACCTCCCGTCGGCACGTCGCTAAAGGGGATGCCCTTATCAGCACGAGGGTCTTGGGGTAGCCCAAGGACTCGCTCGGCAATGATATTGGTCATAATTTCATCGGTACCGCCGGCGATTCTTAGCCCTGGTGCACCCATATAGGAGCGCTGTGCCAAGCCATCGTATAAATCATGGTCATCATCCCAAACGGCACCATAGTTCTCTAACAGGTCCATGCAAAAAGACGCAATCGACTGTAGTTTTGGCGCTCCCACCAGTTTGCCAATCGAATTCTCAGGCCCGGGTAGTTCACCCCGGGACAGGGCACTCATGGCCCGGTAGCTGTTGTATTTGAGGCCAGCCTCAAGCACGTAATAGTCGGCAATTCTTGCTCGCACTGCACTGTCTTCAATGGCGGGTCGACCGTTGATCTGAATCTGCTGGGCTATCTTTATGGCAAGGTCGACATCGGCGCCGGGACCGCCACCACCAATGGCTAACCGCTCGTTCATGAGCGTGGTGAGTGATACTTGCCAACCTTGGCCAACTTCACCCAAACGCCAGGCATCGCTGACGCGGACATTTGTAAAATAGACCTCATTGAAGTCTGATTCGCCGGTTAGCTGCTTGATGGGCTTAACTTCTACCCCGGGAGCTTTCATATCAATCATGAATGCGGTGAGCCCCGCATGCTTGGGCACGCTGGGGTCGGTACGGGTTATCAGCAACCCGTAATCGGCGTAGTGGGCTTGCGATGTCCAAATTTTTTGGCCATTGATAACCCACTCGTCACCATGGGGTTCGGCTTTGGTTCGTAATGCGGCAAGGTCGGATCCACCTGCAGGCTCGGAGAACAGTTGGCACCAAACCTCCTCACCGCTGGCGAGCTTAGGTAGAAACTGCTGGCACAGTTCGGGGCTACTCCACGCCATAATAGTGGGGGCTATCATGCCCTGGCCAATGACAAAGAAACGCGCGGGCAGATTGTATTTACCTTCTTCCTGATCCCAGATAACTCGCTCTATGGCGCTGGCGCCGCGACCGCCGTACTGTTTGTCCCAGCCTATGCATGCCCAGCCGCCGTCGTATTTGCGTTTTTGCCAAAGTTTGGCGACCGCCAGCGGGGTTAACCCCCGTGTTTCTTCAGCGGTGAGTGCATTGGCTTTCAGCCATTCAGCAGCCTCAGCTCGAAACAGTGCTTCTTCGGGGGTATCGTTAAAGTCCATTGTTTAGTCTCCGTATGCCTAGTCTCCGTATGCCTAGCTGCGCTTGCGCTTAAGGTCGATAGCATGCTGCTGCTCTAAGCCGCTCACCAGCCGATCTTGCCAATGGCGCTCAGAGCCAATTGCCAGGCTCAGCAACTTGGCGCGACGGTAATAAAACTGACAGTCAAATTCCCATGTGTAGCCCATACCACCATGGGTCTGGATATTTTCTTGCGTGGCAAGCAGTGACGCCTGAATCGCGGCAACCCGGGCGGTAGCTGCCGCTAATGGCAGCTGCTCGCTGTTGCTTGCTAGCGCCCAAGCGCCAAAATAGGCATTGCTGCGCGCCAGGGTGTTCTTTACGTACATGCCGGCCAATTTGTGTTTGATGGCTTGGTAGGAGCCAATGGCTCTACCAAATGCATAGCGTTGTTTGGCGTAGTCGCAGGCCGTTTCTAACGCCTTGTCGGCCACACCAATTTGCTCCCAGGCAAATAGCACTGCCGCGCGATCAAGCAGCGCTTCTATGTGCGACCAATCCACAGCGTTACTGAGAGTTTCCGCACAGGCATTGTTGAAGGTCACCATGTTGTGTTTGCGGGTGAAATCCAGGGTGCGTACCGGAGTGATATTGACGGCAGACTGGTCTAGCTCACAGCCGCAAAGAAGGAGTTGGCCTGCCGCATCTTTAGCAGTGGTAATAAGCAACTGAGCGCACCCCGCGTCAGGGACCGGCGCTTTGGTGCCCGTGAGTAGCTCGTCTTTGAACGCGAGTTTGGTGGCTTCGGCGCTTGCTGCTCCGGGTGCTTCGGTCAGAGCAAAGGTGGCGATTAGCTCGCCGCTGGCAAGTTTGGGGAGCCAGCGTGTTTTTTGTTCATCGTTGGCAAAAGCCAGCAAGGCTTCGGTTGCCAAATAAACCGACGATGAGAAGGGTAGGGGGCGACAGCGCGTCCCATCTCCTCGGCGATAATGGCGAGTTCATAGTAGCCCAGCCCCAGACCACCGTAGGTTTCGGGGATAGTTGTGGCCATCCAACCCATGTCGGCTACTTTTTGCCATAGCGACTGATCATAGCCGAGGTCACTGTCGAGAATGGTTCTTACGCTGCTTGGTGGACAATGCTGGGCAAGAAACCCTCGTGCTTGCTCGCGCAACATGAGCTGCTCGTCGGAAAATTCGAAATTCATAACCACCCCGGTTTGCTATTGGGTTACACACTGGCTGCTGTGCGCCCAACGATAACAGAAAGTTAGGCGATCACCGGTTGCATCCGCTAAGGTAACTATCCCACGTTTGGAGTATAGGGCTATGAATTTTGCCTCCGACAACACCGCACCCGTGGCGCCCGCTATTATGGAGGCCATCGTTAAGGCCAATCGCGGAGCTTGCGCCGCGTACGGTACCGACGATGAGAGCAGGGCCGCGAGTGCACTATTGTGTGAGGTTTTTGAGACCGCGGTGTCCGTGTACTTTTTATCTTCGGGCACCGCGACAAATAGTCTGGGCTTAGCCGGTGCGACTCCCCCTTACGGCACTATTTTGTGTAGCGATGTGGCTCATATTCACCTGGATGAGTGTGGTGCACCCGAGTTTTTTACGGGGGGGCAAAGCTACAACCCATCGAGTCAAAGGCGGGGAAGTTACTGCCGTCATCGGTTGAAGAGGTGGTGCGACAGCGCCCACCGCTGGGCCCCCACCGCACGCCGATGAGCGTTCTCTCACTTACGCAGGCTACAGAGGCGGGCACGATATACTCGACCAACGAGCTTGCCGCGCTTGCAGCGGTTGCACGTGAACATAACATGCGGGTGCATGTGGATGGCGCGCGCTTCGCCAACGCGGTTGTCGCCAGCGGTACGACGCCCGCTGAGCTTTCTTGGAAGGCGGGTGTGGATATCTTGTCCTTTGGCGCGACTAAAAATGGCTGTATGGCAGCCGAGGCGTTGCTGATTTTTGATCCCTCACTGTGTGAGGCTATTGAGTTTCGTCGCAAACGCGCTGGCCACCTCTGGTCGAAGGGGCGGTACTTAGGCGCGCAGTTCGCCGGCTATCTAGCCAATGACACGTGGCTGGATCTGGCCGGACATGCCAATGCGATGGCCAGTCGCCTGGCGAGCGGTTTGGCAGCTTTAGATGGCGTGTCCTTGGCGTATCCATGCCAGATCAACGAGGTATTTGTACATCTACCTGCGCCACTGGCTCGGGCGCTGAGTAATGCGGGTGCGATGTTTTACCCCTGGGTTTGCCCGGGTCTTGGGCCCGAGGCCCAGGTATATCGTTTTATCACTAGCTGGAGCACTACGCAGACCGAGGTGGATGACTTTTTGGCGCTGGCTGGAAAGGTCGCTGACGAGCTGTGATGGCGCCATGATTCAGCCATATGGCGGCTTGATGACTTCACGGGAAATGCTTGTGGTCAGCCTTAATGCGCGCTAGGTGCCTTAAAAGGGATATCTGATCTACAGTGGCACGATGTGCGCCAGCCAATCCTGGCGTGCCGCGCGTTCAGTAAGGCAGTGGGCAAGTTCCTGACTACGCGCAGCAACCTCCCGCCAAACGCGGACGCGTTGGCCATAGTCATGCCGATAGCGTTTAAAGTCAGAACGGTCGGGTATTTTCTTATCGGGTAGCGATGCAATCCACTCGTCGGTTGGATGAATCACCAGATAGTTATCGAGAAAACGCGGTTTGCGCCAGGGGAGTGTTTTATCGAGCCAACCCGGAGACGAACCGACGAGAAAAATGCGGCATAAAGACCAAGCCATCTTCGGTGATGGGGAGATCTATGTGGTAGTCAATTAAGCCGCCGTCACGGTATCCCGGGTTGTTGTCGATCGTTATGGCGTTGAGCACGTAGGGAATCGAGCCGCTGGCCAGGAGCGCGCTTTTCGTATTCTCGGATGTCAGCGTAAAAGTTTGGTGATTAAAGCCGAAAGGTACTCGCCGGCAGCGATGGCCGGAGAAAAAACATGACGTTGTCTGCACCTTTATCTAAAGCCGGCGGTTAGCGCCAGTCGATGATCGCTTGCGGTTAATGCTGACAGTGCGCCGAGTCCCCCATTGTGGTGATTTCGGCGCGATCGGGCTTTTCACTAAATGACTGCTCAATATAGAGCTGCTCGAGTCTTTCGATAGCACCTACCGCATCGGGTTGGGATGCCGCGGCAAAACGCCAGCTGCCAATAGATGAGCCCACGGCCGGCAAAGGTGCCGATCGGTCTGTTAGCCACTCGCCAAATAACCACTTATCGATACCTGCCAATACCAGCCATTTCGGACCACCGGCGGCCCCAGCGAGAGCCGCCAACGTGTTGGGCGTTACGCCGTGTTTTTCAATGTGGCGCAGCGCTCCGGGCCCGGCTTTAAAGGCTAGCGGTAATGATGCCGATGATGACCTCATCCTGTCATTTCCCTGGTGTAATCACGATCCCCGTTGTTGTGCAGGGGTGCTGTCGTCGCGGCCAAAGCCGGCCGTGGTCAGCGCTATTGTACCTGTGGGTGGTCTCTGTCAAAACCACGGTTGCACATTGATGATACCGCGGTATAATTCGCCCCCTTCGCGCCCGTAGCTCAGCTGGATAGAGTACCTGACTACGAATCAGGCGGTCGCACGTTCTGAATCGTGCCGGGCGCGCCATAAAAATCCATCGCCTCATCGGGTGGGGCTTTTTTTATGGTTTGTCTGGTCGAGGCGAAGTGCTACGTTCGACAAACTCTGCTTAGAGCAGAGTTTGGACGCCAAAGCGCAGCGGCGGCGCCCCTAGGGGGTATCAACGCGGGAGGCAACCGCGTTGATATCCATCGTGCCGGGCGCGCCATACAAAAAGCCTCATCCATCGGGTGGGGCTTTTTTATGGTTAGTCTGGTGGCTAGCAACCCAATGGCGGCTAGCCTGAGCATCAGGTAAAGTGGAGGCGTTAATTGCGGCAAGAAATGTAGCCATGATGGTTAATCTTCCCACTAATCAATCGTCTTTAGATCGTTACGTCAGACTATTTTTAGGCCTGTCGTTGGCGCTTTTTACAGCGCCTGGATGCTCTTTCCTCGAAGGTGTCGTGCTCAAATACATCCTGTTTGTATTTGCGCTGGCCAACGTATTTGCGTCGTTGACAGGCTGGTGTGCAGGTTATGCACTGTTCGGCTTTTCCACCTGCGAATCGCGCGCCGCAGAACAGAATTTGACGCTGGCAGAGGCGCAGAATTTTTCTCCCGACGAGCTCGCCCAAAGCACTCGCTCGCTACGTCGTTTGGTGACGGTAAGCGTTGTCACTATTCTACTTTTGTCTGCAGCCGCTTACCTTTATGACGAGTGGCGGGGCGCGCAAAAACTCGGTTTTGAGCGCGACTCTCGTCTTGCCTCCGTGGGGCTCTCAGAGCTGTTGGACGAGGCCATCCTTCTGGGCGAACAATCCTATGACTACGGCATGTCACTCTCGCCAGGAGCCATGCGAGCGCTGCAGCTTGAACTGCCAAATTTCTTTGCCGGTCGCTCGGCACTGGTTGTTGTCTCAATGGGTACCAGGCCTACTCAAACACGCACCGAGATTGGCTACACCGCAGGCGCGGCGGACGCCGCGGCGCTTGAGGCGATCTACCAATCCCATGTTGCCTCGAGCTCACAGGGTACAAGCCTGATGTATGACGGTTTAACCCCTTTCGTAGTGACATCGTTAGTTGCATTTCCTGCCGATGATCTCGAGGCGCTAGTGGTACTGCCAGCCCATGACACCCGCGAGACGGTTATCAGTGCGCTTTCGCGCGCTTTAATTGTCATTGCTATTTATGTGTGGACGGTTGGTTGGCTTACTTTTTTGCTTATCCGGGCGGTTAGTGATCGTGTCGATAGGTCCAATCAGTTGATTAAGCTCGCTTTTGACAGACTCGCCAATCAGCGATGTGCTCGAAGTCATGGTCACCGAGCGAACCCAGGAGCTTGATCACGCCAGAGTGGAAGCAGAGGCGGCAAGCCAGGCCAAGAGCGCTTTTCTGGCCAATATGAGCCATGAGATACGCACACCGCTAAATACCGTTATTGGTATGACTCAGCTCGTCCTCGATACCGATCTACCGACCAAAAGTGAAGCGCCAGCTCAACTCAGCCAACACTTCGGCAAGCATGCTGCTGGGCATCATCAATGACATTCTCGATTTTTCAAAGATAGAGGCGGGCAAGCTACAGTTAGAGACCCAGCTTTTCGATCTTGAGGGCGCGTTGGCAAGCGTTCTCGATATCTTGCGTCTCAAGGCTGAGGAAAAGGGTATTGAACTCATGTGCGAAATTGACCCAGCGCTGCCAAAAGCGGTGTTGGGTGACCGCCTTCAGATTTTGCCAGGTCCTATCTAACCTTGGCAGCAATGACCAAGTTCACCGACTCCGGCGGTGAGGTGGTGACCCTTGCGCTCGCGCATAGTGACGACCAAAATATCCGTCTGCACGGACAAGTCACCGACAATGGCATCGGTATTTCCGAGGAAGAACAGCGGGGCTTGTTTAAAGATTTTCCCAAGCCGATGCGTCCACAACACGGCGCTTGCGGCACCGGTTGGGCTCCAGCCATCAGCAAATCGTTGACGGATTTGATGAATGGTTCAATTTGGGTAGACAGCGAGTTGGCAGCGGTAGCACGTTCCATTTCACGCTCGAATTTGGTCTGGACCAGCAACAATCGGCGCTTCCAACATTGACGCACATTCCCTATCAACGCATCTTGATTGTGGATGACAACGCCAATAGCCGTGCCTTGCTCAAGCAGCAGCTATCGGTTTATCCAGAGGTTCGCATTGATGTGGTATCACGTGGTTCGGCAGCCATAAGCGCCCAGAACCCACGACCAGGGCAGTTCATACGATTTGGTGTTTATGGATTGGCAAATGCCAGATCTTGATGGCCTGGAAACTATCCAACTCATTAATAGCGATGTACCTAAATAACCCAGATTCCCCAATTTGTCCTGATTCTGCCTATGGTGGTATGGATAGGCAGGATTCAGAGAGTAGCGCCCCATTACTCGCCACGTTGAGTAAGCCTATCCTACCCTCAGACATCGACCGTCTTTTGCGAGCAGCGCCTCAAGGTCAGCAGCAGTCTGTGTCGCAATTGGCGCAGACTGTATCGGCGGCTGAAGATAAACTCGCCGGAAAGCACATACTGTTAGCCGAGGACAATGCGTTCAATCAGGAATTGATGTGTGACATCTTTGAAGATCTGGGTGTGCAGGTAACCGTCGTTGAAAATGGTGTTGAGGCGGTTAAGGCACTTGAAGATAGAGGCTACGATCTGGTGTTAATGGATGGCCAAATGCCGGTTATGGATGGCTATACCGCAACCCAAAAAATTCGCGAAAACGCCAAACACAAGGATCTGCCTATCATCGCCCTCACGGCGAACGCGATGGAGCACGACCGCGCCCGATCGCTGGAGGCGGGCATGAACGATCATATTAGTAAGCCCATTGATGTCGAGGCGATGATTGAAACGCTTGCTGAATGGGTAAGCTGAGACGATCGCAACCCAGCACGCAGGGAGTGACCACATAATGCAAGCCTTGTTCCGGCAGGTCATTGCGCTGTTTATTGCTGTGACAGCACTTGACGCGACTGCCCAAATAACCGATCCGCTTGAGCAGCGGATTATTTCCTGGGTTGATACAAACAGCGACAATGCCATCGAGTTGCTGGCGAAAACCGTCAATATAAGTAGCGGTACCATGAACCACACGGGTGTGCGGGCCGTTGGTGATGTGATGCGCGCCGAGTTTGATGCCCTAGGCATGGAAACGACGTGGATTGACATGCCTGAGGAGTTAAATCGGGCAGGGCATCTGTTTGCGCGCAAGGGCGGCAATAGCAAGAAATTCTTATTGATTGGTCACCTTGATACGGTATTTGAAGCCGACGATGCTTTTCAGCAGTTTACGCGTAACGGCAATAGTGCAACGGGTCCGGGTGTTGCCGACATGAAATCGGGAAATGTCATTTTGCTGTTTGCGCTCAAGGCGTTGGCGGCGGTGGGGGCCCTCGATAGTCTGGCAATCACCGTGGCGTTGACAGGCGATGAAGAGGCCACGGGCAAACCCCTTGCTATTTCCAGAAAAGATCTGATTGCGGCGGGACAATGGGCCGATATAGCGTTTGGCTTTGAAAACGCTATTCACGCCGAGGGCAGTGATTGGGCCACCATTGCACGCCGAAGCTCGAGTAACTGGACCCTTGAAACCACGGGCAAGCAAGCGCATTCCTCCGCCATTTTTAGTGACGGGGTTGGTGCAGGTGCTATAAATGAGGCCGCGCGAATTCTGAGTCGGTTTTATGGCGAGATTCGTGGTGAGTACGGTTTGACCTTTAATGCGGGCAATATTCAAGGTGGCACCAGTGTGACCTACGATCCACAAGCAAAACGCGGCTCGACCTTTGGTAAAACCAATGTGGTGCCCAGTAGGGTTATTGTAGACGGCGGCGTACGGACGATCTCTAACGATCAACTTGAGCGAACCCGCGCGCGTATGCAGGCGATTGTCGACGATCATCTACCGGGCACGTCGGCAAAACTCAGTTTGGTAGCGAGTTATCCGGCGATGCCGCCCACAGAGGGCAACAGAGCGCTGGCGGAGCAGCTTTCGTCAATCAACGTGGCGTTGGGCCGTGGCCCCATGAAGATTTGGGATCCACTCAAGCGGGGTGCTGCCGATATCGCATTTGTTGCGCCGTACACCGACGCACTGGCTGGTCTTGGCGCACTGGGCGCAGGGAGTCACACCCCCACGAAAGTCTCGAGCTTGATTCAATGGCACTGGCTATTAAGCGCGCAGCATTGTTGATTTTGCGCACGGCACATTAGCATTTGTCGCGAGCGGTGTAGCGTTGCTCGTGAGCATGAGACACCGACCCTCTTTTTACGATTCCTGAAATGTTAGGTTGTGAGATCTAAAACAATGAAATCAATGTTTAAGCAAATGACGGTCGCGCTATTACTCGGTGTAACCAGTTCTGTTTTCGCAGGTTCTTTTACTCAAACCATGGTGGCCGATTTGGACAAGCCATGGTCGATGGCATTTTTACCCGACGGTCGCCTACTGGTAACGGAGCGTGATGGGGAACTACAGCTAATAACGGTGACCGATGGTTCGGATGCGCAGTTGGTATCAATGGTCACGGTTAGTGGCGTGCCAGCCGTTGATGCGGGCGGACAAGGTGGATTGGGCGACGTAGCTTTGCATCCCAATTTTAGCCGCAATGGTTGGGTGTATCTGAGCTACGCAGAGGCGGGGCTGGGTGGCACTCGCGGCGCGGCGGTCGCGCGGGGTCGACTTGTTGAGTCAAACACAGGCGCAACGCTTACTGATGTGGAGGTCATTTGGCGGCAGTACCCCAAAGTTTTGGGTCGCGGACACTTCGGCCATCGACTGGTTTTTGATGACTCGGGTTATCTCTGGATAAGCTCAGGTGATCGGCAGAAATTCACGCCTGCCCAAGATATGCAAAGCAATATGGGCAAGGTCCTTCGGGTCAACGACGATGGCAGCACCCCTGATGACAATCCCTTTGTGGATTATTTGCGTGTTGATCCCTTGGTCGACGACGAGGCGGTGTACAACCAAATTTGGTCGCTTGGGCATCGAAATCCCTTGGGTATGGACTTTGACGAAAGCGGCAAGCTATGGGAAATCGAGATGGGGCCTGCCGGTGGTGATGAGCTTAACCTCATCACTCGAGGTGCCAATTACGGCTACCCCGTGGTCTCAAATGGTAAGCACTACGATGGCAGGGATATCCCCAATCACGACACCCGCCCCGAGTTTGCCGAGCCAGCCATCACGTGGACACCGGTCATATCACCGGGCGATTTGATGATTTACCGCGGCAAGCAATTTCCGTCGCGGGGTGATGCCCTAGTCGCCGGATTGTCATCCAAAGCGATTGTCCGCCTATCACTGAGCGCGCCCACCCCCATGAGATCGAGCGCTTTGATATGGGTATGCGGGTGCGCAGTTTGGCTGAGGGGCCAGACGGTACAATCTGGATGCTCGAGGATGAGCGTCGCGACAGCGTGGGACGGTTATTTAAGCTGGAATGGCGCGAACAATAGACAGCGCTTTTCTGTGAGCTGTAGGAGCCTTGTCGATGACGCTTCATATCGTTCTTTATCAACCCGAGATACCCCCCAATACCGGTAATATCATCAGGCTCTGTGCCAATACAGGTGCTGAGCTCCATATTATTGGTCCCACGGGGTTTGCTCTCGATGACAAGCGATTGCGCCGAGCCGGACTTGATTATCACGAATATGCCAATGTTCAGGTCTGGGATACCTTGCAAGCTTACTGTGTCGCCCAGCCGCAACGCCGTCTGGTGGCGGTGGAAACCCCTGGAGAAACCTTTCATTCAGATTTTCGTTACCAGGCTGCCGACGCCTTGTTATTTGGCTCCGAGACACGGGGTTTACCCGCTGAAGTGCTGACTGACATTCCAACTAGCCAGATTTTGCGCTTGCCCATGCTCCCCGATAGCAGAAGCTTGAATTTATCAAATTGTGTTGCCGTTGTGGTGTATGAGGCGTGGCGACAGCTGGGTTATCCCAACGCCACCCAGACGTAGCGAGTTCATAACTTAACTCCCCAATAGTTGTCGCGGTTGATGCGATAAGTGACGTTAAATGCGCGCCAAATCGGTGGTGGAATGTTTCGCTTTGTGGGCGAGTTCCCTTACCCTATGCACTAACTTTAATGGTGAGAGTTTTCCTATGGCATCTTTTGATCCCGGCGTGGCGTCATCGCCAGCGTCGAATTCAGAGCAACGCTATCCCGTAGCCTTCTCGGTCATGACGACCGTGTTTTTTATGTGGGGTTTCATCACCTGTCTAAACGACATTTTGATTCCGCATTTGAAGGGGTCCTTTGATCTCACTTACACCCAGGCAATGCTTATCCAGTTTTGCTTTTTTGGTGCCTACTTCATCTGTTCTATCCCTGCTGGAAAACTCCTTCATCGGGTGGGATACAAGCGTGGCGTTATTATTGGCTTGTGTATTGCGGGTGCCGGCGCACTCATGTTTTATCCTGCGGCCGAATATCAAACTTACGGTATTTTCCTGGCAGCCCTGTTTGTCTTGGCGTCGGGTATCACCTTGTTGCAGGTGGCGGCTAATCCCTATGTTGTTGCGTTGGGGCCAGCAGCCACCGGTCCGAGTCGATTGAATTTGGCCCAAGCATTTAATTCACTGGGCACAACTGTCGCGCCCATCATTGGGGGCGCACTCATTTTTGGGGGTGTGGAAGCAGCGAACTCCGCAGCCGATGCGGCGTCTGTGAAAATTCCCTATGTCGGACTTGCTATCGCACTGGTTGCTATTGCCATGATTCTCAGTGTGATCAAAATGCCTACGCTGCGAGAAGATGAGGAGCCCGATCAGGCGCCTGCAAAACTTTCAGACGCGCTAGCACACAAGCATTTATTTTATGGCGTCATTGCCATTTTCCTCTATGTGGGCGGCGAGGTATCTATTGGTAGCTTTCTAGTGAACTTCATGGCCGAACCCGATGTTGCTGGGCTTACTGAAGCAAGTGCGGCCAACTACGTGGCACTCTACTGGGGAGGTGCTATGGTGGGTCGATTTGTGGGTTCAGTGCTCATGACCCGCATCGCTCCCGGGCTGTTACTTGCAGCGCATGCTGTGTTAGCGGTATTGCTGGTTGCCACCGCCACAACTTCAAGCGGGTCGCTGGCCATGTACGCCATTTTGGCGGTGGGACTGTGCAACTCCATTATGTTCCCTACAATTTTTCTCTATCACTGCATGGCCTTGGTCGCTACACGAGTGCCGGCTCGGCCGCGCTGTGCCTGGCTATTGTGGGCGGTGCGCTAGTGCCACTGTTGCAAGGGTTGATCGCCGATACCGCCGGGCTTCGGATCGCGTTTATTGTGCCCGCCTTGTGCTATGTCTATATCGCCTGGTTTGGCTTTAAAGGCTCACAACCCAGGGGAATATAGGCTGCCGACTCAGGGCGCAGTAGTGCCGCCCAAGTAGTCAGATTAGGGGTTCTGTCACCCAAAGTGTAACGGCCAATGGCGTTGGGCATCATGCGCAATGTCCACAGATCGGATGCCGCGATTGACCAAAAGCCATCTCTTCGGCAATCAACGCATCATTGCGCGCCTGCTGCTGTCCCAAGAATAGCCCTGCGTTCAGCCATCCCAGTTGGAACGCAGTAAACAGACCAAGACCAAGTAAGGCAAAGCCCATAACGGCACGTTTTATGATCTTCATGTTGATGGGCTCTTTGTGATTGGGGTCAAACGCACCGGTGGGCCGTCCGCCGGTTTAGGTATGGGTACCCAGTCCAAGGTAGGGGTGTGGTTTCTGGGTAGGGAGATTTGAAAACGCCCGAGGAGCTCAACGAGAAAAAATCTTGGATACCAGATACGCAAAGTGCATACCAATACACTTGTGTGCACCACCACCAAAGGGGTGCCAGCAAAAGCTGTGTTGTTTGTGCTCTTGTCGAGACGCCTCAAATCGACTCGGATCAAATCGTGTAGGGTCGCGCCAATATGTTGAGTCATAGTGGTTGTAATAGCTGGGCATGTAGAGCAGGGTGCCCGGGGTAAGTCGATGCCCTCAAGTGATATCTCGGCAGTGGTGCGCCGAGTTATAAGGGAACGGGTGGGTGTAACCGCAACGTTTCGTCGAGGATATTTTGAACAAGCGGCATATCGTCGAGTGCTTCCCACGAGAGGGGGTGTTATTGATATCGGCAAAAACTTCCCGTAATTGTTGCTGGTACTGGGGTTCGGCACCGATATACAACATCAGGTGGCTCAGCAGGCTGGTAGTGGTGTCGTGGGCCGCAAACAGTAAAAAGGCGACATGCTGAATGACCTCTTCGTCGCTAAACATCGCCCCATCCTCAAGTGTGGCGCGTGCCAGCAAGCTAAACATATCGTTACCATCGCGAGTGCGCCGCTCGCTGATGCGACTACTTATATAAGCATGCAATGTTCTGCGCCCGTTCAAACCCTTGCGTATACGCGTACCCGGAAGGTCCCAGGGAAACACGCTGCCCAACCCGCCGCCAATGGCTAAGAAAGCCTGGTTCAGCGCGCGTGCCTCGTCACTGGTGGGCTGCAAGCCCAAAAAGATGTCGCTGCCAATATCAAGGAGCAGTGGCTTTATCGCATCGTGAAAAGAAAATTGCCTATTGGTGGACCATTGTTCTAGGGCGCTTCCTAGCGCGGTGCTCAAACGCTGGACATATTGGCGCATGGTGCTGAATTTAAAAGCCTGCTGAAGCAGCCGTCGGTGTGCCTTGTGATTATCAAAATCTCTGAGTAGCAAACCGCCCTCATAAAAACGCCCTAGCTGATTGATATAGCCATTACGTGCGGAAAAACGCTGATGCGGATCTGTGAGGATTGTTTTGAAGTTTTCGGCACCCACAACCATGACGCCATACTCATTGCCAAGGCGAAGTTTTGAAATGCGTCCGTAACGGGCGACTCGTGCTTGGGTGAATGCGCGCACGTCTTTGACTAGCGGTATGGCAGATCCAAGAATGGGCCAGCCCCAGTCACCCGGAAGATGGCTGAGAAGGGTAGCCGTGGCGGGCTCGCAGTCACGCATGGCAGTAGGTGGTCCTGTCATCTGTTGGGTCTTGTATTGTTCTTATAGGGAATTTGCTAAGCATGCTATTGAGCCCCAAATTGATCATGGAGGTCCAGTAGATCAATCATCCTATTCTAAAAAGCGTTTGTGTCATTGGTTGGTAAGCCGCGATTGAACCAAGGCTCTTTGGTCTGTACGAGCCAACTACTCAACGCGTAAACTAGTGCCCGTTTGATGCCAGCAAGCACACATGCTCATGAGTCTAGCGTGGCACTCGTGGTCCTTAATCAGCTGAGATGGACGGTGCGCAATGCGATTATTATTGGTGGAAGACGATCATGATCTGTCACGAGCTGTAGAGAAAGCGCTGGTATCAGAGGGCTATACGGTAGATGCTGTGTCCACGGGTGAGGGCGCATTGTTTTTGGCCGCGAATACCGACCCCGATGCCGTTATTCTTGATTTGGGATTACCCGATATGGACGGCCTTGCGGTTCTTGTGTCCCTGCGTCGCCAACGTGCCAGTTTGCCAGTCCTTATCTTAACCGCCCGCGATAGTGTTAACGACCGAGTCGGCGGGCTTGATGCGGGCGCCGATGACTACCTGACCAAGCCTTTTGACATACCTGAACTTATTGCGCGGTTGCGTGCGATTACGCGTCGCATGAGTGGACGAACGGCTAACAAACTTGAAATAGGCGAGGTAACGCTAGACGTTGACGCGCACAGGGTTTTGCTGGGAGGCGAGTCTGTAGAACTCTCTGGGCGTGAATACACCTTGCTACAGACTTTTATGGAGAACAATGCGCGCTTGTTAACGCGTGAACAACTCGAGGGAGCGCTTTATGCCTGGGGTGACGAGGTTGCGAGTAACACCATCGAGGTGCACATTCATAGTCTGCGCAAGAAACTAGGTAAGTCATTTATCAAAACAGTAAGAGGCATTGGTTACGGCGTGGGGATGAAGTGAGGTCCATTAAACGCTTTCTAACGGTTGTAACCTTAGCGGCTATTATTTTGGTCACCTTCGCTGCTATTGTTCAGGGCTACCGCCGCAAGGGGATTGAGCAATCACAGCGTCAATTAGATCAGCAGTTGCTGGTGATGGCACGTTTGCTGGCCGGTATGTCCAGTGCTGAACACAGGCTCTCGCTTGGCGACTCGGGTATTCATTACCAGCGCTTTAACGCTCGCGGTGAGAGGCTTGATCAATCGGCTGGTGCACCCGATATGCCCGATTTCAATGCCACTGCCGACGGCGTAAAAGATATGAGTTTTGATGGTCGCCGCTGGCGAGTTTTGAACTTCTGGTCTGATGACAGGTCATTGATGGTGCAGGTGGCAGAGCCGGTGAACGACCGGTTTACACTTGCCGAACAGATTGTAAACGCAACATTACTACCGATCCTCCTTGGTATACCCGTGCTAGCGCTAATGACCTGGATCATCATTGCTACGGGTCTCAGGCATCTTGAAGCGCTAGCACGAGCGGTATCTGAGCGTGGACAGAAAATTTAAATCGTATCGATATCCCGGTGTACCCAGTGAACTTGAAAGCGTCGTTATGAGCATGAATACCATGCTTGCAAAACTCGATCAGTCCTTTGAACGTGAGCGTCGTTTTGCCAGCGACGCAGCGCATGAATTACGCACACCCATAAGCGCTCTCAAGGTAAACGTTCACAACCTCAGCAAACAGCTTAAAGACAGTGCTGATATTGATGATGTGAGTAAAAGCCTGACACGCATGTCGCATATGATCGATCAGCTGTTGCTGCTGTACCGGACGAGCTCCGAAAATTTACGCTCGGAGTTTGAGGAAATTGATCTTTTAACTCTTTGCCAAACAGTTATCAGAGATAGGTATCAAGAGATTGCAAAGCGGGATCAGGATATTGAGTTAATAGGTGACTCAACAAAGATCGCTGGTAACGAATTTGCCCTTTCGGCAATGATTTCCAATCTTGTTGATAATGCCAGCAAGTACACGGCAAATGGTGGGTCCATCGTGGTCAGGCTGGCTCAGGAGGAGGGGCGTAGCTCTTTGGTTGTCGAGGACAATGGCAGCGGTATACCCGAGTCTCTACGTGAGCGAGTGCTAGATCGATTTTTTCGGGTTAATAGCGGCTCCTCGGTTCAAGGCTGTGGTTTAGGTTTGAGTATCGTTCAGCACGTAGCGGCTCTTCACCACGCGTCATTGGCTATTGGTCATTCGTCGTTTGAAACCGGTGCCTGTGTATCGCTGTCGTTTCCACAGCAATCTTTGGGTTAATGCTTATGAACTGGACCATGCCTTATCGTCGCAGCCGCTGTTTGCTTTGCTGTTTATTGCTCGGTCAGCTCACTGTGGCGCAAGCTGCTACACCCACTATTGAGCTACGCATAGAGAATCACGTATTTGTGCCGGACATTGTCGAAATTCCTGCAAATCAGAAAGTCAGACTGATGGTGGTTAATGCGGATCCAACGCCGGAAGAGTTTGAAAGCTATGAACTGAATCGTGAGAAGGTCATTGCCGGCGGTCGCAAAGCGGCCATATTCGTAGGCCCACTTGCACCGGGCGACTATCCGTTTTTTGGCGAATTTAACCCGAGAACAGCCCAGGGCCTAGTTCGCGTAGTTGAGGGTAAGCCCCTTTGAATCTCGATGCGATTATTATTGTACTGCGCGAAGTACTTGAGGCGGCGGTACTTGCGAGCCTTTTGTTGGCGCTCGCGCAACGTTTGTCGCTGGGTCGAACCTGGTTTTGGTGTTCTTTGGGTATTGGTGGGGTGCTGGCTTGGTTGTATGCCGACGCTATTGGCTGGGTCAGTGAGTTATGGGATTACTCTGGACAAGAAATTTGTAATGCAACCATGCAGATTGCGATTTTCTGCGCGTTCTGTTTTTTACTTGCTACTCTTAGACTCGATGCCCGTCGACTCGGCAGCTTATCTCTTGCTTCAGCGGTCATTATCGCCTTGGCTCTTGTGCGCGAGCTGTCCGAGATTTTACTTTATCTCCAGAGTTACGCAGCTCACGAGACGAATGTGTTGCCGGTTATGTTAGGTAGCGCCATCGGCTTTATGACCGGCGTAAGCGTTGGTGTCATGCTGTATTTCATTACGCTTTGGGCGATTGATTGGCAGCGCGCGCAGGTGGTTATCTTGGGGGCGCTCAGCGTGGTTGTTGCCGGTATTTTAATGCAGGCGGTATCACTGCTGATGCAAGTAGACCGCTTGCCCCAGACGGCTGCTCTATGGGACACGGGCGCTTTAATTGATGAGCGTTCTACGCTAGGTCAACTGCTGTATGCACTTATAGGCTACGAGGCGACACCCACGATCTGGCATATTGGCGTCTACGGCGGTGCTCTATTGATTATGTTGCTATTAATTCAGAACGCAAAAAGAACCATGCCATGAGGCGAGTCGCTTATTTATGTAATGTGGTATTGAGTGGCTTGTCTGTGCAATTTACTTATGCTGATAGTAGCAGTGTGGGGCAAATTTATGCTCCCTATGTTCAGCCATTAGAGAAAGAAATCGAGTTTGTTGCCGTCTATGACGAGCGCTCTCGGGGCGGCCTTATACCCGCCAGTCATTGGGGTAAAGTTGGCTACGGCACCGCACTGTGGGATTACTTTTATACCGAACTCGCCCTAACCCAAACGATTGCCGAGGACGACACTTACACGACGATCGAGCTTGAGGGTGTCTGGCAGTTAACGGAACAGGGTGAGTACAGCAGCGACTGGGGCATGTTGTTTGAGTTGGAAACCAGCTTTGACCGTAGCGCCAACGAGTTTACAGTTGGGCTACTCAATAGCCGTGACTGGGGACGCTGGACGGTGCTGGCTAACGTCACTGCGTCGCTCGAGTGGGGTGATGATATTCGTGATGAGTTTGAAACGGCGCTGGCTGTTCAAACACGGTATCGGGCGAGCCAAGCCTTTGAACCAACCATTGAGCTCTTTGTCGCGCAAGATACCTTGTGCTTGGGGCCAGGACTGACGGGGATCATAAAACTGGATGGACCCGAACAGTTACGTTGGAATACCGCCATATTAGCGGGTCTCGATAGCAATACTGACTTCAGTTTCAAGCTGGAATTTGAGTACGAGTTTTTTTAACGTCATTTAAATCAATGGCTTATGAGCGTTTAACTCCCTTAAGCTAGCCTTAATATTGATTTGACATTGTTGCTGCTCCAATCGTTATGGAGCACGCCATGAGCGTTGACCCGGGTATCTCAGAAGCTGCAGCTGATCTTTCGGCGCTGCTTGCTCACACCTTGCCTCTTGATAGTCCCGCGATGCAACAGGCATCGCTACTTCCCGTCGCTACGCTTAAATCTGCTTCGGGCGATGCCCCGCTAGCTGTCTTTCGCTGTAACGACAGTGTCACGCTGCAAGCGTCCTCCGCACGGTTTATTCGAGGCCAATACTGGGCAACGCACCAAGCCACTTTAACGTCACTAATGTATCAACGGTTTGCTCTATTAGACAGCTGTGACATGCCCTGCGCAGTTGTTGGACTAAAGCCCTTTGAGTCGTCGCAAGCGCTGGTAGAACGCTACCTCGATGAGCCTATTCAGCAGTTAGTGAGTCAGGTATTGGGCCGCCGTATCCCGCGAGAAAGTCTTATTGAAGTAGGTAACTTGGCGGCGGATTCATTGATTCAAAGTGTGCGCTTAATCATTTTTTTATTGCATTGGCTAAAGTGGTTTGGAATCAGTCACGCCGTGTGCACAGGTACAGAAGCGGTTCGTCTTGCGTTAAAGCGCGCTCGGGTGCCGTTTCAAGTCATTGGTGTCGCCGATCCAAATCGGCTGGGGGACGAGCGCTGGCGTTGGGGGAGCTACTACCAGAATGCGCCACAGATTTTACTTATCGATGTTGAGCAAGGTCTTGCTGCAGTGAGTGGGCGTTATCAGGTTGACCTGATGCAATTGGAGGCCCAGCGATGAATGCTCTTATCGAGCGTGTGCGCGAACTCGCTAGTCTTCAACCCAATGCAGAAGCCATTATTTGTGCCAATCACGTGCTCACCTATGAGACGTTAAACAGGCGCATAGAGCAGGTTGCGTCTGAATTGCAAACCCTAGGATTTACGCGTTTAGCCCTTTTTGCTGGCAATGATTTGGATTGGGTTTTGGTAGACCTTGCCGCAGCAAGCTTGAATATCCCCGTGGTTCCTATACCGCTCTTTTTTAGCCAACAGCAAAGGGCGCATTTGCTGCATAGCAGTGGTGTTGATGGCATTTATTGCGGGGCAAGTACCTTGCCGCTAGACGGCCAAGAGGTGACTACGTCGTTATTACCGGGTTGCTACCGACGCTTGACCGAGGTTCAGCCAGCTACCCATAGCCCGTATAGTAAAGTGACCTACACTTCCGGTAGCACCGGCAACCCAAAAGGAGCGTGCCTCAGCGGAGAAACGCTACTCACCATTGCAACTTCGCTTGCACAAGCGCTAGAGCCCGAGAACCTCCAGAGACATCTTTGCCTGCTGCCATTTGCCACACTTTTAGAAAATGTGGCTGGGATTTATTTGCCGCTATGGATGGGGCGATCACTGGTCATCGACGACACCGAGCGCTTGGGTTTGCTGTCTAACCACGCGTTTGATCCACTTCGTTTTGGCGAAGCGGTAGCTCGTTACCGCATTGAAAGTGTCATTTTGTTACCGCAGATGCTTAAGTTGATTGTTGAAATGGACGACCTATCAGCGCTGACATCGCTCAAGTTTATCGCCGTTGGCGGGGGCAAAGTGCCGCCAGAATTACTGGGCAAAGCGATTGCGCTGGGATTGCCAGTCTATGAGGGTTACGGTCTGACCGAGTGTGGCTCTTGTGTTGCGTTGAACACACCCAGCGCTGTGCGGGTTGGGAGTGTTGGCAAGCCCCTCGATCACGCAAATGTTCGCACTAGTGATTCGGGGGAGGTGATGGTTACCGGCGCGGCCATGCAAGGCTATCTCGATCACGAGGCAAGCTCTGAGGAAATAGCAACGGGGGATGCTGGCTTCATAGACGCCGATGGCTATCTCTATATTACTGGGCGTATTAAAAACACCATCATTAGTAGTTATGGCAGAAATATCTCCCCCGAGTGGGTTGAGAGTATGTTCCTCGCGCATCCAGCTATTGAGCAACTTGCCGTTTTTGGTGAAGGTCAGCCAGCGCTGACAGCAGTCATTGTTTGCGATCAAGCGATCAGCGATAACGCGCTTGCGACTCTTGTTGGCGAGATTAATCAAAGTCTTCCCGATTACGCCCAGTTAAAAACCTGGCATCGATCCCATACACCATTCTCGCCAAAACAAGGCACCTTAACGAGTAATGGCAAACTCTGCCGATCGGTAATTGCTGAGCGTTTTTTTCAGCGCACCAAGAACCCTGAGGCAATGTGCATATGAATAGCCTGTCCATCAACAATGCGATGACGGCTACTGAGGGAGTCTTAGCTTGGCCGGCAAAAAGTGATTTGCTCGATGCACTGAATCGTGATGGCTATGTTGTTTTTTCCTCCAAGCAATTTTCTCTCAGCAGGTTTAGCAAATTGATTGGCGAGTTGTGCGAAACCTTGACCTTTGACCCGGCCCGCCAATATGCGACTTCTGCTGTTCAGACTGTCGATGCCGGCACCGATGCGGTTGGACTTCATATTGAAAATGGTAACACGCCGCTGCCTCCGGACCTGGTGAGCTTTTACAGTGCTAAAAGTGCTCAGCGTGGGTCTCAAACGACGGTCTGCGATGGCGTCGCGGTCTTGGAAGCCATGTCCGACCCGCTGAGACGACAATTTGAACAACCGTTTACTATGCAACGTCGATTACCCAAGGTGATCTGGAAGCGATACGTTGCCACAGCCTTCAATATTGAATCAGTCGAATCGGTGACCGTCGCCATGCTAGAGCAATTCATTGCCGCAGTTGAGGGGCAGAGCTTTACGCTGCTCGACGATGACGCTATTGATTACCGCCTTCAGATCAAAGCCATTCGTGATGATAATCTTCTGGGCAAACCGGCCTTTGCCAACGCCCTGCTTGGACCCTCCTATAATTATGAGGCTCCAGTGTATGTCTTTGCCGATGGTTCGTTAATTGACGAGGCTGTCTTGGCCGAATTACGGGTTATCGGCGAGCGCCATACCCATGAGATTGCCTGGCGTGATGGCGACGTTGCCATTATTGACAACAAACGCGTTATGCATGGTAGGCGCTCAATAGACGTTCCTCTAGACGAGCGCCGGCTGTATATCGCCATGGGACTTGGTGTCAGATCGAGTTGATCAGCCAAAACTGATTGATCATTGTCTAGCGGGAGCTAGCTTCAAGCGAGGTAAACAATGAACGAACTTGCTGTTATCACAGGTGCTACGGGTGGTATTGGTGGTGCTATTGCCGAGGCGCTTTGTGCCCAAGGTTACCATGTCTGTTTGGTTGGAAGAGATGCCGAAAAGCTTGCCGCTGTTCAGCGCAAGCTCATGGACGGCTATAACGACTGTGTTATTCATAGTGTTCAATGCGATATTTTAGATCCGTCGCAACGTCAATCACTGGTGCAGTCTGTCGTAGCAATGGCTGAGCCGCTAACGCTCTGGGTTAACAATGCGGGTATTAATCAGTTTGGGCTGTTTGCGTGCCAAGATGATCAAGCGGTAAGTCAACAACTGTCCGTAAACGCCACGGCACCGATGTTACTGACCAAAGCGATTCTCAATGCAGTCGATCACAGCAAACCGCTACAAATCATTAATATTGGTTCCACATTTGGCACCATTGGCTATGCGGGTTTTGTGGCTTACTCGGCAAGCAAATTCGCATTGCGAGGTTTTTCTGAGGCACTCGACCGCGAGTTGGCCGACACGGCTATTGCGGTGCGTTATTTCGCTCCCCGGGCCACACAAACCGCACTCAACTCGTCCAGTGTGGTGGAAATGAATCGCGCTCTCAATGTTGCAATGGATGACCCGACTCATGTGGCCAAGGCGTTTATCGATTTTTTAGCTGGCGGTTCACGTATTGGTTATGTGGGCTTTCCAGAAAAGATTTTTGCCCGACTTAACAGTATTTTGCCCAGTGTGGTCTCTAATGCGCTGAAAAAGCAGCTGCCAACGATCAAACAGTACGCCAGTAAGTCCTAGATCGCTCGTTGCTAGTGTACGCCTGTGGTGATTTTTGATCGGCTGCAGAACCTATGATGCATATGATTTCAGTGCGTGGCTACGCAATACCTATACGGCTAGCCCCATTGACTGATGGGCTGATTTTTCGGAGATGCAGCTTATGAAAGTAAGCCGCATCCATAAGATGGCTATGGATGGTGTCGAGCTCATCCACAAACAGCAGCAAGCCACTGGCGAGAGAGGCCATTCGCTCATTGCGTCGATAAAGCTCACGGCGACACACTTCGTGCGATGGGGGCGCGAGTCGCAGACATTTCCAGCGGCGCGCGTCGGCCAATTCCTGTGCCCAGTTATCAACGGGCCCTAACATGCCCGTGATAATCTCTACTGGACCTTGAATGCCATAGCAATGCAAATAGGTTTCGATCTCGCGGCTCACACTCGCTTTTTCAATATACTCACTGTTGCCCGTAACAATAAGTCGATGGGGCCCTGATTTTTCAGTCTTTTGGGCATTGATCAATGGTCGTCTCCCCGTTATGCAAATGCGGCTTATGTCGCATCAAAAGCGCATGTATTACTTGAGACAGTACTTGATGGGCAGCATGTTGACTCTAGGAAATATTCTTAGGTTTTCTGCCTCGGCCAGCATCATGGATCAGCTAAGTCGAGCATCAAAAAATGTTCGGTACCGGTTTTCGATGTGGTCAGCGAATAATGAGCGTTGATGAGCGACGCTCGATCTTTAATGTTGGTAAGCCCCCGTCCGGACGACTTCTTTTGCGGGTCGATACCTACGCCATTGTCTTTTACGCTCAGGACCAGAGCGCCATTTTTTGTCGTTAGCAAAATGGAAAGCGCGCTGGCATGCGCGTATTTAACACAGTTGTAAGCGGCCTCCTGAATGATTCGAAACAGTTGCAGTTGTAATCCGGTTGCAATGGGCTGATTTATATCAATCGTGAACTGACAATCTATGTTGGTCCCTCGGCACATCCCTTCGATATCCGATGCTCGCAATGCCTCTTCGAGACCCAAGTCGACTAGCGCGTTCGGTGTGAGTTGGTTCATTAGTACTCTAGCGGTGCTGTAAGTATTGCCGACCAATTTGTCGAGATCGTCCAACATCACCGTTTGCGAAGGCGATGAGGAACGTAGCAACTGTAACTTGATACGTATACTCGCCAGCATTTGCCCCAGTCCGTCGTGAATCTCGCGGGCAATGGTGCTGCGTTCTGTCTCACTGAGTTCAACAAGCCGTTGGGCAAGTTTTTGGTAGTCGCTGTTAAGATGTTTAAGCTCCGCATTGCGGCTCGCGAGTTTTTGCGCGAGTGAGGTTTGTTTATCAACAGAATGCCCAAATCCCAGGGCGCTGAGCGTTACAAAGACAATGGCAAGCTGATTCTCTTCCGTCGATCCTAATCCAGCCTGAAATAATTCTGCTGCGACAATAACAACCGATACGCCCCAACTGCTTAGACATGCCGCTGACATGCCGTAGCGTTGCGCGACGACGGCAACACTGATGAGCATGATGACGCGCCAGAGGTATTGATAGGGCTCGAGGTTAATGTTTGCGACGAGCAATATGGCGAGTACGGCTGTCGCGACCATCATCATGAGCACTAACGCCGATGGGGGCCTTTGGTTGGCAATGATGAGTAGTGGTAGAAACAAAGCAATTCCGACCAGATCCCCGAGCGCCACGCTGAGGGCGAGCGTTGCTAGTGTCTCGGTTGTTGCAACACCCATTCCCATGAGGTTTATTGCCCATACACAGCCATATAAGGTAGCCCCCAGCATTGATCCCAGGGCGATTGTTGGAAAGTGGGCGATAGGCGTGTCGTTGGCTTTGCCCGTAAGACGAATAGAGGCAACCATGGCCGCCGCGTAAGCAAGCATAGGCCCCGCCGCAGCCGCGGTTGCGCTTAGGACACCGCTGTAGTTAAGGTCGAGTCGCGTGAGGAAAATACTGCTCGTTATCTCAGCGAGCCACAGTGACCACCACCACTTTCGCGGCACTAAACAGAGTGCCATTATTCTAAAGCCAGCCGGTAGGAACCAGGAAATTAACCCGGGAACCGTCTCTAAGTTTTTAGACAGCCACCACAGTCCGGCAAATCCCAATGCGTAGGCAAGCATTATTGGAGCGAAGGTTTTATAGTCCTGAGACGCGGTCCGCATCATGGTTGTCAACTGGTATCCTTAATCATTCGCTTTCTACTGCAATACATGGTTAGAAAACAGCATAAGTGAGACGTTGAAGATGACGCAAATAGCCATTGTCGATGATCACCCCATTGTTGCGTCAGCAATAGCCGACTTGCTCACGTCCTTTGAGCGCTATCATGTTCAGTATATCTGCCACTCACTCGACGAATTTATGCAAGCGCAGACGCGTGGCGCCAGTGACATGCTGTTGCTTGAGATAGCCTTGAAAGACTCAAACTCTCTCGCAGTGTTACCGTCCTTGTTGTTAGATTTTCCGGCGCTAGACATTATTGTTTTTTCGATGTTTGACACGCCCCCCTATATCAACACCGTACTGACCAGCGGTGCCAAAGGCTTCGTATCCAAAAGTCGCTTACACGTTGATTTGCCTTTGGCTGTTGAGCGTGTGCTTGCGGGTGGAGAGTTCTTTGAAGCCGGCACGCATGTCGCCATGAGTCCAGGCTGCGATTTACGCTTAACCGAGCGAGAGCGGGAGGTTTTGCGGCTCGTTGTTTTAGGGGCAACGCCAAAGGGTATTGCGCAGACGCTTGGCTGCGCGAGTAAAACCGTTCATGCGCATATGGCTAACATTGCCAACAAGATAGGCTCTAGAGATCGCGCGGTTTGGCGTCAGAGTGCACAGGCGGAGGGTATTGTCAGTCTCGCTGACTTTAGTTAGCCCTACGACCTCGCGTGCCTTGAAGATACGAAGCGTGTCGGTGTTCTAGGTATACGGAGAAGTCAGGCACAAACCTTAAAGGCTTGTGTAAAGTGATCGGGCTAGCTCGGCGATAATATTAATTCCCTGTTCAACATCGCCATCAGCCGCCGCGTAGTTGAGTCGAATGCACTCGTGACGATGGCGCCAGTCGTCCTCAAGACCTGGATAGAAATGCTGCCCTGGAATGATGTACACGCCCTTTGTCACCAGCCGCTGGTAGAACTCGTTGGCGGTAATCGGGAGGTCCTCAAACCACAGCCAAAGGAAAAGTGCGCCTTCAGCGCGATGAACTCACGGGTAGGTCCGCCATTGTCGCGTCAATAAGATTCAGCGCATGTTGGGCTTTGCTTTGATAAAAAGGGCGTATTTCCTTGTTGCATAGCTGCATTAACTGATTGTTTTGGAGCAATGCAGCTGCGAGGGCAGGGCCAACCCCGCCCGGCGCTAAACTGTTAATGGCATTGGCGTTACGAATGAGTCGACATATCGACGGATCGGCCACCACGATGCCAGTCCGTAATCCGGGTAGGCCGAGTTTAGATAGGCTCAGGCATAAAACAATATTGTCATCCCAGATAGGCGTGGCATCGCAAAAAATCATGCCCGGAAAGGGCAGTCCATAAGCGCCATCGATAATCAGCGGTATGTTGGCGTCGCGGCTCAACCTTTGCAGCGTGGCCAATTCGGTGTCGCTGATCACATTGCCTGTGGGATTAGTGGGGCGAGAGACGCAAACTGCACCATGGTGGCTATCCATGGTCAGAGCATCAAAGTCGACGTGGTATTTAAACCGTTTGTCGCCCATGCGCTCAATGGTGGGTCGCCGGCCGTCAAAGATATTTTCGGAGGGCAATCCCACATCAGAGTAACCCACATATTCGGGCGTAATGGGCAGCAAAATCTGCTTGAACTGGCCATCTGCATAGGGGCCTGCAAAACTATTGAAAAGCAAACCAAAGCTGCTTTGGCTGCCGTTAGTAATGGCAATGTGATCGGCGGTGAGCTGCCATCCAAATGTGCGTTGCAGTGTATCGGCCAAAAGCTCGGCAAATCGTGGATTACCCTGAGGGTTGTCGTATTCACCAATCATGCGTGAGAACACCGAGCTGTCTCTCACCAGTGTGGCCAGCGTGTCCTGAACAATCTCATCCACTCTGGGTATGTGGGCCGGATTGCCGCCGCCAAGCATGTACACGGGGCCAGATGCAGATCGGGCATGTCCGAGGTCATCCATGAGTTGCACCGTGCCGGAATGTCGCTGATAGCGTTGGGCGAAGGCTGAAAATTGCATACGGACTACGTGCTCCACGGTGTTTTAACGATTTAGGGAAATAGAGTACTGTGCACTGACCTTGAGTCCGGCTAAGCTAACTGTAATGGAGAGATGTAGAAAGTTGTAATGTCGCAAATATCACCAACTACCCCCGTTATTATCGGTGCCGCACAATTTACCGAGCGGCTCAATGATGCCAATTATGCGGCGTTATCTCCTGTGGATATCACGGCCAAAGCGGCCCAACTGGCGCTTGAAGATACCCGGCTTGATTCCCTGCGCGACTACATTGACATGATAATGACAGCGCGGACCTTTGAAGATTCGACGCCTATGTTGGCTTTTCCACACGGCCGCGCCAGTAACTTTCTCGGGCGGTCGCCAGTCGCCTGTCGTTGTCACCCAAACGAGCGGTCTGGTCAGTGTCGGGCGGGGATTCGCCGCAAAAATGGTCATTGAAGCCTGTGAGGCCATTTCAGAGGGCGCGCATCAAGCGGTACTGATTTGTGGTGGCGAAGCCATCTCTACAGCGGGTGCGCTGATAAAATCGGGTACGCAGGTGGATTGGTCAGAAGCATCTGATGCGCCAGTGGAAGATCGCGGTGACGGCATTGATTACGTGGCGATGGATGAGCTGCAGCACGGGCTCATTACCCCGCCACTGTTTCACGGCATGATAGAAAACGCCTGTCGCGGTCGCCATGGCGCTACTGTTGAGATGTGGCGTGAGCAAATGGCAAACCTGTTTGCGCCCATTAGCGCAAAGGCCGCCGAGAATCCCCTGTCTTGTCAGCCTGGTGTTGCCTACAGCGGAGCAACTCGCTGAAATTGACGTCGATAATCGATTGATCGCGCACCCCTATCCGCAACGCCTTATCGCCCGCGATAAAGTCAACCAGAGCGCCGCCGTTTGTGTGGTATCTACTGCCCTGGCCGATGAACTTGGGGTGAGTGAGGACCGTCGTATTTATTTATGTGGTTATGCCCACGGCCGTGAGCGTAATTTAATTGAACGCGCCGACGTGGGCAGCGCGCCCTCGGCGGGTTTAGTGCTCGAGTGCGCCATGCGGCATGCGGGTGTGGCGCTTGAGGATATTGATGTATTCGATTTTTATAGCTGCTTTCCCGTTGCTGTGAGCAACGCAATAGAAGCCATAGGCTTGTCACCCAACGACCCCCGGGGATTAACGGTGACCGGTGGACTGCCTTATTTTGGTGGCCCCGGCAACAACTACTCTCTGCACGCCATCGCAGAGATGGTGCACGTGCTTAGGGGCGATGCAGAAATTGGCTTAGTCGCGGCTAATGGCGGCTTTTTGTCAAAATATGCGGTTGGCATATACAGTGCAAAGCCCTGTGAGTTTCGCGTTTGTAGCAGCTCAGAGATCGACGCGGCGATGGCGGCGGAGTGCTCGCCGGCGGTTGAACCCAAGCCAGAGGGAGCTGCCACTATCGAATCTTATACAGTCGACTACCAGCGGGACGGCAGTGCAAAAACCGCTATTGTCATGGGCCGACTAAGCAAAAATGGCAAGCGTTTTCTTGCGGTTTCAGCGCCTAATGACCAAGCCACGGCGCAGCAACTCGCTAACGAAGAGGGTTTGGGTCGCCATATTGACGTGACCCCCGGCGATAGCGCTAACACGTTTGTCCTCATGAACTGAATTTTAGAAAAAGGAGATCCTTGTGACAGATGCAGTGCTGACAGAAATAACCGATGGCGTTATGACCATAACACTCAATCGGCCCGAGGCGAAAAACGCGGTCAACCTGGCTGTTGCAGAAGGTATAGCAGCTGCCATGGATGTGTTGGATGGCAACGATGATGTGCGGGTAGGTATTCTTACCGGGGCTAATCAAACGTTTTGTTCGGGCATGGATCTCAAGGCCTTTGTCAGCGGTGAAGTTCCCTATGTCGCGGGTAGAGGCTTTGGCGGCCTGGTTGAAGCACCGCCTAAAAAGCCGCTGATCGCTGCGGTTGAAGGCTATGCGCTGGCCGGTGGATTTGAGCTGGCACTCTGCTGTGATTTGGTCGTAGCTGCAAGCGATGTCCGCTTTGGTATTCCTGAAGTAAAGCGTGGCTTGGCGGCGGCGGCGGGAGGTCTCATGCGCTTGCCACGCCAACTTCCGTATCGTCTCGCCATGGAGCTGGCGCTTACCGGTGAATTTTTGGAAGCTGAGCGGGCTTTGTCGTTGGGTCTCATCAATAGGCTCACCCAAGCAGGTGCGGCGCTAGACACGGCCCATCAGTTGGCGCACGCCATTGCCGCAAATGGGCCGCTCGCTGTGCGTCTATCCAAGCAAGTGGTTGCGCAGTCCCAGGATTGGCAGACCGGGGATATGTTTGCCAAGCAGCAGGAACTCTTGGGGGCTATCTTTACCAGTGAAGATGCCATTGAAGGGTCGCGGGCGTTTGCCGAGAAGCGCGCGCCCAATTGGACTGGGCGCTAGGAATCTCAATGTTGAGATCACCATTCGTAAACCAACGTGATGCTAGTGAATAAGGAGTGCACCATGTCGCAGTGGGATGTATTTGAAGACCAAGTTGTTTTAATCACCGGTGCAGCGAGTGGCTTCGGTCGGATACTGGCCACACGATTGCAAGGGTTTGGTGCCAAACTCGTGCTAAGTGATATCAACAGCGAGCCGCTTGAGGAGTTAGTAACAAGCTTTGATGCGCCCAACCAAGTTGTGGCCCAGGCAGGTGACGTTGCCAAAGAGGACGCTGTAGCCGCGCTGGTGACTCGCGCGCGGGATACTTTTGGGCGGCTGGATATCATGGTTAATAACGCGGGCTTGGGCACGCCGCCCAAACCACTGATTGATGTCACAGAAGACGAGATGGATATTAATTACGAGGTTAATGCCAAGGGCGTATTTTTGGCATTAAGCACGGGATTAGGCAAATGTTGACCCAGGAACCAGCCGGTGGAATCGTGCTAAATGTCGCCTCTATGGCAGGTATTGGCGGTGCGCCGCTGTTGGGTGCCTATGCGGCTGCCAAGCATGCTGTGGTTGGGCTGACGAAAACAGCGGCCTATGAGTACGCGGCGCAAGGCGTACGAGTAAACGCCATTTGCCCATTCTTCTCACCAACGCCATTGGTCACCGGAGCCGAGCTTGCCAGTAAGGTGGATTCGCTTGCCCGGAGCACGCCGATGAAACGCTTGGGCGACCCCGAAGAAATGGTCGAAGTGATGCTAATGCTGATCTCTCCGGCTAATAGCTATATGAATGGGCAAGCGATAGCGGTCGATGGCGGCATGTCGGCGCTTTAGTCGCATACTTCCCCACCACAAACAGGCCATCCACAGGGTGGCCTGTTTAGTTTTAAGGGTTATGCCAAGCGCAGTGGCAGCTCGCGCAAGCGTTGCCCAGTTGCCTTGAAGACCGCGTTGGCAACCGCTGGCGCAAGCGGCGGCACGCCGGGCTCGCCAATGCCCGTTGGATCGCCGCCACTGTTTACAAGTACTACTTCGACGGAGGGCGCTTCATCCATACGCAAGATAGGATAGTCATGGAAGTTGCTTTGTTGAACTTGCCCGTTCTTGAGATCGATGCTTCCATGAAGTGCGGCAGTCAACGCAAACATCACAGCGCCTTCGAGCTGTGCTTTGACAATGTCTGGGTTTACGGCGGTGCCAACGTCGGCGATGCAGGTCACCTTGTGAACGCGAATGTGCTGGCCCTCTACCGAAACCTCGGCAATTTCCACCACGTCAGTAAAAAACGAGCTATGAGCAGCCACGCCTAAATGGTGCCCCTCGGGTACCGACATGGTGTGCCAAAGGGTTTTTGCTTCCCGTAGGAGCGCCTGCATACGCGGTTTATTTTGCGTATTCGCGAGGCGAAGATCGATTGGGTCGTGGCCTCCTTGGTGGGCCAGTTCGTCCATCATGGACTCAACGGCAAAGGCGGTATAACTGTGCCCCACTGAGCGCCAAAACGTTAGGGGGCAAACCGTGGTCGACGGTTGCATGACTCACCATTCGGTTAGGCAAGTCGTAGGTTTCGTGCAGGCCTTCGACACTGGAAGGGTCCACCGCCCAATTGCTAAAGACGTGCTCGGCAAACCCGGCTACGCTGTCAAGAAAGCCCTCGGTAGTGCCGGGAACATAGCCGGTAGCATGTTGCCAAAGGTATCGCCGGTGATGTTCCCGCCAGCGCGCCGGGCATGCCATCCGATGACTCTTCCTTGGGAGTCGGCCGAAGCCTTTAAGCGCATGAGCGATGCCGGGCGGTAGAGGCCATTTTGAAGGTCATTCTCCCTGGACCATAACAATTGCACTGGGCGGTTAACCGCCATGGCGATTTCGCTCACCTCCACCAAGTGTGTGAGCGTGCCGCGACGTCCGAAACCGCCGCCGAGGTATAGGTTGTGAACACGGATATTTCCCCGCGGTAGTCCCGTTACGCGCTCTACCAATCCTTGGGCGGCCTGAACGCTTTGAACGCCCGTCCATAAATCGGCGTGGTCACCGGCAATATGCAAGGTGGCGTTAACGGGTTCTAGCGGGTGCGTGGGCAAGAAAGGGCGCAAAATAATCGGCTTCAATTACATCGTTGGATGTGGCGAAGGCCACATTGATGTCGCCCGCAGACGATGCCTCGATATCATCATTGTTGGTAAGCGCGGTTTGAAAGTCTGTCTTTACTTGCTGATTATCGACCTTTTCTAGTGGCACGCTATCCCAGGTGACGCGCAGTTTTTTAGCGGCATTGTTGGCGCGCCAATAGGCGTCGGCGACAACGGCGATACCACTTGAAATAGGTACAACGGCTTCCACACCCGGCATCGCCTCAACAGCGCTGCTATCGACCTGCAGCGCTTTAGCGCCGGCAACCGGTGCACGTACCACCACGGCGTATACCATCCCTGGAACGTCCGCATCAATGCCGAACTCGGCTGTGCCTGTAGACTTAGCTAGGGCGTCTACGCGCGCAAAATGTTGGCCGACATACCGAAACTCATTGGCGGGTTTAAGGGGAATTTCCTGCGGCAGCTCAAGCGAGGCTGCGGTAGCTACAAAGTCACCATAGGGAAATCGCTGGTCAGCAAATACAATATGCCCATCGGCGGTTTGCAATTGGTCTTTGCTAACGCCTAGATCTTGCGCCGCCGCTTGCAGCAGGAGCGCTCGTGTGTTGGCACCTGTTTGACGAAGGGGCTGCCAAAACACTCGTATGGCATTGCTACCACCGGTGAGCTGAATGCCAAACTCTGGGTTGGCGTAATCCTTGTGTGAACCGGCCGAGACCACGCGCATGGAGGCGGGGTGAACATCGAGTTCTTCGCCAATAATGGTGGCTAGTCCTGTGCGTACCCCTTGTCCCATCTCATCACTGGGACAGTAAAAAGTCACTTGGTTGTCAGCGGTTATCTGTATAAAGGCGTTTGGGATATAGCCGTTGGCTGACTGATCAATGGGGAGTGCACCGTTGAAGGAGCATCCGGTAATTGCAAGCCAATGACAAGCCCCCCGCCGCTGATAACCGCGGTTTTCAGAAAGTGCCGACGTGAGAGATTATGGTCGTTCATGCTTCGCTCCCGGTAGCGGTAGCGTCATAGCTCAGAGCGGCTACTGACAGGATTGCCGATTTGATCCGGGGATAGCAGCCACAGCGACAAAGATTACCAGTCATCGCGGTATCAATTGCCGATTCGTCTGCATTGGGGTTGCTCGCAAGCAATGCCGCCGCTGACATGATTTGGCCGCTTTGACAGTAGCCGCATTGCGGCACATTGTGGTCTACCCACGCTGCTTGAAGCGGGTGCAGGTTATTGGGCGAGCCCAGTCCCTCAATGGTCGTAATGCGTTTACCGGCCGCAGCGCTGATAGGTAGCACACAGGTTCGGGTTGCGACCCCATCTACATGCATCGTACACGCACCGCACAAACCCGCCCCACAACCAAACTTTGAGCCCTTTGAGCTTAAAATTATCTCTAATGGCCCACAGCAGGGGCGTTTCAGGGTCGCCGTCAAAGCGAACCGCTTTACCATTGAGTTCAAAGTCGATCATGGGGTATCACCGCGTCCTACAAGTTGGCTAAGCTTAGCCGAGTTCGTGCACAATTACTGCCGCTATGCGGCATACGAGGGAGAGAGCAACATGGATTTAGGTATTGCCGGGCGTCGAGCGCTGGTATGTGCGGCGTCAAAGGGGCTTGGACGCGGTTGTGCCGAGGCTCTGGCCGCCGAGGGCGTAGACTTGGTCATTAATGCGCGCGGTGCCGAGTTGCTCGAGCAAGTCGCACAGGACATCCGCGATCGCTTTGGTGTGCACGTGGTGGCGATTGCCGCCGACATCACCAGCGAGGAAGGACGCGCTGCGGTACTGGATCAGGCGGACGATGTCGATATCCTAGTGACTAACGCCGGCGGGCCGCCTCCGGGTAACTGGCGTGATTGGACGCGGGATGATTTTGTCGCCGCAATGGATGCCAATGCACTCACGCCCATTGCCTTGATGACCGAGTTGGTACCCAAAATGGTCGAGCGGGGCTGGGGGCGGGTGGTCAACATTACTAGCGTCGCGGTCAAATCGCCCATTGCCGTATTGGGTCTTTCGAATACCGCTAGAACGGCACTCACCGGCTATGTTGCCGGCGTGGCGCGCGATGTTGCCGCCCATGGTGTGGTTATTAATAATTTGCTGCCAGGATTACACGCGACCGATCGAACGATTGCGTTGGACGGCATGGAAGCGAGCCTGACAGGTGAGACAATCGAGGTTGTGAGAGACAGGCGCATGGCGACTATACCAAGCAAACGTTACGGTACTGCCCAAGAATTTGGGCATACCTGCGCGTACCTTTGTTCGACCCACGCTGCATTCATGATTGGGCAAAATGTACTGCTTGATGGCGGCGCTTTCGTGAGCACGCTCTAGCAATAGGGCAGGCGCAGCACAGAAGAAGGTGTAGGGCGTGGAAAATGAGGCTGGTGATTGGACCGCCATTGTGATTGGATCAGCTAAAGTGACACCATTACTGAGAGGATGAGGTTATGAATTCAACTAAGCGCATGATTATTACTGGACTACTCGGGGCGGCAATCGCATTACCCACGATCGCACATATCGAAAAAGCAGAACCCATACAGTCAATTCGGCAGTCTTATTTTGCACTAATTGGTATGACCTTTAGCCCAATGGGTGACATGCTCAAAGGCAAAATAGACTGGGATCAGGGAACCTTTGCGAGCTGGGCGAACGACCTTGCTAGCGTGTCGAGTTACGGTGTTGAGCGTGGATTTGCTCCGGGGTCTGAAGAGGGCAAGACGCGGGCAAAACCCGACATTTGGTTGGATATGGATGATTTCAATGAGCGCCTGCAAGCGTTTCGTACTGAAGCAGCTAAGCTGGCTACCATTGCGCAAACCGGTGATCGTCAGGCGATTGCTCAGCAGTTTGGTGCCACTGGCAAGACATGCAAAGGTTGTCATGACAACTACAAAGCCAAGGACTACCTGTACGAGTAAGCCGGGCGTACACGATATTGCGTGCGCCCTCGTCAGGGCGCCTCGCATGCTGTGACTGTTAGGCGGGTGTTCGTTGATGCTGAACGAGCTCAGCCATAATAGCCACCGCAATTTCCCAGGGTGTTTTGCTGCCAATGCTCAGTCCCACTGGCGCATGCAGTCTAGCGATCTGCTGTGTACTCAATCCCAGCATTTCAAGCCGCTCTAGCCGAGCGGCAGTGGTGCGCAACGAACCCAGCGCGCCAACGTAGGTGGCATCACTGTGAAGTGCCTCCAAGAGCGCCATATCATCTATGCGCGGGTCATGGGTGAGGGTAATGATGATGGTGTGCTGGTCGGGGACGAGCTCTCTGATGAGGTCATCGGGGAACCCATGGAGTAGCGGTACCGCCGGACCTTGCCATTGCGCTATCATATCTTCTCGCGGGTCAATGACTTGCACGTCGTAGTCCATCGGTATGGCCAAACTTGCCAGCACCTGCGCAAGCTGTCCTGCACCCACGAGCAGCATCCGCATTTTGGGACCTAGCGTGTGCTGCAAATAATGGTCATCCAGTGTTAACAGATGGCTAGTATTGCTGGGGTGCAGGGTCGTAGTACCCGACAGCCTGTCCACGTCACGCCGAAGGATAGACCTTGCCGCCAGTGCGATTACAACCTCGTTTAGCCATATCTCATCGGTTTCGTCGAGCGTTTGTACGAGTATCTCCAAGCGGCCACCACAGGGTAGACCCAGTCGTTCATTGTCCGCGGCGCTAACGCCGTATTTCACCAGAGCTGGTTCCTGAGAACAAAACTCGCCAGCGGCCAAACGAGCCAACAAGTCGTCTTCGACACAGCCTCCTGATAGTGTCCCCACCACTTTACCCTGTGAGTAGCTCATCATTGAACCCACTGGGCGGGGTGATGAGCCCAGTGTTTTAACAATGGTACATAGCCACGTCGGTTGTTTATTGGCTAGCCATTGGTGTGCTTGTGTGAGCACGGTGAGATCCAGACTCTGCATGCTGTTCGATGCCATGTTGTTTAGCGATCAATCCAGCGGATGATATGGTCCTCGAGGGCGTCTGGATCAACATCACACTCAGAAACCACCCGGTTGCGAACCGTGCAGGTTGCCTTGTGAACCAGTGCTCGGCGACCACTGATGAGATGATGCCAGCTTGGCAGATCTTCGCCTTCATCTAACAGCCTATAGGCACAGGTTTCCGGCAAATAGTGCCGTTGTTCTGCGGTCATATCCCTGATGTTGAGGCAATCAGGGACACGCGCTTGGCGATTTGCGTAGTCGCTACACCGTCCCGTTTTTATGTCGAGTAACTGGCAGGCAACGCGGGTGTAAAACACCTCGCCGCTGTCTTCATCCTGCAGTTTATTCAGGCAGCACTTACCGCAGCCATCACACAAGCTCTCCCACTCGGTGTCGGATAACGCTTCGAGCGATTTTTCACGCCAAAAACCAAATTCGGGGGTTGTCATGACTCTTGCGATAAGTGTGCGAGTGAGGCGGCATTCTTTTCCCAATTTTGTCCGTCGAAGGGCTCATCGCTGATGCTGTTAATTGTGGCTGGGTCAATACAGGGGGCGTGCACGCTTACACCATCTGGGTTGGAGCGCGGGATATAAAACGATTTCACCCCACAGCGTGAGCAGAAATAATGCTTGGCAAGCCCTGAGCCAAAGGTGTACAGCGACAGCGCATTGTCATTGCTCAGCAGTCGAAATCGACTCTTTGGGACAATTAAATGTTGATACTGCTGGATGTTGCAGATTGAACAATTGCAGGTGTGAGTGTGGATATCGGCGGGCGCCTCAATTTCCCACTGCACGTCACCGCAATGGCAGCCCCCTCGGTGGGTAACCAGTGGATCATCTCTCATCACGTTGCTCCGCACTACCAAGGCGTTTGAATAAGCTGAACATGGTTGTTTCTAATGCCACCATAGACAAGACGGCCGCTATAAAGGCGAGAGCGCCATGCATGGCACCAGAGAACTGAATGGCGTCACCCAAGACCCAGTTGACGGCCCATAGCATGACAAATTTGGAGAGAAACAACACAAACCAGGCGGTAAAAAAGCGACCGATTCGCCATGACCAGCCGTGCTTACCTACAAAAGGTTTTGCAAGCATGTGCTCTACAATCAAAGTACCTTGGAGCAGTAACTGCAATAATATGGCCGCGATTAAAGCTGTGCTGAAATTAGCTATGCTAACCTGATGCCAAAATTGGCTCAGCGCACTCAGCACCATGAGGTCAATGGTAATCCCGACGTAGTAGCGAACAAATATACGTTGGCCCACAGTTGTGAGTGGTACACCTTCAGATGCAGCGGTGTGGTGTGGTTGCATAATCGGCGCCTTTTCTATTGTGGTATGTAAGTGAAGTGCGTTGCGCTTTGGGGATGCAGTTTACCGAGCGGTGAGAACTTTGTCTCTCGCCCCACTGACGGCCTCGTTAGGGAGGCGAGTAGAGAGAAGAGACGCGGCATTAGAGGAGTGGTTATGAGTCGGCACTATGTCTTTGGTGGTTTGCTGGTTCTGCTGACGCAGGGCCTGCTTTGTTCTAGCTCGGCAAGTAGTCAGACCGATCAATTTACGGGTGTTATCGTTACACCGATTGAGGTGGCGCCTAACGTTTTTTATGATGACTGGCGCGGGGGGAATATTGGCGTGAGTGTAGGTCGGGATGGCCTTCTCATCGTAGATGATCAGTTTGCGCCGCTTGCAAGTCGTATTGCGAGCGCTTTGGAGCCACTAGCGGACCCATCGTTCGACCCTGCTGTCCGCTACGTGATCAATACCCATTACCATGTCGACCATACCGGCAGTAATGCCTTCTTCGCTGAGCGAGGCGCCACCATTATTGCCCACGACAATGTGCGGGTCCGCCTCTTGGGTAATGATAGTGCTTCGCGGGCATCTTTGCCGGTGGTAACGCACAGCAATGGTCTGTCGATCTACCTGAATGATGAGGAGCTCATGCTGATCGCTTTGGCGGGACACACCGATGGCGACTCGGCCGTTTGGTTTAAAAAAGCCAATGTCCTGCACACGGGCGATCTGTTGTTTAACGGTTTGTTTCCCTACATTGACCTAGAGGGCGGTGGCAGTGTGGATGATTATTTAGCGAGCCAAGCCGAATTACTCGAGTGGGTAGACGATGACACGCAGCTGATTCCAGGCCATGGTCCCCTTGCAACGGGAGAGGATTTACGCGCCATGCACACCATGATTCGAGTGATCTCGCAGTCGGTCCGTGATGCGGTTGCCGCGGGTGAGACACTGGAAACCATCATCGCCCGGGGGGTTGACCCTGTCTACAAGATACTGGCGTGGAGCTTTATTTCCGAGTCACGCTGGCTGGAAATTCTATAAACCGACGCGATCCAAAAGAGCCAGCCCATTGCCCGTTGAGGCGGACTCCCATGCTGTGAGGTTCGGTTAATTCTGGCCGATATAGCGAGATAACTCAGTGAGTAAGGCGTCGCAATCGCTGGATTAAGCTGGAGGTGTCCCAGCGGCCACCGCCAATATTTTGGACATCCGCGTAAAACTGATCGACCAGCGCCGTGAGTGGTAGCGATGCGCCAAATTCGTCTGCAGCGTTTAGTGCAATGCCCAAGTCCTTACGCATCCAGTCTACAGCGAAGCCAAAGTCGAATTCTCCGTCGATCATGGTGGCGTGCCGGTTGTCCATTTGCCAGCTTTGCGCGGCACCTTTGGAAATAGCTGCTATGACTTCTCGGCCGTCTAGTCCCGCTTTGTCTGCAAAATGGAGCGCTTCGGCAAGCCCTTGCACGATGCCGGCGATGCAAATTTGGTTGGCCATTTTTGTTAATTGGCCCGCGCCCACCGCACCCATGAGACGGGCATTTTTGCGTAGCAGTTAAAGATGACCATTGCCCGGTCAAAGGTAGCTTGGCTGCCCCCGGTCATAATGGTGAGGGCACCATTTTCAGCGCCGGCCTGGCCGCCCGAAACAGGGGCGTCAAGGAAACTGATATTCCTTGCCGATGCACTGGTGGCCAGTTCCCGAGCGAGTTCCGCCGACGCGGTGGTGTGATCTATGAGTACCGTGTCCGATGCCATGCCGGCCAGTACCCCGGTATCGCCATAAACCACATTGCGAATATCGTTGTCATTGCCGACGCATAAACAGACGAACTCCGCGTTTTTCGCGGCATCGCGAGGTGTCAGGGCCATGCTGCCGCCATAGCGCTCTACCCAGCGCTTGGCTTTCTCAGTAGTGCGGTTATACACGCAGGTCTCAAACCCCGCCCGCTGCAGGTGGCCAGCCATAGGAAAGCCCATAGCCCCAAGGCCTATAAACGCAATACGCTGTTTGTGCGACGACATGTATGACTCCGTTGTTACTGGATTTGCCCCAGAGTTGTCGGGATTTGATGCAGCAAGCCAATGGTTAAATTGCTTGCAATGGCGCTTGCGGAGCATGATAGCGGTACTATGTGCTCAGTACTATCCAGCCTCAATGATGCGAGCGGCAGGTAAGGTGGCAGGATCTCCTTCGCTTGGCATTGCACGTTAACAGTATGGGAGACCAAAATATGCTTGCTAGCTGCTTACGGGTTTTTATCCCGCTTATGCTTATGTCGACGACGGTAGTTGCTGCGCTCGGCCCCGGTAGTCGACCGACGGGCGAAGATTGGTCGCGTAGCCCGGTTTATGCGGCTAATGGCATGGCGGCCACGGCTCAGCCCTTAGCGTCTCAAGTAGCCATTGATGTCCTCAAGGCCGGTGGCAGCGCCGTGGATGCGGCAATAGCGGCCAACGCAACGCTTGGATTGATGGAGCCTACCGGCAATGGAATTGGCGGCGATCTTTTTGCCATTGTCTGGGATCCGACGAGTAAAAAACTTTATGGCTACAACGGATCGGGGCGATCGCCAGCTGGGCGTGATTTGAGGCAGCTGCAAGACCGTATAGCTAGCATGAAGGCATCTGGGGCGTTGCCCGCTGACTATCAGGGCATTCCATCGCACGGCTCTTTAGCTGTTACCGTTCCCGGGACCGTGGACGGTTGGTTCGCTTTACACAACCGTTGGGGTCAGTTGCCGATGAGTTCGGTACTGCAGCCGGCCATAAAATATGCGCGCGAAGGCTTCCCTGTTTCGCCCGTTATTGCTTCTGGCTTTGCGGCAAACCTGCGTCGCTTTGAAGCAGTTGCTGACATGATTGAAGAGTTCGATAACGCTCGAGCAACCTACTTTAAAAAGGGTGCTCCCACAGCAGGCAGCGTTTTTATTAACCCGGATTTGGCTAATACCCTTGCTACTGTTGCCAGTGAGGGCCGCGACAGTTTTTACCAGGGCAAACTCGCCAAACGCATGGTCGCTTATTTGTCGCGTATAGGCGCTGATCTGAGTTACTCGGATTTTGCTGCACATCATGGCGAGTGGGTTGAGCCTCGAGGCGTTGATTACCACGGTATTACTCTTTGGGAACTGCCGCCTAATGGCCAGGGTTTCGCTGCTCTAATGATGTTAAACATTCTCAAGCAGGTAGATCTGCGAAACTTCGAGCGCGATTCACCACAACTCTTTCATTACATGGTCGAAGCAAAGCGGTTAGCCTTTGAAGCCATGGCGAAAACCTTTGCTGATCCCGCTTTTGCCGATATCCCCTTGGATGAGCTGCTATCAGAGGCTTATGCCGAGCGGCAATTCTCTCGGATCAAGACCGACGGTGTCCTGGATCCTGATGCTCTGGCGGTGGCACTTGAAGGCGAGGGCGACACCACTTACCTCACCGTCGCTGACAGTACCGGCATGATGGTGTCGCTCATTCAATCTAACTATCGGGGCATGGGTTCTGGATTAGTACCCGATGGTATGGGTTTTATGCTCCAGGATCGCGGTGAATTGTTTTCGCTAGATGAAGATCACCCCAACCGTTACGCCCCCGGTAAACGACCTTTCCATACGATTATTCCCGCCTTTGTTACCCGAGACGGAAGGCCCCTAATGAGTTTTGGTCTGATGGGCGGTGGTATGCAGCCCCAAGGTCATGTACAGATTGTGGTCAATCTCATCGACTTCGGTATGAATTTGCAGGAAGCCGGCGATGCGGCGCGATTCTTACATGATGGCGGTGCTAGCCCCGACGGGGGTGACCCCGATAGTTACGGCATCCTGTATGTTGAGCCGGGGGTGGGGGAGGAAACCATCAAGGCTCTCGAAGCCCTAGGGCACCGAGTGCGTGTGAACAGCACCGGCGTAATGTTTGGTGGTTACCAAGCGATCATGCGAGACCCCCATACGGGTGTCTACACGGGTGCAACGGAGATGCGCAAAGACGGTACCGTGGCGGCCTGGTAGAGTCACTCCTCTTCCAAAAAGGCCTCCTCGTAGTCGTAATCAAACTCAGCTTCAAACTCGGCATAGGCCGGCCGCTCTGGTATCGGTTCCAGGTCGGCCTCACTTTCGTCGGGACTTCGCGGGTCATTGTCAAAGCTGGCGGGCGCGGTGTCATACCCCGCTGCGACAAACGGACGTTGGTCTTCGACGGGCACCGCCGTTTCGCCCGGTGGCTGCACAGCAATGTAAACCGCAGCGACTGCGGCGTAAGCGGCTACCCCCAAAAATAAAACATGGCTGCCGTACATGGCCATGAGCTGTCCAAGGAGTAAGGGTGCGGTGGCTGCCGCCAGTGAGTTGAGCAACAGTACCGACGAGGCAATCGTGACAAATTCTGAGGGCTTGCTGTTGTCGGCAGCTTTTTGCAAGCGATACGGCATAAATAGCATTAGCCGCGGCCCCAAAAACAAAGCCAACCCCAAGTAACCACCGGGTGTTGGTCTGAAAAAAGTCATCATCACACTGGTAATGGCGGTCACGGCAGCCAGTCCAGCAAGAACATAACGCCTGTCAATACGATCAGCTAACAGCCCCACCGGTATTGCGCAATGGCGCCCCCAATTACCACCGCACTAATAAAGTGTGGTACGAAATCACTACTACCCGCGATGCGATAACTAAACACGGCCGCCAAACTCCAAAAACTTCCCATGACGACACCTGAGAGCAAGCCCCAGCAAAGGCGGTGTGCGATCGTTTGTAAAGTAGCGTGAAGCTTAGCTTGGTGCTGGGAACGGGCGCCGGCGCAAGTGATTTGGTTAAGCTCACCGGCACCATAGCCAAGGCGATGAGGATGCCAGTAATGATGAATGGACGTGACGAGTCGGTAGGGCCCAAGTTAACGAGGAATTGCCCCAATGTTATGGCCGCCAGCGTCAGGAACGTGTAAACCGCCAGTACTTTACCTCGCGCGTCTGCGGGGGTCTGATCGGTGAGCCAGCTTTCGATAACAGTGTAAGCACCGCACATCATGGCACCAATAATAAATCGCAAGGCTATCCACGCAATCGGGTTGGCAGTGAGGTCTAATGACAGCAGGGCGGCGCTAAATAGCCCAAGCAGTGCCGCGAAAATCCGGATGTGCCCCACCCGCGCGATGATTTGTGGAATGACGAAACACCCCGCCATGAAGCCGAGATAATAGGCTGAGGCCGTGAAACCTATGAGTGTGTCTGAGAGTCCGACTTGTGCTGCGCGCAAGGGCAACAGTGTTAGGTGTAGCCCGTGCCCGGTCAGCAAGATTGCTGTCGCCAGAAGTAGCGATGTAAGGGGTCGCAGGCTGCGCATAAGCCGAGAATTCTCTGTTCAAAAGGGCCATTATCGCGCTAATGCTCAGGGAAAACGATAGCCACACAAGTCGGCGGCTCGGGTGCAAAACGGTCGAGCGATAAGCGGGGGCGAGACTAACCCATTTCTAATGAAGGTCAACAAGGCCCGAGTAAATTTGGTAGGAATCCGGTATTTAGGTAGTCGGGTTTAGATCCCAATAAGCAGGGTGATACAGGCTTGGAAAATCAACGTATCGATTCCTGTGCAGATTGAGGATGACTGGCTGCGCTTGTGCGTGGCAAAGCAGTTGGTCGCGCTTAGCCGTCATCTCGAACTTCAACGTCAACGTGGTTAAGAGCAGAGTGATGGCATGACTGAGTCAAAGGCTAAGGCGATTGTTATCGGCGCTTCGGGGGTATTGGACACGCTACCGTAGCGGCCTTGGGAGCAACGCAACAATTTCATGTTATCTCGGTGAGTCGCGCTGATCGCAATGATATGTCAGATAGTCATTTTAGTTGTGATTACACCGAATCATCGATTCGAGATATCGCTCAGCAGATAAGTGTACTTGACGGGGCTATTGGTCGATTAATTGTTTGTAATGGCGTGCTGCACGGCGATGATTTCCGGCCGGAGAGAGCACTAAAACGGCTTGATGCGGCAACCATGACCCAAGTACTTCATGCCAACACCATCACACCAACGCTATGGTTAAGTGCGTTTATGGACGCGCTTAAACACGCCCCAGATCCTCGCATCGCCGTTTTTTCTGCACGAGTCGGCAGTATTAGCGATAACCAGCTCGGGGGCTGGTACAGCTACCGCGCTAGCAAAGCAGCCCTCAACATGGTTTTGAAATGCGCAGCCATCGAACTGGCACGCCTTAATCCGCGGGCTAAGTTAGTGGCTTTTCATCCAGGCACTACCGACACCAACATGTCCAAGCCTTTTCAAAAGGGCGTGCCCGCGGAGAAATTATTTTCACCGGACTTTGTTGCTTCGCGTTTGCTGGGCAGCCTCGACAGCATCGTGCCTGACGGAGAGCTTGCATTCTTAGACTGGGATGGAAAGGCCATTGCTTGGTAGCGGCTTTCCGCCCTAAAAAGGAAATGGAGAGTATCAGGCTAAAAACTCGGCGCGGGTGTCTGGATTTGATTTAAAGACACCACCAAGTGCGGTGGTGCGCGTGCGCGAATTACTGTCCATAACGCCCCGTGATTTCACGCAATAATGCACGGCGTCCATTGAGACCGCGACATCGTCGGTCTCGAGCAACGCTTGAAGCGCTACCAATACTTGTTGAGTAAGTCGCTCTTGGACCTGCGGGCGCTGGGCAAAGAACCGCACAATACGATTGATCTTACTGAGTCCAATAATTTTGTCACCGGGGATATAGGCCACTTTGGCCTGACCGTCGATGGTGACGAAGTGATGTTCACAGGTAGATGTTAGGTCGATGGCGTCTACCCGTACCATTTCCTCTACTTGCATTTTGTTGTCGATCACCGAGATTTTGGGAAATTGGCTGTAATCCAGTCCTGAAAAAATTTCGTCGACATACATTTTTGCGATTCGATGGGGTGTCTCGCACCGGCTGTCGTCTTTAAGATCCAGCCCTAACGCATTGGTGATATCCGTAAAAGCGTCCTGAATGATGGCGTATTTCTGATCACGGGTAAGACCATTGTCGATCATGGGTGTTTCCAAACCACGGTCGACTAACGCTCTGCGAACTACTTGGGCTTCCTGCGTTATACCGAGTAATTCGCCGTTTGCCACCGCTGAGCAGGGTGTGGTGGATTTCGATTTAAAACGTACGGATTGATCGATAGACGCTGACGGTAGCATGGGGATTTCCTAAGTGACTTCTTAAACAATTACGAGCCATTCACTTGACTGGATCGCTGAAACAGGATTCCAAGGCAATATAAAAACCCCTTTAATTTGTAGGGTTGTGTGCAAAACCCCAAAAATGCTTGGTGTTATTTCAAACCGCGCCTGTTAACATTATCGCGGTTCGGCATGAGCCTCATGGATGAAGGCAAGCCGGAAAAGACAGGATGTCATTAACGAACAAGGAGTCGTTATGTTAAAGCGTTTAAAGCGGGCCGCCATTCCTTTGGGTGTGCTTGGCGCCGGCATTGGTGCCGTCGTCTTACTCACCCTAACAAAACCGACCCCGATACTGCCAGTGAGCCCCCGAGAGCGTTAAAGGTTTATGTTGAGTCCGCTGAAAAGCGCGCGGCTCAGCTGAGTGTGAGCACCCATGGAGGAAGTTCGAGCGCGGGTGAGTTCTGAGGTAGTCGCGCAGGTGGGTGGTCGCATCATAGAGGTGTCCCCTGAATTCGTTGAAGGTGGCGCATTTAATCCCGGCGACACATTACTGCGTATCGAGGATACCGATTATCAATCGGCTCTCAATGAGGCCGAGGCCCGCTTGGCCGCGGCACAGGTCGATTTGGAGCAGGCGTTGGCCGACGCCGACGTGGCGCGTAAGCAGCTCGCCGGACAGGCCAACCCTTCACCACTGGCATTGAAAAAGCCGCAGGTTGCGCGCGCGCGAGCGGCTATAGAGGCCGCCGAGGCAAATTTGGCTCTGGCACTAACTAACCTTGAGCGCACTCTCCTCAGTTTGCCCTATCGAGGCCGGATCGCTCAAACACTCGTCGATCTGGGACAGTTTGTGACCCCCGGCAAGGTGGTCGCCAGGGCCTTTGGTACCGATAGTGTTGAAATTCGGTTGCCACTGACCGACTCGCAACTCGGCGCGCTTGGGGTGCCTATTGGTTATTCAGCGCCGGTAGGTGATGGCTTGCCCGTTGATTTTAGTGCCCTGGTTGGGGGCAAGGTGCATCGTTGGAGCGGTAAATTAAAGCGCCTGGATGCGGCAATTGATCCCAACACGCGGGTCGTCTACGCCACCGCCGAAGTTCAAGACCCCTATGCAACCACTCGTTTGCCAGACGGTATGCCATTGGCGGTTGGGTTATTTGTGAATGCCAATATCGCCGGCAAAATCATCGATCAAGCCATAGAGCTACCCGCCGAGGGTTTACGAGCTGGGAACCGGGTATTCGTGCTTGGCAGCGATGGTCGTCTTGATATTCGCGAGGTCGAGGTAATCCATCAAACCGCCAATAAGGCGTTTATTGGAAGTGGCATTGAAGATCGTGAGCTGGTGATTGTATCGGCCATCCGAAACCCTATTCCCGGTATGTCGCTTGAAGCGATCCAGCCGAGCTCGCCGCCACTCGACGGCGGTGCCGTAGAAGCGCTCGCAGACTAAGGACTAAGCCATGCAAAATTTAATCGCCTGGTGGGTCCGCAATCCGGTCGCTGCCAATTTACTTATGCTCGGTATCTTGATCTCAGGATGGTTGGGATTATCAAATATTGAGAAAGAAGCCTTTCCAACGGTGAGTCCCTATCAGGTTCAGATCGATGTGGTTTGGCCTGGCGCATCACCCCAGGAAATAGAGCAGCAAGTTGTTCAGCGCATTGAAGATGCACTTGAGACAGTTAGTAATGTTGCCCGCCTGCGCGCTGAAGCGCGCGAGAGCCTAGCTTCTGTGAGCGTGGAGACCTATCCAAACCTCGACCTTAATGGATTCCTTAATGATGTCAAAAACGCTGTCGATAGCGTTACCTCGTTTCCCCGTGACATCGAAAACCCCCGCGTCCGGCGTATGGAGTGGCGGCAAGAAATGATCCGCGTTGCATTGGTGGGCGACATTGGTGAGCGCACCTTAACCCGTCTTGCACAAGATTTGCGCGAGGATTTTGCTGCTCAGCCCTACATATCAAAGGTTGAGCTATTCGGCGCGCGCAAAGAAGAGGTCACCATAGAGCTATCTGAGGAGGCTTTGCGCCGCTACGACTTAACCTTTGCAGAAGTCGCCAATGCTATCCGCGCTTCGTCCATTAATTTGTCGTCGGGTCAGGTACGAACGGCTACCGGAGACATTCAGTTACGGGTGCTCAATCTTGCTGACAGCCAGCATGATTTTGAGCAAATCGTCATCCGTCAAACAACTGAAGGCGCTGTTATTCGCGTTGGTGATGTTGCCCGAGTACTCGATGGATTTGAGGAAGAGGACATCCTTGCCACGCTCAACGGCGATCCAGCAGTGCTGCTTCAGGTGCAGTCCACCGATGAAATGCAGGTGGTCAAGAGCAGCGAATCGACTAAAGCGTGGATTGAAAAAACCAACAAAACCTTGCCTGAAGGTGTGCGGCTGGAGCTCTGGTTTGATTCCGCCGACATTTACACATCGCGTATGGACTTGATTGCCGAGTCGTCAGTACTCGGGTTAATACTGGTGTTTGTGGTGCTCATCCTCACGTTACGTCCGAGGGTTGCGTTGTGGGTAACCGCGGGTATTGGGGTGGCATTTTTGGGCGCGTTTTCTCTTTTACCCGCCAACGACGTCTCCCTCAATGTTATGTCGACTTTTGCATTTTTACTGGTGCTGGGCATCGTGGTGGATGACGCCATCGTTGTGGGCGAGAGTATTCACCATCACACTCACATGGGGATGCCCGGCGAGCAAGCAGCAGTGGTGGGCACCATGAGTGTTGCCCGGCCGGTTATTTTTGCCGTACTTACCACCATCGTCGCCTTCGCCCCGTGGTTATTTGTGTCCGGAGTCGAGGCTCAGATCACGCGACAGCTGTCTATTGTGATCACCCTCGCATTAGTGGTTTCACTTATAGAAGCGTTTTTTATTTTGCCGGCGCACCTTCGGCATGTTGAGCCACGTAAGAACCTTAAAGGTCTGGCACTGCGCCAGCAAAAAGATAGCCCACGGCATTGTCACCTTTAGTGAGCGCTATTACGGGCCATTCCTCGCGCGGTGTTTGCGCAACCGTTACACAACCACAATGGTATTTGTTTCAGCTTTTATCATCTCGGTTGGATTGTTTGCCACCGGCTGGGTGAAGTTTTACTTCATGCCGCAAGTAGAAAGTGAGCAAATATATATCAACGTGAACCTACCGACAGGAACACCCTACGCGCGCGCACTTGAGGTACTTGATCAGCTTCAGAATGCTGAGAGGGAACTTATGGCGCAGGTGGAGGCAGAGGCCGCGGAGAGCGGTGAGGGTACCGGAAAGCTCATTGAAGGCTGGTATACACGTTCACGCCGAGACAATGTGGTGGCTATTGTTCGACTCGCCCCACCCGAGGTTCGCGATCTGAGTGCCAGAGATGCCGCTGAGCGATTCCGGGCGCTGGTGGGCGAGATACCGGATGCCGATGAGATTCGAGTCAATTATACCCTCGACGACAACACCCCAAGCGTTACCTTCTTACTACAGCACAGTGATTTCGATACCTTAAAACGTGCCAGTAAAGATCTGCAGTTGCATCTGCAAGGCTACGAGGCAGCGTTCTTTGTGCGTGACAATCAGCAAGGTGAGCTCAGCGAGTTACATTTTGCGCTCAAGCCTGGGGCTGAAAGGCTCGGCGTGTCACTTGTCGAGGTTTCTCGGCAAGTGCGGCAGGCCTACTACGGTGAGGAGGTGCAAAGACTGCCCCGTGAGTTTGGTGATGTCCGAGTGATGGTGCGATATCCTCGAGATGCGCGCAGTCAACTGACCTCACTCGATGACTTTATGATTCGCACCGCCGATGGTCGAAGCATTCCGTTAACCTCAGTCGTGGAGGTTACACTGGGAGAGGGTGTCCAGCGCATCAATCGGCGTGATGGGCGCCGTGTGGTGAGCGTAGTGGCTAGCGTAGATCGAGATTCGGTGGGCGACATCTCGCGCTCAGTCAATGAGCGATTCATTCCCCAGCTCATAGAAACCTATCCGGGTTTAGAAGTTTTACGTGGTGGATCCCAAGAGTCTGAGGCAGAGTTTTACAGTGAAATTGGCGCTCTTTATACGATTGCGTTATTTGTTATTTACGCCTTAATCGCAATTGCTTTTAAATCCTATGCGTTGCCGTTGCTTATTATGACGGCTATCCCCTTTGGGTTTATGGGAGCGGTTTTCGGGCACCTAGTTTACGACTTGCCCATGGCGTTGTTTTCGTACTTTGGGATTGGCGCAGCAGCCGGGGTTGTGGTTAACGATAACCTGGTCTTGGTCGATTACATTCGCCGGCGCGAGCGCGATGGTTTGGGTCCGCCCGAGGCTGTGCTCGATGCTGCCGTCAATCGGTTTAGACCCATATTGTTGACGACGGTAACTACCTTTGTCGGCCTGTTACCTATTATGGCCGAGCGATCAACAACGGCCGAATTTCTGAAGCCTGCTGTTTTGTCTCTAGCGTTTGGTGTCTTGTTTGCGCTTTTTGTCAGCTTGCTCATGGTTCCAGCCTTGTACCTCGTAGGGTGGGACTGGCAGCAAAAATGGCAGCGTATCAAGGCGCGATTTCGGCCAGCGCTTGCTGGCCAGGCAATCAATGCACCCCGTGCATCAGACGCTTCAGAACCGGTGTAAGCACTAACAGGATGGCTGCCGCGATCAAGCCGGTCCATAGTAGCTGATCGAACAGACTGACATAGCCATCGATAGCCGACAGGGCAGCTTGCGCAGTGTCGGCACCAGACGCTGCTCGCGTTGCGATGGCAGCGATTTGGGCTGCGACATAGGAGCTGTACGCACTGGCTAGAAACCAGGTGCCCATCATAACGCCAACAACGCGCCCCACCGCGAGTTTCGTTACCGCAGAGAGCCCCACAGGACTCAAGCAAAGTTCGCCGGTGGTATGAAGCAGATACGCCAAAATCAACCACCACGCTGATACTTTACCCGCTTGGTCGGGGAATTGGGTGCCATAGGCTAGTGCGCCAAAACCAAGACCTGCCTGAGCAATGCCCAAGACGAATTTCATCGGCGTGCTGGGCTCTAGGCCACGCTTGGCAAGTTGCGTCCAGAGCACGGCAAAAAGTGGCGCCAGTGTGAAAATAAAAAAGGAATTCGCCGCACCAAATTGGGCAGCGGTGAGTTCAATTCCCAGCAGTGATCGATCGGTTGCGCGATCGGCAAACAGTGTCATTGATCCCGCCGCCTGCTCAAACAGGGCCCAAAAAACAACTGTCGATAGGGTCAGAACGATAAGCACAAACATGCGTTCGCGTTCCACTTTGTCGCACCGAGCAAACAAAAACCACGCCAGTAATGCGAGTACACTGATGGAGACTATGTTTAAAACCGTACCAACCACCGCGGTGAACTGTATTAACTGCCACACCATCGCCACGGACAGAATGCCGAGCGCGTAGATCGCAAATTCAAGCGTTATCGGTCCCAACACATTGCGTTGCAGGGTCTCTACGCTAGGTGCTTCTCCATGGCCCTCAAGGTAGGGTTGGCCCCACAAAAACAGCATTAAGCCTAGCAGCATGCCAATACCCGCAGCCCCAAAGCCGTAGGACCAGCCATAGACCTCGCCAAGCCATCCGCACAACAGCGTTGCCGTGAACGCGCCGAGGTTAATGCCCATATAAAAAATGGTGAAGCCTGCATCACGCCTGGGGTCATCTTCAGGGTAGAGCTTACCTACAACCGTCGAAATATTAGGCTTTAGAAATCCTACTCCCATGACGATAAGCGCGAGGGAAGCGTAAAAAATCTGCAGTGCGCCCGTGTCTTGAATAATTTCTCCATTGACCTGTCGAGCTGCCTCGCCCTCAAAGGCCATGCCTAAATGCCCGGCTACCAATAACAACCCACCAAATACTACAGCGCGACGCATTCCTAGGTAGCGGTCGGCGATGAGACCACCTATGACTGGCATGGCGTAAACTAGCGCCGCGTAGCTGCCCAGCACACCCAAGCCCGCTTCGTCGGTGAACAGGTGGTATTTGGTCAGATACAGCAACAACAGGTATTTCAAGCCGTAAAAGGAAAATCGCTCCCACAGCTCGGTGCCAAAGCAAATATAAAGCCCTTTAGGGTGACCCAAGAAATCGCGCCGGTTACTGGCTGCTGATGATGTTGTCATAGTCATGGCTCGATGTTGTTGATGGAAGGTTCTCGATTGATGCCGAAGTGGTGGCGCGGTCACCCCGCGGGCCGCCGCCAAACCTCGCTACCTTACCTTGCAGACGCAGGCCAACACCAGTCCAGAACACCAGGCTTTGGCGGTTTCGTGCTGTGGCCAGCTGGCTGCTGGATGTGAATAGCGCGGTCTCTTCTAGGTTCTAGGCAGCTGCAGAGATAACCTGAGTCTCAAGAAGCGTAAGCTTTTCATTCATTTGGTCAAATTCTTTAATGCGTTTGACGTCGGCAAACACAGCAGCGGCTTGAGGATAGTAGGCACCCAAATAGACCAACCATTGTTTGAGTGGATTTAACGCATAGCGCTGCTCGTATTGACTGGCGTTGGTGTGCATGAAATAGCGCAGCTTGGGCACGATATCACTCCAATTTAGCGCTTTATGGTCGACGCCTTCGACAGCGGCCCGCGTGGCCAGGGCTAAATCCGGGCGGCATAGTGCCCCACGCGCGAGCATGACATCCTCGCAGCCACTTAGCTGACGGCAGCGCTGTACATCGGTTGGCGACCAAAGCTCGCCATTGGCGATGATAGGGATGGGACTCTCACGGGTAATATCGGCTAGTCGATGCCAGTGCGCTGGTGGTCGGTAGCCTTGCCGTCGTGTTCGGGCGTGCACTGTCAGCTCGTTAATATTCGCGTCAATAACCGCCGCCACGATGGACTCGAACTGGTCATCATTATCAAAGCCTAGGCGTATTTTTGCGGTGACAGGAACGCTTGGATCGACCGAATCTCGAACCGCTCGGCACACATCGCCAACCGTGTGAGGTGCTTTTAAGAGTGTCGCGCCGCCCTGGGATTTGTTGACGGTTTTGGCCGGACAGCCAAAATTTAGGTCGATACCTGGCGCGCCTAAACCGACAGCGACTTGTGCGTTGCGCGCCATCAAAGACGGATTGCTGCCCAAAAGCTGAACAAAGACCGGGGTGCCACTTGCGGTAACCCCCGTTGCAAGCTCTGGACAATGGCGCAAATACACGCGAGATGGCAACACTGTCTGGGACACGCGCACAAACTCGGTGACACAGCGATCATACCCGCCAATACCGGTGAGTAACTCGCGCATGATAGCGTCCATAACACCTTCCATGGGCGCGAGCACCAAGCGCATGGCGCGGGTGTTTTTGGCGGTCGCGGGCAGGTTGACCGGTTCTGATGGGACCATGGGTCGGAAATTGGCGCTAATCTTCATGGCGGGAGAGCATACCGTAGCGTGAATTTAACGACCACAGCCCCGTAGCGCGAACGCCAACGCTTTTGTAGACTCTGAATGTCGTACGTCCAGCCCATAGGAACCCACAATGAACCCCAACTACCTTGACTTCGAACAACCCATCGCTGAACTCGAAGCCAAGATTGACGAGCTGCGCAACGTGGGTAGCGACGCTGATTTGAACCTGGCCGATGAGATTGCGCGGCTAGAGACGAAAAGTGCCGTTCTCACGGAGAAGATCTATGCCGATCTCAGCCCCTGGGATATCGTACGCGTGGCGCGTCATCCGCTGCGTCCCTATACCCTCGATTATATCCCCGAGTTGTTTTCGGACTTCGATGAGCTACATGGCGATCGTCGTTTCGGCGACGACAAGGCCATTGTTGGCGGAGTTGCCCGACTCAATGGCGAGCCCGTTATGGTGATTGGGCAAGAAAAAGGGCGAACGGTTAAAGACAAGGTGTATCGCAACTTTGGCATGCCAAAGCCCGAGGGCTATAGAAAAGCGCTCAGGCTTATGGAGATGGCCGAGCGTTTTAAGATGCCGGTAGTCACATTAATTGATACGCCCGAGCCTATCCCGGAATCGATTCTGAGGAACGTGGTATCAGCGAGGCAATAGCCCAGAATCTAGCCGTGATGTCACGACTTAAAACCCCCATTGTTTGCGTTGTCATTGGTGAGGGCTCCTCCGGCGGTGCTTTAGGTATTGGCGTTGGGGATCACCTGGCGATGCTTCAATACTCCACCTACTTTGTGATTTCGCCTGAGGGTTGCGCCAACATTATCTGGAAAAGCTCAGAGTTTGCCCCTGATGCTGGCGGCGGCCATGGGAGTCACTTCTTCAACACTGCAGGAACTAGGTATTGTCGATGCCACTATCGAGGAACCCATGGGTGGGGCCCATCGAGACCCGGTGGCGATGGCAAGTAAGATTCGCGATCACGTGGCGCTGCAGGTAGATCGGTTAAAAACTATGGGCACAGAGGCGATGCTTGAGGCGCGCTACAAGCGTTTGATGTCCTTCGGAAGCTGAGCAGGAATCACGTTATCGACAGTGCCCTTGTTATCGACAGGTCCTTTGATGCCAGCGGTGTCTTTGCGGCGCATCTCGCTGGGATAAGTCGGGCCGATACGTGGTGGGTCGGTTTATCCGGCGGTCGCGACAGCGTGGTGTTGTTGGATTGGGTCTGTCGCTGGCGAAAACAACACCCTGACAGTCCACCGTTGCGGGTTGTTCACGTTAACCACGCGTTGCATCCAAACGCCGATCAATGGGCCGCTGAGTGCGGCACGTTATGTGCCCAATACAACGTGAGTTTTGAGTGCCACAGTGTGCAGGTAGACACCCGCTCAGGGATAGGTCTTGAGGCCGCAGCGCGACACGCGCGCTACACCGTCTTTGAGCGCTTGCTGGGGCCAAATGACGTGTTACTGCTGGGACATCACCTTGATGATCAGGTAGAGACGCTGTTGTACCGGTTACTGCGAGGTGCAGGTCCGAAGGGCCTGTCTGGTATTCCCACCAGCCGCCAGCTTGGTAGAGGGCGCTTGTTGAGACCAATGCTTACGATATCTCGTTCAACGATAACCTGCTGGGCCACCGAAAACGGGCTGTCATTTATCGACGACCCCAGTAATGCCGATCAGACATTGGATCGTAATTACCTTCGTCATGTTGTGCTGCCTGCTGTTGAGCAGCGATGGCCCAACTATCGAAAAACGCTAGCACGGGCGATTTCTCTCCAGGGCGCGGCGATCCGTATGATTGAGGCGCAGCCGCAACTGTCTGTTCAGGGACCCTTTGGCGAGCCCGGCTTGTCACTCAAAGCGGGTGAGACTCAGCGAGACCTCTCACAGCGGCTCTATCATTGGCTAGTGGCCGATGGCTATAGCTCGCCGGGACTGCGGCGCCTAAGCGAGTATGCACGTCAATGCTTGCAGGCAAGCCCAGAGAGTACCCCAGAACTTGTTCTCGATGGTGCGCGTTTGTATCGATGGCGGCAGGTGATCTATCGGTTTGAAGAACAAGCAGACAATGTGACCCCGCTAAATCGTGTTGTCGTCGGACATGACCTTGCTACGCCATTGGGTACCCTCTGCTGGGACCGACAGACCGGTGGGCTACCCGAGGGGCTAGAGCTGCGTACTCGAGCTCGGCTACCCGGTGAAAAAATGGCGCTGAGAGGAGGGCGGACGCGTCCGTTCAAGCATCTGTGTCAGGCCGCCGGGGTGCCGCCATGGTGGCGCGACAAGCTACTCGTGCTTTGCCGGGGTGATACCCCGGTCGCGGTGACGGGACTGGGCTTACTGCGTGGCGGCAACCATCTTTTCTGCGGCGAGGATTGTGTGGGTTTTTCACCTCGTTGGCGCCCTAATTGCTACGCAGACTCAATTGAGTGAGCCGGTCCTTGGTGATAGACTGACGTCCCATCTGAGTGCGGGCAACCACCGAAGTTGCGGGTTAGTGCGCACCTATTTTTGTTCCCTAATTTGGTGGTCCGCATGACACGTTATGTGTTTGTTACAGGTGGGGTGGTTTCGTCGTTAGGCAAAGGTATAGCTGCGGCGTCCCTCGCTGCTGTACTCGAGGCTAGAGGCCTTAAAGTCACACTGCTCAAACTTGATCCTTACATTAATGTTGATCCGGGCACGATGAGCCCGTTTCAGCACGGCGAGGTGTTCGTAACCGACGACGGTGCCGAAACCGATCTGGACCTGGGCCATTACGAGCGCTTTACCCGGGCGACCATGACTCGCCGTAACAACTTTACAACCGGCCGCGTGTACGACGAGGTTTTACGCAAAGAACGTCGTGGCGATTATTTGGGCGGCACCGTACAAGTCATTCCTCACGTTACCGATGAGATCAAGCGCCGCGTCAAAGAGGGCGCAGAGGGCTTTGATGTGGCGGTTGTTGAGGTAGGTGGTACGGTTGGCGACATTGAAAGCCAGCCATTTCTCGAGGCAGTGCGGCAGCTAAAGCTTGAGATGGGCGTGGCGAATGCCATGTTGATGCACCTGACGCTTGTTCCGTACATTCCAACTGCGGGCGAGATCAAAACCAAACCGACCCAGCACTCGGTAAAGGAATTGCGCTCGATAGGTCTGCAGCCAGATGTGCTGCTGTGTCGGTGTTCAGTGGATGTTGATGCCAGTGCAAGGCGGAAAATATCACTGTTTACCAATGTGGAAGAGCGAGCGGTGATTCCACTGCTCGATGCCGACAGTATTTATAAGATCCCCGGTAATTTAAACGCCAACGGTTTGGATGACTTCATTCTTGAACGTTTTGGGCTCGATTGTTCGCAAGCTGATCTTTCCGAATGGCAAGATGTGGTTGAACGCGAGTTCAGTGACCGTCGCGGGGTGGTAAAAGTCGGAATGGTGGGCAAGTACATCGATCTTGTCGATGCCTATAAGTCACTCAATGAAGCCTTGGGTCACGCAGGATTACAAACCTTGGCGAAAGTCGAGATTGAATACATCGATGCGGAAGAAATCGAAAAACAGGGCACCGATTTACTCAAGCCGCTCGATGCTATTTTGGTGCCTGGCGGCTTTGGTGATCGCGGGGTAGACGGCAAGATTGCTGCTGTGCGATACGCACGAGAAAACGGCGTACCGTTTTTAGGTATTTGCCTTGGTATGCACATGGCAATAATTGAATACGCGCGCCACCAGTGCCATTTGTCCGGCGCCCACTCAACCGAGATGGATAGCTCAACCGAGCATCCAGTTGTGGCACTGATTACCGAGTGGCAAACCGCTGATGGTGAACGTGAAACACGCAGCGAGGCGTCAGATTTGGGTGGTACCATGCGACTGGGTGCTCAAACCTGTCACTTGGTTGAAGGTAGCCTTGCCGCGAAGGTCTATGGTGTATCTGAAGTCCGCGAGCGTCACCGGCATCGCTATGAAGTCAACAATAACTACGTGCCTCAAATTGAGGCCGCGGGTATGCGGGTTTCCGGCTGGTCCCAGGACCACGAGCTGGTTGAAATGATTGAAATTCCAGAGCACCCTTGGTTCTTGGCCTGTCAGTTCCATCCTGAATTTACATCGCGGCCAAGGGGCGGACACCCCTTGTTTACCAGTTATATCGAGGCCGCACTCACCCACGCGCAGGCGTCGACGTGACCGAGGTCCATCAGACGGTGACCGTGGGCGATATTGCTTTTGCAAACAATCGCCCACTGGTGCTTATAGGTGGAGTGAATGTACTTGAGAGCGAGCAGTTTGCGCTTGACGTCGCCGGCCACTACGCCGACGTCTGTGCGCGGCTCAATATACCGTTGGTTTTTAAGGCGTCCTACGACAAAGCCAATCGTTCTTCGATACACAGCTACCGCGGGCCCGGCATGGAGCAGGGTTTAGCAATCTTGGCGGCGGTTAAACGTGAACTTGGCTTGCCCGTTATCACCGATGTGCATGCTCCCGATGAAGCTGCGCCGCTGCCGCCATCTGCGACATTATCCAGCTACCGGCATTCTTGGCACGACAGACAGATCTGGTGGCGGCTATGGCCGCCACGGGTGCCGTCATCAATATTAAAAAACCCCAATTCCTAAGCCCCGAACAAATGGTGAATGTCGTTGAAAAGTTTCGTGAGTGTGGAAACGACAAGTTATTGATTTGCGAGCGTGGAAGTAATTTTGGCTACGATAATTTGGTCGTCGATATGTTGGGGTTTGGTGTTATGCGTGAGGTTACCCATGGGCTTCCGCAAATCTTTGATGTCACCCACGCTTTGCAGCGTCGCAACCCAGGCGATAAGGCCTCAGGTGGGCGACGCCATCAGGTGCTGGAATTGGCGCGTGCGGGAATTGCCACGGGTTTGGCGGGGTTGTTCATCGAGTCACACCCCGACCCCGATCGCGCTTTATGCGATGGGCCCAGTGCCCTACCTTTGGCGTTATTAGAGCCGTTTCTGGCTCAAATAAAGGCGTGCGATGAGGTCATCAAGTCGTTGCCCGAGTTAGACATTCCCTAAAACAAGCCTGCAAACAGGAGAGTAGGACGTGAGCGAGATTGTAGATGTACGTGGCTTTGAGTTACTGGATTCGCGTGGCAACCCAACGGTCATGGCAGAGGTAACGCTTGAGGATGGCTCTGTGGGCTCGGCTTGTGCGCCTTCGGGAGCAAGCACGGGAAGTCGTGAAGCGCTTGAGCTTCGCGATGGTGACGACGCGCGTTACTTGGGCAAGGGTGTTTTGAAGGCTGTCGCTAATGTTAACGGGCCTATTCGCGAACTGTTGATTGGACACGCGGCCGGTGATCAACGTGGCATCGATCAGCGCATGATTGACGCTGACGGCACCGATAACAAAGCCAATTTTGGTGCCAATGCGATTTTGGCGGTATCCCTTGCTGCAGCAAAAGCTGCCGCGCTCTCAGCGGGTAAGCCTTTGTACCAGCACATAGCGGATCTGGCCGGGAATAGCCAACTCTCCATGCCTGTGCCCATGATGAACATTCTTAATGGCGGTGAGCACGCTGACAACAATGTCGATATCCAGGAATTTATGATTCAGCCGGTAGCGGCAAAGTCCTTTGCCGATGCTTTGCGCGTGGGCGCCGAAATTTTCCATCACCTGAAAAAAGTCTTGTCCAGCCAGGGCCTTGCGACTGCAGTGGGAGACGAAGGTGGTTTTGCCCCCAATTTGCCATCCAATGCGGCGGCGCTTGAGGTTATCGCCGAGGCAGTGGCTAAAGCGGGTTATGTCTTGGGTGAGGATGTGACATTGGCCTTAGATTGTGCCGCTTCGGAATTTTACCAAGACGGTATCTACGACCTAAAAGGCGAGGGGCGCCAGTTCACCAACGTGGCGTTTGCCGATTATCTTGCTGGGCTGTGTTCTGAACACCCGATTATCTCAATCGAGGATGGCTTGGACGAGTCAGACTGGCAGGGGTGGTCTGTTCTTACAGAAAAACTGGGCGACAGGGTGCAATTGGTAGGTGACGATTTGTTTGTCACCAATACGGCTATCTTAAAGCGGGGAATTGACGAAGGCGTGGCCAACTCGATTCTAATCAAGTTCAATCAGATCGGCTCTTTGTCAGAAACCCTTGATGCGATCGCCATGGCGCATGAGGCTGGCTACACGGCAGTGATCTCTCATCGATCGGGCGAAACCGAAGATGCCACCATTGCTGATCTTGCAGTGGGAACGGGTGCCGGGCAAATCAAGACGGGTTCTCTGTGTCGGTCTGATCGCGTCGCTAAGTACAACCGTTTGTTGCGCATTGAAGCGGAACTGGGGCTAACCGCCCCTTACCGCGGTCGTGCGGAATTTAAGCAGGGCTAACGGATGCGTTGGCTCCTTGTGGGGCTTACAGCACTGCTGCTCCTGCTGCAGTGGCGGTTATGGCTGGCAGGCGGCGGTATTGCTGAGGCACTGAGATTGCGAAGCCAAATTGAACAAGAGCAGGCGCGCAATGCAGAGCTTTCGGCGCGCAATGCCCTATTAGAACAACAGATCCTTGAATTGCAGCAAGGCACACGAGTTATTGAGCAGCGCGCACGGGAAGATTTGGGCCTTATTAAGGAAGGTGAAGTCTATTTTCAATTTGCTGACAAGCAGCCTCAGAAGGATAGTGACTTGTGAGCAGTATTTGGGCTGTTGTTCCTGCAGCAGGCACAGGGCGTCGTATGGCGGCCGAAGTTCCCAAGCAGTATCTGACAATAGCAGGCTTACCCATACTTGAGCATACGCTGCGGGCTCTACTTGCCTGTTCCGATATCAGAGGTCTGGTGGTCGTGCTGGATCCCAGTGATCGCCGAGCTGACACGCTCGAGAGTTTGTCTGATCCACGGGTGAGTCGCGCGCCTGGAGGTGCCGAGCGGGCCGATTCGGTGCTGTCTGGGTTGAACATGCTCAAGGCCGAAGCGGGTTGGGATGACTGGGTGTTGGTTCATGATGCGGCACGACCCTGCTTACCAACCGTCGATCTAAAGCGTCTGATTGCGCAGGTTTAGCAAGATGGCATTGGAGCCATCCTAGCGAAGCCAAGTGTTGACACGTTGAAGCGGGTCAACCGTAAAGGGAGGGTGGCCAAAACCTTGGATCGCACCAAGCTCTGGCGCGCCCAAACCCCCCAGATGTTTCGTCTGCGAGATTTGCACTATGCGCTGGATGCCGCTGTTTCAGCCGGGGTTGGTTAACTGATGAAGCCCACGCCATGGAGCTGCAGGGTCACAACGTACAGATTGTTGAGGGCCCAGCTTGCAATATTAAGGTGACGGTTCCCGAAGATCTGGCGTTGGCGGCACTCTATTTGGGAAGTGGGCAGGAGCAGGGGCAATGAGCGTACGAGTGGGTCATGGTTTTGATGTGCATGCCTTTGGCGATGGCGATCACCTTATGTTGGGGGGCGTTCGCATACCCCATGGCCGCGGGTTGGTCGCTCATTCTGATGGCGACGTATTGCTTCACGCGCTGTGCGATGCGCTGTTGGGGCGCAGCCGCGATGGGTGATATTGGTAGGCATTTTCCCGATACCGATGCGAATTATAAGGATGCCGATAGTCGCGAGTTATTGCGCGAGACGCGTGCCCGACTTCACACTGCCGGCTGGCGCGTAGAAAATGTTGATTTGACGGTAGTGGCACAAGCGCCAAAATTGGCGGGTCACATTGATGAAATGCGTGCTCATATTGCCAGCGATTTGGATACCGATTACCGAAATGTCAATGTTAAGGCCACCACCACTGAAAAGTTGGGCTACATAGGACGCCAAGAGGGGATTGCCTGCCATGCGGTCGCACTAATAACTAGCCTTGAACAGCATCATTGAGGCAAAACGGCGTGGATAAGCAAGGTATTGGAATGACCTCTATGCGGACCCGTGAGCGATTGATTCAACGTCTCATGGATCAGGGTATTAGCAATTACCAGGTGCTTGAGGTTATTCGAACCACTCCCCGACACGCTTTTGTCGATGAGGCGCTGGCTCATCGTGCCTATGAAGATACGGCGCTCCCCATCGGTTGGGGGCAGACCATATCGCAACCCTACATAGTGGCGCGTATGACCGAGCTTGCCCTGCTCGCAGGGCGTCCGGCAAAAGTGCTCGAGATAGGCAGCGGCTCGGGCTATCAGACAGCAGTTTTGTCGCCGCTGGTGGGTGAGATTTACGCCATCGAGCGTATCAAGGGCCTGCTGGATAAGTCCCGTCAGCGTGTGCGCGCACTGCGATTGCGCAACGTCCAGTTACGACACGCGGACGGCCTGGATGGGTGGTCTGATAAAGGCCCCTTTGATGTGATTTTGGCGCTGCAGCACCCGAGCATATCCCTGAAGCACTGGTGAATCAGCTGGCATTGGGTGGGCGCCTTATTCTGCCCGTGGGTGGTAATAAGCAGCAATTGATTGTGGTCACGAAAACCACCGAGGGTTTGGAGACGACATCTATCGAGGACGTGAAATTTGTCCCTATGTTGCCAGGGACGGAGCGTGGGTGATTAGGGCTATCCCCAAGGTATCCCTTGGCGGCGCCTATTGTCGTGGTGTGGCTATGGGTGCTGCCGATATCGTGCCGGGTATTTCGGGTGGTACCGTTGCACTCATTACCGGCATTTATGATCGTCTGTTAGCCGCTATCACCGCCGCTGATTCTAAGGCGATAGCGCTGTTGTTGCGGGGTGAGATAAAGCTGTTTTGGCGTCGACTTGACGGAAATTTTATTGGTGCGCTCTTGGCGGGAATTGCCACCGCCGTCGTTGTGCTGGCCAATACGATTGAGTGGTTACTTACCTCGCAGCCGTTACTCATGTGGTCGTTTTTCTTCGGCTTGGTGGCGGCGTCAAGTGTTGTGTTATGGCGCTCTGAATGTCATGCCCCCACGGTATTGCATTGGCTCATGGCGACATTGGGTGTGTTGACGGCGCTCGTAATTGGCTTGTCACCTGGATACACGCTGGAACCGACAAATCTGGGTTTTTTCATGGCCGGCGCCCTGGCCATTTGCGCAATGATTTTGCCCGGCATCTCAGGGAGTTTTATTTTACTGCTGGTGGGCATGTATGCGCCGGTCATCTCGGCTGTGGCCCAAATCGATGTGCCGGTCTTGTTACTGTTTGGCGCGGGGTGCGTTACCGGACTGGTGGTGTTTGCACGGATTTTACATAGTCTGTTGGCGGCCTTTAGGCCTGTCACCATGGCGCTGTTGGCCGGCTTTCTCGGTGGTTCACTTATCACGCTCTGGCCCTGGCGCGAGTCCATCCAAACCGTTGTCGATCGTCATGGCGTTGAACGCGTGGTGCAGAGTTTACCCGTGACACCCGGGTATTACGCACAAACCATTGGCGATAGCCAGTGGTTGGCCTGTGCACTGATGGCAGGAACCGGTATCGCTCTTGTTGTTGTTGGACAGTGGTGGTTAAAGCAAATCGACGGCGGAGGGCCGTGAGCGATGCGGTGGCCACTTGTCGGCCTGTGCTTTGCCATGGTGGTTGGCTGTGCCCAGACTCCGTCGGCGCCCATTGAAAATCGCACCGGCCATCAGCCAAAGAGCGCTGCCGCCTCGGGCACCAGTGCGGGCAAGACGGGCGACACTTATCGGGTCAAAAAGGCGATACCCTGTTTGCCATTGCGTTTTCAATGAGCCTGCCTATGGAGCAACTAGCTGCTATTAATGGCCTGAAGCCACCCTACCCAATTTACCCTGGGCAGGTGCTACAGACAGCTTTAAGTCCTTCGACACCGGCTGGTCAAGCGGCTAGCAATCGTCTCCCTGCAACGGTCACGGTACAGCGTGGCGATACCCTCTACGGTATTGCAAAAACGTTGGGTGTATCGATGCAATCGCTAATCGATATTAATGGACTCTCTTCACCCTACCCACTGTCGGTTGGCCAAATCTTACGAACGCCCGCAGCCACCTCCAGGCAGCGGCAGTTGCCAAAACCACGACGTCCAGTAATGCTGTGAAAAATCAGGCAAAAAGATCGTCAGAAGTTGCTGTCGCCAAGGCGACCTCCCGCGCTACCTCCGTGGTATCGGGATCAAAAACGCCGCGCGCTGGTTTAGGCCCCGTATCGCGTTGGCGCTGGCCAAGTGATGGCCGTTTAGTGCGGGGCTACTCAAGTAACCTTCACAAGGGCGTGGATATTGCCGGCAAACGGGGTGACCCGGTTAGGGCAGCCGCGCGTGGGGTTGTTGTCTATGCCGGAACCGGGGTAAAGGGGTATGGCGCGCTCATTATTGTTAAACACAACGATGATTATTTGAGCGCCTATGGTCACAACGATGCAATCTTGGTAGCAGAGGGAGACACCGTCAAGGACGCAGCGGTTATTGCGCGCATGGGTAGTTCGGGCACCGACAGCGTTAAGTTACATTTTGAAATTAGGCGTCAAGGTAAACCGATCGACCCCGTCAAAGTGTTGCCGCGCCGTTAATTACCGAGGCTTTTTTGGCTAAGCTTGATTACGTTGGTGCCCGGCGTTGTCGCCGATTTGGTGGCACACGTACCCATGTACCATCCGTGTTTAACGTTCTAATAGCGCGAGCTTGCCGGGTTTTCAGCCCACTCTTCGGCGTCAGCGGGAGCGTCTTTCCTCTCGGTAATATTGGGCCATATGTCGGCGAGGTCCGCATTAAGCGATAAAAACTCAGCCTGATCCTCGGGGAGCTCATCCTCTGAAAAAATAGCGTCCACTGGGCATTCGGGTTCGCATAGGGCGCAGTCAATACACTCGTCTGGGTGAATGACAAGAAAGTTAGGGCCTTCGTAAAAACAGTCCACAGGACAAACTTCAACACAATCTGTGTGTTTGCATTTGATGCAATCTTCGCCGACTACAAACGTCATGGTGGCTTCCTTCATTAATCCTAGGGTAAAGGATACTCTGCCTTGGAGGTGATTTGAATAAAAAATCTGACTAGTTCTGATTTTTAAGTTCGTACAGCAGTGCTAATGCTTCTCGGGGGGTGAGGCTGTCGGGGTCTGACTCACGAAGCTTAGCAAGTGCAGGGTGGGGCTTGGCGCCCGCTGTAAATAGATCAACTTGTGTGGGTACTTCCGTGGGAGCGCTCGGCGTGGACAGCGTGGGCGTTTGCTCAAGTTCGGCTAGCTTATCTCGCGCCATCGCCAGAACGTCCTGTGGTACCCCGGCAAGTTTTGCAACTTGCAGACCAAAGCTACGATTAGCGGGGCCCTCTTGTATGTTGTGCATGAACACCACGTGGTCTTCGTGCTCGGTTGCATCGAGGTGTACATTGGCAACGTTGACATGGCTGTCGGCGAGCGCTGTGAGCTCAAAATAGTGGGTAGCGAATAGGGTAAAAGATTGTACACGGGTAGCGAGAGCTACCGCACTGGCCCAGGCGAGGCTAAGGCCATCGAAGGTGCTGGTTCCTCGGCCCACTTCATCCATGAGTACCAAACTACGCGGCGTGGCATTGTGCAAGATATTGGCCGTCTCACTCATCTCTACCATAAATGTGGAACGACCCGACGCCAAATCATCGGATGAGCCAATACGGGTAAAAATACGATCAAGTAGACTGAGACGAGCTTCGCTCGCGGGCACATAACTACCCACATGGGCGAGTAAGGCGATGAGAGCGGTCTGGCGCATGTAAGTGGACTTGCCGCCCATATTAGGTCCTGTGATCAGCAGCATTTGACGCTGTTGATCAATGCGGGTGTTATTGGCAATAAACGGCGAATCACTCAGCTGCTCCACAACTGGGTGGCGTCCTGCAACAATATCGATTTGGCTCTCTTCGCAGAATTCGGGTTTACACCAGTTCAGCGCTACTGCTCGCTCGGCAAAACAGGCGAGAACATCGAGGTCTGATAGCGCACTGGCGGTTTGTTGAAGTGCTTGCAAATCGTCTTGTACACGTTGGATGAGTTGTTCGTAGAGCGCTTTTTCACGAGCGAGCGCCCGGGACTTGCTCGATAGTGCTTTGTCCTCAAAGGTTTTCAGATCGGGAGTAATAAAACGCTCAACATTTTTGAGGGTTTGGCGTCTTATGTAACGCTCGGGTGCTTGATCTGACTGGCTGCGACTGATTTCTATGTAGTAGCCATGCACACGGTTGTAACCAACCTTCAAGGAACTTAAACCGGTGAGTTCGCGCTCTTGTTGCTCTATTTTGAGTAGATAGTCGCCCGCATTACGAGACACATCTCTCAGCTCGTCGAGCGTCTCGTCATAACCATCGGCAATGACGCCCCCATCGCGGATTATCACCGGCGGGTTCTCTACCAGTGCATTATCCAGCTCGTTAATCAGCGCCGGGTAGTCCCCTAACTGATCGCCAAGCATTAACAGACGGGGGTCGCTTGGCTTATCACCGTGTTGGCAGGCAGCTGCGATGGCTCCTAGGGATGCTAGGGTGTCATGCAGTCGTGTTAAGTCGCGTGGTCGTGCTGAACCCAGCGCGACTCGGGCTAAAAATACGCTCCAAGTCGCCCACAGGGCCAAGCGCCGCGCGCAACTGCTCGAACCGAAATTGTTCAACCAGAGCCGCTATAGCGTTGAGTCTGGCCTCGAGCTCTAAACGGTTGTTGAGTGGGCGATGTAACCATCGACGTAGATGGCGAGTACCCATGGCAGTCACCGTTGTCGAGATAACACTAAATAAGGTGTGTTCCTCGCCGCCCAGTAGATTCCGGTCAATTTCAAGATTGCGGCGGGTAGGCGCATCTAGCTGAACACTGTCGGATAACTTTTCCTCGCGCATACCCTGCAGATGCTTGAGATCGTTGCGCTGAGTATCCTTGAGATACTCAAGTAAACAGCCGGCAGAGGTAATGGCCAGAGACAGGTGTTCACAGCCAAAGCCGCGTAAGTCTTGGGTTTGAAACTGCTGATTGAGTGCCCGCTGCGCGGCTTCGTTATCAAAGTACCAGGGAGGTTGATGCCGCAACCCAGACCGCCCCTGTAGCAGGGGATAACTGCAGCCCTCCGCGATCAATAGCTCGGCCGGATTTAAGCGCTCTAGCTCGGCCGCCAAAGCAGCCTCTCCCGTTACCTCGGTAACAAGGAATCGGCCGCTGCTTACATCAACCCAAGCGAGGCCAAATTGATCGTCATGGTGGGTCAGTGCCATCAAGAGAGCATCGGTGCTGGCGTCGAGAAGTGACTCATCAGAAAGTGTACCGGGCGTTACAATGCGAACAACTTGGCGCTCAACGGGCCCTTTGCTTGTGGCTGGGTCCCCAATTTGCTCGGCGATGGCCACTGAGCAGCCACTTCGTACCAGGCGGGCAAGGTAGTTTTCGGCGGCGTGGTAGGGAACCCCCGCCATGGGGATAGGCTCGCCGGCCGATTTACCACGGGCGGTTAGGGTAATGTCGAGGATTCGTGCCGCAATTTTTGCATCGTCATAAAACAGCTCGTAAAAGTCACCCATGCGATAAAAGAGTAATTCGCTGGGGTGATCCCGTTTGATAGCGAAGTACTGTCGCATCATGGGTGTGTGGCTGTCGTTGGCCGCACTGGTCTGGGTCATTGGTGTCTCGGAGTGACTGGATGTGAATGCATTTACAGCGGGGCGCGCCTAACCGTTTCAGCGACTTGTCGCCAAGTCAACGAAAGGCGCGTCCTTAGCAGATGTTACTACGCATTTAGTGCTAGCGCCGAGAGCCGCAGCGGGTTTAATTAAGCCATAGTGGACTTTTTGGCCCTTCGCGACGCCCGCGGGCTAGCTGTGAGCGCCATCAGCGCTCTGGTGCCCAATACCCCTGAGTTGCTCTGGGGTGCCTCGCTCTATGGAGAGCTCGAATGGTAAGACTTGGTTCAGAGCGTGTCTTGATTGATTTCGGTATCGTCCAAAAATACGACGCTGCCGGTTTCCACGTCGTGTAGAGCGCCTATCACCGCAAGTTTTCCCTGAGCCACTAGGTCGCGGATAACACTGGATCGATCGACGATGTTGCGCGTGGTAAGGCGAATATTGGCGTCGGTAACGGCGTTAACGTAGTCGCTGTTTGCGGAGGAAAGCGGCTCGTAGCGTTTATGGTCAACGCGATACATGGCCGGTGCCAAGTTGGCCAGGGTGCTTGTAAGGTTGCCCATTTCTACGTGATCACAGGCGCCCTTTATGGCACCACATTGGGAGTGGCCCAAGACCACAATGGCCTTAGCGCCCGCTACCGCGGTCGCAAACTCTAAGCTTCCCAAAATGTCGGTATTGACAAAATTTCCTGCAATCCTGGCTGTGAATACGTCGCCAACACCTTTATCAAAGACAATTTCAACCGGTACGCGCGAGTCGATACAGCCCAAAATAGCGGCCATGGGATATTGCCCACCGGCGGTGTTTTTTACCTGCGCTAATAAATCGCGCTCGACGGGTTCGCCAGTTAAAAAGCGCTCATTACCGTCTTTGAGGTATTGGATAGCGTCGGCAGGCGTCATGGCCTGTTGCATGTCTTGGGTCAGTGCTGCGGTGAGGTCGCGGGTGTTGTGCATGGGTTCTCGCTCGGTTAAATGGAACAGGTTGTTACGCTCTGTGCGGTAAATGTAACCGAAGCAGGGGGCCGGCGGGGCGTATTAGAAAAAATCTATCACTTGCTGGACATTATCTCGGTGAAGGTCTGTGCATCTTCACGTGGGGGCAGAGAAGGGGGCAAAAAGAGGGGGCTATGTGTCGCCAATGACGACATATGGTTGGATCAGGCGCTGTTTCTTCCTTGATCAGTCGGTAAACTGGGTTGCAATTGCCGATTAAAACACTGAATATACATACAGTACTTTTCGCGGTCGAATTTTAATCAGGCTCATTTAGCACCTTACCAGAGGATACAGACATGGACCCCAACAAGCAGAAAGCACTTGACGCAGCACTCGCACAAATAGAGCGGCAGTTTGGTAAAGGCACTGTCATGCGCATGGGAGACCAAGAGCGCGTGGCTATCCCCTCTATTTCTACAGGCTCGCTGGGGCTTGATATTGCCTTGGGGATTGGTGGACTCCCCAAGGGTCGAATTGTTGAAATTTACGGTCCTGAATCATCGGGTAAGACAACGCTTACACTGCAGGTTATCGCTGAAGCTCAGAAGGCTGGCGGCACCGCGGCGTTTGTGGATGCCGAGCACGCACTTGATCCGCAGTATGCCGAGAAGCTCGGCGTACAGATGGACGCCCTTATCGTCTCGCAACCCGATACTGGCGAGCAGGCCCTTGAGGTATCTGAAATGCTGGTGCGATCGGGCGCCGTGGACGTGCTGGTTATCGACTCGGTTGCCGCTTTGACACCCAAAGCCGAAATTGAAGGCGAGATGGGCGATAGTCACGTGGGCCTACAAGCGCGTCTGCTAAGCCAAGCAATGCGTAAGCTAACGGGTGCCATTAAACAGACCAATTGTCTGGTTATCTTCATTAACCAGATCCGCATGAAGATCGGCGTTATGTTTGGCAGCCCTGAAACCACAACCGGGGGTAATGCCCTCAAGTTCTATGCATCGGTACGTCTGGATATTCGTCGCATAGGGTCCATCAAAGATGGCGATGAAGTGGTCGGTAATGAAACCCGCGTAAAGGTAGTGAAAAACAAGGTGTCCCCACCGTTTAAACAGGCCGAGTTCCAAATTATGTATGGCGCCGGTATCTACCACATGGGTGAAATTATCGACTGGGGTGTAAAGCTCAATCTGGTTGACAAATCAGGGGCATGGTATGCCTACAAAGGCGATAAGATTGGGCAGGGCAAGGCTAACGCGGCCCGCTTCCTAGAGGAAAATCCGGCGATTGCCAGCGAAATAGAAAACCAAATCCGCCATCAAACCATGGGCGTTCCGCTGGCGGTGGTTGAGAAAACTGACTCAAAACCTGACACAGACGTCGCCGCGAAGGACGCACCCGCCGCCAACGCTAAGTAATGTCGTCATCCAAGCCGGTTAATCCTACCGACGTTCGCCGGGCCGCTATGGACTTGCTGGCCCGGCGCGAGCACAGCAAAGAAGAGCTTGCCCGAAAGCTATTGCGACGCTTTAAATCCTCGTCTGATCCCATAGCGACTATCGATAGTGAGTTAGGACGCCTGATTGACGAGGGGCTGTTAAGCGATGAGCGTTTCGCCGCTGCCATGGTGCGACAGCTCATTGGTCGGGGTCTGGGGCCCCGTCGCCTTGATGAAGAGTTGCGTAGCAAGGGTATTCGCGCAACCTGGCAACGTTGCAGGGAGGAAGATGCGCAAGCCATTGATTGGTTTGAGCGCGCTGAACAGGTATTCAAAAAAAATTTGCAGGGTTACCACTACCCCAAGAGCGTGATGCGCGCGCAAAAGAACGCATGAAGCGCGTGCGTTTTATGCAATACCGTGGTTTTGAGTTTGACCATTTTATGCATCTCCTCGAGGAGGGTGGTGCAGCCGTACTGGATGATGATAATGACGAGTGCTAGTCAAGTTGATCTTGACCCAGCCGCAGAAGATGTCAGCGGCTGGCACGCTGACGCGAGGGTTAGCGGTTGGGCGTGCCCCCAGTGGCGTGGTGTGGTTGATATCTTTGTCAAAAATTTTGAGCGGGGCGAGCTAGGGGCCAGCTTTAGTGTTGTAGCAAACGGTTGCCGGGTTGTTGATATTTGGGGTGGTCTCCGAAGTCCTGAGGGGCGAGCCATGGCATCATGACACACTGTCGGTATTTTACAGTTGTAGCAAAATCATTTCGGCGCTTGTCGTCCACCACCTGATAGAGCGCGGCAGCCTCGGTTTGGATGCGCCATTGCTCGACTACTGGCCCGAGCTAAGGGCTGCACAGATGGGCGGTACCGTGCGCATGGCGTTGTGCCACTCGCTGGGCTTGCCTGCCATCGCTAGCCGGCTTAAGGACGGTGCTTATAATGACCATGCCTACATGGTGTCCAAGCTGCAGGCTCAGGCGCCTTTTTGGACGCCGGGCACGCGCGTTGGATACCACCCGATTACCTTGGTTTTATTCTCGGAGAGCTCGTTAGACGGGTTTCGGGAAAGACGCTCGGGCAGTACTTTCATGACCATTTTGCTATACCGCTGGGTCTTGATTTATTCATTGGCCTCCCTCCGGAAAACTACCACCGTGTGGCGCCAAGCCGTGGTTATCGGCCGTTACCGTCGGATGCTGTTAAGCATGTTGCGCGCGCCAGCCAGGAGATAGGTTCTATTCAAAATCTGTGGCTCTTTAACAGCGGTCAGTGGCGGCTCGATGCCATTAATTCCGCTGAAGGCCTCGCCGCTGAAATTCCGGCCGCCAATGGCGTTGGCAATGCCCATTCCCTTGCGGCATTGATGGCCGTATTTTTGGATGCGCAGCGGTTGTCAACATTAGGGTTCTCCCAGCAAACGGTCGCTCGATTGGAGGCGGTTTGCGCGGCGAGTCAGCAGGATGCCACGTTATTGGCAAATACGCGGTTTTCCTGCGGTATGATGAAGTCGATTGACAACCGGCAAGATCTAGCCGCCGATAGCTTTATTATGGGTCGCCAGGCTTTTGGCCATGTGGGTATGGGCGGGAGTTTTGGCATGTGTGATCGGGAAGCCGGATTTGCCGCAGCTTATGTAATGAACCAGCAGGGACACGGCATATTACTTAACGAGCGCGGCCAAGGTTTGCTAAATGCCTGCTATGAAGTGGCAAAGTTTGACACGCTCAGCGAGGGTGGCTGGCAGCCGAACGCGTAGGCCTGCTGTGGTCTATCGCTGCCATGCATTAACCGCTGTCTATTGTTAGTGTGAGCGCGGGCGGGTGCGTTTAGGCCTCATGCTCTCGCTGCCCGGCTTTAGCCCGCACTGTCTAGAATTGCACCACGGAGCTCCCGCGCGAGATTCTGCATGACCTGCATATTCTCGGGCCCATGCGAAGCACTTGCTTTTGCAACGCCGGGAGTGCTTCGATGCTTTTTATCTTCATAAATCCAGTTCGCTTCCTTTTTTATCAGCCGCGCATCTAGCGGAATCTCGGGCGTCAGAAGGATACTTTCCAGCGATGCAAGGATGGCCTGCTCAAGGGTAACATTTGAGTACCCAAGAGCTGCCCATGCAGCTGCAAAGGTTGTCTCGTGTTGCCGATAAAATGCCACCATGGCCGCTGTGTTGACGCCCTCTAGTGTGCGCACTAGGCCGTTGTAGCGGCTGAAACTTGCAGTATTTACCGTGTTTGCCGATCCATCGGAAATAACGCTAAAAGCTTGCTTTGGGCGTGCAACTGGCAGGAGCTTGTAGGGCACCTCTCCTTGACGCAGGTTATCAATCATCGCCATGCCGCGCTCGATGGCATTGGCCTGCTGCACAAACGTTGTGCCCAAGGGCTCGATGCCCCAGCCTGAAGATGTCGCCGGGAGAAGCGCATTTAGCGCGTCAACGGTCAGTGCGGGGGCTTCAGTTACCTCCGGCTCCGGCGCAAGGGCGTCAGTGGTTGCGGGCTCGGCGACTTGCTCTACCGAGGGGGTACCGGTTGTGGCGCGGAAACTTCCGCAGTGGGTGCTGCTGTTGGCTCGGGTACCTGCGGCGTCGGCGCTTTGAAAGCCCCATATCAATGCCGCTACGACCAGCCCAAGACCAACGGCCGGTAGACCAATGGATAGTGCGGCTGAGCGCTGGTTTGACTGGGGCATTACATTGTCTTCGGTTTGGTCAGTCATGCGCCGGGCTCCTGATAATTAATTGCAAAACCAGACGGTTGAGCATACCAGTTTATAGCGGTATTGAGTGATTTGACCTGTTTGTAGGTACTCGTTAGCCTGCGTTATGCCAGCGGGTATTAGGTCCTTACAAGGTGCATCACTTGCACCGCATCAATACGAGTTCTGCTATGCAACGTTATTCCGGATTGGGTCTTGCTAAACACGGCTTGAGCCACCACCAAAATTGGCAGCGAGTGTGTGGCGAAATCCCACACCCCAGAAGCACTACGATGTCATCGTGATTGGCGGTGGTGGGCACGGTTTGGCCACGGCCTATTACCTTGCGAAAGTGCACGGCGTGAGGAACGTAGCGGTATTAGAAAAGGGCTATTTGGGCGGTGGTAATACTGGACGCAACACCACCATCGTGCGCTCTAATTATCTATGGGACGAGGCAGCCCACCTTTATGAGCACGCCATGAAGCTGTGGGAGGGTCTTTCTCAGGAGCTCAACTACAACGTGATGTTCAGTCAGCGTGGCGTGCTTAATTTAGGCCATACGCTGCAAGATATGCGCGATATTGAGCGCCGTGTTAACGCCAACAGACTCAACGGTATTGACAGTGAGGTACTCGATACTCAGCAAGTTCAAGCTCTAGTGCCATTGATGGATTGTTCCGCTAATACGCGTTATCCGGTGCTCGGCGCCTCATGGCAGCCGAGAGCCGGGGTGGCCCGGCACGACGCTGTTGCTTGGAGCTATGCGCGAGCTGCCGATGCTCTGGGCGTGGATCTCATACAGCAAACCGAGGTTACTGGACTCATCATAGAGAACAATAGCATCAAGGGGGTTAGAACCAATCCTTACGGGGACATTCATGCCGACAGGGTGGGATGTGTGGTTGCTGGTAACTCAGGTGTTCTGGCCAGCATGGCGGGGTTTGAATTGCCGTTGGAATCGCATCCCTTGCAGGCACTGGTGTCTGAACCTATCAAGCCAATTTTGGATACCGTGGTTATGTCTAATCATGTACACGGGTATATAAGCCAGTCAGATAAGGGCGACTTGGTCATCGGTGCGGGCATTGACTCCTATACCGGCTACGGTCAGCGTGGTTCGTATCCAACCATAGAGCATACCCTGCAAGCTATTTTAGAGCTCTTCCCCGTATTTAGTCGGGTGCGCATGAACCGACAATGGGGCGGTATTGTGGATACCTGTCCTGATGCTTGTCCTATCATCAGCAAGACGCCCGTTGATAATCTGTATTTTAACTGTGGTTGGGGAACCGGCGGGTTCAAGGCGACCACTGGCTCGGGCCATGTGTTTGCTGCGTCACTGGCCCAGGGCGCCATGCATCCCCTTGCAGAGCCGTTCTCGATGTTTCGTTTTCACACCGGAGCACTGGTGGACGAACATGGCGCTGCGGGCGTGGCACACTAAGGAGGCGCGCGCATGTTGTATATCTATTGCCCTTACTGTGCCGAGTGCCGTGAGGAAGAAGAGTTCCACTATAAAGGACAGGCGCATATTGCGCGCCCGTCAGACCCTGAAAAATGCTCGGATGAGGAGTGGGGTAATTACTTGTACTTCAGAGCCAATCCCCGGGGTATTCATCATGAGGTTTGGTATCACGCAATTGGCTGTCGAAAGTTCTTTAACGTAACGCGCGATACTCAGACGTATAAAATTTATGAATCCTATCGCGTGGGTGAGCAGCCTAAAGTCAATGCGGTTGAGGCGCATCAACCATGACGCAAATCAATCGGTTACCTTTGGGAGGACGCATAGATCGCAATTCCTCGGTTGAGTTTACCTGGAACGGTAAAACCCTCCAGGGTTTTGTTGGCGATACCTTGGCATCGGCGTTATTAGCTAATGGTATTGATGTAGTGGCACGCAGTTTTAAGTACTCGCGCCCTCGCGGAATTGTGGCTGCCGGTGCTGATGAGCCCAACGCGATTGTTCAACTGGGTTCAACCGAGGCGTCACAGGTCCCCAACGTAAGAGCGACTCAGAAAGCACTCTATGCGGGCCTTGTGGCCGCGCCCACCAGTGGCTGGCACAGCTTAAGCACAGACTTGATGAGTCTGCTTGGCAAGGTGGGTGGCAAAGCCATGCCGCCGGGTTTCTATTACAAAACCTTCATGTTTCCCAAGTCATTGTGGATGACTTACGTGAAATACATTCGCAAAGCGGCTGGCTTGGGCAAGTCACCCCTCGAGCGCGACCCCGATATTTATGAAAAGGTCAATCAGCATTGTGACGTCCTGATTGCTGGTGCAGGTCCGGCCGGATTGTTAGCGGCTTTAATCGCGATGCGCAGTGGTGGGCGGGTCATCATTGCCGATGAGCAAGAAGAATTTGGTGGCAGTTTCCTCTCGTCAAAAGAGCTTATTGATGGGCTGCCAGCCAGCGATTGGCTAGTCGCAGTAATTGATGAATTAGCCGCCAGTGAAAATGTGCTAATGCTGCCTCGTGCCACGGCAAATGGTTATCACGATCATAATTTTGTCACTATCGCCGAGCGTTGCACCGATCATTTAGGGGAAACCGCACCCGTGGGAGCCGCTCGACAAAAGCTCCATAGGGTGAGAGCGAAGTACGTGGTATTGGCCACGGGCAGCCACGAACGGCCACTGGTGTTCGGTAATAATGATTTACCCGGGTGCATGCTGTGTTCGGCAGTAGCAACGTATATAACCCGCTACGGGGTAGTTCCCGGGCAGCGATTGCTGGTTTCTACAGCCAATGATGCGGGCTATCAAGCGGCACTGGATTGGCATGATGCAGGCCGTCCAGTGGCGGCTATTGTGGATGCTCGCCAACAGGTCTCGGGTGATGCGGTTAACGCTGCTCGTACCCGGGGTATCGACCTTATTTTTGGATCGGCGGTCATTAATGTAACGGGTAAGCATCGCGTACAGCACGCCGAGGTAGCATTAATTAACAACGATCAGCAACGTGTTGGGGGCGCAGTGCAGTCTATTAGTTGCGACACGGTGGCCACATCTGGTGGTTTTAGCCCCGCGGTTCACTTGTCCTGTCATACTGGAGTCCGCCCTGTTTGGCGCGACGATATCATTGGTTTTGTTCCGGGTGAGCAACGCGACCCATGTATCAGCGTGGGAACACTGGCTGGACAGCATGCCACGCGTGCCGTTTTTCAGCAGACGGCAGATGCTATGCAATCGGTCCTCCAAGCACTGGGCCTGCCGCAATCGTCCGTGTCTACTCCGCGGGTATCAGATCCCATCGTTACCGCGCCCATGGCGTTATTCCATGTGCCGCATACCTTACCCACGGCGCGGGCACCCAAACAATTTGTGGATTTTCAAAATGATGTCACCGCGGCGGGTATTGAAATTGCGTGTCGCGAGGGGTTTGAGTCTATTGAACATGTTAAACGCTACACGGCATTGGGTTTTGGCACCGATCAGGGAAAACTCAGCAATATAAATGGCATGGCCATTGCGGCGCGCGCTCAGGGAAAGCCGCTTGCAGAGGTAGGAACAACGGTTTTTCGCCCAAATTATACCCCGGTGAGTTTTGGTGCCATTGTGGGTCGCGATTGCGGTGAATTATTTGACCCCAGACGATATACCGCTATGCATGAATGGCACCTTGAGCAAGGCGCCGAGTTCGAAGATGTTGGTCAGTGGCAACGACCTTGGTACTTCCCTAAAAAAGGCGAATCCATGGCCGATGCCGTCAATCGCGAATGTTTGGCGACACGTGCCTCAGTTGGTATTTTGGACGCATCTACCCTGGGTAAGATCGATATTCAGGGTAAGGACGCTCGCGAGTTTTTGGGGCGCGTTTATACCAACGCATGGGCCAAATTAGCGCCGGGCCGTTGTCGATACGGGCTTATGTGTGGCGAAGACGGTATGATCTTTGACGATGGCGTCACCGCCTGTTTGGCTGAGAATCACTTTCTCATGACCACCACCACGGGTGGAGCAGCACGGGTCTTGGAGTGGCTTGAGTTTTATCACCAAACCGAGTGGCCGGAACTCGAGATTTATATGACATCGGTGACCGATCACTGGGCGACCATGACGTTGTCGGGACCCAATAGCCGCGTCTTGCTGGCTCAACTCACCGACTGTGATTTGTCGGCAGATCAATTCAAATACATGGACTGGCGACAAGCCAATGTGGCTGGCGTGCCGGCGCGTGTATTTCGCATCTCGTTTACAGGGGAGCTGTCCTTCGAAATAAACGTGCCTGCCAATTATGCATTGGCCGTCTGGAAAGCGCTTTTTGAGCACGGTGAGTCCTTTAATCTCACCCCCTATGGCACCGAGACCATGCATGTCTTGCGCGCAGAAAAAGGTTTTATTATCACGGGGCAAGATACCGATGGTTCGGTTCATCCCTACGACTTGGGTATGGGTTGGGCGGTAAATAACAGCAAGCCGTTTAGCTTTATCGGCAAGCGCGGTATGGCGCGTGCCGATTGTCTGCGTCAAGACCGCAAGCAGTGGGTTGGTTTAAAGACCAAGGACCCGTCTGTGGTGTTGCCCGAGGGAGCGCAGGGGTGTTTGACCCCAAGCGCCCACTCCCATGCCAATGGTAGGTCATATCACCTCTAGTTATTGGAGTGCTTGCCTGGGACGGAGCATTGCACAGGGATTCGTCAAAGGAGGGCACCAGCGCATGGGGCAGTCTGTGTTTTATCCGTTGGCAGACGGCCGAATCATTGAGGCCGAGATCTGTAGTCCAATCTTTTATGATCCAGAGGGAGAGCGCCAACATGTCTGACGTTACCCCGCCCTATGATAACGCTCCGGCCGTTTCAACCAGTCGCCATAGCGTTGAGCAGCGTCCTACTAACGCGCATCTGGGACGTAGTCCTCTTGCACATGTCATACCGCCGGTCGTTGCACCACAGATGGCAAATGCGGCGGGCGTCCGTTTTACGGAGCGCCGACTGCTCGGTCATTTAACCCTGCGCTGCGACACACAAAATACCCAGCAGCAAGTTATTGCGGCACAACTCCTGGGGGTTGAGTTGCCCTGTAAGCCCCTCACATCGGTACAACAGGACGAGCTCGCTGTGTGCTGGCTTGGCCCCGATGAGTGGTTGATTACGGTGCCGCCCGAGCGAGCGTTTGCCTTAGAGCATGCATTTCACGAGCGCATGGTTGGCCACTGGGCATTAGTGGATGTCAGTAGCGGCCTCACGGTTTACCGATTAACCGGTCCATGTGTGGTCGCAATGCTAAAAAATCGGTGCCTGTCGATCTTCATCCAACCGCGTTTCCTGTCGGAAAGGTGGTCACCACAGTATTTGTCAAGGCAAGCGCCACGCTGCGTCGAGTAGACGAAGCGTGTTGGGATGTGGTGGTAAGACGCAGCTTTGCTGATTATGTTTGGCTGTGGATTCAAGACGCGAGTCGCGAATTTGGCTTTGCTCTCGAGCCTGACGCATAGCGCTGACACGCCAGAGTGCAAAGCTTGCGCCTTGGTGTATGTTCGTCAGGACGCTCGGTAGTGCCCCAATAACCGAAACCGGCTGGGTTAACGGTTCATTCTGTCGCTAACTGTATTTTTCGCGCAAGCGCTTGGCACCCTCGACCATCGCTTGCAGTTTGGCTAACGATACATCCCGGGGTAGTTATTTCATGCCACAGTCGGGCGCCAAGACTAAGCGTTCCTTGTCAATGTAGGGCAGGGCACGCTCGACACGCTCGACAATGAGCTCGGGCGTTTCAATCTCAGTGGTGGACAAATCAATAACCCCCAAGAGGATGGTCTGCTCCGGTAGCTTACTCAGCACGCTGCAATCAAGGGAAGATTGCGCGGTTTCGATAGAGATTTGTTCACAGCAAGCATTAGCTAGTTGGGGAGGAATGAGTAGCCCTGCGGTCGCTCGTGGATAAGCATGGCGTAGCCAAAGCAGATGTGCACACAGGTATCACCGACGATTCCCTCAAGTGCTGCATTGAGTGCGGCCACGCCGTAGTCCTCGGCCGCTTGAGGGCGCGCCTGCATGTAGGGCTCGTCGAGTTGGATAATATCGGCACCAGCCGCGAAGAGGTCGGCTACCTCCTCGCGTACCGCCGCCGCATAATCCATGGCCGCTTCGGCAGGTGACGCATAAAAATCATTCTGCGCTTGCTGACTCATGGTAAAGGGGCCGGGAACGGTGAATTTGATTTTACGATCGGTCAGGCCACGCAGGTAGCTAACTTCTTTGATACTCACCGGATGTTTGCGTGCTATTTTTCCCGTAATGCGAGGTACCGGCACAGGCTCACCGCTGCGATCAAGTGCCTCTCCGGGGTTATCAATATCCACGCCATCAAGCGCAGTAGCAAAGTGGTTAGAGTAACTCTCACGGCAGGCTTCACCGTCGGTAATGATGTCAAGGCCAGCAATGAGTTGATCTTCGACCGCTAACCTCACGGCATCTTGCTGAGCCTCAGCCAGAAACTCAGGTGCGACCCGCCACAGTTCCTGTGCGCGGGTGCGAGGTGGGAACCTCCCCTTCAATTTTGCCTTGTCGATTAGCCAATCGGGTTGGGAGTACGAGCCAACAAGGCTCGTGGGGAAAAGGGGTAGGTCACTCACATTAGGTCTCCGTGCTAAGTAGTGTGAACTACTCAGGCGGCGACGCCCGAGTAGTCAACGAGTTTGGTTTTGTAAGTTTCGCGAGGTAGCGACCCATGTGCAACTAACTTAACGTGGGTCGTTACCAGCAACCGTGCCTTGATCTCATCTTTAATGCGTCGTGCAAGCTCAGCGTTGTCGGTAGACTTACCGTGTGCCACCTCCACATGAATGGGCAGCGGCGGTGTCTGCAGGACACCCGGTTCGTTGGGACGGATACTAAAAATACCCGACACTTCTTGCTGGAACGACTCCATGACACTGCGTACGGCCGTCGGGAACAGATTGACACCGCGCACGATGAGCATGTCGTCGGTGCGTCCTACGCAACGTATCCGTGGCCCGGTACGCCCCGTTGGGTTCTCCTGCATGGATACCACAACGTGATCACGACTCCTAAAACGCAGCATAGGCATAGATTGCCGCTGCAGGGCGGTGTACACCAACTCCCCCTCAGCACCATCTTCCCAGGCGATAGGCTGGCCAGTGGTTGGGTTGATAAGTTCGACATGTACGAAGCCGCGAGCCATAAAGTTCATGCCTCGCTCGTCTGCATCCTCAGCCCAAACCGACAGCGAGATGTCGCCAATACCCATGGATTCTCGTACCGTACAGCCAAAGGCATCGGTGATCGCTTTTCTGACCAGCGGATCGCCACCACCAGGCTCTCCGGCGGTGATCATGTTTTTTAAGCCCAACGATTGGGTATCGATACCCTGATCTCGACACCAATCGATGAGATAGAGGCCGTAAGATGGCGTGCAGCTGACGCCCGTTGCCCCTAAGCGCTGAATGGCTGTTACCATGCGTTCGGTATTGCCGGTTCCGACGGGAATGACACTACAACCCATCTTGTCAAAGCCATAGTAAACGGCGCCTGCGACAAATGGACCCGCGTTGAAGCCAACCACAAGACGCTGACCGCGCTTAAAGCCAGCCGCGCTGTAGCCACGTGCAACGTTGGTAGCATACATATCTAAATCGGATTTAGTGAGTCCCAGGTAACAGGGAACACCGGTTGTGCCACTGGTGCTAAAGACCCGAACTAAGTCCTCTGGACTGGCAGCAACATGGTTACCAAACGGGGGAAAATTGGCCTGACTTGCACGGATTTCGTCCTTCTCGGTAAAAGGCAGGGCGGCAATATCATCAAGCGAGCCAATTTTTTCTGGCGTGTCAAAGCCCGCTTCCGCCAGCTTCTTTTGGTAAAACGCCGAATTATCGAGCAGGTAGCGTATTTGTCGTTGGTAGCTCTCCCGGTCGATAGCAAACTGCTCATCGACCGATCGTGTCTCCACCTCCGGATCAAAAATCTGATGATCACGCATTAGCACCGCCCCAGCGTTTTGCCGCCTCAGCCACGCGGGCGCCGAAGGCACTGGCCGTTTTGCGATCGGATGGCGGGGGGGCGACATCGCCCCCTTGATCGACGTTGGCCTGAGTCATGCAGCCAATCGATGCGCCACAGCGATTCATGTCGTCATTGGAGCCCCCCGAGTGATTGTTACCGGGCATTTGGCCAAGACCTACCCAGGCCATACTGTGTTGCATGGCAAAGGTAAAGAACTCAATGAGGGTGTTCTGCTTGTCGCCGTTCATTGATCCTGAGTTAGTGAAACCCGCAGCGAGTTTGTTTGCCCACTTTTGCTCCATCCAACGTCCCGAGGACGCTTCCATAAACGCTTTGAAGGGCGCGGCCGCTGACCCCATGTAGGTGGGTGAGCCAAAGATCATTGCATCGACGCCGTCCAATAGCGTCAGCATCTCGCAATCGGCGCCCGTGATGTCGGCCGCTTTGATGACCGTCACATCCACGCCTTCAACAGATCGCGCACCCTCAGCTACATGCTCGGCAACGACATCCGTATGGCCATAGCCTGAGTGATAGATTACAGCTAGTTTTACAGTCATGTGATCGCTCCCTGATCAGCGGTGGAACTGTTCATTGTTGGGTGTGTGGTCGCCAGCAAGCCATTTTTAAGGTCGTCATGGGCGGTTGCAGCCTTGTTACGATTAATTTCTTCCACGTTTTCGTGGTCAACCGTGAATTCAACCAACAGACCCGAAGGATCAAAGCAATAGGTAGACCAGCAGTAGCCGTGATTAAGTGGGTAGGCCTCGCCGCTATCAAAGTAGCCCGCCGCCTTTAGGCGTTCGTTAATCGCGTCTTGGGTGGCCTGATCCACTTTCATGGCGATGTGACGGAAACCCGAGCGGGGTAGCTCGGGTCCAAATTCGGCGGCATCATCGTCATTGGCAAATTGGAAGAAGGCGAGGCAGGAGCCGTCGCCTAAGTCGAAGAAGCAATGGGCGTTGGTGCGGACTTTACCGAACAAATCGGTGCGTTCCGCCCATGTCGCCACCATCTTGAAGCCGATAATATCTTCGTAAAATTCACGGATAGCCTCTAGATCTTTACACACATAGGCGTTGTGATGGAGGGTAGATTTAATAGGTGCAACTGCATTCATAGTCGTCTCCTCGCTCAGAACCACTTGGTTAATTCAATGCCAAAGCGAGCGCCTTGCGCACGCCACAGGAAGTTGAAGCCTGGGGCTGGACCGGGTGAATACTCGGTGTTGTAGTCTTCGTCGAAGGCGTTTTTCGCCCACAGGGTAATGCCCCAGTCGTCGACAGCCTCGATGCCCATGCGCGCATCCACCAGATTTACACCGCTCCGTGACGAATCGTTGTTAGGTTCCCACCATGTCTTACCCAGGTATTGATAGTCAGCACGGACAAAGAATTCCATGTCGTTGCTCATGGGGGCGCGGTATTGAACACCGAGGTTGCCGGTGATTTCGCTTACGAGGGGCGCCTGATTGCCCAGCCAGTCGTCGGTCGGCGCCTTGGTGATATCGCTGTCGGTTAGGCCGATGCCAAAGTTCACTGTGACGTATTCACCGGCAAGGGCGCTACCTTCAATCTCTAGGCCGGTGTATTCGACTTCATCGATGCTGCCGAGGTTCTGCGTGTTGGTTACGGCGTCATAGTAGAAGAAGTAGGTGCCTTCCAAGGTGGTGTGATACGCCGCAGCACTCAAGCGTAGGCGACCGTCCATCAAGTCACCTTTTGCACCTACCTCGAAGGTATCGGCAATTTGCTCGTCAAAAATATCCTCAATACCGGGGTAGGTTACCGCAGAGCCAACACCGGTTTGGTTAAAGCCACCGCTTCGGAAACCGCGACTGGCGTCGGCGTAAACCATCCAGTTGTCAGATGGGCGCCAGCGAACCGTTAGCTTGGGCTGAGCAGCATCCCAAGTCTCTTCCCGCTTCTCGCCAAATACGATACTTGCGTTGAAGGGTACGTTGTATTCCAGTGGAGTTAAGGTCGTATTTTCGCGAGTGTCTTCGTCATAGCGCAGCGAGAAAGCAACCTCTAGGTTGTCCGAGACATCAAACTCGACCTGACCAAATACGGCCCAGGCAAAGTTGTCTTGCTCATCGGCAAGCACACCCAGTTGGGGGCTGATATCGTCAACCACACCGTCAGTGAAGTAGTCGGTGAAAATTTGAGGCCGGAAGTCGCGTTCGACATTAAATACACCCAGGCCACGATCGATCTGGCCGCCCGTAGAGATGTAGCGATCGGTTTGAATAGCGTAGGCACCAATAATCCAGCGTAAGCCTGTTTCGTTATTCGATGTCAGGCGGAGCTCCTGGCTGAGCGACTCGACCTCTAAAAACTGGTTCTGGCTGAGGTCGGTGAAATCATCTCCCGTCAAAAACTTGATGTAATCGCCAAATGGATCGTTATTGAAGAAGTTAAATGTGGCTTCACGAGGCAAGAAGTTGAAGTTGTCACCACTGGCGATCTCGGTGACCTCGTCGTAGGCGGTGATACCAGTCAGCGTGGCAAAGCCTAGATCCCAATCGAACTTGAAACTAGCGCTGGTAAACTCCCGCTCGTTATCACCGGGGTTGTTTACTTGAATAGGGATGTCGACGTCATCGGCGTCGGCGTCAATGACAAAGTAGAATGCCTGGGTCTCCAGTTGTGAATAGCTCGCACGGAAATCTGTTGTGAGCGTATCTGAAACGTCCCACGTGATGCGCGCTCGCACCGATGTGTCCTGGTAGGGATCGGCTTTCTCGTCTAAGTAGTCGTTGTCGAGATAGCCGTCGTGATCTATGTAAGATCCCGCGATACGGTACTTCACGCTACCGTCTTCGGTAAGCGGACCACTGGCAAGGCCCTTAACGCTGTACCCGGGCGCCGATTCTGCGCCAACGCGGATCTCGGCCTCGGGCTCATCACCGGGCATTTTTGTCTCGATTTTGATGGCACCACCAATCGCGTTGCGCCCATAGAGCGCCCCTTGTGGACCCCTGAGTACTTCGATTTGCTGGATGTCGAACAGCTGCTGGTTGAGATGAGTTGGGTTGGACATCAACACGCCATCGATCAATACAGCGGCGGCCATTTCCGAGTTTCGAGCCGACGAAACGCCCCGGATGTTCAAGAACGAGTTACCCGTGCTTTGCGTCTGCACAAGCGTGACGTTGGGAGTAAGGTCAACGAAATCTTGTGGCGTTTGTATACCTGCAGCGCGGATTTCAGCCTCGGTAAACGCCTTGACCGAAATGGGGCTTTCGGCCAATGTCTCGGAGCGCTTGCGCGCGGTAACGACTACCTCTTCAAGGGTCGCCTGGGCCGCGACATCGGTTGCCATAAGCGCTGATAGCACTCCAAGGGAAAGTAGTGTGCGATTGTGATGCATAGTCTCACCTCTGTGATTTATTGTTACGATTTTCGATAATCGAAATACTATTCGGAATCCGAATTGAGTCTGATACCGTATATCGATTGTTTTGGATCACTTTTAATCGTCGAACATGAGGGCAACCATGAGCAACCCATCTCCCCGGGCAAGTACCCGAATTTGTGGCTATGACGCCGACAGTATCAGTCTGCGTGGAAAAGACTTGGTTAACGACGTGGTGGGCCAATACAGCTTTACCGCCGCATTCCTGCTTCAGGCGCTGGGTAAGCCGCCAAGCGAGCGCCAAATCCAACTCGTTGATGCGGTTTTAGTAACCATTATGGAGCACGGCCTGGTACCCTCGGCTGTGGCGTCAAGATTGACCTACCATGGCGCGCCAGAGTCAATTCAGGGTGCGGTGGCAGCAGGCTTATTAGGTGTTGGTGATCGCTACGCTGGCACCGCTGGTCGCTGTGGTGAGGTCGCTGATTGCCTCTTGGCCGCTGATGATTTGGACCTTGCCGCGCAACAACTGGTGAGCGATTATCGCGCTCGCAAACAGCCAATCCCGGATTTGGTCACCCTATCCATACCGGACGCGACCCGCGCGTGGACAAGCTGCTCGATATGCTGGGGTCAGAAAGTCGTCCCCACCAAGCCATGTTGGCCTTAGAAAAAGCCCTGAGCGAGTCACTTGGGCGCGCACTGGTAATGAATGTCAGTGCGGTTCTGGCAGCCCTGCTGCTTGAGGCGGGGGTGCCGTCGGCCATGATGCGTGGGGTGGTGCTAGTCGCTCGCTGCGCGGGATTGGTTGGTCATATCCTTGAGGAGAGCGAAGCGCCGGTGGGTGATGCCCTCTGGCAGGGTGCAGAGGGCGCCGTCGATTACGTTCAAGACTGAGACGTAACCCATGTTGCCAGTATTTGCAGAGCACCTCATTACGGTTGATTTGGGTGATGGCAAACGGGATGTTTTTGTTACTCAATCGCAGTCGATCCCTGTTCAGGTGACCGTTATCTGTCTGCACGGCTGGACGCTTGATCATCGCTCGTTTGTTAAGCAGCGAGCGCTCGCCGACCGGGGAGTACGCCTGGTTCGCTATGACCGGCGTGGTTTTGGGCATTCAGGGGTAGCCCCCAACTTCCAGCGTGAACTTGAGGATTTGGATGCTCTAGTAAGCTATTTTGATACGCCGGTGGTTTTATACGGCGTTTCCCAGGGTGTGCACGGCTGGCCCTACGGTATGCGGTGCTTGGTAAGCAGTCGCTTGCTGGGCTTGTTCTTCAGGGTGGACACGTCGATGGACTGGCGGTGGACGAGTCATCGGGTGAAGCGATTCCGTTTGAAACCTACAGAAGCTGCTCGCGCAGGGCGAATTGGCGCGTTTTAGGCAGCACTGGATGCAACACCCACTTGTCTACCAGGGCATGGGAACATTAACCTCGCAGAAAATATTGTCCTACATCAATACCTACCGTGGCGCCGATCTGCTCACCGACGGCGCAACTCCTGTTAGCATGGATCTACGCGCAGAGATTGAGGGGCTTACGCTGCCCATCCTGACGGTGGTCGGCAGCTTAGAAACGGCTTCTCGCAAGGCCCATGCCCGGGCCATTCAGTCCCTAACGGGGGCGGAAGAACTCACCGTTCCCGGCGGAGGACATCTTTGTAATATTAGTCATGGCCAACGGGTGAATGACGGCATAAGCGCGTGGTACGAAGCGTTAAATATTAACACCACGTCGGGTGGTGCTCAGGCTAAGGACTGATGACTCTCACAAGATCTGGCGCGTTAGCCAGTTCTTGAACCAACTCGTCGCGAGTCGCAAACAGTGCGGCCGCCCTATCATGGGCAAAGGTCGCTAGCTCAATCTGGCCTGTGGCCGCTGAGCTATTGATGGCGCCTATTACACCGTAGCCTGGCACGATGACCGGACAGGCGATTGATGTCACTCCGTAGTCAAGCTCGTCACTGACAACCGCATAACCTTGGTTACGTGCCTGCAAAATGGCCTTCTTTAGTTTTGTCGGATCAACAACAGTGACTTTGGTGCGCGGTTTTAGCGGATTACGAAATAAAAAAGCATCTATCTCTCCGTCCGATTGTGCCGAGAGAATGGCCCTACCTAGCGAGGTCACCAAGGCCGGAAATCGTGTCCCGGTACTGGCCTGCAGTCGAATCACCCGATGGGTGGAAATATGGTTAACGTACAAAACATCAGCCCCTTTCAATACCGCAAAGGAGGCACTGTCTCCCGTAATGTCACGCAGTTTAAGCAGGGGTGGTCGAATGATGTTGTCAACGTTAAAGCTCTCGGTGAACGGTGTGGACAGTTCGAGAACCGCAGGTTTGAGCTGGAAACTGTTGTCGATTTTGCCGACATAGCCCAGCTCACTCAAAGTAAGCAGACAACGCCTTGCGACCGCCGGACTGAGGTTGGTCGCTTTGGCTACCTCGCTTAGTGTCATGCGCGGCTGTTCGCGTGAAAAGCACCTGAGTACCCGCAGGCCTTTCTCAAGCGTGCTGAGGTATTCGGAGGAGCGCTGTTCGCTCATGAAGGGTCCTTGTCGCCTGGCGTGTTTGGGCTTATGGAGTGGCCATAGCGGCCAATGCCTGCTCGAGTTGATCGACATAGTCATCAAATACGGCGATCGTATCGTACACCGGTTGGGGTGTGGTCATATCGATGCCAGCCTTCTTCAATAGTTCGATTGGGTAATCATTGGAGCCCGACTTAAGCATGGTTAAGAAACGATCCCGTGCCGGTTCCCTTCTTCCAAAATTTGTTTTGCCAGGGCGGTAGCAGCAACAAACGATGTGGCGTACTGATAGACATAGAAGTTGTCGCCCCGCAGAAAGTGCGGTATGCGACTCCATTCAATCTGATTGAGCTCATGGGCATTGACTGCATCGCCGTAGTAGGCATGAAAGACGTCTGCATAAATGGTGTTGAGTACGTCTGCGGTGAGTGCTTCACCGGCCTCAACTTTGGCGTGGGCTTGCATCTCAAAGTCTGCAAAGGACGTTTGTCGATAAAAACCACCGCGGAACTCATCGAGGTAACTACTCAGCAGATAGGCGCGCTCTGCCGCAGTTTTTGCCTCGCCGAGCATTTTTTGCATGAGGATGGCCTCATTCGTCATCGACGCAATCTCGGCAATAAAAGTTCGATAGCTGCAGTAGACATAGGGTTGCGTGTTGCGCGTAAGATAACTGTGTATCGAGTGGCCGTACTCATGGGCCAGAGTTGATACATCGCTCAGCGTTCCCTCATAATTCATCGATAGGTAGGGTTTGGATGTATAGGTTCCCCAGCTGTAGGCGCCACCGCGTTTGCCGCGATTATTAAAGGCATCAACCCAACCCTCATCAAAGCCTTTCCAGTAGATTTCCAAATAATCGTCACCGAGCGGGCTAAGTGCGTCGGCGACAATGTCCGCTGGCCTCATCAAAGCTGATGTTGCTAATTGTGGGCTCTACAATGGGCGCGTACATATCCCAAATTTCTAGCTGTTCCACTCCCAGCGCCTCGCGACGAATATTTAAGAAACGCTGCAGTGGTCCAGCACCTTTTCGAACGGCCTCAATCAGATTCAAAAACGGTCTTGGGAATGGCATTGGAATACGTTGCTGCATCCAGACGGGTTTCAAATCCACGTGCACGAGACTCAAAAACTCGTGCTTTGACGTGACCTTCGTAGTTTGCAGCCAGCGTATGATTGAGATTCTTGTAAGCACTGAAGAGCCCAACCCAAGCGGCTTCGCGAACCTGGCGATCTTGCGATTGAAGGAACGCACCGTAGCGAGACTTGGTGAGTTCTACTTCGTTGCCCGATTCATCTTGAATGGTTCCAAAGCTCAGGTCAGCATTATCGATGGCACTGAAAACACTGCCAAATTTGTCGAGGGGATCCGATGCCATTGCAAGCAACTTTTCTTCCGCCTCGCTCAGGGTGTAGGCCCGCATTCGCGACTCTTCGTCGAGATAGTGACGGTATATTTCGAGCCCTGGGGTGTTTTCTACCATGGCGTTCAGTGTTGCCTCGGGTATGGCGAGTAGCTCAGGTGAGAAAAACGAGGTGGCTTGCTGATACTGGGCGTAAACGGTTTGTGCCTGCGAGAAGCGCGCCGCGTTGTCAGAATCACGGGTGTCCTCAAAGGACTTTAGTCCCGCATAGACGTACAGGTTGCCCACGATTTTACTGACTTTTTCGCTTTGCTCGAGAGCTGCAAGCAGGGTTTCGCCGCTTTCTGCCAGTCGGCCTTTGTAGCTCACAACCGTGGGGATAAGTTCAGTTAGCTGAGCTTTATCCGACTCCCATGCCTCGGTGTCCTCATACATTGCAGTGAGGTCCCATTTGTACTCAGCTGCAATGTCAGATCGCTCGGGAACTTCCTGCGCAACAGTTGTCGACGCCGACCAGAGAGGCAGGGATAGCGTGACAGAAAGAACGGTCAAGCGCGACAGATGCAACGAACAAGATAAAGCCCTTGAAAATGCATGCGTTAACGCATTGGACTGCGGTCGCTGTAGCATTGTTGAGGGGCTGACATTCATGTTCTTGGCAAGATGTAGCTGAGTCGTCGAGTTTGGCATAGTAAATCCTCGGATAAATGATTGCGCCGCCGCGGGAGTGGCCAAAATTAGGATTGCAGACTCTCAAGGGAGTGAATTACAGCGCTAAGTTATAACATTTTCTCTCGAATAGATGCGGAAAAGCATCCGGTAAGCGGCCGTGTTGTGAATTGATCACAGCGTGGTTATCCGAGCGACCGCGGGTCTGTAGCTGGCACGCTGTTGCTCGGGAAGACGCTGCTTTTACGAGAAGGTTGCCGCTACGACTTTTTGCGCGGCGGCTGATCAGGCTTAGCATAGTCAAACCGCTGGCCAGGACCAACGCTGTGATAACTGTCGAGTCCGGCTGCCACCGTGCTCTCTGCTTTTTCAAGATTCACTGAGCCATCGGGCCTAACCAACTCATCAGCCGTGTATATGTGCCTCACAGAGCCGATTAGGAGGTGAGTTTGGTTGACTGCCAGAAGCTGGTGCTCGACCAATTCCAAACCTATTTGAATGGCGGCATGAGCGACATAAGGCGCACGGTGATCCTCGCGCCACTGTTCGTCGAAACCACAGGCCAAAAACTCGGACTGAGGTCGGTTAAATCGCGCCGATGTGTAATGGGCGCTAGCTGCCTGCGCCGGGGAAAAGTGATTCAGGGTGAAGTGCTTTGTATCCAGAATGTTCTCCAGTGTATGGCGTTCGGTACCCTCGGGACTGGGTCGTACCAATAAACCAATGAGCGGTGGCGAGGCACCTATGTGGAAAATATTGCTAAAGACAGCAAGGTTGGGTTCCTGCGCAGCGCTTGCGGTGCCCACCAAGAGCGCCGGCTTGAAGCCCGCAATCGTATTGATGAGGTTCGCTCTAAAGCGACCCTCAAGTGCCATGATATCGGTGTGCGACCAGTTCGCCATGGGTGCTAATCCTTACTGAGCTCATTGGTTGAAAAAAACCAGATATTGGCTTTGAGTCTGATCTTTATTTGTAGAGTTTGTTGTAGCGCCCAAGCGCCCACCGCGTGTAAAACCAGCCGGCCACAACGCGGATGAGTGGCCAGCGCATCCAGCGCCACAAAGCGCCGTAGGGTGTGTGTTCCCAAGCAGCAATGTTGGCGTCAATGCCCGTTAAATACTGGCCGTTTCGTTCAAGGTGTAGCACTCGAAGCAGGGTGTCTTTATCGGCAGCGGTTTCGTCGTTCGTTAGGGCGTGGATATCTCTAAGCTCTAGATTGTCGTCTTTGAGTACCCGGAGTTTAGCCATTTCTCGGCTGCACAGGGGGCACTGCCCGTCAAAATACAGAATGTCCTTTGGCCGGGTATTGCTGTTTACGTCAGTCATGATGAAGACTCTGCCGTGAGTAACTCCATAATGCGCTGGCGAATTTTGGTTTCATCGCCACGCCTAAACCCAATGTGTACGTCGCGAATAACACCCTTTTGATCAATTAAGTAGCCGGAGGGCATCCCGTTTACGCCATAGGCTTTCGCGACGTTGCCCTCTGAATCTAGAAGCACTGGGTAGTTAACCGGGTATTTTTTTAAAAAATCGAGGGCATCCTCTTCGACCACATCAACACTGACAGCGATAATATCCACGCCCTGATCTCGAAGCTCTTCATAAACCTCGTTGAGTGCGGGTAGTGAGATTCTGCACGGGCCACACCAAGAAGCCCAATAGTCAAGATACGTAACGCGCCCCAGAGACGACTCCAGCGCGTATCGCCCCGACCCGTTTGCGATAACCGGAAGCTCAAAACCGGGGGCCATTGGGTCGCCAAGTTCGTCATTTGAGGCAAGGGACGCCAGTGATAAAAAGCCGAGCAATGCGCCTATCAGCCACCATTGTCCCCTTGGATTGCGCATTTTTCCTCCCGAGTCGGTTTTGTCTGTTGTAAGCAACTAGCCTTTATACCGCTGCCAGCCACTTACAGATGACCTCTAAACTTGATTAAGAAACCCGCGCATGGGATCGAGGAAAACTTACCGATTTCTCCCAAGCCGCTCATGGGCTTCGACCCACTCGTTGGTTCGTGTAGCTTTGTCGATGCGCGTGGCGGCTCCGAGTGAAAGCTCGCCGGCTACCACTAGGCCCGCCGCAATTTCGCAGAGCTTAAGGGCCTTACCCTTGCCCAGACAGTCCATCATCTGCAGGCATTCACTTTGCGTGGGTAGACTGGTGCCACCGCCGTAACTTGCCATGATCAACGAGGGCAGGGTAATTGAAAAATAGTGATCGCCGTCCCGAGTTACCCGCTGATAAACGGTGCACTGGTTGGATTCGCCAATATTGGCAATATCCTGCCCTGTGGCCAAGTAAAGCGCAGCTAGACCATTGGCAGGATGACTGGCGTTGTTTGAGCTGCTGGTCATAAACGCAGATAGCGTAGAGACCTGATAGCCGTACTGCATTTGCTCAGGCGTGATTCGGAGATTATCGATGAGAACTTGACGCGGGATCGTTAGTTCAGCGGTTACACGTCGTCCTCTACCTTTAAGCATGTTGACCGATGACGTTTTCTTTTCGGTGTCAAAGTTCCCCGACAATATGTAATTGCGAAGTTTGCCCGGGTAATTTTCGCGGATCCACTCGCAGGCAAAAAATGTGGCGCGACTGGTCATATTTTGACCGGCGGCGTCGCCCGTCGAGTAGTCAAACCGACACGCGATAAAGTTGTGTGCGTGATAATTTTCAATTTCAAGCAATTTGCCGACTGATGTTGTGCTTTCGGCTTGTGCTTTTATGGCTGCAAAATTTTCTCGCAGCCACAGCTGAAAGTCTCGAGCGTCCCTGGCATCCGCAAAGATAAACAACGGTGCACGCTGCATGGACTCAGCTGATATCGTGGTTTTGACACCACCTGACTCGCGGATAACCTTCATACCGCGGTTGTAGCTGGCGAGCATAGTGCCTTCGACAGTAGCCATGGGCACATAGAACTCGCCCTGTGCGTGCTCGCCGTCGACCAAAAGGGCCCGGCAACACCGATGGGTATTTGCGCAACGCCCCAAATATTCTCAATGTTGCCCGCCATCACGTGGGGGTCATAGGAATATTGAATACTGTGGTCGAGCTTGACGCCGGTCTTCGCCTCGATAAAGCCCTGCCGTGCTTTGACGATCTCGGGGCTGTAGTCATCCTCTCGAGAGCGGGGTATACGGTTGTCGTTACTCATGCCGAGAGAATCCTTGCCTTGGCGGCTTGGTACTCGGCTTGCAACTTGGCAACGTAGTCAGCGGTTGAGCCAATGGTTTTCACAGCGCCAATACCTTGTCCTGAGCCCCATATATCTTTCCACGCCTTGGCGTCGGTGTTACCGCCCGAGCCAAAATTCATGGCTGACGGATCGCTCACCGGTAAGTTGTCGGGATCGAGGCCGGCGTTCTCAATGGACGGTCGCAGATAGTTACCATGCACGCCGGTAAACAGGTTGCTGTAAACAATGTCATCGGCACCACAGTCAACAATGGCTTGTTTGTAGGCTTGCTCGGCATTGGCTTCTTCGGTGGCAATGAATGCCGATCCGATATAAGCCAGGTCGGCTCCCATCGCTTGAGCCGCGAGTACCGCGTCACCGGTGGCAATTGAGCCCGAGCATGGCAGGGGGCCATCAAACCACTCTCGGATTTCTTGAATAAGGGCAAAGGGTGACTGTTCTCCCGCGTGACCACCCGCACCGGCGGCTACAGCTATCAAGCCGTCAGCGCCTTTTTCAATGGCCTTCTTGGCAAACCGATTGTTGATAATGTCATGCAACGTTATGCCACCGTAGCTGTGCACCGCTTCATTAACCATTTCCTTGGCGCCGAGCGAGGTGATAACAATGGGGACTTTGTACTTTACACACATCTCCAGGTCGTACTCTAAGCGATTGTTTGAGCCATGTACGATCTGGTTGACCGCAAAGGGCGCCGCCGGTGTGTCGGGATTTGCTTGATTGTAGCGGTCGAGTTCTTCGGTGATGCGGATCAACCATTCTTCTAGCACGGGCTCGGGTCTGGCATTGAGCGAAGGAAAAGAGCCAACGATACCCGCTTTGCATTGTGCAATGACCAAATCTGGGTTGGAAATGATGAAAAGAGGTGACCCTACGACGGGCAGACGAAGTGTGTCCTTGAGAATCGGTGGCAGTGCCATCAAATAATCTCCTGAATAAGTTCAATAGTGGTGTCCCGGTATTTGCCGGCAGAGGTGTGCGTTAACCTGTTTTGAACATACAGTATGTTTTTTTGACGCTCAAGTATGTTCGCCGAAAAGTCTTTTCTGTGCCAAGCTTCCCGCTTCGTGTTTAACCCCCAATGGTCCGCGTTGCACGCGTATGTATGTCCTATTTTTTGGTCTTAGCGAATCTCCCTTCTCGATCTCGGTTAATCCGCGTTATTTATTTATGAGCCCGCGGCACCGAGATGCCTTGGCACACCTGCTGTACGGTGTGGGCAGCGGCGGTGGTTTTATCTTGCTGACAGGAGAGGTAGGAACAGGCAAAACGACCATTAATCGCTGCTTGCTTGAGCAACTTCCCGATACCACCGACTTGGCGATTGTCTTAAATCCAGCCCTGAGCGCCATTGAGCTGCTAGCGACGGTGTGTGACGAGTTTGGTATTGACTACCCTAAGGGCACCGGCAGTTTAAAGTTTGCCACCGATGCCCTGCATACCTTCTTGCTCGCCAATCATGCCGCCGGACGCAAAACAGTTTTAATGATCGACGAAGCGCAGCATCTTGATTTTGATGTTCTGGAGCAAATACGGCTCCTGACTAATCTAGAAACCAATGAACAAAAGCTGCTGCAGATTATTCTTATTGGTCAGCCTGAGCTGTCCGAAAAGCTCTGCCGATCAGAGTTGCGACAGCTTAACCAGCGAATTACCGCACGTTATGACCTGCAGCCACTGAGCGAAGCAGAGACGCAAGCCTACGTGCATCACCGGCTGCAAGTGGCTGGACTACCGCCAGGCCAGCGACTCTTTAGCGACCGAGTCATTCATGAGGTGCATCGGCTGAGCAGCGGGATTCCCCGGCGTATCAATGTATTGTGCGAGCGCATATTGCTGGGCGCGTATGGGCAGCAATCTCAAACGATTTCAAAAGCGCTGGTTCGCTCTGCAGCGCGAGAGGTTTTTGGAACCGAAACAAAGGCTTCTCCACGCAACAAACCCTGGCTAGTTGCCAGTGCGGTTTGGGCGATCTTTGTGGCGGTGGCGATTGGTTTTGCAGTGGTGCAACTATCGCCAGCACAGTGGTTCACTGGTCTACAGCAAGAGCAACAGGTAGACAGAGGCGGGGCAGCCAGTGCTACAGCGCCTCAAGCGGACGTCGCCAATACGCCAAACATTCCCTCCGGGCAGTCGGGGCAAGAACTCAAACCATCGTATTTACTGACGCCATCTTTAGCTGAGCAGTGGTTTTGGCAACTACACAGCGATGTGGTTCCACAAGCGGGATACTGCCCGCAAGTCCGTGCTAATCCGTGGCTTTGCCAGCCTAATATGGCGTCGGTCTGGGAGGAGCTTGCCGCTCTTAAGCGCCCTGTTATGGTGGGCGTAGAAACGTCCTCTCGATTTCAAGCGGCGGTTATCATTGTTGCTTTTAGCGGACTTGAGGCCACCGTTATGACCCCCGGTGGGTTAGAAAGCGTTGCTCTCGCTTCTCTGGCTCGTTATTGGAATGGCAGCTACCGCTTCCTGTGGCTGCCCCCAGCGGGTTGGTTGGGCAGGCTCGCCGAGGGTGATGAAGCCGATGCTGTCTCGGAAGTCTCGGGTCTTTTTGCAGAGCTTGATGGGCAAACTAGGGCGTTATCGGGCAGGGTGTTGAGTGCCCAGCTCGCGCAGCGCGTACGCTTTTTTCAGGAGCGTATGGGGTTGGATGTCACAGGTGTCGTGGATGCCCAAACGCTACTTGTGCTTCGCTATCGACTCTCTCGCGAGCCAGCCATGGATGAGTGGCTCGCCAGGGCTCAACAGTTGATTGAGGTGCATTGAAATGTCCTCATTCTCGATGCGCTTCAGCGGTCTCAAGAGCAGCAATTGCCATCGTCACAACCCGTAACAATGACCCATTTGGCGGCGCCTACAAGCAACCGTCGATGGGGACTGATCATTGGTGCCCTTTAGGGATGGGTACGCTACTGCTACTTTAGCGACTGTACGCACCATGGCTCTCAAATGCGGATATTCGGTCGGCCGAGGAAGCGGCACCAAACGCGATACCGGGGGCGGCGCCCGCGAGCACAAAACAACCACCATCCACCAGGGTTGAGGCCGTATCAATCGATATAAGCACGGCGCCTGTGCCTCAATTGGCTGGGACAGCTGTTGATGACAAAGAGGTGGGAGCGCTGTACGAATCCATTCAAACTGCGGATGCTGCTGACATGGTAGAGCAGCCTGCTACAGGTCAGGATAATCTCGGCTCGCAAAATCCTATCGAGCAGCAAGAGGGTCAACCTATTGATATTGAAGCTTTGCTTCGCAAGGCTCAGGCACAGATGGGGGGAAGCGCCATTGACACCGCACCCAGCTCCCTTGCTTGACCGTTTGTCCCAACAGCAGAAAGATCGCATCCCCACTCTGATCTACAACGAGCATAGTGCATCGACAGAACCACCAAGTGTGGTCATTAACGGAGAGCGCTTGTTAGCGGGCGGGCGCCTCAATGGGATTACCGTGGTTGAGGTACTCGCTGATAGTGTGATTCTGAGTTGGGACGGTATTCAATTCAGACTGGCAGCGCTCAACAGCTGGGTTAACTTGTAAGCGGACTTAAATAGCTATACCACCTGAACCGCTTAGGGTGCAGGGTCAGGGATACGCTTGTGAATGGCATGAATGCCCCTCAGCACGTCGGGAGAGAGTGTTACGTCGGTGCTCGCGATGTTTTCTTTGAGCTGATCGAGACTGGTGGCGCCAATAATTGTTGATAGAACAAATGATCGACTATTGACAAAGGCCAGCGCCATTTGCGCGGGCGTCAGTCCGTGCTCTTCTGCCAGGCGACAGTATTCTTCGGTGGCCGCTTCAATCGATTCACCTTCGTAGCGGGTAAAGCGTGAAAACAGCGCCATTCGAGAGCCCTCTGGGATTTTGCCGTTACGGTACTTGCCCGTTAGCAAACCCATAGCCAGTGGTGAATAAGCCAGCAAGCCAACGTCTTCCCGATGTGAGACCTCGGCAAGTCCCACTTCATACAGTCGATTGAGCAGTGAGTAGGGGTTTTGGATGGTTTCAATTCTGGGTAAACCCTCGCGCTCTGCCAAACGCAGAAATTGCATTGCGCCCCAGGGCGTTTCGTTGGAGAGACCAATGGTCCGAACTTTGCCCGCACTCACCAGTGATTCAAGGGCGCGAAGCGTCTCTTCCAAGGGTGTGGAGTTATCTTCAGCTGGGTGGATATAGCCGCGCTGGCCTAAGCAATTAGCGCTGCGCTCGGGCCAGTGTAGTTGGTAGAGATCAATGTAGTCGGTTTGCAGGCGTCGCAGACTGCCCTCGCAGGCTTCAATAATGTGTTCGCGACTAAAATTTGGCCCACCCCTCAAATAGCCCATTTCTTCCCGCGGGCCTGTCGCTTTGGTGGCTAGTATCCAACGATTGCGGTGGCCGGTTTTCGTGAACCACTGACCAATATATTCCTCGGTTCGCCCTTGCGTGTCGGCTCGCGGTGGGACGGGGTACATTTCGGCGGCATCCATAAAATTGATACCCACATCGAGGGCATAGTCAATCTGCGCATGGGACTCAGCAACGGTATTTTGTTGCCCCCATGTCATGGTGCCAAGCAAATTTTCGATACGGCTTTACCATCAACGCTGCGTAAACTCATGCGATCAGCACTCCAAAGCGGTGGGGATTATTGTTGTTCCAAATTGAGGTATTTCACCATAAGCGCGTAGAGATCGCGCTGGCGCATAAAAGTTGGAATCGAAACCCCCTCAGGCGCATTGGCAAACAGTGGTACGTTAGCGCCAGTGTGCTCCTCGGAGACAAAATTATTGGTGGCGTAGTTAATGCGCATCACTCCCCCGGGTGTGTTGATGCGCGCTACTTTACCCGGGGAATAAACGGGAATAGAGAGCGAATCGTAAAGGCTCGGCTCAGGTACGATTTGCGCCGCTTGCGCATGATCTGCGGTTACTATCACTAGCGTGTCGGGATGGACCGCCGCATGGCGTAGTGCTACACCGAGCGCTTCTTCAAGTTGTGCGACCTCGCCGATTGAACCACAGGGATTGCGGCTGTGGCTTTGCTTGTCGATAGATGCTGACTCAACCATAAGAAAAAAACCCTCGGGGCTACTCAGGTGATTGATCGCGAATTCAGTCAACCTCGCAAGGCTGGGTGTTTGCTCAAAGTCGGGGGTGTGCTCGCAATCCATGGTCGGTGGTTGCTCTACGCTACCCAAATAGGCATGCAATGTATGTAACCAAGATGTCTCGGGGTGTTCAGCTCTACGGCCGTCGGACCCCTGTAATCTCACCGGAAGGTGCTTCTTCGGCAAACAGCCCAAGTACCGGTCTGTTGGTGTCAGCGCCAAGCAGGGATTCCTGCGTAGTGACGACCTTGAATCCATTGTCGGTCGCCAAGTCCATGACGGTTTTTGTTGAACGGGTTTGAGTCATTGCAAAGTGTTGGCGTCCGCCGCCCAAAATGACGTGCAAATCAGAGCTCGCGATTTGCTCGGCAATTGAACCCGGACCGCCATTATCGAGGGCATCTTGTGGACACCCGGTAAAGGTTTGACCATAACGCTCGCCGCCCAAAATGATTGCTGGGTTTTCACAACCTCGCGTTTCAACATGGGCAATAAATGCTGCTGGCGTGGCATCGGTGATAGAAGCAGTGGAAACAACGCCGGTGCGCAACCATGGCAGTGGCCAGTTCAGCAATACTTTGAACATCGGCGTCATCTGGAGCAGTGCCCACGCGCCCAATGTTGGTCACTACGCCAGACGCAATGGTCGTGGCCGTATTTGCGGAGTCAGCAACATAGAGTGGCTGTCCGCTTGTATCAACGGTTTCTACCTGTACCGCGCCGCGCACTGGAAGGGTGTCGAGAGTGAGTGTTCCCCCTTGGCCGGCCAGGTAATTACGAGCCATGGTGACATGTTGGTCATCGAAACCATCGCCGATTAAGAGGATCACTGATCGACCGTTGGGTACAGTTTGAGCATTGCCCATCGCTGCATTTGCAATGGCTAAGTAGCAGATGCAAATCATACATAGTGAGCGTAGAAGCCAGTGAAGTGGTCTAATCATAGGAATGCCAAGGTGGCTAGTCTCGAGTTAAAGGGTAGGCTGGTGCCGGCCGGTGTTGAAACCACCGAGAGATTAGGCGTCGTGCGCTGTTACTGCAAGGGCTTTTAGTTAATGACAACCCAATTGCTGAGATTATCGCTATCCTGTGGCACACTCACCACTTTATATCTACCTAACCTGACGGGGACCTCTGTGATGTTTAAACCCGCCGCACTTATTGTGCTAATGTTTTTGGGCTCTGCCGCGACACCGGCTTACGCAAATGATTTATCGGGAGCTGATACGGCTTGGTTGTTGACCGCGACAGCCCTAGTGCTATTCATGACGATTCCAGGCTTGTCGCTTTTTTACGGCGGCTTAGTGCGTGTTAGAAACGTCTTGTCTGTACTGATGCAATGCTTTGCGCTTACTGCGCTGATGTCGATCGTGTGGTTTGTTGCCGGCTATACCCTGTCATTTGGTTCGGCGGGTGTCGAGCAGGGTCCTTGGCTGGGTGATTTTGAAATTTATTTCTCGCAGGGATCACGATAGACGGTGTTAATGGCTCTATTCCTGATTCACTCTTTGTTATGTTTCAAATGACCTTTGCGGTGATCACACCCGCATTAATTGTTGGTGGATTTGCCGAGCGTATGCGTTTTTCGGCGATGCTGGTATTCAGCGTCGCCTGGTTGCTGTTGGTATATGCCCCGTTTGCCACTGGGTTTGGGGCGGTGGATGGTTAGGTGACATGGGGCTACAGGATTTTGCCGGCGGCACCGTTGTGCACATTACCGCTGCTGTTGCCGCTTTAGTGGCGGCCATCATGATGGGTCCTCGTAGAGGCTTCGGTAGTGTCGCTATGCCGCCGCACAATTTGACGATGACGGTCACCGGTGCCGGCATGCTGTGGGTAGGGTGGTTTGGTTTTAATGCCGGCTCGGCAGTTGCCGCCGATCAAAGTGCTGCGATGGCAATGCTGGTCACCCATTTGTCTGCGGCCTGTGGTTCGCTCGCCTGGATGGCTATGGAGTGGCTGCGCCATGGCAAGCCCTCAGTATTGGGTATCGTTACGGGTATGGTGGCAGGCCTTGGAACCATTACACCAGCCTCTGGTTCGGTTGGGCCCGCCGCGGCGGTGGTGATAGGTTTGACAGCCGGGGTTGTCTGCTACTTTGCAACGATCACGTTAAAAAATAGGTTCAAGATCGACGACAGTTTGGATGTTTTCCCAGTGCACGGTGTTGGGGGTATTTTAGGGACGCTGATGGCGGGTATTTTCTGTGCACCCAACCTGGGTATTTTTAGCGGTAACGGATTTTCCGAGGGTGTGAGCAGCATAGGTGGCCAGTTAAGTATCCAAGCCACTGGCGTTGTGGCGACTTTTTTGTACACAGCAGTCGTCAGCTGGATTTTATTTAAGCTCATCGACCTTGTTATTGGTCTGCGCATCGACGAGGAAGAGGAAACGATCGGCCTTGACCTCGTGTTACATGATGAACGCGGTTACGATCTCTGATCGATGTCCAAAGTCAAAAAAAGGGCCCTCTCGGGCCCTATTTTTTTGGCTGCTCTTTTGCTGTTTAGTCCCGACGCAGTTCCTCTCGGATGGCGATAGGCGTTGGAAAGCGCAATACCACGATATAGCTCGAGGCCAGCAAGGTAAGGATAGTCGTGGCCTGGATCAGCGTATTTGCCTCGGTGCTGAGCACACCATTATTTAGGGCGAGGACGCCAATCAGCAGCGCAAACTCGCTGCACTGACCTAACCGGAAACCTAAATTCCAAGCAAGACCGGGCGACTCGCTTACGCCGCGCAGCAATAGATGGTAAACCACAGGTTTTATGGCCAGTAGGGTTACCGCCATGGTGAGCCCCGCTATCGCCACCGTCGGCAGGGCTGTTAGATCAAATTGAGCGCCTACCGAAAAGAAAAAGATAACGAGGAAAAAATCCCGCAATGGTTTAAGACTCACGGCAATGTATTGCGCAATGGGGCTGGTTGCCACTGCAACTCCTGCAATGAATGCCCCAATTTCAGCCGACAAGCCGACGAGCTGAGCGACCTCAGCGACCCCTAGACACCAGCCCACAGATAACAAAAAAATGTATTCGTGGTAGCGATCGAAACGTGCAATGAGAGGAAGCAATATCGATCTCACCACCAGCAGACTCCCTCCTGCCAAGATGGGTAACAGGGCGAGCGGGCGAAGAATGGTGACAGGGTCCATCTGGTCCATGCCGCTGCTTTGTAATACCACGAGAATGACAATGGCGAGGAGATCTTGAAACAACAGCAATGCGACCAGGACCTCGCCCAAGTGTCGATGATGTAACACCGTAGTGGGGAGCAGTTTGATGCCGATGATCGTCGAGGAGAACATCAGCGCCGCGCCAATGATGAGTGCGTCACTGTGTGTGAAATTAAAAACGCGGGCAATGCCATAAGCCGACCCAGCAAAGATAAGTGAGCTAGCAACGGCCACCAGTGACGACTGACGAAGGCTGTTGAGCAGTGCTTTGGGTTGCATGTCTAGGCCAAGCAAGTAGAGCAAAAAGATAATGCCTACGTGGCCTGCGTCAGCTACCAACTGAACATTGCTGATAATACCGCTGCCATAGGGCCCCAACAGAGCGCCCAGCGCGATATAAGCAATGATAATGGGTTGCCGGGTGAAGAGTGCCGCCGATGCGAAGACGGCGGCCCCGAGGAAAATAGCGGCGAAGGTGAAAGTAATGCCGCTAGAGTCCATGGTCTACCTCATGTTGTCGATAGCGTGATGTGCGCCGATAGGGCCTGCTGATAAACCACGCTAAATTCATGCAAACTTGCGCGCGCTTGCTCACTGTCTACCCCTCCGGAAGTTGAAAGGCATCAAAACCGCAGCGGCTTAAAAACTGCAGTTGATCGACAATGAAATCTCCGGTGGCCCTCAGCTCACCCCTGAACCCCGTATCGCGAAGTCTCCGTGCGATCGTGAAGCCGCGGCCATCGTTAAAGTCGTTAAAGTGTACGGCAATCAGTGACAACTGGTCGACCCTCGAAAAGAGCGGGGTAATATCGTCTGCTGTAGTTACCTCCACGGCGGTTTGCGAGGATGACGTTGCCATTCGTTCAAACTGATGGGGACGGCCGCCGAGCAGTGCTCGAGCACTTCGCTAAACACAGTGTCAGTGCCAGCGATTGTCATTGCGTCAGTGGGAGGGACTTGCAGGGCTTGCATACACGCGCTCCTTAAAGGGTTCTATGCCCAACCGATGGCAGGCGTCAATAAAACTTTCATCCTCTTCACGCAGGGCGAGGTAAGTGGTGAGAATGGTGTCCAAAACGTCGGGAATATGCTCGGCTTTGAATGACGGCCCCAAAATCTTGCCAACAGTAGGTGGGTCCGCTTGTTTGCCGCCGAGTGAGATTTGAAAGAACTCTTCGCCTTTTTTATCCACCCCTAAAATACCGAGATGACCAATATGATGATGCCCGCAGGCATTCATGCAGCCCGATATGTTGAGTTCAATTGGTCCGAGGTCATATAGGTAGTCAAGATCTTCAAACCGCTGAGCGATAGCCTCGGCAACCGGTAGGGATCGCGCGTTCGCAAGGCTGCAAAAATCGCCGCCGGGGCAGCAAATGAGATCTGTGAGATGACCGCTGGCGGTACTAGTCAAGCCCAGGGCTTGCAAGTGCTGCCACACGGTATAGAGATTCGATTCTTTGACATCGGCTAGAACCATATTTTGGTGGTGGGTGTTGCGAACTTCACCAAAGCTAAATTGGTCGGCAAGCTCTGCAACTCCCTCAAGTTGCGCGCTGGTGATATCGCCTGGAGCACGCCCATGTGACTTGAGAACAATGGTAACTGCGCGATAGCCGGCCTGCTTGTGGCCATGGGTATTATGTTGAATCCATCGCTGGAAAATAGGGTCGTCGATAGCTTTTAGTGAGGCGGCACTCGCCTGAGCGTCCAGGGTTTCATAGCCGTGTAGGTTAAAGTGCTCACGAGCTTTTTTTAACGTCTGCGCTTTGAGTGTCGTGGGTCCATCTTTCAGGGTCTGCCACTCGCGGTGAACTGCAGTACGAAATGCATCAATACCCATGGCGCGAAGTAAAATTTTAATGCGAGCCTTGTATTTGTTATCCCGTCGACCTAGCTGGTTGTAGACCCGCAGTATGGCTTCCAAATAGGAAATCATGTGCTCAATGGGGAGGGACTCTTCTATGACCGAACCGATAACCGGCGTTCTTCCCAGCCCGCCGCCGACGACGACAGTAACGCCTAATTGATTGCCGGCCCGTCGATGCAAGGCAAGGCCAATGTCGTGTGAATAAATCGCAGCGCGATCGCTTAGGCTGCCACACACAGCGATTTTGAATTTGCGGGGTAAAAACGCGAATTCCGGGTGCAGCGTTGACCACTGTCGTATCAACTCGCAGTAAGGGCGTGGATCTTCGACTTCATCAGGCGCAACACCTGCAAATTGATCGGTGGTGGTGTTGCGAATGCAATTGCCACTCGTCTGAATGCAATGCATATCCACACTTGCCAGCTCGTCAAGAATATCAGGCACCGATTCCAATGCCGGCCAGTTAAGTTGAAAATTCTGACGGGTGCTGACATGAGCATAACCCCGGTCGTAGCGCGTTGCGATGTCGGCGACTTTTCGTAATTGGCGACTATCTAATAGACCGTAGGGCACAGCGATGCGCAGCATAGGCGCTTGACGTTGGATGTATAGCCCATTTTGCAAGCGAAGAGGGCGAAATGCCTCATCTGTAAGGTCCCCCGCGAGATAACGCTGGGTCTGACCCCTAAATTGCTGAGCGCGCTCTTTCAGCAGTTGACTGTCCGCTGCGTTGTAGTGGTACACGATATCTCCAAAAGTCTTTGACTCGACGGGCCGCTTTATCTCAAAATATGGCGCGGTTTTATATACCTAAACTAGACTTATTTGGAGATTGATTATGTCTAAAAGCAATATGACGGATGGCGCAGCTGATACGCTGGCGGCAGCGGTGCTGGTAACCATTGTGGTTGCCGGGATAATGATGTGGCTCAACGGCATGCCCGCCTGAGGAGGCGAGGTAGGTTAAAGGCAGGTGCGAAGGGGCGAATGCCCCTCATTGACGCAGTGGTGGTAGGAAAATTTAGCTTTAGTGTGTTGCGATGACCATCTGCACTACCGCAACCACTCCTCCGATAAAGAGCACGGTAAACAGCAGTCCTGCTGCGATGAACACACCTGCGCTTCCCTGCTGAAAGTCGCGCTCGCGATTTTTGGCGCTCTGCACACCCAATGCGGCGGCGAATACGCTTTGGAGTAAATGCATGAAGCTAACTTTTTTGATGATGATTGACTTGGCTCTGAGTCTTTCATAACGGCTCTCATTCAGGGGTGGGCATTGACGGGTGGGACAGCGGCGCCAAAAAAGTGTTATCGCAGATGACAATTTTAGCGTAAAACCTCCCAAGTTGGAAACCTCGACAATAACGACGAGCAGCTAATCGAGATTGGGAGCTAGCCAGCGAGCAAGGGTATCCATCGGCATGTTTTTTCGTATCGCTAAGCTTTCTAATTGATCTTGACCAATTTTCCCTACCGAGAAATACCGCGCTTGCGGATGAGAAAAATACAGCCCACTAACCGACGCAGTGGGGTACATAGCCATACTTTCTGTCAGTGCCACACCGCAGGCTTCTTCGGCGCCCAGTAACGTAAACAACGTGGATTTTTCGGTATGATCGGGGCAGGCTGGGTAGCCTGGTGCCGGGCGAATACCCTGGTAGCGCTCCCTAATCAGGTCATCGTTGCTGAGGTTCTCATTGGCCGCATAACCCCAGAATTCGGTTCGTACGCGTTGATGCATGTGTTCCGCAAAGGCTTCGGCGAGTCTGTCGGCTAGGGCTTTTAGCATAATGGCGTTGTAATCATCGTGCGCCTCTTCAAAGGCTTTGACGCGCTCAGCCACGCCATGCCCGGTGGTAACACAGAATCCACCGATGTAATCATGGCCGTGCTCCGCGGGCGCTATAAAGTCAGCAAGCGATAAGTTGTACTCGCCAGGGCGCTTCTGTAGCTGTTGGCGCATCTGATGCAAATCGGCCAGCGGTAGCATGGATGTATCAAAAACCCGGATATCATCGCCGTTAAGCTGTTGGGCCCGCCAGAATCCGACCACAGCGCGTGCCGACAACCACTTTTCGTCGATCATTTGCTCAAGCATACGTTGTGCGTCGGCGTAAAGCGCGCGTGCCTGCTCGCCAACCACCGCATCATCCAAAATAGCTGGGAATTTGCCATGCAGATCCCAGGTGATGAAGAAGGGTGTCCAATCGATAAAGTCGACAAGCCGCTCTAATGGATAGTCGGAGAATTGCTCGGTGCCCTCAAAACGTGGCACCGGTGGCGTGTACGACTGCCACTCGATGGGAAACGCATTGTCGAGCGCGTTTTTATAACTGAGACGGCGGGTATTTTTTTGGCGCTTGCTCACACGTTCTCGGACCAACGCATACTCAGCAGCAATCTCGGCCCCGAATTCTGTGTTTTTCTCGCCTAGCAACTGTGAGGCGACGAAGACGCTGCGGGATGCATCGGGCACATAAACCACGGTATTGTTTTGGTAGGCAGGCTGGATTTTAACTGCTGTGTGAGCCTTGGATGTGGTCGCGCCCCCAATCATCAAGGGTATCTGATAGTTCAGTCGTTGCATTTCGCCCGCCACATGAGTCATTTCCTCAAGCGAAGGGTGATCAGGCCGCTTAAACCAATAATGTCAACCTTCTTGCTCGCGCGCCACTCGCAAGATATCGTCGCAATGAACCATGACACCGAGGTCGATGATTTCGTAGTTGTTGCACTGCAGAACAATACCAACGATATTCTTGCCAATATCGTGAACATCACCCTTTGACGGTTGCGAGTAAGATCTTGCCATTGTTACCCGCACCACCGGTTTTTTCCGCTCAATAAAGGGCTGAAGGTAGGCGACGGCTTGCTTCATCACGCGCCGATTTAACCACCTGCGGTAAGAACATTTTTGCCCTCGCCAAATAGATCGCCCACGGTATTCATGCCATCCATGAGGGGCCTTCAATCACGTGGATAGGTCGGTCAAACTGTTGGCGTGCCTCCTCTGCGTCGGCTTCTATGTAGGTGGTAATGCCTTTTAGCAGTGCATACTCAAGGCGTTTCGCCACCGGCGCTCGCGCCAAGAAAGATCCTCTTTACGTTGTCCTGTACTCGTAGCGTCGCGATAGCTCTCGGCTAGTTCCAGCATGCGCTCAGTTGCCTGTTCGCTGCGATTAAGCACCATATCCTCGACTGCAGTTCGCAGGTCATCAGAGAGGTCGGTGTAAACCGCGAGTTGCCCCGCGTTCACAATGCCCATGTCCATGCCGGCGTTTATGGCGTGATAAAGAAAAACCGAGTGAATGGCTTCGCGAACAGGATTGTTGCCCCGAAACGAAAACGATACATTTGAAACGCCGCCCGATACCCTCGCGCCTGGCAAGGCGGCCTTTACGTAGCGACTTGCCTCGATAAAATCGACCGAGTAATTGGCATGCTCTTCAATACCTGTGCCGATGGCAAAAATATTGGGGTCAAAGATGATGTCGTGAGGATTAAAGTCTAGTCGCTCAATGAGTAGGTGATAACTTCGCTTACAAATGGATTTACGCCGCTCCAGATTATCCGCTTGGCCATCTTCGTCAAAGGCCATGATGACAACCGCGGCGCCATAGCGCTGACACAGCGCAGCTTGCTCAAGAAAATCAGCTTCGCCTGATTTCAAGGAGATCGAGTTAACAACCGCTTTACCTTGTACGCATTTCAGTCCTGCTTCGATAACGCTCCACTTCGACGAGTCAATCATGAAGGGCACTTTGGCAATTTCCGGTTCGCCCGCCGCCATCCGAAGAAATGTCACCATGGCATGCTCGGCATCCAGCATACCCTCATCCATATTGATATCGATGATTTGGGCGCCATCTTCAACTTGCGTCCTTGCTACATCCAGTGCCGCTGCGTAGTCTTCATCGACAATTAAACGTTTAAATTTTGCCGAACCGGTAACGTTACAACGCTCGCCGACATTGACAAAGTTCTTACCCGCGAAACTAAAGGGTTCGAGGCCGCTCAAGTGGGTGTCTGAATGCGGGAAGCGAGTTTGCGCGGCGTTTTGTTAGCAACGGCCTCTGCAATTGCGCGAATGTGATCGGGAGTGGTGCCACAGCATCCGCCAGCTAGATTTAAATAGCCGCGCTCGGCAAAATTAGCGAAATCAGCATGCATATCCTCGGGCGTCTCGTCGTATTCGCCAAAGGCATTGGGTAACCCTGCGTTCAGGTGGGCGCTAAAATAGCACTCGGCGCTATCGGCGAGTTCCTCCAGAAAAGGTGCTACTTCTTTAAACCGGCGGCCGCAGTTGCTGCCGATAACCAGGGGTCTTGCATGGGCAACGCTGTGCCAGAATGCTTCTGCTGTCTGACCCGACAAAATACGTCCACTGGTATCGGGAAAAGTCACCGAAAGCATAAGAGGCAACTCGATGCCTCGTTGCGCGAATACTTTGCCGATGGCAAAGATAGCGGCTTTGGCATTGAGCGTGTCGAAAATGGTTTCCACCATCAGTAGATCGACGCCGCCTTCGCAGAGCGCGTCCACTGCTTCATGGTAATCGGCCACCAAGGTATCAAAGTCGATATTACGGGCCCCAGGGTCATTCACGTCGGGCGATATCGACGAGGTCCGAGGGGTTGGGCCGAGTACGCCGGCGACAAAACGCGGCTTATGCGGGGCTTGTGCGTTGATGGCGTCTGCCGCTCTTCGAGCGATGATAGCTCCCTTTAAATTGAGTGCTCGCGCATGAGACTCGAGGCCGTAGTCCGCCTGAGCGATACGGGTGCTGTTGAAGGTATTGGTTTCAATGATATCAGCGCCCGCTTCGAGATAGCCGCGGTGGATGGCCTCTACCACGTCCGGGCGGGTCAGATTGAGGAGATCATTGTTGCCTTTAAGGTCGCTCCCGTGCGTGGTGAATTGCTGGCCTCGGTAGTCCTCTTCCTTCAGGTTGTAGTCCTGGATCATGGTGCCCATTGCACCGTCGATGATCACAATTCGCTGATTGAGGGCATCGATGAGGGATTGGAATAGTGGGACTACTAAAGCGTGAAGCGGGAAACATCTACAGAAGCTCGACAAAAGGTTTTTGCCAATATATCAAAATATTTTGATGAATGCTTAGTTATCTCTGTTTGTGTTACCCTAGTAACCTACTCAGGTATTACCAACGGAAGCGTAAACATGATCACCATTACCGAGTCAGCGCAGGACTATTTAGCGGAACTGTTAGCCAAACAGGAGGACGCGCTGGGCGTGCGAGTTTTCATCAACCAGCCCGGCACGCCGCGAGCAGAGACCTGCATCGCTTATTGCCGCGAGGCCGATATCGACGCTGAAGATGTCGAACACGATTTTGGCCCATTCCGCGCTTGGTTTCAGGCTCGTAGCATTCCGTTTCTTGAGGACGCATTGGTTGATTACGCGACTGACCGCATGGGCGGGCAACTCACGATCAAAGCACCCAATGCCAAGATGCCTCGTGTCGACGCCGACAGTCCCATCGAAGACAGGATCAACTATGTTCTTTACAACGAGGTCAATCCGTCCCTAGCAGCCCATGGTGGCGAGGTGTCGCTGGTTGAGGTAACCGATGACCGATTTGCGATTTTGCGATTTGGTGGTGGCTGCCAGGGCTGTAGTGCAGTGGATATCACGCTGAAAGACGGTGTGCAGAAAACGCTGATAGAACAAATACCTGAACTGGCCGGTGTCCGTGATGCCACCGACCACACCGATCGTAGCCAGGCTTATTACTGAGCTACTGACTTCGCCCTAGTCAACCTACCCGTGTAGGGCTGCCCCGCTCTAGCAGTCTGCAAATGGCCAGAACGAGGTCACGCGTCGGCGCGCCGAAATCAACCGCGTTGAGGTAACTTCTCGCGCAATTTAGCGTCAATCGACAGCAGCAATGTCTCCGTGGTCTCCCAGTCTATACAGCCATCGGTAATTGATACGCTACTCCAGGGCGTCCAGGTCGGCGGGAATTTTTTGATTACCCGCGTTGATATGGCTCTCAAGCATCAGGCCGATAATCGAGTTATTACCCTCAATAATCTGGTTGGCGACATTGTCGGCAACCAAGGGTTGTAACTCGGGGTTCTTCTCCGAATTTGCGTGGCTGCAATCGACCATAATGTTGCGCGGCAGACTAGCTTTTTCAAGTGCTTGCTCACAAAGGGCAACATGCACACTGTCATAGTTAGGGCCGGCACTACCGCCACGCAAAACAACATGGCCGTAGCGATTGCCACGAGTCTCGAATACCGACACTTTGCCTTCACTGTTGATGCCGAGGAAACGATGCGGATTACAGACCGATTTCATCGCATTCACTGCAACATCAAGCCCGCCGTCGGTACCATTTTTAAAACCTACAGCTGAGGACAGTCCACTGGCCATTTCGCGGTGGGTTTGCGACTCCGTGGTCCGAGCCCCTATCGCTGTCCAGCTTATGAGGTCCTGTAAGTATTGGGGTGTGATCGGATCGAGCGCCTCGGTGGCTGTGGGCAAGCCTAATTCCAGAATGTCTCTAAGCAGTGTTCGACCAATGGTCAGTCCGGCTTCAATATCAAAAGAGTCATCGAGGTGTGGGTCATTGATTAGCCCTTTCCAGCCCACGGTGGTTCGCGGTTTCTCAAAGTAAACCCGCATGAACAACGTAGAGCGCATCATTAACTCGCTCTGAGAGTGCTTTTAATCGGCGAGCGTAGTCCATGGCAGCGGCCGTATCATGGATGGAGCAGGGGCCGACAACCACAATTAAACGTGGATCGGCTCGATCGAGGATGGCCTCAATTGTGCTGCGCGTCTGCGCTACGTGGTCATAAACAGACTCCTTGATCGTCACTCTGTCGCGTAAAGCGGCAGGTGCGACCAAAATCTGCTGAGAGGCCACATTTACATTGTGGATTCGAGGATGAGACATGCTACCTTCAACTTGTTGGGGACGATCGGAGTAATGGGGTGCGCCGGCACGCATCACCGGCCGAGCAAAGTCTAACCTCTCAATGCGGCCACGTCATGTGGTGGCTGTTGGTGAAAACGGTGGTAAAGCCAAATTGCATCAGTTATTCGTCGATATAGAACCGGTTCGTGGCGCACTCGAGGCGGGAAAAATCGTCCTGACGCCCGGGCGTCGGTTGGCGCGACAACTATCAAGCGCTTGGCTGCTGTTACAGCAATCAAAGTCGACGGTTGTTGATGACCCGCGCATTGAGCCCGTTGATGCGTGGTTAGAATCGCAATGGCTCGAAGCCATAGAAAGCGGACAGCTGCCGTCACAAAAACTCTTAAGCAGGTTAGAAGAGCGGCTTGTATGGTTGTCGATAATCAGCACTGACGATGAATACGGCGATACGTTTCGCTTGCTGCAGCCTCAGACTGCGGCAGAGCATGCACGCATTTGTCGCGATGCCATACTGCAATTTGGCCCCGATAACAGCCACGCTATGTTTCAGGAATACATGCGCTCAGACGTGGATTGCCAGGCATTTTATGCGTGGCTCGAGCGCTTTGATAACGTATTGCGCGATCGCGGTTGGGCTACCCGGGCCGATGCCTATCAGCAACTTACACAGCTGCATGTTGGGGTGAAACCCGAGGTGTATTTGGCTCACATGCTTGATGTCACCCCGCTTACCTGGCGGGTCTTGAATCATCTTGCTACGGTGGGTACCACGACACAACTAACTTCCATAGCCTCTGAGGCCCCTGTTGAGGGTGTTCGCTTTGAATCGGTCGAGGATGAGTTAGCTCACATTGCGGCGTGGGCGGCAAAGAGACACAGAGAAGGCCGGCACAGTACCGCCATTGTGCTGATGAATTTCAAGCGCGACCGGCCGCTGCTGGAATATTATTTGCGGCGTGAATTTGACTGCTTAGACGCTCGCTATAATCGATTACCCGTTAACTTTGCGACTGGCCAGCCCTTGGCGAGTGCGCCATTATTTCGCGACGCCTTACTTGCGCTCACCTTGCACACCGAGCCGCTAACTCGGCAACGCCTGCTGGCTCTGCTGCGCTCTCCCTATTTACTGGAGCCCAATTTTCAAGAGTCTGAGGAGGCCATCGCCCTCATAAAATCGCTCTTTGATTTGGGTGCTGATCCCATTGACTGGTCTGATTTTAGTCACTGTGTTGTACAGCATGCGCCGCAGTCATCTTCGCCCAGCGGGTCACTGCATTGCAAAACGAGCCCTCAGCGTATCGAAACACTCGACCTCGTGACCTGGGTAGAGCGACTGCGTGCTTTGCTCGAGCAGTGGCACTGGCCCTCGCGACCTGCACTTGATTCCATGGAATACCAGCAACTTGACCGTTTTGAGCGCAGCTTTGATCAGCTTATTTCACTTAATGAGGTTGCCGGTGAGATAGATTACATGCGTGCCGTCTCGCTGTGGCGATCCTGCTTGGACGATATGGTATTTCAACCTAAAACCGAGGCCAGTGCCCTCCAGGTTTTAGGTCCTCAGGAGGCGGTTGGACTGAGTTTCGATGCTCTCCATATTTGTGGTCTTCAGGCCGGTGTGCTTCCGGCTAAACTGCGATTACTACCGTTTATTCCCCTGCTTTTACAGCGTCAGTGGGCTATGCCCAACGCCGATTCATTTGGATTGCTTGCGCAGGGCCAAGCAATTGATTGGCAGTTGGCGCAGGACCCACGCTGGCAGTGTCAGGGAGTTGCTACGGTTGGTCCGAGGGTGTGGAGCAGCGCCCTAGCACCTTGTTGGTTGTTCAAGCGTCATTAAAGCCAGAGATCCCCGTCAGACCAGAACATTGGCGTACCCCCGTCCCACTCGAGCGCATAAACGATGTCAGCACCGAGGGTCGTGTCGACGGTCCCGATGTACCTTTTGGTGGTGGCGCAAGCGTATTGCAAAACCAGAGCGCCTGCGCGTTTCGAGCCTGGATGCGGCATCGCTTGGGAGCGATGCCCTTGGCCGAGACAAGCCTTGGGCTTACAGCGGCCGAACGCGGCTCGGCGGTTCATTATGCCCTCTATTATTTCTGGGGACGCGTAGGTGGGTCAGCGCAACTCAAAGCGCTCAGTGACGACGCGCGCAGCACCTTGATTTCAGATTCTGTGGAGGATGCCATTCGGACTCTGGAACAACGCAATAAACATGGCTCGCTGCGTAAACGTGTGGGTTCCGCGTGCTTGGATATTGAAGCCATCCGTGTTCGATTGTTAGTGGCAGAGTGGTTGAACCATGAACAGAAAAGGGCCGTGGAATATGTTGTTGTCGAGCGAGAGCAACGCCATGTGTTGCGTATTGGTGACCTGGAACTCCATTTGCAGCCAGATCGCATCGATGCACTCGAAGACGGCCGTCGACTTGTCATTGATTACAAAACCGGTCGTCCGAGTCGCAGTAGTTGGCTTGGTGATCGTCCGGTTGACCCGCAATTACCGTTATATGCGCTCCTCAATCAGGAGGTTCAAGGTTTGGCTTTCGCCCGGGTAAGGCGGGGAGATGTGGCGTTTGTTGAGCTGGGTGACGACCTGGGTCTCAGAGCCCGAGAACAGACGCTGTTGGATCAGTTAAAAGGCAGTAAAAGTTCATTGTCGGATTGGCCCGCCTTGGCTGAGCATTGGCGGTACACCCTGGAGTCGCTGGCGGATGCCTACGCGCGCGGTGACGCCACGATTAACCCCACACCGGGCGCTTGTTTATACTGCGATCTTGGCGGGGTGTGTCGAGAGCGCCATCAGTACACAGGCGGTACTGAGGCGAATGAGTCATTGGAGCATGTTGATGACCACTGACGCCGATACCACCGCGCGCATTGCCGCAGTCGATCCCACACGCAGTTTTTGTGTTAGTGCGCCCGCCGGCTCTGGAAAAACCGAGCTATTAACACAGCGCTTACTGGCGCTTTTGAGCCGAGTGGAGCGGCCCGAGCAAGTCCTGGCGATTACCTTCACGCGTAAAGCCGCTGCGGAAATGCGCGATCGGCTGCTGGAAAAGCTTCATGAGGCCCAGCAAAAAACACCGGTCAGCGAAGAACATGAGCTGCGCACCCGCGAACTTGCTGTGGCTCTCCTTGCGCATGCGCACACACAGCAGTGGTCTCTCGATGCAGAAATCTTTAATTTACGCACCATTGACAGCCTGTGTAGTGATTTGACTCGCCAAATGCCCATTGTCAGCGCTATGGGTGGTGCAGTTGAGGTCATTGATCAACCTGAGCCGCTGTTTAATGAGGCGGTCTCAGGATTATTGCAACGTGTCGAGGGCTCGGATCAAACGGGGCTGGCCTTGAGGGCGCTGTTAAGTAATTTTGATAACAATTGGGAACAGCTCCGCGGTCTGTTGATACAGCTATTAGGTCGGCGTGGCGATTGGGGCCACCGTCTGGGTATGCACTACTCGCCCAATGACGCTGAGCAGGCACTTCGCGCCACGGTCCAAGAGTTAATTTCTTCAGTGCTGGAACGCTTGTCCCAGAGGTTGTCCCAGGATCTTAACGAGCTTGAGACCTTGGCTAACATGGCTGCGTCCAACCTTGAATTACCCCAGGTGTCTCTGGGTAGTTCGTATCAAGCGCTAGCCGATTGGCGTCAAGCGAGCAACATTCTGGTCAAGAAAGAGGGTGATTGGCGTAGCCCAAAAAGGCATCAATAAATCGGTCGGGTTTCCAACGACCGCGAAAGACCAAAAGCAGCGCTTGTGTGCGTTGATCGAGCGCCTCAGCGAGCAAGGTATAGGCGAGTTAGTAAAAGAGCTACGGCGCTTACCCATTATCGATAGCGCAGATAGCTCCTGGCAGTTGGTGCTCCATTTGTCGCACCTGCTGCCAATACTTCAGGCTCAATTGCTACTCGTATTTCGAAAGCATGGCAAGGTTGACTACACGCACATAGCCCTTGCGGCGGAGGATGCGCTGGGCACAGATGACGATCCCACCGATCTAGCCCTGCGTCTCGATTATCAGATCGAACACATCTTGATTGATGAATTTCAAGATACCTCGGATCAGCAGTTTCGTTTGCTACGCCAGCTTACTCGTGGATGGGCCGAGCATAATGAGGGCAATACCAACCCACGCACGCTTTTTCTCGTTGGTGATGGCATGCAATCAATCTACGGCTTCCGCTACGCAAATGTCTCATTGTTTCTAGAAGCCAGGGACAAAGGCATAGGTGGCCTCCTACTTGAACCGTTAATGCTTGAGCGTAATTTTCGATCGCAGGAGGGCGTTGTAGCCTGGGTTAATACCGCCTTTAAACAGCTTTTTCCCGCCCATGATGACCTTGCTCGCGGACGCGTTACACACAGCAAAGCTGTCGCAGTACGCCCTAGATTAGACGGCTCAGCCATTGCTTCTCACCTATTCCCAAGTAACAACGGAATGGACGAAGCAGTATTTATAGCAAATACAATCGCTGATCTTCGTCGAAGTGAGCCGGAGGCCTCCATTGCCTTATTAATTCGCGCACGGCGTCATGCGCTGCCTCTGATGCAAGCCTTGCGCAATCAGGAATTGGCGTTTGTTGGCAGAGATCTTGAGCCCCTCGCTGACACGGCGACTGTCTCGGATTTAATGTGTCTTTGCCGCTGGCTGGCAAATCCTGCCGATGAATTGGCCGCACTTGCGCTGCTGCGGGCGCCTTTTTGCGGATTAGAGCTAGCGGACATTCACACCATTTGGTCTAGGCACGGTAATTTGCGCCAACGCTTAGATGGCGCTGTTCCCCACTTGTCGTCCGAGGCAGCAGCAAGGGCTGCCCATTTGGCAACCGTGTTGAGTTGGGCGGTTGATCATCGTGACCGGCTGTCCTTGCCCGTGTGGGTAGAGCAAGTCTGGCTTAGGTTAGGGGGAGATTTGTGTACGCCCGAGGGTGCAGAGCGGGACGCGCTGCGTTTCTTTGATGTGCTACGCGCAGCTGAAGCTGCACTGATTGGGCTCGATATTGAGTGGTTAGCAATGCGCCTTAAAACGTTATTTGCTGAGCATCCCGAACACAGCAACGCGATAGAAATTATGACATTGCACAAGTCAAAGGGATTGCAGTTTGACTATGTCTTTATGCCACAGCTCGATAAAGCAACCCGAGGTGGTGATAAACCGTTGTTGCGCTGGCATCTGCATGTGGGCTCAGATCGCTCAGTCGGGGATGACAGCGGATTATTGATTGCGGCCGACGATCGGCAAGCCGCTGATGCGCCGAGCCTGTACAACTACCTGTCTTGGCTACAGGCCGAACGCGATGCTGCCGAGTTACGCCGGCTACTCTACGTTGGTGTAACCCGCGCTAAAAAACGTGTGTGGTTAACAGCGGAGGCCTCGTCGGAGAAGGAATGGCCAAATTGGCCAGCTAAACAAAGCCCCATGGGTGTGTTGCAACCGGTTGTAGAAGCCGACATTAAATTTCATGCATTGCAAACCCCTACAGAACCTGCGGAAGCTACGGTCGTCAGTGCAGGAAGTCATTCTATGCACCCTCATCAAGAGACCTCGATTCAGCTTGAACGCCTGTCAGCTTCTTCACTCGAGCCGTCTACCGAGCATATATCGGCGACCGCTGGCAACACGGTGTCAGACAATTTGTTCAGGACAGGCAATATCATCGACAGATTGTTAGGCACCGCTGTTCACAGGGGTTTGGAATTATTAGCCTCGCAGCCTAAATTACCCGAGGATGTTGATGAGCTAACGCGAATGCGATGGCTCAAGTTCTGCGCGCAGGCGGTCTCTGTGGCGATGTGTTCGCACGCACATGGCAACGCGCCATTGAGCTTATAGCGATTACACTAAAAAGTGCTCAGGGTCGCTGGGTGCTCGAGAGTCGTACGGTCGCGCACAACGAGTGGGCGCTCTGGGATGTGGCCGAGGAGCCAAGGAAGCGCATTATCGACCGCTATTTCTTTGATGAATCTAGCAGCACCCACTATGTGATTGATTACAAAACAAGCCAGCCCAACCCAGAAGATACCCGAGCAGATTTTTTGGCTCGAGAAGTTGATCATTATTCACAACAACTCGCCGGTTATCATCGTTTACTGCGTGATAAAGGACTGAGTCCAGTTAAAACCTGTCTGTACTTTTGCGCCCTGGGCGAGTTGGTTTCCGTTGCCACAGAGAATTAGCCAACCTGGTAACACTTAAGACGTGGTCTTGGGGCATGCAGTGGTGTTGTGGCAAGAAAGATTTTTATTGACTGCGCTAGCAAAGCGGCATTGTCCGCGTATCATTGCCGCTGCTTCTCTTTGGCTTCCCCGTGAGCACAGGCATGACGACAAGCATTAACTTCAACCCGAAAAAAACCAGCCGAGATTTTCGCGCGGGTATTACGCTCAGTCTCATTGCCAATTTTATTTGGGGCGCCGCCGCGTTCTATTGGCTAGAGACTAAGCCGGTTGATTCTATTGATGTGTTGGCCAATCGCGGTGCATGGACACTGCCTGCTGTTTTACTGGTGCTCGTTGCTAGCCGTCGTGTAGCCTCGGTCCTTCGTTTATTACGCGATCCAAAAGTTTGGATCGTTATGTTTGTAGCCGCTGCACTGATTAGCGTTAACTGGGGTGTATTCCTGTACGCGGTCACGCACGGTAAAGCGACCGAAGCAAGTTTGGGTTATTTCCTGCTACCCATCTTAACGGTGCTGATAGGCATGGTGCTGTTCCAAGAGCAGCCCTCAGCGCCCCAAAAGGTTGCCATCGCTATGGGCCTGCTAGCCATCACGGTACAGTTAATCGCTGTTGGCGGTATCCCTGTCATCTCATTGGCTCTGTCTTTATCCTTTGCGTTTTATGGTGCGATCCGCAAAAAGATCCAAGCAGACGCCATTGAAGGCCTCTTTATCGAGTCATTATTCCTGTTTCCGGCAGGCTGGCTTTGGATCGTCTTTCACGAAGGCGCGGGACTATTGCAGCACGGTGTGAAAGTAGACGTCTTTCTCATGCTCTCGGGTGCATTTACCGCCATTCCATTAATCACGCATGTTACCGCGACTCGCCTGTTACCCCTGTCGACTGTTGGCTTACTGTCGTACATCGGCCCGTCGCTACAACTCATCGTGGCACAATTGATATTGAAAGAGGAAACGCCGTTATTAACCCTCGTATCATTTGGGATTGTTTGGTGTGGGCTGGCTTTTATTGTGGCTGATAACTTGCGCCAGTTCAGACGTCTATCAAGATCGGCCTAGTATCCCCAGCTTAGCGATAAGCGGGTGGAAGTGGATCGCTTCAGTGCTCTTGGGGACTCACTGGCCGCTGATGTCCTTCGGGCTGATGGCATCTCAGTAGATGGTTTTCGTGATTCTCTGTCGACCACGGGCTCTACAGTACGGCCACGACATGCGGACTACCCATGAACCGAAGCAGCCATAGATTGCGCAAAACTTGCTGGCGTCGTTGACTGGCCCTTGTTACCTATCAACGTTTAATTACAGGCTGCATCTCAACAAGGTCTTGTGGGTCTATTTCCGCTGCTAGCTGTGACTCTATGAGATCTATGCCTAGTTCCACCGCTCTCGTTGTTTCGCGCTCATCTCGAAGCACCACGTGTTCGCCAACAAGGTGATGTAAGTCACTGATAGCTTGATTTAATGACGCCAGGTGGCTGTCCTCGGCCGGGGGCCAAAGACTGGCATCGAGGATTAGAATATGAGGACTGAGCGCCTGCAGTTGCGCAGTGGAGCCACGACTGGGATGCACACCTGAAACGCAAACTTGGCAGCCTATCGATCGCAGCGCCCGTGCAAAATCTGCCGCGCGGCTGGCCTCTCGTAGACGCGTTGAGTCGGTAAGTTCAATACATAACCGGTCGGTACCAATACCGCTGTCACTGATCGCATTCAGTACAAATTCGAGAAAATCATGGTGCAGCGCCGAATCCGTTGCGATGCGAATGTTGAATGCGGGAATTTCTCGTCCGGCATTGGTCAAAAGCTCCGCAAGTTGAGTGACCGAGGCGACTTTAGCGCAATCGAGCGCAATCGCTAATGCAGTGGAGTGATAGCCCGATTGGCGCGTAACTTCGGCGCCTGCGTCTGCGCTGCCATCCAGTAATACTTGAAAAATCGGCTGTGCGTTTTGCGAGTCATTGCTTGCACGTCTGACAAGTTGCCGCAGCGAGAAACGGGGGGCATGTCATTGCACAAATGGCTGTAGGTTTTGACAACGGCGGCGGCAAGCTCCCGCTGGCGTGGTTGCTGCTCGATTGTGACGTCCCTGTCACCGAGGTCTTTTGGAGGAAATCCTCAAGACCTTGCCATACGCTGTGGCCATCTTTAAAGCTTGGGTCAATTAAAACAGCACCATACTTTGTCTGCGGTTGATCATGTATGAGCGTGCTAAGCCCATTGTTAACGGCGGCGGTCGACTGACTGTTAATAATGAGACCTGAAAGACTATCGTCTAGCTTGCCGTAGTGTTCAACGACAAGTCCTGCTTGGTTCAATGTCTCTATGGTACCTACCAAAGCGGAGTGATCACTGCAGGTTACAGCGGCTGCCACGTAATTTGCGCCGCGGCGCCGGGCTCGGCGCAACATAGATTGGACTTTGTCGACAAGTTCGGCACGGCTAAGCATTTCTTTCGGCTGTTTACGCGAAACAGACAGCAGGTCGGCTTGTTTTTCTTCGAGTGTCGAGAAAACACTGCGCTCGATGATAGAGAGTTGTTCTGACGCTTTTAGCGGTTGTAGTTTGGTTGCCAAGCGCTTTGCAAGCGCTAGCAGATCAAGATGCTCGACATCTTGTCCTTGCTCGTTTGCCAAGGTGAAACGGGTGCCCGCTTCATTGCGCCAGATTAACTGTCGATTACTGACAATACCTTGGTCATTCGTGCTCGATAGCCAACTGTTAACAGGCAATTCGCGAGCGCGTTTTACCCATCGACTGAGGCGTGGTAGTGATCCCAGTCGTTCAGAAAACTGCGGTTCAGCGTAAATGTCGGTGTGCAAATAGGGCGATGCCACTAGATCAACGCGCTGCCCATTGCTCAGGGAGCTTAGTAGCAAGCCGAGGAGCTGCTCGCTGTTGGCGTCGAGAAGCTCTGACTCTGCCAGGCATCGTTTGATCACGTCAACAGCGTCGCTTGCTTCCACCGAATCGAGTTGTTGCTCTTGTAGCAAGGCGCTGTTGATGGCCGCTAACGCTGCTAGTACATCGAGGTAGTGCGTATCTTTGCCGGATCGCAACACGCGCAACGTTAATCCGTCGAGCAACACGGTATCTACCAGCGCCAATAGCCGCGTGGGTAGTTGCGTTTGCGGCATTGCGGTTGCCAAGCCGCGGGCTACCTCTTCTCGAGCGACTCTACGCTTCTCTTTGCCATCGTCTGCCGCAACTTGCCGTTGAATCGTGCGTTGCTGCTGGCTGAGTGCGGCGAGTGCGAGTTCGGTAACCTTGGCAAGGGCTTTGTCGAAGGCTTCGTGCGTCCCGTCATAGCCAGTATTAAGTTGGTCGAGTACCTCATTTAGCTTGGATTCTATTCGGGTATTTCCCCGCGGTGTGAGCGCAGCTAGCTCTGTGAGGCGCTCTACCAGTAGGCGTGCTGGGTGCTCCCTGTTGCGGTAGAAGTCAGGCTCGGTGAGAGACAATTGGGCTAGAGGGAGCTTTAAATTATGAAGGCTATTGACGACAGGTGGGTTTGGCGGCACAACGTTGGTCAGCGTAGCGAACAACTGATCGACTAAAGCAACGCTGTTTACATTGGGGTCAACATCGCCCACCTCATTAGATAGGCCTAACTCGTCTACCAACTTGCCGGATTGGGTCGTCCATCGAATACCGCGTTGACGCATGCTAATGAGGCGATCGACCAAGTCCTGTGATTGCGTAATGACTTGGTCGGCCGTCTGAAGCGTCGCCGGATTACCGCCGTATTCCCCCGGGCTACGTAGGCGGTTAAGGATGCCGGCGCCTAGTGTTGCAGTTTGCCGGTGCTGACCTCTGGATGGTAGATAATTGTTAACCCCCAGCTGTCGAGCTTCTTGATCGAGCGGCGACAACGCCGGTGCTGATCTGTCCACAGCATCGTCGAACACCGGCCCTGTTCCCTCGGCGGCCGACCAGTCTGGTTGGCTATTAGCAAACCGACTGGGTACCTCCGATGTCATTTGCCCGTCAATCGTAGTGATATCACCGGGCACAGCACCCGGCATCTGGTGTGGATGCTGGTGTGGGTGTTGGTGTGGGTGTTGGTGTGGGTGTTGGCGTGGATGGGGCTTGGATGAGGTATCTGGGAAGTCGCTCAGAAAGGGCGCATCGCCAGCGCCTGTGCCGCTCTGTGTCATATGGGCAACAGCGGCGGCCGGCGGGACATTGGCCACCCCGACCGGTGGTGTTGGGCGCCATGCAATGCTGTTTGGGGCTGAGCTCCCGAGTCTGATTGAGCCGAAGCCTGTTCAGTCTCTATGTCCGGGCGCGATAGGTTTGGTGCAGGATGAGGCTTATTGGATCCTGTGCCATTGGACTTGGCTTCAAGTTTTGAGCCGCCACTTTCCAAGTCTTCCTCAATATTGGGCAGCAGGCCGTCTTCGGCTAGCAGTGCGTTGAGTTGCTGGTACACCTCGCGGAGTTCGGGCAGTAAGTTGCGCGCATAGGCTTTGTCCAATTCATTTAGAATATCTTCGTTGAATTCGAGGGGCGCAAGCACTGTGCGATAACCGCTAAAACATACTTTTAGACCAAAGGGTAGCTGGATAGACTTGGGATCGACGTCTATGGCCGCCGCCAGGCGAAGCGTTATAGCCTCTAGGGGCAACCAGTAGCGCTCATTCCCCAGTTTCACCATGCGATCAATCGCTAAATTACTCTCAAATTCATTCAGGTCGACGAGGTCAAGCTCGGTGGGCAGGCCGGTACCTGAGCCCTCTTTCGCTGAGCCAACCAGATTGTCAAAGCCGCGATCAATTCGAGCCAAGAGCGTTTTGATCAGGGTTTTGTGCTGTGCTCGTAGTACCGAGAAAGCCTCAAAGCTGCGGCTGCGATTGTCCGCGCTTAGTTGAGCACTGGCAGAAAGGTTGAACAAATGCTCAGCCATGTCCTCAAACACTAGCTTTAATCTAGGTTCCAGTAGACTTTGTGTTTTGCTTCGCAGTGCCACAACCGATGGGATGTTGGCAGCTCGTGCATTGATGTCCTGGGTCATCCGTCATTGGTATCGGCTTTAGGTTGGTCTATTGTCACCGCAATGGCACTAAAGTGCCAGCCGTGCGCGTGGTTGATTGTCTCGACTTGATCAGGTCACCCGCGACCTGGTTGACCGTTGTGTGCTGTTTGGTCGTCCAACACCATCAGGCGCTAAAAAGCGGGCGCAAGAGGTCGGGCGCTAATAGCTGGGTGCTTAAAAAAGGAGGACAGAATGCTTGAGGTCAAGCTACCCAAAGAGTGGGCGGGCGTAATTGCTGGCGAACACAATCAGTCCTTCCTGTATGACGTGGCCAGATTTTTGCACGCAGAGAAGTCCGCCGGCAAAGTGATATATCCACCCGAACACCTTCTTTTCAGTGCACTGCAGGCTACGTCACCTCAGTCCGTGAAGATTGTTGTTTTAGGACAGGATCCGTATCACGGCCCTGGGCAGGCTCATGGTCTGAGTTTCTCAGTGCTTGGGGGCAGCGAATACCACCTTCGCTGCGTAACGTTTTCCAGGAGCTGAAAAACGATATCGGTTTTCGTGTGCCCAATCATGGTTGCTTAAATGCATGGGCCGAGCAGGGCGTCCTGCTGTTAAACGCTGTTCTCTCGGTGGAGGCGGGTCGCGCTGGCTCGCATCAGGGCAAGGGTTGGGAAACGTTTACGGATGTGATTATTGACCACCTCGATCACCAAGGCGGTGCTAAAGTATTTATGCTCTGGGGTGGGCAAGCTCAAAAAAAAGGTGCGGGGCTAAACGAGGATAAGCACCTTGTTCTGCGAGCGCCGCATCCGTCACCATTGTCAGCGCACCGAGGTTTTTTTGGTTGTCGGCATTTCAGTAAGGCCAATGCGTTTCTCGCGAGCCAGGGACAGACAATAATCGACTGGCAGCTTGCTGACAGGTAACGGCATTGCTAGGCGCACCCTCGCCCCGATGGAGCGAGTGGGGTGAAGGTGGAGCGAGGCGCATGCTTCTCAGGTAACAGTCCTCACGGCGGTGACCTCAGCGTTACTGTCGGCTATCAGCAATTCACCCTCTCCGGCTTCCCCGGTCCCTTCAAAGGCTACGTGATCGACGTTATCGAATCGCACAACGTTGACCACAGAGCCACAGGTTTTCCCTTGCCTATTGGTGATATTTTTGCCCTCACAAATGCGATGTTGAGCTTCATGGTTGAGGGTTGTATTGATGGTTCCGCCATACAGCCTGCGCTTGGGGGTGCCGCGCCAATGGAGTCTTGCGATGACTTCTTGGCCGGTATAGCAACCTTTATTGAAGCTTACCCATCCGCGCAGGTCATAATTTAGATCCTGGGGTAAGTATTTACCCCAAGTAGCCTGTGTTACCCGTGCTTCGCCGCGTAGGATGCTGTGCAGGTACCACATGGCATTGTTTGCATGAACGGATAGCTGGGTTGCGGCCATTAATTGTGTAGCGCCGGTTTCCTGCCCCCAGTATTCGTAAAAGCTCGATTCTCGTTGCAGCAAATAACCGTCCTCAAAGGGTATTGCTGTTGACTCGGGGGAGAAGTGCTCGGCATGCACCGATTCCGGTAGTTGTGTTTTGCAAAGCCCATAGACCGACCGGTTGTCACGCTCTAGGGTGGCTTTTGAAAACATTAAAATTTTGCAGGTGTCTCTAACTGTGAGGCTACGCTTTCGTGAATGCGCAACAATACGGCTTCGGGAGTCACTTTTAAGACAAGGAAGTCACATAAAACGCGGCCTTTGGGATCGCAAAAAGCACCCCCAGCGAACCCATGCTCGCCCAGCTTGCCTAGGTCAGCTGTGGTTTGGCCCTGCAGAAAGCTGATGGCTTCGGGCCCATGAAGCGATAGGAGCACTTCTTGATCGAGAGCAGTTAGGTTGGCTTCTTTTAAGGTCAAAGTTGTCTCCAGACGCAAATCATGGCGCTAACTATGCTAGTTTTCGCCTCCACCGCAAAGTATCTCACGTGTACCCGGGGCGTAGCTAACATGATGACAGATGAACAAGATTTCAACCGAATGCGTTGGGCTAGCCGGCGAGGCCTACTCGAGCTGGATTTGCTACTGGCGCCGTTTGTTGAAGCCTGTTACCAAACGCTTGATGAGCATGACAAAGCGGCTTTTCGTCGCTTGGTAGCTGAGCAGGATCAGGACATCATCAACTGGATTATGGGCCGCGAGCCAGTGAGAGATCCGGCATTGACCGCGATTGTGGCCCAAATTCGCGCTCACAACGATGCAAAGCTGGGTCAAAATTAACCGAGGGGACTTCTGGCTATGATCAATTGCCCTTAGCTTGATTTGGTTTGTCGAGGTAGCCCCAGGCGTCGGTTTGGCCCGTTTAAAGGAAAGCTAAAGCGCCTCCGTTTCGGTTGTCGTCTCCAGGCTGTACGTTGGCAGCCTCGACAGGTCCTGGGCAGTGACACCCTCGAGAAGCGAATTGGGTGGCACCAGTACCGTATCGAGTGAGTCAGGTTCGGTATCTGGATGGTCACTATTGAAATGGAGACCTCTGCTCTCTTTTCTCGATAGCGCGCAATCGACCATCAGCGACGCGACTAGACTTAGGTTGCGCAGCTCAAGCAATGGCCTGGTAATAACAAACCGACGGTAGAAATCATTAATTTCATCTAACATCAGGTCCAGCGTGCCGCGAGCGTATTGTAGCCGCCGATCGGTGCGGACAATGCCGACGTAATCCCACATCAAGCCGCGTAGCGCTCGCCAGTTATGTTTGATGACCACATTTTCATCGGAACTTCGCACCAAGCTGTCATCCCAGGGTGGTAAGGGCTTTTCCGGAGCCGGTGGGCATGCTTGTGCGATATGGTGGGCGGCAGACGTTGCATAGACAAAGCACTCCAGCAGCGAATTACTCGCCATGCGATTGGCTCCGTGCAACCCCGTACAGGCTGTCTCTCCAATGACGTATAGCCCGGGCAAGTCACTGGCGCCATATTGATCAACAACGACGCCCCCGCAGGTGTAGTGCGCGGCCGGGACTACCGGTAGTGGTTCTTTCGTCATATCGATGCCCAATGCTAGGCAACGCTCATACACGGTGGGAAAGTGATTGCGCACAAAGTCAGCATCTCGGTGGCTGATGTCTAAATAAACGCACTCTAGCCCTAGTCGTTTCATTTCGTGATCGATGGCCCGCGCCACGACATCGCGAGGTGCCAGTTCGCCACGCGGGTGGAATCGAGTCATGAATCGCTCGCCATCGGGGAGGGTTAGGTGTGCTCCTTCGCCGCGTAACGCTTCGGTTATCAAAAATGACTTGGCATCCGGGTGGTACAAGCAAGTGGGGTGGAACTGATTAAATTCGAGATTGGCCACGCGGCACCCGGCACGCCAAGCTATGGCTATGCCATCACCGCTTGCTCCATCCGGATTCGAGGTATATTGATAGGCCTTGCTCGCGCCGCCCGTGGCCAATACCACGGCCCTAGCTGACATGGCTTCAACCTGGTTGGTTTTGGTATCCAAGATCCAGGCGCCCACACAGCGATTTCCGTCGCGAATTAAATCGACCGCGCAGCGATCGGTGAGTAGATGGATGTTACCTGCCTCCTTTGCTCGGAGGGTTAGCACCTTTGAGATCGCGCGGCCGGTTCGATCGGCGGCGTGAATGATTCGTCGGTGGCTGTGGCCACCTTCCATTGTGAGGTGAAACTCCTTGAATTCATCGTCCGGTTGGTCGGCTCGAAGGTCAAAATCAACCCCTTGGGCGACCAACCAGTCGACTATTTGGCGACTGTGGCCAACCGTAAAGCGGACTGCAGGCTCGTGACATAAACCGGCGCCGGCAACCAGCGTGTCCGCTACGTGGGCGTCAACGCTGTCGCGATCGTGTAGAACCGCAGCCATTCCCCCTTGGGCCCAAAATGTTGAACCCGAGTCAAGGTTGCCCTTGGAGAGCACCCCACAACTCAGGTGCTTTGGCAGTTGCAGGGCAAGGGTAAGTCCGGCGGCGCCACTACCTATGATGAGGACGTCGAAATGGTTGGGGCGATTCATCGGCGCGATATCTGCCTGTTTGTTGGTGAAAGGTGGCATAATTTACGTAAATACGCGCTGGATGGGAACTTTATGCGTCGTCTATCGGTCACAATGATCAATGACAGCACAGATCGTCCGGCGCGCTAACATGTTGTCAAAAGCGAACAGGGCGGTAATGTGACGACTCGGGAGACCGATCAACAGTTGGTAAAAAGAGCGCAAAAGGGCGATACCCGTGCCTTTGATCTGTTGGTCATGAAATACCAGAGTCGCATCGCATCGCTAGTGAGTAGGTTTGTACAAGATCAAGCCGACGTTGAGGATGTTACCCAAGAGGCTTTCATAAAGGCGTTCCGGGCCCTGCCCAAGTTCCGTGGAGACAGCGCTTTTTACACCTGGCTGTACCGAATAGCCAGCAATGCCGCAAAGAATTACTTGGTGTCCAAAGGTCGCCGCCCCAGCGCCGATGCCTGTATTGATGACGCAGCGTATTTTGATGACGGTGATGCGTTGCGTGATAGTGAAACGCCGGAGAACCGTTTTTTCGGCGAAGAGTTGGCGGGAATAGTTAAGCAGACGCTTGATGGGCTGCCGGAAGAGTTAAAGATGGCCCTCGTCCTCAGGGAGTTCGATGGTCTTAGCTATGAAGAAATCGCTGAAGTTATGGAGTGCCCAGTGGGTACCGTGCGTTCTCGAATTTTCAGGGCTAGGGAAGCGCTCGATGTGTCAATTAGTGCACAAATGCGCGGTGAATGAATTTTTACGGTTATTGTTGGTCATAATGAGCAGTAGCCCCAGAGCACTTTAGGTGCGAGCAGAGTGAGACGACTTTATGGCAGTTGATGACATGATTCGAGAGGCGATGTCCGCGGTCATGGATGGCGAGGCTAGCGAGATGGATCTCGCGCGAGTATTGAAGGCGGTCGATAATGATCCTGAGAGCCGGGCTTACTGGCTGCGCTTGCAACGCAGTGCGTCGGCACTTAAAACAGGCCAATTACCCTCAAACATCGATGTGTCCTCTGCGGTGAGATCTGCCCTGAAGCAATCGGGATCAGCTCAGCGGTCATTGGGTCCCTTGTCGTCCTTTGCCGTCGCCGCATCGGTAGCTTTGGCGGTCGTATTTGGGGGCAGTATCTTTTAGCAAACGACCCCGCTGGCGCTCCACTCGCACAAGTGCCGGGAGGCGTCATGCCAATTCAGGGAGCGTTCCCAGTTCAGGCACGGTTTGGGGCGCAGCCCTCGGTGCAAACACCGGCGCGCAAAGTCCCAGTTTCGGCCCCTATGCGGTCAACGACATCAAAACTGTACGAGCAACTCGCCAAAGAGCGGTTTGAGCGTTTTGGCGTGGAGCACGCTCAAATGACGGCTGCTATGCAGCAGCCCAATGGGCTCGTCCCTTTTGCCCGAGTACCAAGTCGCGTCGAGTAGTATGGCGAGTAAAGGGTCCGTTGCATTGACCGGTAATTCAACCGTGTTGCTAAAGTCATTCCAGGCGTTTGTGCTTGCGCTTACCTTTGTGGGCACGAGTTGGGCGAGTGATTGTGCGATTTCCGATGAAATGCAAATGCACGTCGATGCGATGCTTGGAGCGGCGAGTCGTATCGATTATCGCGGTACCTTACTTGTGGAGTACGGTAAAGACCGCGAATTTATCGCGGTCAACTCTGCCCAATCCCGCGGGGAAGCCAGCCTGCTGAGGCTTAACAAAACGTCGACTCAAGGACTTGAAACGGTTCAGTTACTACCAAGCAGTACTCAGTCTGCGTGCGCGTTGTCGAAATATTATGCCTTCGCTTTGGAGCCCGAACAGCCTGTTGCAGGGCGAAACACGGTTCGTTTAACAGTCCGTCCCCGCGATACGTTGCGCCTCGGTTATGTGATGGATTTGGACAAAGCGACAGGGGTGCCACTGCGAGTGGTGACAGCTATGCCTGATGGCCAAGTGCTTGAGCGGTTTGAATTTGCTCAATTTGAAGTGACCGGCCCCGCCGATCAAGTGACCCAGACAGTATCCGCCGTCCATGCAAAGCGGTTCACCTTTGCAACCTTACCGCCCGGCTTTCGAGTTGTGGCCGAGAGCTCAGAACCCACGGTCCATCAGGTGCTCAGTGACGGTTTGGCGTCTGTGTCCGTATTTATTGAGCATCAGCCAAGGGCACTAGCCGCTGGTGAGGGAGTCGCATTGCGAGGGAGCACGCTGGCTTACACGCGTGGAACGCCCGATCATCACTTGATCACCGTGATGGGTGAAGTGCCAATAACGACCGCTCGGCTCCTCGCTGATGCTGTCCGGACCCCTCAAGGTCAGTAATCTTTATGCTTCGTGAATCAGGCCGAGTTGTGGCGGTTGAGGACAAGGCTGTCTGGGTTGAAACCATTCGTAGTTCGCTTTGTGGAAGTTGCGCAGCGCGCGCCGGTTGCGGTAACGGGGTGCTTGCACGAGCCAGTCGCGGCAAAGGGCTGATCAGGGCCCATGAGTCACATGCAATCGCCGCCCTCGACTGTTCAGTTAATGACGTGGTTGACATTGAACTGCCTGAATCAGCGGTGCTGCGTGGTTCACTATGGGTGTATGGAATGCCGTTAGCCGCCGCTATTATTGGCGCGCTTGTGGGAGACCGCTACAGTGAGAGCATGGCCATGTTGGGGTTTGTGATGGGCTTGATCACCGGTTTTTGTGCCGCGCGAATTGTCAGCAACCGCCCTGAGGCGCTGGAAGTTTTTGAGCCGCGCTTGGTGGCATTGCGTAAAGTGACGGGCGATACCCTGGCCGTTGGCTGAAAATTTTTAGCTCGACTTTATTACTCAACAGGAGTGAGTTTTTATGCGAAAAATCGTGTGGGCGGTCTGCCTGCTGTTGATGCCGATTGTTGTCTATGGGCAGTTGCCTGATTTTAGCGCTATTGTTAAGGAATCATCGCCCGCGGTGGTGAAGATTCTTGTGGAAGCTGCTGTCGAAGAGGCGCAAAGTCGCGAGGACATTGAGCAACTTCCCGAGTATCTACAACGATTCTTCCAGTTTCGCGGTAACCAGCCCCAGCGCCCTAGGCGCAATACTGGGTCGGGCTTTGTGGTTTCTTCGGACGGTTTTATTGTGACTAATAACCATGTGGTCGAAGGCGCCACCTCTGTGACCGTCCGATTTACTGATCGCCGCGAGTACGAGGCCGAGGTTATTGGACTGGATCCGCGGTCTGATTTGGCGTTATTAAAGGTCGATGCCAGCGATTTACCGCGACTGACACTCGCTGACAATGATGCAATTGATGTCGGTGAGTGGGTTCTGGCCATTGGTTCGCCCTTTGGATTGGATTTTTCGGTGACGGCGGGCATCGTTAGCGCGAAAGGTCGGAGTTTGCCCACCGAGTCGGGAGAAAATTATGTGCCTTTTTGCAGACCGATGTTGCGATTAATCCAGGTAACTCAGGCGGACCATTATTCAATTTGGCCGGCGATGTGGTGGGGGTTAATTCGCAAATCTTTACCCGTTCGGGCGGCTCAATAGGACTGAGTTTTGCTATCCCCTCATTCGTGGTCGCCAATGTCATCGAGCAACTCAAAGTCAATGGCAAGGTGGTGCGAGGTTGGCTTGGCGTAAGCATTCAAGATGTTGACAAAGCGCTGGCAGAGTCTTTTGGTCTCGATAGACCCCGCGGTGCGCTTGTTGCCCAAGTAGGTAGCGACTCACCCGCGGAGCGCGGCGGCATTGAAAGCGGCGACATCATTCTTGAATTTGCTGGGCAGGAGATTGGTACCTCATCTGATTTACCCCATGTGGTCGGTTTGATCATGCCCGGCACTGAAGTTGTGGCAAAAATTCTTCGAGACGGCGACGAGCGCTCTATTTCGGTAGAGGTTGGCGGCCTCGACGCTGACGACCAGCCATCAGTGGCTGGCGCAATGAATGAAAGCGCCAATGAAGACCCCCTCGGTTTAGTGACTGAGGACGCAGGCGCAGACATGATGGCTGAGTTGGGCCTATCAGGGGGAGTGGTTGTTCTTGAGGTTGTGCCAGGATCGCCCGCCGCTGATGCCGGTATTATGGGGGAGATCTCATAACCCGGCTTGGTAAGTCGGCAATACGTAATGGGCGAGATATGCGCGAGGCAATCGACCGGTTACAGCCAGGTCAGTCAGTGGCGGTTCGGCTCATTCGCCGCGGCGCGCCACTCTTTTTAGCGGTAAGGGTGCCCGAATCCTGATTTTTGATTAACGATCGTTAAGATGTCGTCAAAATGCCATCATCAGGCGCCCAACTCATGCAGTTAGGCGCCGGGTAGGTTAGAATCCCGCGCTTTTCAAACTTAGGCTACCTTAGCAGGACGGCCGACTGCGCCCAGAACGGCGCTCGCTAATAGAGGCGCTTGTGCGTGACAGACCTTAGCCATATCAGAAATTTCTCTATCATCGCTCATATTGATCATGGAAAGTCGACCCTGGCAGATCGGTTCATTCAGCACTGCGGCGGGTTAACAGAGCGTGAGATGGCTGAGCAGGTGCTCGATTCAATGGATCTGGAGCGCGAGCGCGGTATTACCATCAAGGCTCAGAGCGTTACCCTGCGTTACCACGCGCGCAACGGCGAGGAATACCAGTTAAATTTCATTGATACCCCCGGGCATGTTGATTTCTCTTATGAGGTTTCACGCTCGCTTGCTGCCTGTGAGGGTGCCTTATTGGTAGTGGACGCTGGGCAGGGAGTCGAGGCACAGTCGGTTGCTAATTGCTACACGGCAATTGAGCAGGGTCTAGAAGTCTTGCCGATTCTCAACAAAATGGATTTGCCCCAAGCCGATCCAGATAAAGTGAAGATTGAGATCGAAGAAATTATTGGTATCGATGCCGCCAATGCTTGTCCAGTGAGTGCAAAGACGGGCTTGGGCATCGAGGATGCGCTGGAATACCTGATTGCAAATATTCCGCCGCCCGAAGGGGACCGTGATGCTCCCTTACAGGCGCTCATTATTGACTCATGGTTTGACACCTACCTCGGCGTGGTGTCGTTGGTACGCGTTACCGCCGGTGTGTTGAACAAACGCGACAAGTTTGTTGTGCGCTCTACCGGTAAACAATATGGCGCGGACATGGTGGGTGTTTTTAACCCCAAGCGAGTCGAAACAGCTCAATTAATGGCCGGAGAAGTGGGCTTCATTGTTGCCGGCATTAAAGATATTCAGGGCGCGCCCGTTGGCGATACGCTCATCAACGCTAAGCATCCTGATACACCGGCTTTATCGGGTTTTAAGAAAGCCAAGCCACAAGTATATGCAGGCATATTTACGGTGTCGTCGGATGATTATGAGGATTTTCGCGATGCCTTGGCTAAGTTAACCCTCAACGATGCCTCGTTATTTTTTGAGCCAGAAACCTCGGATGCTCTTGGTTTTGGATTCCGATGTGGTTTTCTTGGCATGCTGCACATGGAGATCATTCAGGAGCGATTAGAGCGAGAGTACGACCTTGATCTTATTACCACTGCTCCCACCGTTATCTATCAGGTTGTTAAAAAAGACGGGTCGATCATAGAAGTTGATAACCCTTCCAAATTGCCCGATGTCGGCGACATTGAGGCAATGCGCGAACCCATAGCGCGCTGTACTATCCTTACACCGCAGGAATACTTGGGTAACTGCATTACCTTGTGCGTTGAAAAGCGTGGCGCTCAGGTTGATTTGCAGTTTCTTGGTCAGCAGGTGCAGCTGATCTACGACATCCCCATGGCCGAAGTGGTGCTGGACTTCTTCGACAGACTCAAGTCGGTAAGTCGTGGATATGCATCGCTGGACTATGGATTTGAGCGGTTTGAGCAGGCACCACTATCCCGTCTCGATGTACTTATCAATGGTGATCGAGTGGATGCCTTGGCGATAATCGTACACCGCGATTACATTCAGAGCCGTGGACGTGTCCTCACTGAGAAAATGAAAGAGCTCATTCCACGGCAAATGTTCGATGTCGCTATTCAGGCGGCGGTAGGTGGGAAGATCGTTGCTCGCACCACCGTCAAGGCTTTACGTAAGAACGTGACCGCCAAATGCTATGGTGGCGATGCAACGCGCAAGCGCAAACTCCTTGAGAAGCAAAAAGCGGGTAAAAAACGGATGAAACAAGTGGGCAATGTAGAGATACCACAGTCAGCGTTTCTTGCGGTTTTGCAGGTAGATAACTAGATCTCCGCGGCTGAGATCCCAATCTGGAGTCCTTGGTGAATATCGACTTTCCACTTATTTTGGTTGTTTTGGTTTTTAGCAGTGGCGCTATATGGGCGTTGGATGCCGTTTTCTTTGCGTCATCGCGTAAACGCCGGCAGCAGTCGCTGCAAAGTGAATTTCCCCGCTGGGCAGAAGCGGACAGTGCCGATGCAAAAAAATATGTCCATGCGGTTACCCAGTCTGCCGCTGAGCCGGTAGTGGTTGAGTATGCGCGGTCGTTTTTTCCGGTGTTAGCCGCCGTGTTTGTACTGCGCTCATTTCTATTTGAGCCGTTCCAAATCCCGTCCTCATCGATGGTGCCAACACTTGAGGTTGGCGACTATATTTTGGTTAACAAGTACACCTACGGATTGCGCTTGCCGGTTTTGCGAGACAAAGTAGTTAACATTGACACGCCTGAGCGTGGTGACGTTATGGTGTTTTTCCCACCACATCAAAATAAAACTTACTACATAAAACGCGTGATAGGCCTTCCCGGAGACAGGATTGAGTATCGTGACAAGCAATTATGGATAAATGGGGCCAAAGCAGAGGTTGAGTGGTTAGCCTCGGTGCCCAACGGGCGGGGACTGGTGCGTAAAGGCATACAATCGACTGGGGAAAGTGCGCATTTGATGCAAGTTGATAGTTTGCGCCCATCCCGAGATTTCTCGGTGACGGTCAAGCCCGGCCATTATTTTATGATGGGGATAACCGTGATAATTCGAGTGACAGCAGAGTGTGGGGCCAAGTACCAGAGCGAGATATTGTCGGTAAAGCCGTGGCAATCTGGATGCACTGGGAATCGTTTTTCTCCGTGCCCAGTTTCAAGCGAGTCGGTTTGATTGACTGACATGAGAATGGGAGGGTAACCAGCATGAAACTCGAAGTGAGCAAGCGACCGTCACGACAACGAGGTATGACCTTTTGGGGCATGGCGTTTAACGCGCTCGTGCTGGGCGCTGTTTTAGTACTGGTTCTACGTGTAGTTCCCTCCTATATGACCTATCTTTCGGTTAAAGATATCGTTGAGCGTGCGGCTACCGAATTTGATCCCTCCACGGATACACTTCAGGACATTCGGGTTCGTATTCGTAAGTTGTTGAACACCAATCAGGTGTACGACATTAAGGCTGAGGACATTCAGGTTTACCGGGATAAAGGCATGGTTGTCATTGACGCAACCTACGAAGTGAGATTTCCACTGATATGGATTATTGATGGCGTCATGGTTTTCGATCAGCTAGTAGTTAAAGTGCCGGGCCGTCGTTGATGTGACAGGTTACAACCCACAAACATTACGCTAGCAACAGTTACAGCACCGACTGGGCTATACCTTTACCGATGCGGGGCTCCTCACTATGGCGCTGACCCATCGAAGTGCGGGGAAACACAACAACGAGCGATTGGAATTTCTCGGTGATTCATTAGTCAATCACGTTGTTGCTGAACACTTGTATCGAAAATTCACTAGCGCCTCGGAGGGGCAACTGAGTCGTTTGCGTGCCAAGTTAGTGCGTGGCACTTATTTGGCTAAGCTCGCGGTGAATTTTGACCTCGGTGAGTGTTTGGTGCTGGGCTCTGGTGAGCGCAAAAGCGGTGGTCGTCACCGCGATTCAATTTTGGCAGATGCGGTTGAGGCGATTGCGGGCGCAATGCTGCTCGATAGCAATTACGCAACAGCGAATCGGGCTGTTAGCCGATGGTTCGAAACCAGCCTAGATGCGCTTGAATTGAGTGATGAGCGTGATGCAAAGACCCGCCTCCAGGAGTGGCTTCAAGGCAAGGGCTATGCCCTGCCAGAATAGGCGCTAGAGTCGATCGCAGGTGCAGATCATGATCAGCTTTTCACCGTGTGCTGCTCTGTTGCGCCTTTATCAGAAGTTGTTCAAGGAATTGGGAAAAGTCGACGAGCGGCAGAGCAAGCTGCAGCTACGCGTGTGCTTGAGGCGCTATTAAATGACTGATGCAAGTACTCGTTGCGGTTACGTGGCGATAGTGGGAAGACCCAATGTAGGCAAATCGACACTGCTCAACTACCTGCTAGGTCAGAAGTTAAGTATTACGTCTCGTAAGCCTCAGACAACGCGGCATCAGGTGATGGGCATTTTAACCGAGGCGGATACCCAGATTATTTTTGTAGATACACCGGGGATGCACAAAGAGCAGGGCAAGGCGCTCAACCGCTATGAATAGAGCGGCAAGTAGTGCTGGCCGATGTTGACCTCGTGTTGTTTGTTGTTGATCGTATGCGCTGGACCCCGAAGATGACCTGGTCATGGGGGCATTGGAGGGCGTAAAAGCACCGGTGGCTTTGGTGGTCAACAAAATCGACATGATGGAAGATAAGGGCGCATTACTGCCCTATAGTGAGGCTCAAATGGCTAAGGGCAGTTTTGATGCCTTTTTCCCAATTTCCGCGCTTCGCAATGACAATCTCGTTACGCTCCGGAAGTATCTGCGAGCCCACATGCCGGAAAGCCCCTATTTTTTCCCAGAGGAGCAGGTTACCGACAGAAGCTCGCGGTTTTTAGCGGCTGAGTTAATTCGCGAAAAAATTGTCCGGCAATTAGGTGATGAGCTTCCGTACACCACGGCTGTTGAAATTGAGAGCTTTGAGCAAGATGGCAAAATCCTTCACATTGGCGCACTTATCTATGTGGAACGCAGCGGTCAAAAGGCGATTTTGATTGGCGAGAAGGGCAGTCGGTTGCGTTCGATTGGTAGCGAGGCCCGCAAGGACATGGAGCAGGCGTTTGATAGCAAAGTGATGCTAAAACTCTGGGTGAAAGTGAAGTCGGGTTGGTCCGATGATGACAGAGCCCTACGTAGCTTGGGATTTGAAGAGCGCTAACGGCTTGAATGCTGCGCTTAAACCGGGCTGGATATTGCACCGTCGCGCCTACGGCGATGGGAGCTTTATTGTCGATTGTTTTGGTCTGCATTTGGGGCGCTTTTCGGCAGTGCTTCGAGGCGCTGGACGCAAGTCGCGTGGCGGCTCAGCTATTGGCCTAGCACAGCCTTTCACGCCGTTGTTGCTCAAAGCCGCTGGCAAAGGCGATTTAAAAACGCTGCACCAACTGGAGACCGCAGCTCCGGCAGTTCAGCTAGAGGGAACAGCGCTGTTCAAAGGACTGTATATTAATGAGTTACTCATCCGTACCTTACCCCGATACGATCCTCACCCTCGTCTGTTCGCCGTTTATGGCGACGTGCTACCAAAGTTAATCGCTGATGACGAGCAGCCTTTGCGCGAGTTTGAGCTTACGCTGCTCGATGAGCTGGGTTACGAGTTGATTTTTGCGCATGATGCCGAGGGGGACTACATCGACCCACAGTGCGACTATGATTATCAGCCCTCGGTTGGTTTTATTAGAAAAGCATTTCAAGACCGTCAACAGGCCGGGCTAGTCGACACACACGCGTTGAAGGTTTCAGGTGAGGCACTTTTGGCTATCGCCACGTGGCGACACGGTGATTATGTATTGTCTGCCACCGAAAGCCAGTGCTTGAAGCGTATTATCCGCTTGGCACTGGCTCAGCATTTGGGCGAAAGTCCGCTTAAGAGTCGGGAGCTATTTAGGGCATTTATGAGGGACAATGCCCGTCTTGAGGGCACACGTTCCGGCCCTTAAATGGCGGTGCCTACACCGTTATAATTTGTTTTTTTGGAGAGGTTTGATGGTACACGTCACGCGCTACCCAACGATTGAGAGCGTCATAGGCGAGACACCTTTGGTGCGCTTGCAACGCCTGCCCGGTGAGACGAGTAACGTGATTTTGGCCAAGCTTGAGGGAAATAATCCTGCCGGATCGGTCAAGGATCGGCCCGCCATGAGTATGATTGCCGAGGCTGAGGCCCGCGGTGACATCAGCCCGGGCGACAGGCTGATTGAGGCGACAAGTGGTAATACCGGTATCGCACTCGCGATGGCAGCAGCCATACGCGGCTACGAGATGGTGCTCATCATGCCCACCCATATGAGCAGCGAGCGGAAGTGGGCTATGGCAGCGTATGGCGCGACCCTTATCGAGGTTTCATCAGAAGAAGGGATGGAAGGCGCACGCGATTTGGCGCTTGCCATGGAGGCCCGGGGTGAGGGTAAGGTGCTCAACCAATTTGCTAACCTCGATAATCCACTAGGGCATTACAAGACCACCGGCCCAGAAATTTGGCGCCAGACTCGAGGCGAAGTAACTCACTTTGTCAGTTCGATGGGCACGACCGGTACGATTATGGGCGTTTCTGCGTATCTCAAAGAGCAAAATCCAAACATCGAAATTATTGGACTTCAGCCCGAGGACGGCTCGGCCATACCGGGGATTCGCCGTTGGCCTGAAGCGTATTTGCCGTCAATTTTTGACGCAGCAAAGGTAGATCGTGTTGTAGATATTTCGCAAACGGTGTCGGAGCAGACGATGCGCCGATTAGCGCGAGAGGAAGGCATTTTTGCTGGTGTTTCTTCTGGGGGGGCTATCAGCGCCGCTTTACAAATCAGCCAAGAAGTAGACAACGCAACCATTGTCGCTATTGTGTGTGACAGGGGCGATCGCTACTTGTCGACGGGCGTTTACGCCGAGCCAGTTTAGCCGATGGTTCAGGTACGTACCCTCCCCAATTCCGTAGCCCTCCAGCACTCTACACTTGAGCAATGGCTACGCCAGTTACCCATGGAGCTGGATCCTGCCGATCAGGAACGGATTGGCCGTGCAGCAGAAGATCTCAAAAATTCACACGGTGCCCCCACTGTTGCTACAGCAGATTGGGCTGGCGAGTCAGATCCCTTTGCGGTTGGGCTTGAGATTTTGCAGATCCTGTCCGAGCTGAGGCTAGGCGCAGACGCATTAATTGCGGGTTTACTCTATCGCAGCGTGCGAGAACAGCGAGTGACCCTGGAGCAAGTGGACACAGCGCTATGGTGCGCAGGTCAGCAATCTGCTTGACGGGGTTTTACGGATGGCAGCCGTATCAGAATTGACGGGTGTGTCGGATGCGCCGGTACTAGGGCAATCCGATACACCTAATGTCAACATACGTCGCATGCTTGTTGCGATGGTTGATGATGTGCGCGTGGCATTGATAAAACTCGCCGAGCGCACAGTGGCCATGCGTGTCCTCAAAAGTGCTGCTGAGCTTGATCAGCAGCGGATAGCCGATGAAGTGTTTAATGTCTATGCCCCGTTGGCGCATCGGCTTGGTGTGGGCCATTTAAAATGGGAGCTTGAGGATCTATCGTTTCGCTATACCCATGGCGACGCCTACCACCGCATCGCAAAGCTTCTTGATGGGCGACGCCTCGAGCGCGATCATTTCATTGACCGTGTGCGTACCGACCTCACCCAGGCCCTTAGTGAGGCTGGGTTGCAGTTTGAAATCAGCGGTAGAGCAAAACACATTTATAGCATTTGGCGAAAAATGCAGCGCAAGGGAATTGGGTTTTCTCAGGTGCACGATATTCGAGCGCTGAGGATTTTGGTCGACGATATCCGTGACTGTTATCACACCCTAGGTATCGTGCATGGTATGTGGCGTAACATTCCTAATGAGTTTGACGATTATGTTGCCAGCCCCAAGGAAAATGGCTATCGGTCATTGCACACCGCGGTCATAGGTCCTGAGGGCAAAGTGTGCTTGAAGTGCAAATTCGTACACGAGATATGCACGAGGAAGCGGAGCTGGGCGTCTGTGCGCACTGGCGGTACAAGGGCAGTGATAGCGCCCAACGCTCGAGTGATACCTACGAGACAAAATTGGCCTGGCTTAGACAGGTTCTCGAGTGGCATGAGGCATTGGGTGATGATAGTGAGGTCGCTGAGCAGTTCAGCTTTGACTCCGCCCAAGATCGAGTTTACGTCTTTACGCCCAAAGGTGATGTGGTGAGTTTGGTTCACGGTGCAACGCCCCTGGATTTTGCTTATCACGTGCATACTGAAGTGGGGCATCGTTGCCGCGGCGCGAAAGTGAATGGTGCTATTGTGCCATTAACGCATAAGCTGCAAACGGGCGAGCGTGTCGAGATACTCACAGGTAACGAGAGCAGGCCCCGACGTGATTGGTTGCTTCCAAGCGCTGGGTACCTGCGAACCTCGAGGGCGCGAGCACGCGTTCATCAGTGGTTCAAGGCGCGGACGCGAGATGACAACATCGCCGCCGGGCGGGCGCTTGTCGAGCGGGAATGCGCACGGTTGGCACTAACCGCCCTCGATTACAAAGCCATCGCTAAAGTACTGGGTTGGCAGAGTGTTGACGACCTGTTTGCCGCGGTGGGTTCAGGCGATATTACATCGAACCAAATTGTCCGCACGGCACACTCGGTTGCCGGTTTGGCGGAGGCTCAGACGATCAAAGTTTCGAGTCCAAGCCATCATCGTCATCAAAATGCGATTCGAGTAGATGGTGTGGGTAATATGCTCACCAATTTCGCTCGTTGCTGTATGCCAGTGCCTGATGACCCCATTGAAGGTTTTATCACTCGATCTCGAGGGGTCACCATTCATCGTGTGGATTGTTCTCGGCTGCAGGCGTTACGCCAAGAGACACCTGAGCGCATAATCGCTGTGAGTTGGGGCGGGGTGCAGACCGACCAGTTCGAAGTGGATATTGCCATTGACGCCTATGATCGACAGGGGCTGCTCGCTGATGTGACTGGCGTTATGGCGCGTTCTAAGGTGAATGTGACTGCTATTAACACGCAGAGCCGTGTCGTGGATAACACAGCCCATATGCTGGTACGGTGTGAGGTTCGTTCCCTAGAAGTGTTGGGGTCTTTGCTGGCCAGATTAAGCCAGCTAGACAATGTTATCTCTGTACAACGAGTCATCCAGCAATGAGCCAGACTGATACGCCCACCACACGCTATAGCCTGCAAGATTTGCTGCGCGTCATGGAGCGACTCCGTGATCCTGATGGCGGCTGTCCTTGGGACCTCAAACAAAATTTCAAATCGATCGTGCCGTCAACCCTAGAAGAGTGTTACGAACTCGCCGACGCCATTGAGCGCAACGATTTAGCGCATATCGCTGATGAGTTGGGTGACGTGCTCTTTCAAGTGGTTTTTTACAGTCAGTTGGGCGCGGAGCAGGGTGCTTTCGATTTTGAGAGAGTGGTTGATGGGCTAGTTCAAAAGCTAGTCAGACGTCACCCCCATGTTTTTGCTAACGGCGATATCGAAGCAAAAGTGCGGCAGATTTTGAGCAGTGCCGAGGTTAAGGCTGCGTGGGAAGAAATTAAACAGACCGAGCGAGACGGCAAAGCTCAGGGTGGTGTGCTAGCCGATGTTCCAGTGGCGCTACCAGCACTTCCAAGAGCGCAAAAACTTCAGAAGCGAGCTGCCAACATCGGCTTTGATTGGGTGGATCTAGAAGCCGTTGTGAGCAACCTGGAGGGTGAGCTTGTTGAGCTACGTCACGCGCTTGACTCGGGAAATGCCGATCATATTGCCGATGAATTTGGCGATGTTTTGTTTAGTGCAGTTAACCTCGGGCGTCACCTTGAACTCGATAGCGAAGCGGCTCTGCGTCGAGCAAATATGAAGTTTGAAAAACGCTTTGCCCACATGGAAATGGCTGCCAGCAAAACGGGTCAATGTGTTCGCGACCTAAGCATTGATCAGCTAGAAAGTTTGTGGAGGGCAGCAAAGCAATCTGAATAGCGCTTGTCACGAGGCTCAGAGCTGTGTAGCTTTGGTGCGCTTAAATTTGGCCCGCTCAAAAAAGGTGCGTTATTTGGTGCGCCTTAACTGTAAGGAAACCCCCTATGCGAATTATCCTACTTGGTGCGCCCGGCGCAGGCAAAGGCACCCAGGCAAAGTTTCTCTGTGAAACTTATGGGATCCCCCAAATTTCAACCGGCGATATGTTGAGGGCGGCGGTAGCGGCTGGAACCGAGTTGGGTCAACAGGCCAAGGCAATCATGGATTCGGGTGGTCTCGTGTCCGACGATTTGATTATTAATTTAGTCAAAGACCGCCTAGAGCAACCCGACTGTGCAAACGGTTGCTTGTTCGACGGATTTCCGCGAACCATTCCCCAAGCGCAAGCGATGGTGGATGCCGCTATAAACGTCGATCACGTGATTGAGATTGATGTGAATGATGAAGAAATCGTGAGTCGCCTCAGTGGCCGACGCGTTCACCCGGGTAGCGGTAGGGTTTACCACATTGTTCATCAGCCCCCGCAAGTTGAAGGTGTTGATGACGAAACAGGTGAGCCCCTGATTCAACGCGAAGATGACAAAGAAGAAACCGTTCGTAAGCGCCTTGCTGTTTATCAAGAGCAGACACAGCCTCTGGTCAATTTTTATAAGGACTTGGATGGCCCGCGGTATCACCGCATTGTGGGTATTGGTTCAGTGGCTGACATCACTCAGCAGATTCGAGAGAGTTTAGCGTAGATGCTTTTTTTAGATAGACGCTTTTTTTAGATAGACGCTTGTTTCAATAAAAAACGCTGGTAGGTTCTAACCTTACCACTGTGTTGTTACCGGAGAGACTCACATGGCAACTGCAAAAAAAGACTACCGTAGCTAAGAAAAAACCGCTGCTAAAAAAGCACCTGCAAAAAAAACCACTGCAAAGAAAGCGCCAGCTAAAAAGAAAGCGGTTGCTAAGAAAGCAGTAGCAAAGAAAGCACCTGCAAAAAAGGCGGCTGCTAAAAAGGCGCCTGCCAAGAAAAAAGCGGTAGCCAAGAAAGCGCCTGCTAAGAAAAAAGCGGTAGCCAAGAAAGCGCCTGCCAAGAAAAAAGCGGTAGCCAAAAAAGCGCCTGCCAAGAAAAAAGCGGTAGCCAAAAAAGCGCCTGCCAAGAAAAAAGCGGTAGCTAAGAAAGCGCCTGCTAAAGAAAAAAGCGGTAGCCAAGAAAGCGCCTGCCAAGAAAAAAGCGGTAGCCAAAAAAGCGCCTGCCAAGAAAAAAGCGGTCGCGAAGAAAGCGCCTGCCAAGAAAAAGGCAGTAGCGAAGAAGGCACCAGCCAAGAAGAAGGCAGTAGCGAAGAAGGCGCCAGCCAAGAAAAAGGCAGTGGCCAAGAAAGCGCCAGCGAAAAAGAAAGCCACTAAAAAATGAAAGCTTAGTTAAAAATGCCGGCCTAGCCGGCATTTTTTATTAAGACCTAGCGGCTCTGGCAGACCGTGAAAAGGGTTCTAGTCCTGGGCAGATCCATGCTCAAGGTCTGACCAATCGTCAATATCCAACCCCGCACCCAAATACTCCCGCTTACTCAGCTCCATGGCTGCGTAAACCTCGGATAACTTTCTGCCACCGTTATCAAAGTATGCTTGGCCCATAGGTAAGGCGGTTTTCGGCAGGATGGCGATTGGGGTGCAACGGCCACCGTCGGTTGCCGTATAACCCTTTTGCCCAGTTTCCATGGCCGCTTGCCACTGCTCAATCCAGGTCGCAGGCAGCTGTTTCTGATCGCACGGGATAACAGCAAGCCAATCGGTAGAGCAGGCGTAGAGCAGCGCCAGTACACCGGCTACGGGACCTGCATCCGCGGACAAGTCGGATACCAGTCGATCACAAAAATGTCGGTAGACGTGAGCGTTTCGTGGGCTATTGACAATGATTTCAGACACCCAGCTCGGGATACTTTGGCGAAGAAGATGAATCTGTACATGACCATCTCGGGGCAGCAATCCTTTGTCGCGCCCACCCAATCTTTGGCCCGTGCCACCGGCAAGAAAGCCAACCGTCAATGTAGGCAAGGTATCTATTCTCATGTTGGGTATGGGATAATGCGAAGCATATACCAAGCCACCCACACATTACATGCACGCCGTTCTCGCTATAGATACCGCCACTGATGCCTGCACAGTTGGGCTCGCCCAGGAAACGAGGTAGCCGAACTACATCGCATTATTCCTCGTGCGCACAATCAGCATATTTTAACAATGGTGGATGAGCTGCTCGAGGGTCGGCCCCTTGATGTAATTGATGCTTTTGCCTGTGGCTTGGGTCCCGGTTCTTTCACGGGTTTACGCATTGCCACCAGCGTGATTCAAGGTTTGGCATGGTCTCTTGAAAAACCGGTGATGGCAATGTGTTCACTCGAACTACAGGCCCGTAGTGCGCTTGCTCATGCCGAGTTAGATCAGAGCTATGTCCTCAGTGTTATTGATGCGCAAATCGGTCAGGTTTACTGGCGCTGGTTTCATATTGCGGGAGGGCATTTAGTGCCAATGTCCGCCGCAGCCATGTCTCTACCGGCTGATATCGTCATGCCAGATCCTTTAGGTCCGTGCACGGTAGTTGGCTCAGGTGCTGACTTGGAGGCTGAATTTTCACCAACGCTACGTGTTGTCAGTCAGCAATGGCTTTCCGATGCTCGGCCCCATGGAGGCGTGTTGGCAAGCTGGGCCGTTGAAACCATGCAGTGCACTGAAAGGCCACCGCTACTGCGAGCTACAGATCTGTCACCACATTACGTCCAAGAAACAATTGGCTGGAAAAAGCTGGCGGAGCAACCACAGCGTGTTTAGTTGGACTCAGGCCTTGGTGCTGGCGCTTATTCAGGGTTTGAGTGAATTTTTGCCTATCTCCAGTTCTGCTCATCTTGTGTTGCCTTCTCAGTTGCTGGGTTGGAAAGACCAGGGGTTACTCTTTGATGTGGCGGTGCATCTGGGCACGTTATTGGCAGTTGTTAGCTATTTCTGGCGCGACCTGATCTCATTAGTCAGTGATCTCTTCCCATCTTTACGTCTACGTCAATCTTTTGCGGGCTTTGAGGGTGAGCTTTGGTGCATTGTGATAGCAACACTCCCGGCGACGTTGGTTGGGTTTGGTTTCGGCGCTATTATCGAGCAACACGCACGTACGTTAGCTGTCATAGCGTTCACCACCATTGTCTTTGGCTTGTTATTAGGAGTGGCGAGTTGGCGTAATACGTCGGTTTATCCCGATCACGCTGATAGAGAGTTGGTGCAGCGGGTACACTGGCGACATGCGTTGGTGATTGGCGTTGCTCAGGTATTTGCACTGATTCCGGGTACATCCCGCTCGGGTGTTACGATCACGGCGGGCCTGCTACTTGGCTACACGCCCGCGACGGCGGCAAGGTTCTCATTTTTGATGTCGGTGCCCATCATTTTGGGCGCACTGGTATTTTTGCTATTTGATGCTCTCGGTGACTCGGCGGTTTCAATTGAGTGGGGCATGATGCTTGGTGCGGCCTCGGTGGCAGCGATAAGCGCCTACCTGACAATTGCACTCTTTCTTGGCGTTGTGGCCCGCATGGGTATGATGCCATTTGTTTGGTACCGCCTGATCTTGGGCACCGTACTTGTGCTGATGATTCTGTAATAGGAGTAAACGATGTCGGTTGTAGGTGATTTACTCGAATTTCTTTCCGAAGCGACAACCCCTTTTCATGCTGTTGAGGCTATGCGTGCCCGTTTGATTTCGGCGGGTTTTGTTGAGCTTAAGGCGGTTGATTCGGCCCGGCTGCAAACGGGTCAGGGGTATTTTTTAACGCGCAATGACAGTTCCATTATTGCCTTTCGGGCCGGGGGTCTAGCACCTGAAAATGGCGTGCGCTTAATTGGAGCGCACACCGATAGTCCTAACTTATCGATTAAGCCGAATCCGGTTAAAACGAGGCACGGTGTGGTCCAATTAGGTGTCGATGTCTACGGTGGCGCCTTGCTAAATCCGTGGTTTGATCGCGATTTATCGATGGCGGGTCGCGTTAATCTAGTCAACGCCAGTGGTGACCTTGAAAGTCGGCTTGTAGACTTTAAGCGGCCGATAGCGATTATTCCGAGTTTAGCCATTCACCTCGATAGAGACGCCAATAGTTCACGGAGTATTAACCCCAGAGGGATATTCTGCCCGTGTTACACACCATGGATTCATTGGTTGGCGAGGAGGGCACCTTTGATTTTAAGGCATTCCTCGCGCAGCAAATCTGCTACCAATACCCCGACGTGGGCAATGTCCGTGTGCTCGATTACGAAATGTCTTTCTATGACTGTCAACCACCTAGTTTGGTAGGGGTGGATGAATCATTCATTGCCTCGGCACGATTAGATAATCTCCTTAGCTGCTTCGTAGGCTTGCAGGCGTTGCTCACTGCTGATAGCCAGCATTGGAGCGTGCTGGTATGCACCGACCACGAAGAAGTGGGGAGTGCGTCCGCGGTTGGTGCTCAGGGACCTATGCTGATGGACTTCTTGGCAAGTATTTCATCATCTGAGGCAGATAGTCGTGGCTTGCGCGCCAATTCCCTGATGATATCTGTCGATAATGCCCATGCGGTACACCCAAATTTTAGTGACAAGCATGATGAAAATCACGGTCCACTGATTAATGCAGGACCGGTAATTAAAATTAACCGCAATCAACGTTATGCCACTTCCGGACGCGGCTCTGCTCTCATTCGTTTATTGGGCGAAAGAACCGAGGTGCCAGTACAGAGTTTTGTTGTGCGTACTGATCTTGGTTGCGGGAGCACTATAGGGCCTATTACTGCAGCCGAGACAGGCATTGAGACGATAGATATTGGTGTGCCGACCTGGGGATGCACAGTATTAGAGAGACGGCGGGGAGTCGCGATCCTGTTTATCTAAAGAATCTGTTGACGGGTTTTCTGAACAGACTGGTTTGATTTTGGAGACGTTACCATGAGCAAAACCCGTGTACTTACCGGGATCACAACAACCGGCACCCCACATCTGGGAATTTTGTTGGCGCCATACGGCCGGCTATTGAGGCGTCCCGTCAAGCGGATGTAGACGCTTATCTTTTCCTCGCGGACTACCACGCTCTTATAAAGTGCGCCGACCCCGATTTGGTTGCTCAATCTAGCCGTGAAATTGCCGCCACTTGGTTGGCATTGGGTTTAGATCCACAAACCACGCATTTTTACCGTCAGTCTGACATTCCAGAAATTACCGAGCTCTGCTGATTCTCACGTGTAATGCGGCCAAAGGACTCATGAACAGGGCACATGCCTACAAAGCTGCAGTTCAAACTAACGAGGCAGGCGGAGAAGATCCGGACTTTGGTATCACCATGGGTCTGTTTTCTTACCCTATCCTCATGGCGGCCGATATCCTTATTTTTAATGCCCATCAAGTCCCGGTAGGGCGTGATCAAATTCAACATGTGGAAATGGCGCGGGATATCGCCCAGCGATTTAATCATAACTTCTGCGAACTGTTCACACTGCCCGAAGCGGTGGTTGACGATGATGTCGCAGTGTTGCAAGGACTGGATGGTCGGAAAATGAGTAAGAGCTACAACAATACCATTCCGCTGTTTGGCACCGAAAAACAACTCCAAAAAGGCATTAACAAGATAAAGACTAATTTACTCGAGCCGGGTGAGCCTAAAGATCCGGATGAATCGACGCTCTTTCAAATCTGGTGCGCATTTGCTACCCCAGTAGAGCGCGATGCCATGCGTCACGCTTTCCGTGAGGGTATTGCTTGGGGAGAGGCCAAAAAACAACTGTTTGAACGCGTCAATGACGAACTATCGCCCGCAAGAGCCCGCTATGAAAGTTTGATGGCTGATGCGCAACAGGTGGAAGAGATACTACAAAGCGGTGCTCAGCGGTTGCGTCCCCAAAGTCAGGCGCTACTGGCGCGCGTGAGAGATGCGGTGGGTTTGCGCGCCTACGCTCTGCACGCTAGGAGATAATTGATGTCCCGAGTGCTTGCGACCAACCATGACTTTCCTATACGCACTGGCGAGGCGGTTCATTCTGGAAAAGTACGCTCAGTCTACTGGTTAACCTCAGCCGACAGTGAGCGTCTTATTATTGAACGCGGGTACCCCGTGCCTGCTGACGCATCGCTGGCGGTTATGATCGTCTCCGATCGTATTTCAGCATTCGAATGCATCTGGCGAGGTGAGGACGGCCTGGACGGCATTCCTGGTAAGGGCGCTGCGTTAAATGCGGTTTCCAACCATTGGTTTCAGTGTTTTCAGGCGGCTGGTCTGGCTCGCAGCCATGTGCTTGAAGTTCCCCACCCTTTGGTTTGGATCGTCCAGAGAGCCCAGCCAATCAAAATTGAGGCCATAGCCCGGCGTTACATTACTGGCTCCATGTGGCGAGCCTATGCAAAGGGAGAGAGAGTTTTGCGGCATTCATCTGCCCGATGGCCTCGCTAAAGACCAGCCCTTATCGCAATTACTCATTACACCGTCCACCAAAGACGTTATGCGTGGGCTCGCTGGCGTGCCAGAGGCCGATGACGTAAATATCACTCGAGCGGATATAGAGCGTCATTGGCAGGCTTTTGGTTTTGATAGTCCAGACCATATCAACCACTACGAACAACTGCTGAGTGATGGATTTGAGGTGATTAGTCAGCATCTAGCCTCCATCGGTCAGCTCTTTGTGGATACGAAATTTGAGTTTGGCTACGCCCCTAATCAACGGGGCGAGCGCGAGTTGATTTACATGGACGAGGTGGGTACGCCCGATTCATCGCGAATCTGGGACGCTGATGCCTACGGGAATGGCAAGATTGTTGAAAACAGCAAAGAGGGGTTTCGTCAGGCATTGTTAACCATGGCTCCTGATCGAGATTTGCTGCTGGACAAGCAAAGAATGATCGAACGACAGGCATACGCGAATGCAACGGTGTTACCCAGTGCCTTGATGCACGCGGTGTCGGAAACTTATATTGATATTGCCGAAAGGATTACCGCCAAGCCACTCGACGTACCCGAAAATCCGCGCGATGAAATTCAGGAGTTAATTTACGGGCAATTACTACTGGGCCTGTAAGTTCATTTTTATGGCGTGTAGATAACACCGGTTGATAGCCAGTAACAGTCTGGGTGGTTTGCTCGTCAGTCCATTGGGAAGATAAGTGAGCTTAAGGCTAGGTCTGAATCGAGAGCAACACGGTAGAGCCGAGGCGATGACATAAATCAAGTGATGCTAGGGGGATTCGCCTTGTATAATGCCCCCTTACGGCTTGCAATGTTAGTCAATAAGGGGAATCCAGGTGTTGCAATTGAATCAATTAACGGAAACTTTGTCGGTTGCGGGGCAACCTGAACCAGGTGATTTGGCCGTTTTGGCCGCCGAGGGTTTTGAGGTCGTCATCTGTAACCGCCCCGACGGTGAGGCGATAGGTCAGCCCACCATGGCTGATATGGAGGCGGCCGCGCAAGCCGCAGGTATGGTGTTTATCCGTTACCCCGTCAATCCCGGCAACTTCCCAGGTGACGACTTGCTGGGACTAGGGGCGAACTTTGACAGCGGTAAGAAAGTTTTCGCCTATTGCCGCACGGGCACACGCTGCGCCAATTTGTGGGTGGCGACTCGACAAGCTGAGGATCGGGAGATGGCCATTAGTAAGGCGCAGGGTCTTGGTTATGATTTATCGATGGTCGCGACACTGATTTAGTCGCTTAACGTCGTTACCTGGGTGTTAAAACCTTGGCTGCGCGGGCTCACTACTCTACAGGGCTTCTAGCAGCGTTTGCAGCGCTTGCAGCCGTCTCGTAAATCGAATTTTCAGCAGGCAGGTATGCGTGGCACGTCAAATCAATAACTCTAAGGAGCCTAAGGTGATTAGAAAAATAATGTGTACAAGCTTGATGGCACTGGCCGTTGCTTCTTCAGTCTCGGCTGAGTCATCACTAAGCGAACGTGTAGAAGCTATTTATCAGGATCAGCTGGGTGAGTTGTTTGTTTGGTTTCATCAGAACCCTGAGCTTTCGATGATGGAGTTTAAAACATCGGAGCGACTTGCGTCCGAACTAAGCAAACTTGGCTACGAGGTAGATACTGGCATTGCCGGTACGGGCATCGTCGCGCTCTTACGTAATGGCGATGGGCCACTGGTTATGATGCGGGCCGATATGGACGGTTTGCCGGTGCAAGAAAAGTCCGAATTGCCTTACGCATCCAGCGCCCGGCAGGTTGACTGGGATGGAAATGATGTGCCGACGATGCACGCATGCGGTCACGACGTGCATATTACCAGCCTCGTCGGAACAGCTCGCCTGATGGCGGAGCAGCGAGATGAGTGGTCTGGGACCCTAATGCTTATTGGGCAGCCTGCCGAAGAACGTGTGGGAGGCGCCAAGGCTATGCGCGAGGCCGGTATATGGGAGACTTACGGTACACCCGATTATGCGCTTGCATTTCACGTGACTTCTACGGTACCCACCGGAAAGATCGTGGCTGACCCCGCTCCCTATTCAGGGGCTGATACCGTTGACATTATTATTCGAGGTGTTGGAGCTCATGGCGCTGCTCCACACCGGGGTGTTGACCCGGTGCTGCTGGGATCTCAGATTGTAACGGCCCTGCAAACTGTCGTGAGTCGCTCACTTCCTCCACGACGTCCAGGCGTTATTACGGTGGGGTCATTTCACTCGGGTACCAAACACAACATTATTTCCGACGAAGCTCGTCTTCAGCTAACGGTTCGCAGCGAATCTGCCAAGGATCGCGCGATCTTACTTGAGGGTATAAAACGAGTTGCCGAAAATATGGGGCGGGTCGCAGGCTTGACTGGCGACATGCTGCCCTAAGTTATTATCTCTAACGAGAGCGTCCCACCGACCCTGAACAATAAAATACTCCTGAATCAGTTGCGCCAAACCTGGGCGGCGGCTCTGGGCGATGAGGTGTTTTTGAGGAAGAGCGTTTGCAAATGGGGCCGAGGATTTTCCGTTTTTTACCGTGGATCCCGATATTCCGTCGGTCTACTTTGCTGTAGGTGGTACACCGCCTGAAGATTTTGCTCGCGAGGCCGCCGGTGGCAAACCTGTGCCGAGTCATCACTCACCATTATTCAAAATTATGCCCCCGCCCGCTGTGACCTTGGGGGTTGAGGCAACGGTGATTGCGCTTAAAGACCTGCTGGCTCAGTGACCAACGTGGTAACAAAGCACTGGCCTGTGTGGGACAAGCCAGTGAGACTTATTCATTGGTATTTCCCCTTGGCCATTGGTTTTATGTGGTGGACAGGGGAGGCGGGGTATATGCAATGGCACAGCTGGTGCGGCTACAGCCTACTTGTTGCCACCGCCACGCGCCTTAGCTGGGGTGTTGTTGGCAGCCACTATGCGCGATTTAGCCAGTTTATAAAAACGCCAGCTTCTGTTTGGCGCTACATTCGCGATGGTGAATTTGATGGGCCAGGCCATAATCCCCTAGGGGGTTACTCAACGTTACTCATGCTTTTAATTTTGATTGGCCAAGGGGTTAGCGGACTCGCCAGTAGCGATGACATTCTTTTTGAAGGACCGCTAGCTTTCTGGGCTAGCCAATGGGCGCCATCGCTAGGCGAGTGGCATGAGATTAATTGGACGATTCTAGTCTGTGCTATCACATTGCACTTGTTGGCGATTGCCTTTTATTCATTGGTGAAAAAGCAGGCGCTTGTCGCGGCGATGTTGAAAGGTCACGCGGCCGGCCGAGAGAGTGAGGTGGAGCCTGTTCATTCCTTATGGGCCATTGCTTTGGCGATTTTCTGGACCGCTATACTCGCGGCGATTGTTGCCTGGGCACCTCAGGCTCCGTCCTAATATTAGTAATGACTGCCTGTTTAGGGCAACAGTGGCAACAAGCCACTCACTGAGTCGATGTGAAAGGGAGATAACCGAATGAGGCTACGGGGTCGTTTTATTGTACTGCTCATTGTCATTCCTGCCATTTGGATGGCGTACGCCATGATAGCTTCTCCTATAACGCCCCAGGCTTGGGAAGCCCCGCCAAATCCTGGCCTGACGGGTGACTTCTCGCCCAATGATCAGCTGTCCAAGGTGGCCACTATCTCTATGCCAGCGATGGGCCCAGAGGACGTCGCCTGTGATGCTGAGGATTTTTTTACACCGGTTTAATCGATGGGAGCATTCTGCGCTGGCAAGAGGGCTCACCACCAGAACCCATCACCAATACGGGAGGGCGCCCGTTAGGGCTGGTTGTCGACCCGGCGGGTTCGCTGGTTATTGCCGATGCTGAGCGTGGTCTTATTAAGATGGATCCGGATGGCCGTATACAGGTGCTTGCCGACCAATATAAGGGACAACGATTACGCTTTGTTGACGATTTAGCGATTGAGCAATCGGGGAGAATCTGGTTCTCAGATGCGTCGCAGCGTTTTGGCTTTACCGAAAATCTACTCGACTTCTTTGAGGGCAGCATGACGGGCCGACTAATGTCCTATGACCCAAGTGACGGCCGGGTCGAGGTACATATGGATGGCCTGTTTTTTGCCAACGGTGTGGCCCTTGGGCCAGACGATACCTTCGTTTTGGTAAACGAGACCGGCCTTGGGCGGGTTCATCGGTATTGGCTTGCGGGGGAGCGTGCAGGTACGTCTGAGCTGTTTATCGAACACCTGCCGGGAACGCCAGATAACATTAATTTTGATGGTGAAGATACATTTTGGATTGCCATGCCCTCGCTGCGTAGCAGTATCGATGCGATGGCCGATTTGCCCTGGTTACGTCGTATGATTTCCGTGCTCCCTTCGTCGTGGTTGGCGATTGCGGCAGATGTGTCTAGTTTTGTGGTGGGCGTGAATCTTGACGGTAAAATCACGACGAATCTGCAAGATCCAGAGTTAGGCTACAACTACATCACAAGTGCTACGCCCTGTGGTGACACACTTTGGCTGGGTAGTTTGCACATGTACTCAGTGGCGAAGTTACCTGTGCCACAAACGCTCAATCAATAAGGAGTAATCGGCAAAATGTCTGCACCGCTATTATCGCGACGTGACCTCGCTTTTATCTTTATGAACTTTTTGATGTTGAGTCGCTCACAAGTCGGTCGCGCTATGCCGACCATAACCGTGAATCCTTTGAAGCCGCCATGGACATTGCGGAAAAGGTGGCCCAGGACTACTTCGTGCCCATTAGAAAGTTGGTTGACCTAAACCAGCCAGACTGGGATGGCAGCAAAGTGGTCATGATTCCCGAAATCAAACGCGCTTATGACGCAGTAGCCGATGCCGGGCTCATTTGTCCGGATCAAGATTATGCAATGGGAGGAATGCAGCTACCGCTGATTGTCTCGGCCTGTTGTCAGGGCTATCTTACGGCGGCAGCAAGCACCACGAATGGATTTCATGCCTTGACCGCCGCCAATGCTAATTTGCTTGAGGCTTACGCCAGCGAGGAGCAAGTGGCGACCTGGGTACCGCGCCTGCGCAGTGGTGAGTTCGCCGGAACCATGGCGCTTTCTGAGCCACAGGCTGGGTCATCACTTGCGGATTTACGTACTAAGGCCGTGAGGCAAGATGACGGTAGTTATCGCCTGTTTGGTAACAAGATTTGGATTTCTGGGGGCGACCACGAGTTGTCGGACAATATTGTTCACGCCGTTCTCGCGCGTATTGAGGGCGCGCCGCCGGGGGTTAAAGGTATTTCGCTGTTCATCTGCCCAAAATTTCTTCTCAACGACGACGGTTCGATTGGCCCGCGCAATGACGTGCAGCTGGCTGGACTATTCCACAAAATGGGAGGACGTGGTCAAACATCAACGGCGTTGAATTTTGGTGAAGGCGAGGGCGCGGTAGCTTGGCTCGTTGGTGAGCCCCACCAGGGGCTAAAGTACATGTTTCACATGATGAATGAAGCTCGCGTGATGGTGGGTACCTCCGGTGCCGCATTAGCTATGTGTGGCTATCAATACTCGCTTAACTATGCGCGTGAACGCCCACAGGGACGCAAACCATCCTCTAAAAAACCGTTGTCTGAGCCGGTTATGCTCATAGAACACGCGGATGTCCGGCGGATGTTACTAGCCCAAAAAGCCTACGCCGAGGGCGCCTGGAGTTTGTGTTTGTATGCCTCGCAGCTAGTTGATGACTGGAAAACCCATCCGCAGCCCGAGGGCCGCAAAGCGGCTTTCGAATTGCTCGATTTTTTAACGCCCATAGTGAAAACCTGGCCTTCGGAATATGGCCCCAAAGCCAACGATCTAGCTATTCAGGTGTTGGGCGGCGCCGGCTATACCAATGAACATCCGGTAGAGCTGATGTATCGCGACAACCGACTCAACCCGATCCATGAGGGAACCACAGGGATTCAGTCGATTGATTTATTGGGCCGTAAAGTAATTCAAAATGGTATGGCCGGCTATAACGCTTGCCTCGGTGCGATAAGGGGCGATATTGAGCGCGCCAGCCAATGCCCGGCTTGTGAACCCATGGAGCAGGCACTGGCACAAGCGCTTACGGAATTAGAAACCACCACCGAGACCCTCATAAAAGCAATGCAAGGAGGCGACATTGATCTGGCGATGTCAAATTCGGTGCGCTACCTGGAAATGTTTGGACACGTTGTGATTGGCTGGATGTGGCTGCGCCAAGGAATCACAGCAGCTCGGGCGTTAGAAGGTTCGGCATCAGACGCCGATTTCTATCGGGGTAAGCTACAAGCCATGGTTTATTTTGCGCGTTGGGAATTGCCGCAAGTCAGCGTGTGGGGCCAGGTTTTACAGTTGCTCGACGATACGCCCCACGCTATGCAAGACGCCTGGTTTTAGAGCGAGCGTGCTTGCGTCGAGTATAAAAATACAATTTAGACACTTAGTACTGTCACCTCCTTGACACAATCCATTTTTGGGAATAATATCCCAAAAATGGATATGCCAATTCAACAAGCTGTACTCAGCTCAATCACGAAGACTCTGCGTCCAATCATTCGCTTGTGTCTGCGACATGGAATCGGCGAAGCCGCTGTCAGTAATCTAGTTCGCCAACTATTTGTCTCTGAGGCGGCAGACCAATTGAGTCGCGAGCATCAGAAGCAAACCGTTTCAGCCATTGCGTCAGTCACAGGTTTGAGTCGAAAAGAGGTATCGCGCCTTCAGGGTATCGATCCAGACCGTCTTCTATTGGCGAGCCGCAAACGCGATCGGGTTGCCCGAGTGTTGAGTGGCTGGGTGAACGACGGCGAATTTGCCGACAAGACGAATGAACGGGTGTTGCCGCTAAATGGTACTGAGGGGAGCTTTTCCGCCCTTATTAAGCGGTATGGGGCGATGTAACGCCCACGGCGATGCTCCAGCTCCTGCTCTCAGCCGGCAATGCAGAACGCATCGCGGATGACCGTGTGCGAATGGTGTCAGAAGCTTACATACCAACGACGACCCCTCTTGAGCGGCTTGAAATCTTTGGAACTGACGGTAGCGAGCTCCTTGAGACGATTGAGTTCAACACTCAAAGTAGCCCGGCCAATCGGCGTTTCCAGCGCAAAGTCTCAAATTCTCAGGTAGCGCCGGACGCACTACAACGGTTTCGAGCAATCACCGAGCGCGATGCGATGGCGCTACTGGAACAGTTAGATAGTTGGCTGGTACAGAATGAGCAGCCCGAAGAACTGAATCAACCGGCCGCTTACGTGGCGGTGGGCATTTATTTTTACGAGAAATATCAGGAGAACGACGATGATCAGCGTGAAACGTAACATTCTGACTGCAGCTGTTATTGCCGCAACACTTTCTGCCTGTGGTGGCGGTGGTGGAGGCAGCGAGCCAGTCCCAGTCGTTGTCACGCCTGTAGACCCAGTTACCGATGGCAATGGCGATAACGAGGGTAGTGGTGGCATCAGCGGCAGCGGGCAACGCTCGCTGGGTATCATCACCGGTTTTGGCAGCATTTTTGTTAACGGTGTTGAATACGAAACCGATCAAGCGAACATCTTTATTGACGGGCAGCCCGCGACCGAGGACGATCTTGCTGTGGGTATGGTTGTATCTGTTGTCGGGGAGGTAAACGATGATGGTGTAACTGGTATTGCCAGTATTGTCATTGTTGATGATGAGATTCAGGGTCCCATTAGTGCTATTGCAACTACCGCCGACGCGGACTCTAAACAGCTCACTATTCTAGGTGTCGATGTCATTGTTGAGCGTACCGCCACGGTGTTTGATAACACCACGTTCGAAACGTTAGCGGTTGATGATGTTGTCGAGGTGTCGGGCTTTCCTGAGACGGGTAATAACTTGCGCGCAACTCGGGTTGAGAAAAAATCCACCTTTGTTGATGGCGAAACCAATGTAGAAATAAAAGGCACTGTAGCCAACTTAACGGCGGCATCATTTACCGTTGGAGACTACACGGTTGACTATACCGCTGCCGATTTGACGGAGGTTACAGGAGAGTTAGTCGATGGTATGTACGTTGAAATCTATGGCATTTTGACGGGTCAAACCATATCAGCGACGCGCGTTGAGACTGAAGATCAACTCCAAGATCAGGTGGTTGAAGGCGAGGGTTTGGAAGTTGAAGGCACCGTCACCAACTATGTTGATGCCAGTAACTTCACTGTTAATAGCGTCAATGTTGATGCGACCGATGCACAATTAAAGCCCTCTAGTCTCGCTTTGAAAAATGGGCTTGTTGTAGAAGTAGAGGGCTCCTGGGATGGATCGGTTCTCATTGCGACTAGCGTTGAACTACGACGCGGACGTATTGAAATCGAGGCACCTGTAGCGGGCATTGACACCGAGGCGGGAACCTTGGAATTGACGACGGTACGTCGACCGTTCTCGTCTCTGTCACCGCCAATACATTGTTTGATGATGATGATCAATCGGGCGACCGTTTATCGTTGGCGGATTTGAATGTTGGTGATTTTGTGGAGGTTGAGGCATACGAGGACGGCGATCAACTGATCGCCACGCGTATCGACCGAGATAACGATGAGGAAGTGACCGAAATCGAAATTCAAGGGGTGGTTGAGGGCTTCACGCCCAATGTTGACATTACGGTATTGGGCACAACCTATGACGTAACTGGCGCGATCTTTGAGGGTGATGATGATGCGTCGCTAACATTAGAAGCGTTTTTTCAGGCGCTTACCATAGGTTCGTTGATCAAGATTGAGGTCAATAGTAATGCGCCAACTACCGCGATTGAGGTCGAATTCGAGGACAGTGACGGGCTAGATGGATCGTCGAATTTTGACGATGACGATGACTCGGATGACCGACGACTCGGATGATTCAGATGATTCCGACGACTCGGATGATTCAGATGATGATTCAGATGATTCGGATGATTCAGATGACTCGGATGATTCAGATGACTCCGACGACTCGATGATTCGGATGATTCGGATGATCGGATGATTCCGACGACTCTGATGATTCAGATGATTCGATGATTCCGACGACTCTGATTCTGATGATTCAGATGACTCAGATGACTTCAGACGATAGCTCCGACGACGACTCTGACGACGGTTCAGACGACAGTTCAGACGATAGCTCCGACGATAGTTCTCTGACGACGGTTCAGACGACAGTTCAGACGATAGCTCCGACGATAGCTCCGACGATAGTGCCGATGACTCTGACGACGGTTCAGACGACCGACGATAGTGCCGATGACTCAGACGACAGTTCAGACGATAGCTCTGACGACAGTGCCGATGACTCGGATGATAGTTCCGACGACGATCCAGCGGCTGGGTAAGGCCTCTAACAGAAAAAGCCATCGAGAGATGGCTTTTTTGACTGCTTTTAGTGTTCGATCGCAGCACTCTCGTTTACTAGCCACTCGTGCATACGTGTTTCAAGTGCATCGAGCGGAATTGCCCCGGCACCTAAAAGGTGATCATGAAACGCTCGAATATCAAAAGCGGCGCCCAGCTGCTGCTCTGCCTCGGCACGCAACGCAAGAATTTTGAGTTGCCCCACCTTATAAGCTAATGCTTGGCCGGGCCAACCGATGTAACGATCGATTTCATTAATAATGTCAGCTTCGGTTTTGGCGGCGTTGGCTTTGAAGTAGTCAATGGCGCGCTCGCGGCTCCATCCGAAATAGTGAATGCCGGTGTCAACGACTAAGCGAACTGCACGCCACATGTCATATACCAGCTGTCCGTATCGCGAGTAGGGATCTCGATACAAGCCCATATCGTATCCCAGCCGCTCAGAATACAATCCCCAACCCTCAATAAAAGCGGTGACGCTACTGTTGCGTCTAAATTCGGGTAAATCGCCTAGTTCTTGGGCCAGAGCAATTTGTAAATGGTGGCCTGGTACGCTCTCGTGCACACTTAACACCTCCATCTCAAATTTGGGCCTCACCTCGGGTCGATAAAGGTTGACGTAATACCAACCCGGTCGCGAACCGTCTGCGGCGGGTCGCATGTAATAGGCAGTCGTCGTATCGGGAGCAATAGTGTCAGGTATCGGACGCACGCCATAGGGCATGCGCGGTAGTTTGCCAAACAGTTTGACGAGCTCTGGGTCTAGCCGTTTGGCAATCGCTTGATAGGCGGCTAGAGGGCCTCGGGTGACTCATAATAAAAAGAAGGCTCCGTTCGTAAGTATTCATTAAACGCCGCAATATCACCATCAAACCCGACTTCTTCAATAACAGCATGCATCTCGCTGCGTATACGAGCTACCTCATTGAGGCCAATCTGGTGGATGTCCTCGGGTGCCATGGTAGTGGTTGTAAAGGCAGCGGCCTGTTGTCGGTAGGCGGCTTTACCTCCGGGTAAACTGCCCAAACCTGGCGCTTCACGCGTCGCCGGTAGGTAAGTATTGCGCATAAACTCGCCAAACTGTTGGTAGGCAGGATTGATGACGTTGGTAATCACGTCCTGCGCCTCGCTGACAAGCTGTTCTTGAACCTGGGGGTCTATAGTTTGCGGGAATCGCTGAAATGCCTTAAAAAACGGGCTCTCTGTTGGATTGTCTTTAATAACGCGCGTAATTTGCTCGGGCACACGCGTCATAACAATCTTTGCTTGTACTCGGTTCTTGGCGATTCCGTCGCTTAATAAAGCCTTGTATTGCTCAAGCTGAGCCGGGAGGGCACGAAGGCGCGCAATCCAATCCCGAAAATCTTGCTCATCTTTAAACGGAAGACGCTCGGCGGTGCTGTGGCGGTGTTGTGGTCCACTGCGCATATTAATGGGCATTAGGTGCATGCCGTGCTCATACGCAGCAATGTCATCGCGCAGTTCAGATAACAGCATAGATCGATTCAGACGCATGTTGTCGTTGAGTTGTGCGCCCTCTATTGATTCGAGCCGTTCGGCAAACGCGACACGCTGTGCGTGCCGTTGTTGTTCAGCGCTAGGGCTAACATCGGTCCAAATTCTATTACCCGAGGGATCGCCATACTCATGTCGTAATTCGGGGTAACTCTCCAGCGTCCATTGCCAATGCTCGTCAATTATGGTTTGGACGGCTTCGTTATTGGCATACACCAATGAACACGGTGCAATGCACAGGACACAGTAGGCAAAAAGGCGCTGAATAATTAATCGAGCCATGTGGTAGCTACCTCGCTGAGGTTGGGGTAGATAAAGCACAGCGGCGCCCCTAAGGATCGCATGTGGCAACCGTTGAGTAGAGAGCTGCTGTGAACCACCGCGACACACTTTGCTTGTGTCACAGAGCGGTCGGATCGGTGGGATGTACAGTGGATGTTATACCTTCAGGTGCGGCCCAAAATAGAACGCGCTACCAGCTCCCGCATAATTTCCGAGGAGCCTCCGTAAATAGTCTGAATTCGGGCATCGGTATAGAACCTGGAAATAGGGTACTCAGCGGTGTAGCCATAGCCACCAAACAGCTGTAAGCAGTCGTTGGCTACGCGGCATTGCATTTCACAGCTCGCCAGCTTGAGCATGGCAGCCTCGTCGGTTGTCAGTTCTTCGCGGGTATATTTGTCGGCACACTGCTGGTAGAAGGCTCTATTGAGAGCAATATCGGTTTTTACTTCGGCGAGTTTGAACCGCGTGTTTTGGAATTGGCCAATCTTTTGACCAAAAGCTTGGCGCTCCTGAACATACTGAACGGTGATATCCAGCGCGCCCTCGGAGGCAGCTACCGCCTGAGCAGCAATGCCCAATCGCTCTCGAGGCAGCTCGTCCATCAGTATGGCAAATCCTTTATTTTCCTCGCCCAATAGTGCGTCCGCGGGTAGTCGAACATCGGTGAAGAAAAGCAGCGCGGTATCCGAGGTGTGCTGACCTATTTTTTCGAGTTTCTTCGATTTTTCAAAACCGGGGGAATGCGCATCTACCAAAAATAACGATGTGCCTTTGGCCCCTTTGCCGGGATCAGTAATGGCGGCAACGATAACCAGATCGGCGTGAATACCATTGGTAATAAAGATTTTTGAGCCATTGAGAACCCATTCGTCGCCGTCCTTGACGGCTTGCGTTCTGATGCCTTGGACATCCGATCCAGCCCCTGGCTCGGTCATAGCGAGGGCGCCTACGCAGTCACCGGTTACCATTTTGGGTAACCATTTGGCTTTTTGCTCTGGGCTCCCGTGACGCGAGAGATACGGAGCAACAATGTTTGAGTGAATGCCATAGCCCGTGGCGATGCCACCAAAGCCCATGTAGGCAAGTTCCTCAATCATGGCCAGAGTTACCAGTGCCGACGTGCCTGCACCACCGTACTCCTCGTCGACATCCGGGCAAAGTAGTCCCGCACTACCCAGCGTATTCCAGAGCGTTCTCGGTACCAAATGTTCGGCTTCCCACGCTTCAAAATGGGGCGCAATCTCTTGCTCAAACGCGCGTCGGGCCATATCGCGAAAAAGGGTCATTTCGTCAAAGTCGGCAGCTTGATTCATGGTTGAATTCTCGGTAGGTTTTTCGACGCTACAGTATGACCAATAATGCGAGTAGACTCAAAGTGTGGCAGACCGGCAGTTCGGTTAGCTCGCCCTGGCCTAGGCTTAGTCTTAGTGAGGCAGCTTTGGGTCGATGTGTTTAGAGGCTGCCTAACCAATACGAGTGATGGCAGGCTCGACCAGTTCGGACTGTCTACAGGCGATCCCATCGGAATCGAAAGATTCGTTACCAAGTGAGGTGCAAAAGTAATGCGAGAGTACAAACAGTTCTACATTAACGGCGAGTGGGTTGACCCATCGGTCCCCAACAACCTCGATGTCATCGATCCAGCCACAGAAGCGTCATGTGCGGTCATCTCGCTGGGTAACCAAACCGATGTTGATAAGGCAGTTGCGGCAGCCAAAACCGCCTTTGAGTCATTTAGTCAGACATCGGTGGACGAGCGAGTAGCGTTGCTTGAGCGGATTGCGGGCATCTATAAGCGGCGCATTGCCGAGGTGGCGGAGGCCATTCGCCTAGAAATGGGGGCTCCCATTAAATTAGCGTCTACCGCTCAAGCTTATGCTGGACTTGGTCATATTGTTGAGGCGGCAAAGGTATTGAAAACCTATCGCTTTGCCGAGGATTTAGGCGAGCATCGCGTGGTGAAAGAGCCCATAGGCGTCTGTGGACTTATTACGCCTTGGAACTGGCCCTTGAATCAGGTGGCCTGCAAAGTAGCGCCAGCTCTGGCTGTTGGCTGTACCATGATTCTCAAACCCAGCGAAATAGCACCACTGTCTTCCTATATCTTCGCCGAAATCATGCATGAAGCTGAGGTGCCTGCCGGCGTCTTTAATATGGTTAACGGTGATGGACCCACGGTAGGTACGGCACTATCGCTCCATCCCGATGTGGATATGATGTCATTCACAGGGTCTACGCGTGCGGGCTCATTGGTTGCGCAAAATGCGGCCCCCACTGTCAAGCGAGTCACTCAGGAGTTGGGGGGGAAATCGCCCAATATTATTTTGGATGATGCCGATCTCGAATCAGCGGTGACCGGTGGCGTGCTTCACATGTACAACAACACGGGCCAGTCCTGTAACGCACCCTCGCGGATGCTGGTGCCGAGTCACTTATTGGCTGAGGCCGAGGCGATTGCTGAGCGCGTTACCGCCAATAAAGTCAAAATTGGCGATACCGCCGATGAAGCAACCACAATGGGTCCGGTCGTGTCTCAGCTGCAGTGGAACAAGATTCAGGACTTGATAAACAAGGGTATTGAAGAAGGGGCAAAATTAGTTTGTGGTGGCCCAGGCCTGCCAGATGGAATAAGCAAGGGCTACTACGTAAGACCCACGATTTTCTCCAACGTCAATAACCAGATGACCATTGCTCGCGAGGAAATTTTTGGTCCTGTGCTGGTGATGATTCCCTACGAGACCGAGGAAGAAGCAATACGTATCGCTAACGACACTCCCTATGGTTTAGCCGGTTACGTGCAAAGCGGTGATATTGATCGTGCGCGCAAAGTTGCAGCCCGAATCCGTGCGGGCAACGTCCATTTAAACGGCGCGTCGGGGGGGACAGATGTGCCCTTTGGTGGCTATAAGCAGTCGGGCAACGGTCGTGAGTGGGGCGCTCATGGTTTCACCGACTATCTAGAGATCAAGGCAATCGAAGGCTACGGGGCGGCGTGATTTAACCAAGCGCCCCGCGGGGCGCTTTTTTTGTGGCCAATAAACAGGAGGCAACGGTGGCAGATGTGATTCTTGCGATTGATCAGGGTACGACAGGTACAACGGTCGCCCTTATGGACCAAAATGGCAAGTTGCTGGCAAGCGTGAATAACGAGTTTGGTCAAATTTATCCTCAGCCGGGCTGGGTTGAGCATGATCCCGAGGCAATTTGGACATCGGTAACCAAAGGCATTAAAGCGCTGTTTCGCAAACGCGTTGCCAAGCCCTCCCAGGTTGTCGCTATTGGTATTACCAATCAGCGTGAAACTGCCCTGTTGTGGGATCGTGATTCGGGAAGTGCACTTAATAACGCGATCGTTTGGCAGTGCCGGCGAACCACCGATTTTTGCGAAAGCTTAAAACGTGCTGGCCACGAGCGCGCGATTAAAGCAAAAACAGGGTTGGTGCTGGATCTGTACTTTTCCGCCAGCAAGTTTCGGTGGCTGCTTAAAAACACCCCTGGTATTGAGCGCAAGCTCAAGCAAGGCCGAGTGGCCGCAGGCACCGTGGATAGTTATTTGGTGTGGCAACTCACGAGCGGTGCAGCACACGTAACCGATGTGTCTAATGCTTCGCGGACGTCCCTTCTAAACCTCGAGACACGCAAATGGGATGACGATCTTCTCAAGCTTTTTGGTGTTCCAGGTAACGTATTGCCTGAGGTGCGGGCATCCAGTGCGATTTTGGGACGAACCAAGGGCGTGCCGGGTTTACCCGATGGTATCCCCATAGCGGGTGTCGCAGGGGATCAGCAGGCCGCGCTGTTTGGGCAGGCTTGCTTTAAGGAGGGAGAGGCCAAGTGCACCTTTGGCACGGGGTCATTCATTTTAATGAATACGGGCTTGACGCCTCGCTATTCTTCTTCTGGCTTGCTTACTACCATCGGCTGGCAGGTGGGAGATAGCGGCCCAGTGCCTTATGCCTTGGAGGGAGGGGCGTTCGTCTGTGGCGCAGCGGTGCAATGGTTGCGCGACGAGTTGGGTATTATTAAAGCAGCACCGGACATCGAGCCTTTGGCTGCGTCGGTAGCCGACAGCGGAGGCGTTGATTTCGTGCCGGCCTTGACTGGGCTTGGCGCTCCTTATTGGGACCCTGACGCGCGCGGTTTGCTCTGCGGTTTAACGCGGGGTGTGGGACGAGGCACATATTGCAAGAGCGACGCTGGATGCGATGGCACTTCAAAATGTTGATATTTTGCAGGCTATGGAGAGCGATTTGGGCACACGGCTCAAGCCCCTGCGAGTCGATGGCGGTGCAGCGGCCAACAACCTCTTAATGCAGCTTCAGGCTAACTACCTCGGTCGCAAGCTTATTCGTCCCCAAGTTATCGAAACTACCGTTGCTGGCGCGTGCTTTTTGGCAGGGCTGGGTGTTGGTCTATGGCGATCAACTGCAGATATCTCCGCAGTCTGGCGTGTAGAGCGCGAGTTTGCTGTGGATCTCTCTGCACCAAAACGTAAGAAGCGCATCGCAGCTTGGCACTCGGCTGTGGCGCGTGCGAGGTCTACTTGACAGGTGGCTAATATCATCAAGTTTGCTCCGGCAAAACCCAAACGACCAGCTAATCAGACCTTGTGTCGTAATGGCCACCACAAGTGGCGAGTCGTTAAGTCAGACCCTTTCGCTGTACATCAGGGCGGGCTAATCACGCGCTATCGCTGCGAACGCTGTGGCAAAGAGAGGAACGAGGCGCGCTAGCTACCACAGTCTGAGTATTTGGGCGTGCAAAAATTCACTACCCAGATAGGGTGCTTGGCGTGGAGGCCTAGTCGGGGTAATTTGCAGTCAAGTCCGACCAACGTATGGGAGAAGTGCGATGACTGCAATGATCTATCCAACGACCAATCCCTCTGCCACCGAAACGATGGTGGTGGCTCGAGGTGAAGGTCCTTATATCTATGATCAAACCGGAAAACGTTACCTAGAGGGTATGGCGGGCCTTTGGTGCACTGCATTGGGCTATGGCAATGAAGAGATTATTGAAGTAGCTACCCGGCAAATGCGTGAGTTGAGTTTTAGTCATATGTTCGGCGGTAAAACTCACCCCGCGGCGATCGAGCTCGCTGATAAATTGGCGGCCATGGTGCCCATTGACAACGCTCAGGTATTCTTGGGTAACTCGGGCTCTGATGCTAACGATACATTGATCAAGCTCATTCGTTATTACGCAGCGGCAACCGGACAACCGCAAAGAACCAAAATCATCGCCCGTGAAAAAGGCTATCACGGGGTGACGGTGGCTTCGGCAGCGTTGACAGGGTTAGAGGCTAACCACACGCATTTTCAGCTGCCCTTTGATGCACTCGGTGTGTTACGCACAGGTGCCCCCATTTTATCGATGCGCAAACCCCGACGAGTCTGAAACAGAGTTTGTGGCCCGGCGAGCCGATGAACTCGAGATGCTTATTTTGGCAGAGGGGCCTGACACAATTGCGGCCATGATAGCCGAGCCTGTTAATGGTGCTGGTGGCGTCATCGTACCGCCTAACGGTTATTTTGAGGCTATTCAATCCGTGCTGGATAAGTACGGCATCATGCTGTGGGACGACGAGGTTATTTGTGGATTTGGCCGATTAGGCACAGATTTTGGTGCCAATAAGCTCAATATGCGACCCAAGATGATGGCCTGTGCCAAAGCCCTATCCTCAGCGTATGTGCCCGTCTCGGCCGCTATTGTCAGTGGCGATATAGCCCAAGCTATCAACAGTGCTGCAAGCGATGTGGGTGTCTTTGGTCATGGCTACACGTACAGTGGGCACCCCTTGGGCTGTGCCGTCGCCGCCAAAGTTATCGACATCTATGCGCGCGATAATCTGTTTGACCATGCAGCCACCGTCGGTACGTACCTTCAGTCAAAATTGGCGGTGTTCGCCGATCACCCGCTGGTTGGTGAGGTATCGGGTATTGGTTTGCTTGGAGCCGTGGAACTCGTGGCCGATAAAGCGACCAAGCAGGCATTTGCTGGAATGAAAGTGAGTCAGTTTTGTGCCGCTGCAGCTGAGCAGAATGGGTTAATTGTCAGACCTTTGGGGGGAATCGCATTGCGTTATGCCCACCACTGATCATCGGCTCCGAGCACGTGGATGAGATGATTGAAAAACTTGGGCGGGCACTAGACTCAACAATGGATTGGTGTCTGCGCGAGAAACTCATGGCGCCCTGATTTATGCGATTCCCATCGTCTTAAAGTGACCTAATGAGCTGGGCTGGCCGTTTATGATTTTCATGGATAAACTCCTCTCAAGCTATTAACCAAAAACAGCTAATCTCATGATGTTTTCAGTTTCTACCAGCCGGTTACCCATGTTCCGGCGGCCGGCCCTCGGGGTGTTTTTGGCGACACTTCTGGTGCCGCTTATGACATGGGCAGAGCCTTCCATTAACGCCAATGTTTTTACGCACTTCGAGGCGTACAAGGCTGCCGATGAGAGCGATGTCGATGATCTGCGTTGGGGTGAGTCGGCGCTATTTGTTACCGGGCGGTTAACTGACCGACTCTCTTTTTTAACCGAGATAAGTTTTGAAATGCCCAAGTATCGCGACCGCCCTGTGGCAGTAGAGCGACTGCGCCTACGTTACGATCTGAATCGCGACAATTGGCTTATCCTCGGCAAGATGCACACTCCCGTGAACTATTGGAACGACAATTTTCATCACGGCAGACTCTTTTTCCCACGATCAATCGACCGCTGGCATTTAAACGGTTTATTCCTATCCACGAGGCGGGCTTGCGTTTTGGTGGGAGTCACCTGTTTGGGACCAATATTGGCTATGACTTTGTATTGGGTACAGGTCAAAGCACAGGTACGACTTGTTTGCCGAGGGTGTAAAGTCATATACCAGTACGTTGAGTTACACGCCTTCGTCTGATTTCAAGATGATGCTCAGCTATTATCGTGACACCATTTTAAATCATATGGAGGACGGTAATCACAGCAGTCACGCTGGCCACGGCGTCACTATGTTGATGCCAGAGGGCATGTCGGGTGAAATGGATATAGATTACGAACTGTTTTCGTATTCCTTTCACTGGCGTACCGACAATTTTACTTTGCTCACAGAAATTTCCGCCAATAGCACGAATAGCGGTGCACTCAACGAAGCGGCGTACCAATACCTCGGCTATCACTACAATGAAGATCTCACCGTTTATGGTGTATTTGATCTGGTCAATGTTGAAAAAGAAGAGCTTCATTTTGCCCCAGGGCGCGAATCTTTCTACGGCCTAGGTGTCGAGTATGCCTTCGGTGTCAACGCCACGCTCAAACTCGAAGTTCGGCGCCACGACGATCACACCGGGGGCAGGATTTTTACAGCAATGAAATTCAAGCCCAGCTGGCGTTTGGTTTCTAAGCTATGCTGATTCGGTTAGCTGTTTATTGCTGTTCTCTCTTATCGCCTCGCTGAGTATCTCAGCGCAAGAGCTCAAGCTCGTTGCCAATGTCCCGGGTGGGGCAATTTCGACAGCGAGTATGCTCTATCTTTACTACGCGGAGAAAATAAAAACTGGGATGGCGGAGCCGATGCCATCGTGGTTTTGCCTTCCCGACAGTCTGCACTGCATGAACGTGTAGCCAAGCAAATCTTCTCCTCTTCTGGGCGCTCAATGCAGCGGCGCTGGTTTCAACTGGTGTTTAGTGGTCGTGTTAACGCGCCGAAATATTTAGACAGTGATTTAGACGTTATCAAGTACGTACTCGAGAACGAGGGCGCTGTCGGTATCGTCGCCTCAGACGCCGCTACGGTATCAGGGCTTAAAACTTCGGCTCTTTCACCGTGAGATTTCGGCAGATATTTCGCCGCTCTATCATTTTGCGCGTCGCCATACCCATGGCAGCGGGTACTGTGCTGGCCGCCGTTTTATTACTGCGTATAGTTCCCGATCGTCAACAAAATGCCATCGAGGACAGCATCACTTCCGAGTTGCAAAGTTTGGCGGCCGCTTTTGCGGTGAGTGCACAGCTCGCCTTTACTCAGGAGGATTTGCAGGCGCTGTCCGACCTCAATGAGTTGCTGGCTAATGATGAGAGAGGTTTACATGTGGCGGTCTTTGTCCACGCTGGCGCTGCCGAAGAGTTGTTAGCCGTATTTCCGACAGACACTGATGTGCTTGCCTCTTTGTCCTATCAGGATGAGTTGTTTTTGAGCGCGTCGTCACCCTTTGCATCAGAGTTTGACCAGGGCAGGGTGGTTGTCTTGTATGACAAGGCCAACCTCGCTGGGCAAATGGCACTGCTTAACTTGCCTCTCTATTTTGCCTTGGTCGCTTTGGTGTTGATTCAAATGCTGATTTATGCGCGGTTGCGGGGCGATGTTGTTGCTCCAATTATCGAATCGGCCCAGCTAGCCAATGAATTGGGCGCAGGTGATTACGGCCTACCGGCAAAAAGAGCAACCGTGTTGATGAGGTAGGCTTGTTATTGCGTGCACTGCGTACCTTACGAACGCGACTTAAGCTTCAACGTAGACAAAATAACCGGCTCATGACGTCACTTGAGGCAGAGGTCGATAAACGCACCCTCGACCTACAACGCGCGCTAGAGGCGAAAGATACTTTCATGGCTGGGGTGAGCCATGAGCTACGTACGCCCTTACATAGTGTGATCGCTTCACTAGATCTTATCGCCAGTCACGCCGAGTTGCCCGACGATCAGCGGCGCAACGTTAATCTAGCTCGACGAGGCTCTCGGGCTTTGATGCAATTAATCAATGAGTTGCTCGACTTTCAGCGACTCTCACAGCGTGAAGTCGAGTTACAACCCGGCCCTCAATGTATCGCAACGGCTATAGAGGACGTGACAGAGATTACCGAAGCGTTATTTCAGAACTCTCAATTATCTTTCGTGCACGATGTCCAGATCCCCAACAACATGTGGGCTGTGTTTGACGGTCATCGATTCACACAAATTTTACTTAATCTATTGGGTAATGCCCGAAAGTTCACCGATAAAGGCACAGTCACGCTGCGGGTTCGTGCGACTCGCTTAAATGAGAGTGAGGTAGAGCTTTATTGTGCGGTAGAGGACACGGGCCCGGGTATTGAGCCAAAAACCCTTGAGCGACTCGGTGAGGCCTTCTTTCAAGGAGAAGGTGGTCTCGCGCGTAAACACGAGGGAACTGGCTTGGGTATTAGCATTTGTAAGCGGATTCTTGCGGCGATGGATAGCCAGCTCGAGATGCGCAGTGAAGTGGGTGTGGGCAGTGAGTTTGGCTTTCGCCTCCGGGCCCCCGCACTGGACAAACCGGCGCTCGTTTCTGCAGACGGCCAAGATTCTCAGCCCGAAAGCGAGGAACCCCCTAGCGAAGTCAGACCACTATCTCTGCTCTACATTGAGGATAGCGAGATGAATCAGATGGTCATGCGAGCCTTATGTGAGCGGTTTCCTGTTACTCTCGATATTGCCGATTCAGCCAAGGATGGATACCGCTACCTCAAAGATAAGAACTACGATGTGATCATCAGCGACATCCAGATGCCCGAATATTCCGGGCTAGATTTTTTGTCGTGGTATCACACAGACCCAGGTGAAAATGCGGATACCCCAGTGTTTGCGTGTACCGCAAACGCAACCGACGAGGCTTGCGAGAAATTTGAGCTGGCTGGATTTGCCGGCGTTTTAACCAAACCCCTTTCATTAAGCGATTTACAGAGTTTTCTGGCTAGCTGTTAACCTGATGAACGCGAGGGAGCCTAAAGCGATGGCACCGTTGTGCTGATAAACCCGCGCAAAATACAAGCTCTGATTTGTCCCTAGACAATGTGGCTGACAAGACGCTTATCGGTCGAGTCCGCCCATGAGTATGTACTTTATTTCTAAATAATCTTCTATGCCGTACTTAGAGCCCTCCCGACCAGAACCCGACTCTTTGACCCCACCGAATGGCGCCATCTCATTTGAAATAATACCTTCGTTCACGCCGACAATGCCGTATTCAAGTGCCTCAGAGACGCGCCATACTCGGCCAATATCGCGAGTGTAAAAGTAGCTTGCCAAGCCGAATTCGGTATCGTTGGCTATGGCAATGGCCTCCTCCTCGGTCGAGAACGTGACCACCGGCGCCACAGGTCCAAAAATCTCGTTGCGAAACACCGCCATGTCGGCGGTCACGCCGGTTAAAATAGTGGGCTCGTAAAAGCATGGCCCCAGCGTGCTTGGTTTGCCACCCATAATGACTTTTGCGCCGGCAGCAACCGTGCTTTGCACAAGTGCGTCGACATCTTCGACTGCTTTGCGATTGACGAGCGGACCCATATGGGTGCCCTCGTCAGCGCCATTGCCTAGTTTCAAGGCCGCTGTCGCCTCAGCCAAGCGCGCTGTGAACGCTTCCGCTACTGCTTCGTGCACCAGCAGTCGGTTGGAGCAAACACAGGTTTGTCCACTGTTGCGATATTTGGATATCAATGCGCCCTGAACCGCCGCTTCGAGATCGGCGTCTTCAAAGACAATAAATGGCGCATTTCCGCCAAGCTCCATGGACGTCTTTTTAAGAGTTTGCGCGCACTGTTCCTCAAGCATCTTACCTACGGGAGTTGAACCGGTGAAGGTTAGTTTTCGAACGATGGGATTGCGGGTTAGCTCGCCGCCAATGTCGCTCGATGCGCCGACAACAACGTTGAGCACGCCAGGGGGATGCCAGCCCGATGCGCCAACTCCGCCAGTGCGAGTGCCGATAGCGGTGTTTCACTGGCTGGCTTGATCACAATGCTACAACCGGCCGCAAGTGCGGGTGCTGCTTTACGGGTAATCATTGCATTCGGGAAGTTCCATGGTGTGATCGCCGCGCAAACGCCAACAGGTTGCTTGATACATATTATGCGCTTGTCAGGCCCGGGAGCCGGGATGACATCACCGTCGATGCGTTTTGCCTGCTCGGCAAACCATTCGATATAACTGGCACCATACGCTACTTCTCCTCGACTCTCTGCCAGCGTTTTTCCTTGCTCGGCCGTCATAATGATGGCCAGATCTTCTTGGTTAGCCATGACTAGGTCGAACCAACGGCGCAAGATGTTAGCGCGGGTTTTTGCGCTTTGCTGCTGCCAGCTTTGCATAGCGAATTGAGCAGCATCGATCGCATGCTGTGTCTCGGCAGCGCCTACCTTAGCCACGTGCGCGAGCACCTCACCAGTCGCCGGATTGGTTACGGCGAGCGTCTCTTCGGGGCTAGCGCTTAGCCAAGTGCCATTAATATAGGCTTGGGTTTTAAGGAGCGAGCTGTCTGACAGAGGTAAGGTCATTGTTAATTCCTTTGAATGGACGATGGCTGCATGGGGCGCTAAGCGCAGTGGCACTGGGCAGTACGCGTTCAGCTCATGTCAAAGTCGATGGTGATGCCCGAATGGTAAAACGAGGGCGTGCTTGGTTGCTAGCGTTTATTTATTTCTCTCTTTGGGCGGGTATGGAGGCCATGCTTACGCACCAGATTACGCATCTGATCGTAGCTTAGTCCCAGCTGTGCAGCCGCTAGTTTCTGATTCTGTTCTGAAGTTTTAAGCGCCTGTTCCAACCAGTTTCGCTCCGCGCTAAGCAACCATTGTCTAAGATCCACGGGGAGGGTCGGTGTCACAGCCGTATTTTCCTCGCTGTGATGAGAGATGAGATTAGATGTTTCCTGTAGCACAGCGGACCGGTCAGACACCGTTTCGAAGGGGTTGAGTATGACAACGGCAACGGGCAGCTGTTGGTTACCCCAGCGATAAAGCGATCGTTCAATGACGTTCTTGAGTTCGCGAATATTGCCTGGCCAAGGGTGTACAAGCATTTGTTGCATGGCGTCCGAGGTAAACCCAGGGAATAGTTCCCAGCCAAGCTCGGCACAGAATTTTATTGCAAAGTGATTGGCAAGCTCCTCGATATCCTCGGGCCGCTCCCGGAGGGGCGGTAATCTGACCACGTCAAAGGACAGACGATCGAGTAGATCCCAGCGAAATTGTCCCTCTTCAGCCATAGCGGGGAGATCTGCATTCGTTGCTGCTACGACGCGCACCGATACCTGTAAGGTTTTGTGGCCTCCGACCCGCTCAAACTCACCGTATTCGATGAGTCGCAATAGCTTTTCCTGCAGTCGCAGTGACATTGTGCCGAGTTCGTCGAGAAAGAGTGTGCCACCGTCGGCTCGCTCGAAGCGTCCAATGTGTTGCTTGGTGGCTCCTGTGAACGCGCCGGCCTCGTGACCAAATAGTTCGCTCTCCAACAGCGTTTCAGTGATTGCCCCACAGTTAACCTTGAGTAAGTCGTTTGACCAACGCGGCGATAGAAAGTGCACTCGCTCGGCCGCAAGCTCTTTGCCGGTGCCACGCTCTCCCACAATGAGCACGGGTCGGTCAATAGCAGCCAGATTGGACAGATGGTCGAGTGCTACGAACAGTGCGTGGGATTGACCAATTATCGTTTGGGGCTGAGCTCTCATAAGGTAAAATTAACCTATAGAGGAAAATATTGCCACATTTTAAAGGTAATAAACGCCATTGACGAGAGGTTGAGACGATTTTGGAGAGGGCTAAAGTTATCTAACGAGCTGTTTTTAATAGTAAAAATATTTTTGGCACAGTTGTCGCTCCTCTCTTTGCGAAGGCGCCGGACAGGCCGGTTCGCCGAAGGGCATGGAAGCCCATTTATTTCAGGAGGGAGTAAGTGAGTATGGATACGATCGACGAACGTTTTGCCGTATATACAGCCATTTTGTTCATCTGTAGTGCAATAGGCGCATTAGCGGGTGTCTTTGCGGGTGTCGCCACGTTAGGTGTGGTGTTGATGGGCGTAGAGTTGGCTTATTGGCTGGGTGGAGTCATGGAAGACTCTGGCCTTGATGGCGCCTCACATTAAAAATAGGAGATTGGGAAAATGGGAATATTTTCGCGCATGTCGGACATTATCAACTCAAATATCAACTCACTGTTGGACAGTGCAGAAGATCCAGAGAAGATGATCCGACTGATCATCCAAGAGATGGAAGATACCCTGGTGGAAGTGCGTAGTTCTTCGGCGCGCGTCCTCGCAGACCGTAAAACGGCAGCACGCAAGCACGCCCAGGTACAGTCGGAAGTGGCCAACTGGGAGTCCAAAGCGAAGCTGGCTATTTCCAAAGGTCGCGAAGATCTAGCGAGAGCGGCATTGCAGGAGAAGCGTGCTATTGAGGAGGCGTTGGCAACAGTCGAGTTGGAACTGTCATCCACCGATGATCACATTACTCAGTTAAACGAGGAAATTGGGCAGCTACAGGCAAAGCTCAGCGATGCAAAAGCAAAGCAAAAGGCCATACTCATGCGCTCGCAAACCGTCGAATCCCGCTTGGCCGTAAAGCGTCAAGTGCATCGCAGCGAGCTTGATGACGCTTTTACCAAGTTTGAACGATTTGAACGGCGCATGGACAATATCGAAGGTGAACTCGAGGCTATGGAAATGGGACGAGAGGGCAAGGGCTTGGCGGCTGAGATTGATGCCCTTGAGGAGGATGAGTGGGTCGCTGATGAGCTTGAGCGGTTAAAAGCATCAATGAGCGAGGATCCGCAGGCCAATTCCCCCAACGAGTAACCGGGAGTAGGTAAAGAGTGCCCCTGCGTAACTGGTGTACTGCTGTAAGCGGTAACGCAGGTGGTGATTGATAATCGATGGAGTGATATCCAGGCCATGGAAGGCCGATTAAACTGGGGTGCAAAGCTACCCAGACAAGGAGTGAGGTGATGGACCCGTTCGAGATGATGTTTGTACCCATGGTGCTATTTATGGTGTTGGTGGCGCCGGTATGGATAGTCATGCACTACCGAAGCCTGAATCGCTCGAGTCGAAGTCTGAGCATTGAAGATCGAGAAGCACTTGACGAGATGCTGGCGACAGTAGACAAGCTGAGTGAGCGAATCGTTTCTTTGGAGTCTATTCTGGATGCAGATCATCCGGAGTGGCGCCAGGGCGACGCGGGTGGAAGCCGCGGTAATTAATGGAGAGAGAGATGCACAGGGAAGAGCGAAGGAGTTTTGGGCAGCGTCGGCAAGCCGGTTGGGGAATGGATCTTTACCGCAATCGAGCTCGTGGTTGGATTGCAGGCGTTTGTGCGGGTTTGGCCGATCACTGGGGAGTGCCGGGATGGATGGTGCGACTGGGTGCCGTGGCGTTATTGATTTTTACCGGCACACTAGCGTTTTGGGCTTATGTGGCCGCGGTCATTCTATTGGCTCGACGTCCAAGTCGATGGGACGCACCACAGTCACGCGTCGAGGTTGAAATGGAGTATGATGAGGATCAGCACTACTACCGAAAGCGCACAGTCTTTAAATACTCGGATGCGCCAACGGTTCGCCTTCGCAAGGCACGTCAGCGCTTGGACGAGGCCCTTGGGCGAGTAGAGTCAATGGAACGCTACGTCACATCTCGGCGATATGATTTGAACCGGGAGTTCTCCAAGCTGTAATTTTGTCAGTATTTAAAGCCCACTAGGATACGGACTCTGAGTGAAGCCGGCATTGCCGGCTTTTAAGCGATAAGCACAAGGACATTCTATGCCGGTCAATGTTCGACCGTTCTCCGACAAGTCGGCAACTGGCGGTCGTGAGATCCTGGTTTTTGCCCATGCCAATGGCTATCCCCCCGGAAGTTACCGTCTTTTACTCGCGCGGTTGGCAGAACAGTTTAATGTGTATGTCGTTGACCACCGGCCTCTGTGGAGCCATACCCAGGCCCCCAAGCGCTTGGCTTGGTCGACCTATGCGAAGGATTTGATCAGTGGCCTCGAAGGTTTCTTTGATGGCCCGGTATGGTTGTGTGGTCACTCAATGGGCGCAGTTGTCAGTGTCCTCGCCACCCACGAGCGTCCGGATTTGGTTAAGGGGTTGGTTGCCCTTGATCCGGTACTTCTCCCTCGTAGCTTGTGGCTGGCCGCTCAACTCATGAGTCGCGTCTTTTGGCGGGATCTGCCCATCTGCAAAGTGGCCCTGAATCGACCACATCGGTTTGACGGTTACAATGCCGCGTTTGATTTTTATCGTGCTAAACGACCCTTTCGTAAGCTCTCCGATGAGGCGCTTTGGGATTATGTCAAAGCAGGACACCGTGAAGTTTCCGAAGGTGGCCTGCAGTTAGTTTGGTCAGGCGCCTGGGAGGCCTGCGTCTATCGAAGTGCGCCCAGTATTTTTGGCGTGCTTGCCCAAATTAACAAACCGATGCTTGGCATCGCGGGTATCGAGAGTGATGTGCTTAACACCGATACACTCGCAAAATGGCACCGGTGTGTTCCCCAAGTCGAGCAATATGTCCTGCCGGGCGGGCATCTCATTCCACTCGAGATGCCCGATGAATGTGCTCGGCGGATAACCCATTTTATCCAGCGTCAATAGATGGTGCTGCCCAGGGCGCAAATTACTCGCGATCCACGACCTAATATAATTTCAGGTTTCTTCTCATCTGGCCGTTGCCAACAGGTGCATCGCAGCCGAGGGGCTTCTATACTGCCGGGATGAGCGAGTGGGAGGCATCATGAGCAGCAAGATTCTTATCATTGCGGATATTGAAGATAATTGTGCGGCGACGGCGCGGGGTTTGCACTTAGCGGAGGAGATGGGTCTAGACGCAGAAGTCGTTGCTTTTACTTATACCAATCTGCGTAGACTTAAGGTTGATAAGGCGACTGGTGCAGCCGTAAAGCAGCAGCTAGTAAACGAGAGAAGGGCGTCGATAGACCGTCGTCTCGCCAAGCAACTGGGTGAGAGTCATGGTGTCAAGGTACATGTTGTCTGGTCAGAGGATATTTACACCTGGGTGAACAAGCGCGTTGCCGGTGGTGATTATGTGTCTGTTGTTAAGAGTCGCCACAGATCGGAATCACTTGCCCACATATCCACAGACTGGCACCTGTTGCGTGAATGCCCAATTCCAGTACTGCTTGTGAATCGCAAGACTTGGAAAAAGGGCGCCACTATTTTGGCCACAGTAGACTTGGATGCCACGAGCAAAAGCAAGCAAAAGCTCAACGAGGAGGTGGTTCTTGAGGCACGCCACTACGCCGAAGTACTTAATATGCCCTTGCAGGTGTTGTGTGTTTTGGATGTACCCACGCTGCTTGCAGATTTGGATTTAATTGACCCTAAAACCTACGCCAAGCAGCGCCACGAAGAGTTGCTGCCTGTTATGGCTGCTCTGGCAGACAAAGCCGGGCTACCGACCAAGGCATTTACCTTTAAGCGTGGGCCAGTAGCTCAAACTATCGTATCAGAGGCCGCAGAATTAAAAGCGCAGCTCGTTGTTATGGGAACAGTAGGTAGGAAAGGCGTAAAAGCCCAGGTTATTGGCAATACGGCCGAGGCTGTGCTGGGGCTGCTAAAAACAGACACCTTAACGCTAAAACCTTAGGTGTGCAGGTATGGGTGTGAAGGTGTAGGTGTAGGTGTAGGTGTAGGTGTGCAGACATTAGCCCGCTGGGGTGTGCCAAACGCTAGAGGCCCAGCCTTGGCCTGTCACTAAATTGAAACAGGTATCTGCCACGATCTTCAATTTTGCCCTGCCTGGTGTGGCGCGATTCGGGTCAACCAGAATTCCGCGTTACAGTGAGGTAGCGAACTATGAGTAAACCACGCTATGAGTAATTTGACTCCCATTGCCCGGTTGCTTGACGATCTTGAAGATCCGCACCACTTTCCGCGCGAACTCAGTTGGCTGTCATTTAATGCGCGGGTGCTGCAAGAAGCACAAGACCCTGAGGTGCCCATTATCCAGCGGGTGCGCTATCTGGGTATTTTTTCCAGCAACCTTGACGAGTTTTTCCGAGTACGTGTAGCCGAGGTGAGGCGACTGATCTCGGTTTCCACAGGCGGACAGCGGCAAAATGCCAAAGCGTTACTGGCAGCCATTCAAAAGCGGGTGGTAGAACTGCAGGACGAGTTTGAAGAGACCTACAGCAAGGTTTTGCGCGAGCTTGGCAAGCGAGGCATCTACCTCGTCAACGAAAAGCAACTCGACGAGGGGCAGTTAGCGTAAAACCGAGGCTTTTTTCATGACAAGGTGCTTGCGGAGTTGGAGCCCATTTTGCTGCAGGATAGCCAACCTATCCCGCTATTGACTGACGAGACACTATACTTGGCAATCGACATGGATACGACTGCAGGAACGAAGTATGCCATGCTAGAGGTGCCAACCGATAGATTGGATCGATTTATTGAGGTACCCAAGCGTAAGCGGCGTAAGGGCAGAGTGTTCGTGGTCTTAGATAATATTATTCGCGTCTGCCTATCAGAGGTTTTTCGGGGCGTTTTTGAGATCAATGCCGCACAGGCTTATTGTTTCAAGTTTTCCAGAGATGCCGAGCTCGAAATAGACGCATCAATTAACGAAAGTCTGATTGAAAAGATGACCTGGAGTCTCAAGCAGCGTCAACGCGCGGATGCGGTTAGATTTGTTTACGACGAAGACATGCCCGAGCGCTTGCTTGATTATCTGCGCAAGCGGTTTGGGTTTGGTAAGTACGACAGTATGATTCCTGGTGGGCGCTACCATAACTCTAAAGATTTTATTGGTTTTCCCAATGCTGGCGCCAAATATCTTGAATTTAAGCCGCTACCGCAAATTCCCGTTTCAAGACTAGAGGCCGAGGGCAGCATCTTCACCGCTATCCGTGAAAAGGATGTGCTTCTTTACTATCCCTACCATCCTTTCGATTACATCATCGACGTACTTAAAAGCGCTGCACTCGACCCAGCAGTACGCGCGGTTAAAATTTGCTTGTATCGTGTCGCCAAGAATTCTCGTGTAGTGGATGCACTGATCAACGCCAAAGCCAATGGTAAGCGGGTCTTGGCGGTGGTAGAGCTGGCTGCTCGATTTGATGAACAGGCCAATATTACCTGGGCACAGCGACTAACCGACGCGGGTATTGAGGTGATCTTTGGCATTCAAGGCCTAAAAGTTCACAGCAAGCTATTTCTGATTGAGCGCGAGGAAGAGGGCGAAATTCGCTATTACAGCCACGTGGGGACCGGTAATTTCAACGAGAAGACCGCGTTGCTTTACACCGACTTTTCGCTCCTTACATTCGATCAGGTAATCGGGTCTGATGTTGCCAGTGTTTGATTTTCTAAAATACAATTACATTCGTCCCGATTATCAACGGCTGTTGGTTTCTCCACACAGTTCGCGTCCCGGCTTGCTTGCTATGATCAATCGAGAGATTCGTAACGCGCGGGAAGGCTACAGAGCGATAGCGATCATCAAATGTAATAATCTGGTGGATCGACAGCTTGAGCAAAAATTGTATGAAGCGTCACGGGCCGGTGTGGAGGTGCGTTTAATCATTCGAGGTATGTGCTCGCTCATGCCCGGCATAGAGGAGCTGTCGGAAGAAATTGAAGGTATCAGTATCGTCGATCGGTATCTTGAACACCCGAGGGTCTATGCTTTTCATAACCGTGGCAATCCCAGTTATTACATTGGCTCAGCGGACCTCATGACGCGCAACATTGATTACCGCGTTGAAGTGCTGTGCCCAATACTCGATCGGGATGCGCAGGATCAGATTCAAGACATTTTGGATCAGCAGTGGCACGATAACGTAAAAGCACGCAGGCTTGATGCCCAGCAGTTGAATACCTTGCCTCGACTTAAAAGAAAGCGGCAACGCTACGTTCTCAGGAGTCGATACATCGTTACCTGCTCACGGGAAAGTTACCGCGTTATCCAAAATCACCGATGCGTCAGCCGTCGTTACGGCGGCGCAAAAACTGAAGGTCACCGCTATGGCATTGGGTAGCTTATTGGCGTTGCTTGATGATATCGCCGTCATTTTGGACGACGTGTCGGTCATGACTAAGGTGGCGGCCAAGAAAACCGCCGGTGTGCTCGGCGATGATTTAGCTGTTAATGCCGAAAAAGTACTAGGGTGCGGCCCGATCGTGAATTGCCGGTGGTATGGGCCGTTGCCAAGGTCATTTCTTAACAAATGTATTTTTAGTGCCAGCCGCATTGCTCGTAGCCGCTTTTGCGCCGGTGCTCATTACGCCGCTATTGGTTTGCGGTGGCCTGTATCTGTGTTTTGAAGGTGCCGAGAAAATCGCCCATGCAAGCGCGCATCACACGGATGAAGAGCGCGAAGGAGTGCTCATGAGCTAGCGGGCGAGCGCGGTGATTTAGCCGCTCTCGAGCGTGAAAAAATTCGTGGTGCTACATAAGGACCGATTTTATTTTGTCGGCCGAGATTATTGTTTTAACGCTGGGGGTCGTCGAAGCTCAAGCGTTGATACACGCAGGTTATCGTCTTGTCTGGGATCAGCACGCTCATGACGATTGGGGTTTATGGGTTGGTAGCCGGCATTGTCAAAATTGACGATGCAGGTGTTTTGCTCGCGGATCGGAAGCCGACCACGCTGACGGCGAAAATGGCGATAGCCGCAGGTAATGCCCTATTGTGGTTTGCACCGCGGCTGGTGAAGGCACTGTCGGTGGTGGGTACCATTGCGATGTTCTTAGTGGGTGGCGGTATTTTGTTGCATGCCTCCTGGTGTCAGCGCACTCGTTAATGACGCAGCAAGTTGGTTGGGTCTTGGGCGGTCGGTACTGTCTACTCTGGCCGGGGGCATCTGGACTGGCGGCCGGGTTTTTGTTGCTTTGGTTTAAAGAGCGAATTTCTGCATACAGGGCTCGGTCGCAGGTCTTTAATGGGCCTCTTGGCCAGTTGTTTATCGATGCTTGCCGTGGCTGCAGTCCCCGCGCCCAAGTTGCTGGATGCCGGGGAGCTCAGGACAGGCGTTTTTGATCGAGAGGGTGTGGAATCGTCAACAGAAATCAGTGAGGCAGGGGAGGCGCAAGCCCTTGATCTCTTATGGCAGCAGTCTGCCGATAGCTGCCTGCAAACCGGGGTTTATGAGATTGGTCCAAACCGCTACACGGTCGATGAGCCCTATCCCTATGACGAGCTCATGAGCTTTATACAGGGAGGGTGACCTAACCAGCTCTGGTGGCGCCGTATTGACAGTAAGCGCCGGCGATACCGTTTTGCTCCCTAAAGGCTGGACGGGCGTTTGGGAAAGTCAGGGCTACCGTAAGATTTATGTTATCTACAACTGCCCGACAAGCCGCTAGGGCGCAACCCCTGTGAATGACAGAAACTGGTGGTTTAAGCGTCGTCGTTACGGCTGGGGTTGGTACCCGGTCACCTTTGAGGGCTGGCTAGTCACGCTGCTTTACATGTTTGGGGTGATCGGTCTGGCCATTTGGTCGCCGCCGTGGGCACTGACAGCCATCGCACTCATGACGGTGGCACTGTTTGTCCTATGCGTTAAGAAAGGTCCCGCGCCGCGCTGGCGCTGGGGTAAGAGTCCCCTCGATTCTCCTGAGGACGATTTTTAGCCCGCCTGGCCAAGTAAACTCTCGACGCTACGATGTGCCGCATCAATGGCACCATTAACGTAGGCGTAAGCCGAGCTGTCCGAGTTGCCAATGGCAATTCTACCGAGGGTTTTCCGTGCTTTGATATGAGGGCCCTTATGGGGACCCCAGTCGGGTGGGTCCCACAGATCCATGTACTCATAGGCGTACCCATGGGGCCACCGGTTAACGGTGATGGCGGCTACATCACGATCAAATAGAAAGTCGTGACCCTCGAGCATGGCGCCTAACTGTCGCCTGAGCTCTCGCTCATAGTCAGCAAAACTGTATTTCAGTAGTTGTGCGCGGCCGGCACGATACTGATCCCGTGCGGGCAAGCCTGGTTGAGTGGGGACATGTACCATATGCAGCAAAATTGGATCGTTAACACTGCCACTAAAAGCATAGTCTGGCATCGATACCGGGAAATCGAGAGACCCGTAGACCCAAAAGTCACGCAATGCCGAGAAGTGATACAGCCCGGCGCTTTGAAAAGGACGCCAATGGCGTAAAGCCACATTGGCATAAACCAAGGGTGCTTTTTCTGGCCATTGCAAGGCATCAGCCTGCGCTTTCGGTAGCTCGTGGCAAATATGCGGGATAACATGGTTATAGCAGGCGAGGATCGTGTGGCCTGCACGCACCGTGTGCTGCTGGCCTGCGCTTGTGTAGGTAACTAGGACTGCACTTTTGTCGGGTGTGTGGCGTACATCGAGGGCAGAGGCGTTAAGACGTAGCCGCGTTGGGTTAGCTGGCTGGTCGAGTTGTTTGTATGTCAGGGGGGCCGTTGTGATGTCGGCCATTGACGTATAGCCTAGGGCCGTTGGAATAAGTTTTGCTACGAGCATGCGGGCAATTGCCGCGTTACCGTCGGGGAAGTGAAAAATATACGGCTCTCCCTCATCCTCACCCCAAAGAAAATGTTCCAGGCCTAGTGAAGTAGTGCCTGGCTCACCCGATCGTGCCGCAGCAAGCGCCGACAAGGCATCGTAGCCAACGGCCCACAGCCCATGGGCGCGATTGCGCATCAGTAATACCACCTCATCCGGCATTTTAAGATCCTGTCGGAGATAATCTTCGTAGGATTTGCTGCGGAGATAGTGAACCTTCTCGTCCAGTGTTCGCGGTGCCAGCCAATCGCGTGTATCGGTAAGCAGTTGTAATAATTTGGCCTTAGCGGCTTGCGATAGAGGCATTTGAGCCAGTGTTTCGGCGCTTATGGTGGGCCTGTCTACCCCCAGCCAATCGGCGCCAAGCGGATTGGGGGTAAGTGCGTTGCGGCCGTAGTGGCCCTTATCAAAAAACCATCGGCTGCCCATAGCATGGCGCTGTGTAAACGCCCGGTCGTAGTAGTGATAGAACGCTTGGGTATCGACACCCAAGTTCCTGAGAAGGGCTTTTGCTGCTGGGCTATAGTGACTGGGCGTGTCAATCGATTGACTGCCGCCATACCCAATCAATTTACGGTTGCCTACCGTGAACTCATTGCGTTTGGCGTGACCGCCAAAATCATCGTGATTTTCTAGAATGAGGATCCGCTGAGGTGACGTCGACCGCTGTTGCCATAGATAGGCCGCGGCAAGCCCTGAAATGCCGCCGCCAACAATGACAAGGTCGACATGGTCCATTGGTTGCGAGGGTTGGATGGGTGAAGGGCTAGCAAGGGCAAATTTGTGCAGGGCTTCGAAGGAGCCTTTGTGGCTGCCGCGTAGACCCGTTATGGAAGGCGGGTAATAGGCCTGACCTGAAAGTGGCAGTGCACCGCCGGCCTCACTGCGACTAGCGAGTAAACTGGCAGCAACCCCACCAATGAATTCTCGTCGTTGAATACTCATAGATCTTCAATGTAGACCTACCGAAGCCATAAAAAACCCGCTGGTGCGGGTTTTTTAGTTGGTGCTTAGAGCGAACGTTAGACAAAGTCTTCGTTTCGTACGTTGTAGAAGGGTTGCGTAGAGCCGTCTTCGGAAATCAGTAGGTATTCGGTGCGATCAGGGTTGGTAATCACGATTTCGGGCTCAACAAACAAGGGGCGGCGTACGAATGCCACAAACCAGCCGAACTGCTCTTTGGCCGTCAAGGTAACCGACTGTTCAAAGCTGAGGGATTTGTTAAGGCCATCGGGCCTAGCCGCAACACGACCGCGTCGCTCGGCAGCGCTGTGATAGTTATCGTGAGCCAGTGATTGAGTGGTAAGCACGGGTTAATCCTCCGACGGCTTGAGCATGCCTCTAAGTTACTGCGAGCTGAGACAGTAAGGAAAGCCTGAAGAGACTAAACTGAGATCTGAGTCACAAAATTATCCGCACCTCCCTGCGCGGCTGATTCACCCAAGTAGCCAGGGTTTGATTTCAGTGCTGTTGGCAATGATTACCTGCTGGGCTCGGGGGTCGGCTAACGGCTGCCCGGCATGGATGTTGAGAAGTTGGAGTAGATAGTTGACGAGGCGCGCACGAACAGGGATAACAAGTTGGCCATCTTGCATGCCATAGTCCACTGCGACCACTTCCTGTTGTTGAGGGGTTAGCCTAGGGTCAGGTTGGAGTGTTAGTTTAATCACCACATTCCAGTCGATATCGTCCTGTACGGCATGCTCGGTTGGGCCTAACAGCTCAGGCTTCCCTCGAAATCGGCTGAGGACAAAATCCCTAAAATCCCGGTTTTTTTCGCACCAACCTCGAACATGCCAACGCAAACCGGTCCAGACGAGTGTGTGGGAGCGATGATTCGTCCTTCGCGGTCGGGGTTATTTACCGATACGTAATCGACCTCGATGCGTTGATTGTCGCGCGCCGCAAGCAATAGCGGGCGTAGGATATCGGGTGATACCGGGCGCTGTGGCGGCTCTAAAACCTCGGTCTGGCCTAGGGGCAGTGCCATTGAGCTAAACGTTCGGTGCAGTTCGCTGCGGTTGGCCAGAAGTTGTAGATATTCCTCGGCTATCCCCCGAGTTACCTGCGGGGAAAACTCTGGCGAGGGCTCGTATCCTTTAAGATACTTGTTGTAGCTAAGATTGTTGGGCCCGACATCACGGTTGTACGTGTTAATGTCTTTACTTGCCTGTTGGCGGCCTATGCCGAAGGTTTCCACTAGGTGTCGTGTGGTTAGCCGGCCCTCCCATAGGGCAATGACCTCGATAAAGCGATATCGAAGCAAAAGGTCCCAGCGAAATGGCCACTTATCTGACATGGGTTACAGTGTGTCGAGGATCATTTTAATGTCATCGAGTGATGTGCGCGGGTTGACGATGCAAAAGCGCAGGACGGTTTCACCCTCATGTTTTGTTGGCGTTACAAAAGCGAGCCCTTCATCGATGAGTTTATTACTCCAGGACTGGTAGTCTTGAGGCGTCCACCCCACACGTCGGAATACGCAGATGGATAAATGTTGCTCCATTACCATTTCCAGGCTTGGGTGCGCGCTAATGAGTTTAGCTGCTTCTCGAGCCGTCGTAATGGTCTGCTCAACGGCTTCCGTGTAGGCGGTCGTGCCGTGAGAGGCTAAGCTAAACCACAGGGGTAAACCGCGGGCTCTGCGCGACAGGTGATGGGCGTAGTCAGAAGGGTTCCACACCCCGTCATACAGCACTTCCAGGTAGTCGCCGTGCTGGCGGTGCGCTCGTCGCGCGGTTGCCGGGTCTTTGTAGAGTAGGGCGCAGCAGTCAAATGGGGCAAACAGCCATTTATGGGGTCCACGATAAAGCTGTCGGCGCGCTCAATGCCATTGAAATCCGCCCGTACCGATGGCGCGGCGAGTCCCGCGCCACCGTATGCACCGTCGACGTGCATCCACAAGGTCTCTTGCTCACAAAGATCGGCAATGCCTGTCAGGTCATCGATGATGCCAAGGTTGGTGGTTCCCGCTGTACAGGCCACCGCGAACAAACGTGCGCGGTCGTTAGGGTTTAATGCGTCAATTGCGGCTTCTACGGCACTGCCTTCGAGCCGGTGTCCGCCGGCCTCAATGAGATCTGCATCCATGATTTGGGCCGCTTGGGCAATCGATGCATGGGCCCCCTTTGACGACAGAATTAACCCGCGTGTTGACCGCTGGTCGGGGTTATTACGCCGCCACTCATGACGAGCTGCGGCCAGTGCCGATAAGTTGCCTGCCGTACCACCGCTTACAAACACGCCGGCCGCTTGCTCGGGCATGCCGGCTAGATCGGCTATCCAGCGTAATGCCTGATTTTCCGCATATACAGCGCCCGACCCCTCCAACCTTGTGCCTCCGTAGATACTAGAGGCGCCGACAACCAAATCGAATAGGGTTGCTGCCTCGGTCGGTGCCGCAGGGACAAAGGCGAGTAGTCGTGGGTGATCCACTGAGAGGCAAGCGGGCGCAAGCACGTCGGTAAAGACGCGCAGCGCTTCCAGTCCGCCAATACCGTGCTCGGTGATGGTTTGCCCTGCCATGGCGCGTAGGTCGGCCTCGGGGCGAGGTGCATCCAATGTCGGAGGGTCCATGCGCACGCGCTCTACGGCATAGCGCAAAAATAGCCTGGGTTAACACTTCCATGTCTTTAGTAATTTGATGCAAGGGGCTACTCCTTTTCGGGTGCGTCCGGTCAACTCAAATTCTGTCGGTACCTGCCAAGCATGCCATTGATTGGCTCACAGTCTAAGCAAAAGCAGGTTAACTCTGCACTCCCTAAAATCGTTAGTCAGGGAGGATTTAGCTTAAATCTGACGGCCCCCTTGCATTATCATGCTTGGCAACGATTGTTTGCTTAGAGCCCATGAGGTCGGGGTATGGTTTTTGATTCATTGATCGATTTTGCCGCGCTGGCCTATTTCTTGTTCGCGTGGGTAGGTTACAGCCGTTACGCGAAAAACCGCGCTCAACGGGGGTGAAACCTTCATTGTCGCGAGCAATGCGTCGCCACCGTATCCTATAGGCACAGCGCATGCTTGAGCGGGAGAACCGTATAATTGATGCATCGCTGCTAGCTAATCAGGAACGAATTGTCGGTTTTTTTGCATCGGCGACGCTCATCATTGTCGCCGCGGTGTTAACGGCCTTAAGCCGAGCTGAAGAGCTCGAAGTGTTGGCGCGGCACGTGAGCCCCGGCGGCGATATTTCCCTCCAGCAAATTGAACTGAAACTCTTGGTTTTGCTGCTCATCTTCGTTTATGCGTTCTTTAAGATTACATGGGCATTGCGCCAATATGGCTTTGCCAGCGTGTTAGCCGGGAGTGCTCCTATGCCTGACGAACCCATTGGTCGCGAGGCAAGAGAGCGCTTTGCGTTTAATTTTGCGCGATTAATGGATGCGGCGGGGCACGACAATAACAGCTGTTTACGTGCCTATTACTTTGCCCTAGCCGTGGTTTTTTGGTTTGCCGGAGGATTGGCTTTCGCTCTGGTAACAACGGTGGTGGTGCTTGTTCTTGCCAACCGTGAGTTCCGCTCGAGTACGGTGGCTAAGATCCTTAGGGCCGAAGTGGCCTACCAAGTTGATCAAGGGGACGTAGCTGGTTGACTTGCCTTGCTCCTACTCCGGGCCAATGGAATGCCAAATGTTCCCGCCACAGCGCAGGCCAGCATAATGGATGTGGTTGGCAGGAGGGTGCCGTCGTACAGTTGACCGGCTAAAAAGCCTATGGCGGCAGCCGTGGTTGCATGAACAAACCCAAACACCGCCGACGCAGCGCCCGCGGTCTTTGGGAAGAGCGAGACCGCACCCATAGAAGCGTTAGCCGAGGTAAGACCTATGCCAAAAAAATCATGCAAGAACTGGCCCCCAGAGTGACCACGGGTAGTGTCTCCGCCAGTGAAGCAAGCCATTGGCTGAAGGATGCTACCAGCGTAATGAGCACCCCAATGGTGAGCGTGTTATCCGTGCCCAAACGCATCACGAGTCTAGAGCAGATCAGTGCGCCCAGCATAAAACCTGCAACCGAAACCGCAAAGGCATAGCCAAAATATTGTGCAGGTACGTCAAAAACATCGCGCATAAAAAATGCCACGGTGGATAGGTAGGTGAGTATGGCCGAGTAGCTGGCCGTGCCACAAAGTTGATAGCCAAGAAACAGGCGGTTCGTGAGACATGTAGAGAACAACCCCAAGACTGGCCCGATCCCTATACTGCCTTCCCCGATGGCGGGCGCAGACTCTGTAAATTGCCGTAAACCCAACAAAACGAGGAATCCAAAAATGGCCAGTGACATATAGGTTGCTCGCCAGTCAAACCAAACCAGTATCCACGCGCCGATGGTTGGCGCTATTAGGGGTACTACAGCCATTGCGGCGCCAAGCATGGACATAACCTGTGCCGCGCGATTCCCATGGTAGCGATCTCGTACGATAGCTCGTGCTATTACCGGGCCAGAGCTTGCCGCCAAGCCTTGGATTAATCTGGCCGCCCACATGGCTTCCATTGAGTTGGCTGCGGCACAGGCAATCGAGGTGACCATAAAGAATACAGTGCCCACGGTCACCACGGGCAATCTGCCATAGAAATCAGACAGCGGACCAAACAACAGCTGGCCTACCGCCATGCCTACCATAAACAGGCTTAGTGTTAGTTGGCCCTGAGCTTCACTGACGGAGAATTCAGCGACGATAGCGGGTAGTGCAGGGAGATAGAGATCGGTCGCAACGGCTGCGTAAGCCACTAGGCTTACCAGCGTTGCGTAGGCGATACGCTCGTTCACGGGGCGCTAACTAGTTAAGTGTGGCGGCCGCCAGCTGACAAACAGGGCATGATTCGGGAATAAAGAACTGTCCGTTTTCAGCGTCCATTACGTCGAGACCGATTGCCCGGTTATCGCTTAGCAGTGCAACGCGCATAACATAGGTTGATTCACTGCTGCGTAGTTGAATCATTTGAAACAGCGTTATTTCCACGCCCTCATCAAGCGCAGTGCGTTGTGCCACTTGCTCCATGTAGGTTTTTGCAGCGGCTGGTTCCATTGGCACCAGCGCCTGTTGCAGTGCCTTTTCAAGCATGCGCGCAAGAAGGTCCTTGTTGGCATCGGTAAGTAGCGTCGTTGTGGCAACGTTGTCGAGTTTGGACATGGCGGGCCTACGGATTTGCGCCGGTGGCGCAGGGTGCTTTGAGAGTGCGCGGAGTCTACCGAGGTTTGCAGGGGAATGCACGTCCCGCTCAATCACCGTTTCCAGTCATTCTCAAGCCGAGGGCCACGCCTCGCGGCAAGCCGTTTGAGATTAACGCCAGTTCACCCGATCGAAATCAGCAGCGCTGTGACGCTCGCGCATCTGTTTGTCCTCGTCGCCCCACACACGGTTAACCAGACGGCCACGTTTGGCTGCGGGTCGTTCAGCAATGGTATCTGCCCAGCGATTGACGTGGGCGTAACTAGCTACATCGAGAAAGGTGCCGGCCTCGTAAAGCAGCCCACGCACGAGCGCACCATACCAAGGCCAGGTGGCGATGTCGGCGATACTGTAGCTATCGCCTGCTAAGTACGGACGATCCGCCAGTGTCTTGTCCAGTAGGTCTAGCTGACGCTTGATTTCCATGGTGAAACGGTTAATGGGGTACTCCATCTTCGATGGTGCGTAAGCATAAAAATGACCAAAGCCGCCGCCCAGATAGGGGCAGATCCTTGCAGCCAAAACAACCAGTTAAAGGCCTCGATCCGCTCGTGTGTGGTTGTCGGGATGAATTGACCAAATTTCTCAGCGAGATACAACAAAATAGCGCCTGACTCAAAAACCCGCACGGGCTCTGGTTCGCTCAGATCAAGCAACGCTGGAATTTTTGAGTTTGGGTTCACGGAGACGAATCCCGACGAAAACTGTTCTCCCTCAAGAATATTAATCGAGTAAGCATCGTACTCGGCAGAAGTAATGCCCAGTTCCAGCAGCTCCTCTAGCATCACAGTGACTTTTACGCCATTAGGCGTTGCCAGCGAATAAAGCTGCAATGAGTGGTTGCCACGTGGTAGTGCTAAGTCATGAGTTGCACCTGAGATAGGGCGATTTATGTTGGTGAATTTACCGCCACTTTGGTCGTCCCATAGCCATACCTTGGGTGGCTCGTAATGGCTAGTATCTTGCTCAGTCGGGGATTGCTTTGACATTACCTTGAGGCTCCCTTGGGGTAATCTGTACAGGAAACGACACTAGCGTTAATTATCGCTTACCGCCAGTTTGACAATGCATTTGTTCAAAGCCTGTTAAGCTTGTCTGGGTAGGGACGTTTTGAGACGCTACACCAAATGACCAGAACGACAGTCACACTACCACCGGAGAGACAACCGGCGGGCGCGCAAACCATGGCTCGCGGTTCGCGCTAGTACCGGGTTACCTCGAATCCCGCCACCCAATTTTGGTTACTGAACCTGCTGGGTTGGTTGGGTATCAGTTTGGTCACTTACCTCAGTCTCAGCTTACCGTACAATCAGTTTGAATTTATCTATCTCGCCCATAACCTCCTACAGTCCATATTGGGTATGGCGCTTTCTCTCCCCATGCGGACTGCTTTTAAGCGATCTTGGGATTGGCCTGCTCGATCACGGATTTTTATAATTTTTTGCACGGTTGTGCTGTTATCGCTGGGCTGGTCTGCAGCGCGCCTTATGTTATTTATGGCGATGACCGGCGAGCGCGGTTTGTGGGGCGACTTTGGTGGCTGGTGGTTTCCTTCGATCTTTGTATTCTTGACTTGGGCCGCTTTGTATCACGGGGTTAAATATCACCAGCTGTTACAGCGCGAGCACGAAAATATCATCAAACTCGAATCCCAGCAGCGGCGCGATGCACTTAGGCGCACGTTAGCGGAATCAGAGGCGCGAGAGGCCCAGCTACAGCTGCTTCGCTATCAGCTCAACCCACACTTCTTATTTAATACGCTCAACGCTGTGACCGCCCTCATTACAACCCAGCGTACCGATGAAGCCACTCAGATGCTGGTGCGTCTTGGTAGATTTTTACGTTATTCGCTGGAGTCTACTGATCAGCAGTTGGTTCCACTCAGTCAGGAAATAGCGGCGGCCGCGTTGTATTTGGAAATAGAGCAAGCTAGGTTTTCCGATCGATTGTCCGTTGAGTTTCGAGTTGATCCTGTCGCTGACGCGGTAGAGGTGCCAAGTCTGGTTATGCAACCTTTATTGGAGAATGCGATTAAGTACGCGATCTCGAAAGCAGAGGATGGAGGTACAATTCGCGTTACTGTAACGCCTAGCAAACAAAATAGTCCCGGCGATAAGTGTATAAGTATTCAGGTGGAGGACAGTGGCCCCGGGGCAAGCCCTGCGCAGAATTCGTCAGCCAATGTGCATATGGGGATTGGACTCAACAACACACAAGCTCGATTGAATGCTCTCTATGGCGATGGCGATCTGCTGGCCATTAGCAAGTCAGACTTGGGTGGATTGTGTCAAACTAACTATTCCTATAACAGCAACGCATGAAATTGGTGAGGTAGGAAATATTAATCGCGCCAGTCAATAGGTGCGACCAGCAGTGTTTAGTGGAGAGAACGCAAGCGAATGTCCAATAAAATAAGAACGTTACTGGTTGACGATGAGCCTCTCGCTCTGGATTACCTTGAAGGCCTGCTAAACTCAGATGCCGATGATAGCGTTGTTGGTCGATGTAAAAATGGCAAGGAGGCACTCAGGGTATTGAGCGATGGCATGGTTGACCTCGTGTTTATGGACGTACAAATGCCGGTAATGAGTGGCCTTGAAGTCATTGCAGAGATTCAAGCCGAGTCCATGCCGAGGGTCGTTTTTGCTACGGCGTACGACGAATTTGCCTGCCCGGCCTTCGAGCTGAATGCCGTTGATTATTTGCTCAAACCCATTGATCCTCAGCGACTGACTATGGCTCTGAAGCGCTGCCGTGAGCGTTTTGTGTCGCGTGTTTTAATGGCAGAAAAAAATGCAGTCGTCGGTGCGCTAAACCAGCTTCGTAGCGGTAACGGCTGGCTTGATTGGTCTGCCGAATCGCAAAGTCAGGCCAAGTTACCTATAAAAGACGGCGGACAAACCTATTTAGTGGCTCTGGCTGATATCGATTGGATTGATGCGGCTGGTGATTACATGTGTGTTCATGCCAATGGAAAGACACACATCTTGCGATCGACGATGAAAGAACTGGAGCAAAGATTGACGGATCAGTTCGTACGAATCCATCGTTCCACTATCGTTAATTTGGCAAAAATACAATCAGTTGAGTCGCTACCCAAGAGTGAAAGCGCGTTGCACCTTGGAGGGCGCTCGCCTGAAAGTCAGCCGTAAGTATCGAGACGCAATCAAAAGGTTATTGACAGCCATTAAGCAAAGCTGCCCCCCAGCCAAGATCCGGTTTATCGCGGTAAATGGCCAGTTTGTCGTGATTGGCTGGGATTCACAGGCGCGCCGAGCATAATAGCGTTCACAAATCTAATGTAGCCGCGACGAGGGCTCAGCATGCTTCTTTTTGACCTGAAACCATTCCATCGGGCCGGTGCCACGGCACTGTTGACGCTTTTACTGAGCGCTTGTGGGGGGGGTAATAATGACCCGGCCCAAGGTGGCGAGTTACCCAATCCCCCGCCACCCACTTCGGGGTCCTGGCAGCTGGTTTGGGAAGACGATTTCGACGGCGCCTCACTCGATGCCAATAGCTGGGACGTTCAGCTTGCAGCAACGGCGCCGCTGAAGGTATTCCTGGCTGGGGCAATAACGAGCTTCAGTACTACCAAGCAAGTAATATTTCAGTCGATGATGGTCTGCTAACGATTGAAGCGCGCGCCGAGTCGGAACAACCGGGTTTCGACTACAGTTCGGGTCGTATACGTACGCAAGGAAAAGTCGATTTCACCTTTGGTCGGGTCGAGGCGCGTATCAAAGTGCCAAGCGGCCAGGGTTTGTGGTCCGCTTTTTTGGCTATTGGGAACAGACCCATCGGTCTATGGCGGCTGGCCGGCCAAGGGCGAGATCGATATTTTAGAGAAGTATCAGCCGGGTTTCTTCAGTAGCGCCCTGCATTACGGTGGCGAATTTCCGCAAAACAAAAGTGTATTGGGTTCGTTCGATGACTTTGAGGTGGCCGATGATTTCCACGTATACGCTGTAGAGTGGGATGCAGAGTTCATCCGGTTTTTCATTGACGGCCAAAACTTTTACACGGTAGGGGCCGATACTTACTACAATTACTACTTCAAAAATCGCGCGGAAGGGTATGTTTTGGGCGGAGATAGCGCCCCATTCGACGAAGATCACCACATCATATTGAATCTGGCCGTTGGTCGTAACCTCCCAGGGGCACCTAACGATTCCTCGGTGTTCCCTGCGCAGATGCAGGTTGATTACGTTCGACTCTATGAGTGCCCGGTAGACGGCAGCACCGGCCTTGGGTGCCGCGATAGTATCGACGCTGTCGATGATTACATCTCGTTCGATGTCGAGTCCGATGCTCCCGTACTTAGCTCTTCTGTGCTGTACAAAGATGGCGAGGCACGTGTTTTCCCCGGATCAGACGTAGAGCGCCAGCTCGCCCTTCAGGTATTCGACAACGGCGGCGTATTTTCCGCGACGGAGGTCGCTGATGAAGACGGCGAGACTGTGATCAGTGTGTCTACCTCTGGCGGCGGCAACGTTTCGCTCGCTGATGCCACGGGGCCCCCTTTAATCTTGTCAACATGGGCTCAGTGGATTTTCCTCTAAGTTCAGCGGACTTCAAGTTTGATATCAAAATTGATACCGCAGCGACTGATATGACGGGCGAGCTGCAAGTCAAATTTGACAGCGGTTTTCCCGACGTTGCATTTACCTCGGTGGCATTTAGCGAAATCAACAACGATGGTTGGCAACAGGTGTCCGTCCCGGTGCAAGACATTTTGCGTGGTGGTCGCGGCGCCTATGGCGGTGGCCCTGCGAACATCAATGCGCTCCTGAATCTTCTGACGTTTGAGCCTACAACATCCGCACAATTCAAGCTGAACAACATTCGCCTCGAATGTGGTGCCGTTGAATTCTGTGGTATTCAGGCCATTGCGACTCAGCCACTACCCGTTTTCGTTGACGACGTTGACGAGAACTTTGATCGGGGCATTGTGGGTTATGACACAGTTGTCAACGATAACTACACCGATAGCCAAGGCAACCACGTCTCCTGGGAGGTGGTAAGCGTAGGCGAAGACGGCATCGGTAACGCTATAGAGACTACGTTCAGTGACAGCGGTGCCAGTGGCGTGACCTTCGTTGGGTCTTCCGACGCGATCGACCTGTCTCCGTGGTCTGAGGGTGAAATTGCCTTTGAGGTTCGAGTACTTTCGAATCCAAATGGCTATCCTATGGTTTTCAAGTTAGACGGGGTTGATCAGGCGGCCAACAGTACCGGTGATGTCTCCATCGGTATTCTCCCCGTTGGCGAATGGCGCTCGATACGCGTGCCACTCGCATCTTTTGTGGCGTCGGGCTTCGACTTATCTGACTTCGCCGCCTTTGTGCTGTTCCCAACCTTTAGCGGCCAGGATGTTGTCTTCCAATGGGCGAACATCCGAGTTGAGCCTACTGTTTCTGTTCAGCCTGAAGTTGTGGCTGTACCCATCGATTTCGAAGCCGATCCAGTTAACTATCGGTTCATTCCCTTTGAGGGCGGGTCGGCGGCTGTTGTGCCTAACCCCGCTGTCAGCGTGGGTAATTCGTCATCCGGTGTGATGCAGCTCCAGAAGTTCACAGGTGCGACATTTGCAGGCGTTGTTTTGTTGCTCGATGAGCCAGTGGACTTTGGCGCCGGTGAGGTTTTCTCGTTGGACGTTTACTCTACGCGCCCCGCTAATTTGACCTTCAAACTAGAGGGTTTGAATATCGAGCGCGTAGTACCGCTGTCTGGAGAAGGCTGGGAAACAGTGACCGCCGATTTCAGTGGCGCTACCGGCGCCGTCGGCGTTGAGGGCTTAACTTTTATCGTCGATAACGGCACGCCTGGTGATGCAGGTAACAATCCCGATGACTGGACCTTCTACGTCGATAATATTGAATTACTCGGCGAGGCCCCTGTACCGGGTCAAATCAGCCGCACAGATTTCGAGAGCGCAAATCCCAACGCGGGTGTGATTGGCGGCGGCTGGTTGGTTTTTGCCAATGTCTTCAACGCCAATGGTGACTACCTCTATGGCTACGGTCCCTTTGACGCACCGAATAACACGGGTGCGTTCTCGGGAGTGGCTGCAGTAGAGGGGGGCGATGCTCAGGGTAACTATGCGCTGAGTGTGTTCAGCGACTACAACAACAACGATGCCCACAGTGCGGGGGATACGGTTGAGTCGGTGACCTTCTTGGAGCACATCATTGGAGCCGAAGATAGCGGCACGGTGACCATGAGCTTTGACGCACGTAAGCCCGCTGAAGGTGGGGTAGAGCCACCGGCGTCTGCCTTCGCGTATTTGCAAATACTGGATCCGAATGCGGGCTATTCGGTAACAGCTCGAGTAGAGCTAGATTTGACTGACCTGTCTGCCGATGCCTGGGCGTCACGTGAGGTGGCCCTGGAGATAGACGGTGAAGCGCTGTCTGGCCAGATTCTCCAATACGGCTTTGGTAGTCGTTCAACCGACTATGCTGCGACAGGTATTTTAGTAGACAACGTGGTGCTCGCGGTAAGCGAGGGTGAGGTTGAGCCGCCAGTTGAGCCGCCAAGCGCCAGTTTTGTGTTTGCTAGCGATTTCGAAGCCTCTGACGCGAGCGCAGGTGTTATCGGTGATAACTGGCTGATGTTCGTTAATGTCTTTGGCAGTGATGGCAGTTCCTATCTCTATGGTTACGGTCCTTTTGATGCGCCCAATGGCAGCGGAGCTGTGTCGGGTATTGATGCGGGAGAGGCTGGCGATGCTCAGGGTGTGCAATACCTGAACGTATTCAGTGATTACAACAATGGTGAAGCGCATGGTGATGGTTCGGTGCTTGAGACGTCGGTATTCCGTGAGTTTGTGATCTCGGAAGGCGATAGTGGTTCGTACCGCTTCAGTTTTGATGCCAAGCGGCCTGCTGAGGGTGGGTTGTCAGCGCCCTCGACGGCAGAAGCCTACGTTCAGGTGTTAGATCCCAACTCGGGCTATAGCCAGACTTTCCGTATCGTGGAGAGCACTTCGGCGGTATCGACGTCTGAATGGCAGAGTTTCACCATTGAGTTTGATATTGACGCCAGTGCGCTGGCCGGTCAGCTCATTCAGTTTGGCTTTGGTAACCGTGCGGCTAACTATGATCCGTCCGGTGTGTACTACGATAACGTGTCCGTGGAGGGTATCTAATGTCTTGCCATGTTTATAAGGGGAAAAGCCGGGTGCCATTCATACGAAATACAACGATTGCCGCCGGCGTCGCAGCTAGCTTGCTAGGGGCTAGTCAGATGACGCTTGCGCAACAGGGTTCTGAGGCCAACGATCGTCTCGAAGAGGTTGTGGTAACGGTGGAGCGACGAGAGCAAACCCTGCAAGATTTTGAGGGCACTGCAGCCGCGTTCTCTGGCGATGATTTGAAAATTTTGGGCTTACAAAACTTAACGGATTTGTCAGAGCAGGCGGTTGGTGTTGAGATCAGCAACAAACAGGGCAACGTAGAGGTGTGGATTCGAGGTATTGGCTCGTCGAACAATACCGAACTCGGTGACCCTGCTGCTGCCACCCACTTAGATGGTGTGTATATACCGCGACCCGCCGGCATAGGTTCGGTGTTTTTTGACATTGAGCGCGTTGAGGTGAATTACGGACCGCAAGGGACTTTGCGCGGCCGCAATGCTACTGCTGGCTCGGTCAATATTGTGAGTTGGAAACCTGGCTTGGGTGTTTGGGATGCCATGCTTGAGGTCGAGGCAGGCAATTATGATCAGCGTATGTACACCGGTATGATCAACGCGCCGGTGACCGACAATTCAGCTGTTCGGTTGTCACTCTACAGCCTTGAACATGACAGCTACTACAACGACGTTGGCCCCTTGAATATCGGCACGGCAGAAGCGGCCGATAACGAGGGGTACCGGCTGCAGTATTTGTGGCAGCCATCGGACGAGTTGAGCGTCTTGTTAGCTGTTGATCACGTCGAAGAAAAGGGCACCGGTTACACCGGTACGAACTACGCGAACTCACTGGGAAATGGCATACCTCAGGATGGCATTGAAGACCCCCGCGATGTCGTTGCGCGGGCCTTCGAGCCTGTCGAAGATACGAGCCATACGGGCTACCGTATCCAGGTGAACTATGATGTGGGTTTTGGTCGGTTGGAGTACACAGGTAGCTATCGCGATCTGACCTATGACTACTCGGCGGCGACGCCGTTGGCGCCTGATTACCCCGGTGTTTTTTCAACGCTCGAGCCCTTGGATGAGGCTTTGGATAACTTCTCTCGATTCCAATTCATTACAGATTCCGAGTCGACGGTTCATGAGTTGCGTTTTATTTCGCCAGAAGACGAGCGGCTCTATTACACCGTTGGTGCGTTTTATTTCAAAGAAGATCAGCGCGCATTTTTGGCGTCAGCCGGTGATCGCGGTGGCTTCTTCCAGGGCGCCGAGTTTAATCAGCCGGACACTAATGCCGAATCCTATTCGTTCTATGGTGATTTCACCTACGAGCTAACGCCGAAAACGCGACTGACTGGTGGCCTGCGATATACCCATGACGAGAAGTCACGTCGCGGTGTGAACGCCCGATATGCGTTTGCATTGGGCGGTTACGATATTAACACCGGCAACGAGTTTAGTTGTTGCATGGGTGCTCGAGTCGGCACAGAAGGCTTCCGCTTCGCAGGATTTGGTCGCTCTATTTATGACCCGGATACCAATGCTGACGGTGTGTATCCGATCAGGAGTTTTTGGATTTCTATCAAGATGGCATCGCCGCTTTTGGTGAACGCGATACCCTTGATGACATTATTGCCAACGGCTCGTTACCTGGTGGCGCGCCGAATCCTGCTACCTGTACAGATACCGACTCTAACGACAGCTTGATATGTGCCCGCGATGAGAATGGCAACCTGATTCATACCTATGCAGTTCCGATCAGCCCCAATGACTCAATCACTGTGCAAGACGGGGCCATGACCGATAGCTTTGTCGATTGGCGCTTGCGACTAGGCCACGACTTAACCGACGACATTTTGGTTTATGGGTTAGTGGCCACGGGGCATAAATCCGGTGGCTTTAACGACACGTTCAAAGATCCGGATATTGGCGAATCTATCTCGCCCGAGTACGACACTGAAAAAGTCACCATGTACGAACTGGGTCTTAAGTCAGAGTTTGACCTAGGAAGTATACCAACGCGCTTTAATGCCTCTGGTTTCTATTATGATTATACCGACCAGGTATTCACTTCGATTTTGTCGGTAGAGCAGGCACTTGATTTTAACGGTGGTGCGGTTGTTGACCCTGAAGATGTTGCGCCCGGTGCGTTGGTTGTATCGTTCAGCTACAACGCTGCCGACTCCGAAATTTACGGTGTTCAGTTAGATGGCGGCTTCCAGTTACCTTACAACATCAATATCAACTGGTCGGCACTCTGGATTGAGGGCAAGATCAACGAAGCTGACGAGATACAAGACTTCCGTTTCAGGCTGATGTTGCTCCGGATGAGGCGGTTTTCCGATCGATTGACGGTAAGCGCCTACCCCATACTCCCGAGTACCAGTTCAACGCGTCCTTAGGCCAGTATATTGGAACGGACTACGGGTCCTTTGATTACATGATCTCTCTTGGCTGGAGAGATGAGCAGTACCTCACCATCTTCAACAGTGAGGACTTCACGCAGCCCGACAACCCCAGGGGACGTTTGGATGACTCGGTCAGCGCTTATTGGACCTTTGACGCCGGTGTGGGATACACAAGCCCCAGTGGTCAACTACGCCTCGAAGCGTTCATGAACAACATCGAGAACGAAGTGGCGACTGCTGCAGTAATTATTACCCAGTTCGACAACACGCGGTTCTTTACGCGACCTCGAACCAGCGGTGTCCGTCTTAAGTACTTCTTCTAACTTTTCTCTCGATTCCCAAGAACTTGGCCGCCCATGTGCGGCCCAGATGGATTGCGTTTTATGTTTGCTCAAACCAGGTCACACAGACTACTGGCTGCGGTTGCCTTAGTTTTTCTACCTGCAGCGCTGCCGTCTGCGATTGCAGCAGACATCAACAGTATCTTGGCCTCTATGAGCGTGGAGCAGAAGGTAGGCCAGGTACTTCAAGCAGAGATCCAATCAGCATCGCCTGCAGAAGTTAAGCGGTATGCCTTGGGTTCCGTACTTAACGGCGGCGGTTCGTTTCCCCGCAAAGACAAAAATGCCAGTCCTGATTCATGGCTTGCGCTTGCCGATCGTTACTTCGATGCAGCCGTTGTTTTGGATGATGGCACCAAGATTGCACCGATTTGGGGTACAGATGCGGTTCACGGTCACAATAATGTATTTGGGGCGACGCTTTTTCCACACAACATAGGTCTGGGCGCAACCGGATCAATGGAGTTGGTGCGTGAAATCGGTATTGCTACCGCCAAAGAAGTGAAAGCGACCGGCATAGACTGGGTGTTTGCGCCGACGGTTGCCGTGGCACAGGATTATCGTTGGGGGCGAACCTATGAGAGTTTCGGCTCCGATCCGCAAAAAGTGAGTGAGTTGGGCGGCGCACTTATTGAGGGTTTTGAAGCCGAAGGAGTGGCCACCACGGCGAAGCATTTTTTAGGGGACGGAGCGACACTTGGGGGTGTTGACCAAGGCGATGTTATTGGATCAGTCAAGGAAGTCGCGGTTCCTCACATGGCTGCTTACGAACAGGCTTTCAAGCTGAAAGTGCCCACCGTGATGGCCTCGTTTAACAGTTGGAACGGACAAAAGGTTCATGGTAGTCGCGAAATCTTATCAGATGTGTTGCGAGAACAACTGGGTTTTCAAGGCATGGTGGTCAGTGACTGGAATGGAATAGGGCAGGTATCTGGCTGCAATAACGCCTCTTGCGTCCAAGCATTCAATGCCGGAATTGACATGATCATGGTGCCCCATGATTGGAAGTCGTTGCGTAAAAATATGCTCAATCAGATTGCATCGGGCGATATTACAATTGAGCGGCTCGATGAAGCGGTGCGTCACATTCTCGCGTTCAAGAAGCGCTATGGATTGATTAATGGAACCTCCCCTAGCGAGCGAATCTCCGATTCTGTGGCAGAGTCGCTCGGTGGCCAGCAGCATCGTGCGCTGGCGCGGGAAGCGGTGCGGCAAAGTCTGGTGTTGCTCAAGAACAACGAGAGTGCATTACCTATACGGGGTGACGCGCGGATAGCGGTGTTGGGGTCAGGGGCAGACAACATTGCGATGCAGTCGGGCGGGTGGACGCTGACCTGGCAAGGACGGGTAACAATAACGCCGATTTTCCAGGCGCCACAAGTATTTTGGATGGGTTTCAGGCAGTGATGGCTGCTTATGGTGGCACGGTAGTCACCGAACCAGATGCTGACGTCGATACAGCTGTTGTCGTTTTTGGTGAGGATCCCTACGCGGAAGGCGCCGGTGATATACAACACCTCGATTTTCGTGGTGGGAGCCATGCCGATCTTGAGTTAATGCGCGAGTTGAAAGCACAGGGTATTCCCGTTGTCGCCATTATGCTGACGGGTAGGCCGCTCTGGGTGAATCCGGAGATTAATACCGCCGACGCCTTTGTCGTGGCTTGGCTGCCAGGCTCCGAGGCTGGCGGTATTGCCGACGTCTTAGTCGCGGATAAAGACGGCGTTCCGTCCTATGACTTCCGAGGCACGCTCCCCTTTGGGTGGCCGGCTAAGGACCTCAACGACGTCGATCCGCGCTTGCCGGTAGACCACTACGTATGGGAGCGAGGTTTCGGCCTAAGTTACGGTGACGCGGTAGCGCTGAAGCCATTGCCGGAGACTAGCATTAGTGCGTCGAGCCCCCCAGATGATTACGTCATTTTCCGTCGTAACAGCGTACCCCCTTTTGGAATGTTCCTTGGTGATGAAGCGCAATGGGTTATGCCAGTCGCTGGTGCCTCGGCCACAACACGCATGGGGGAGTTGGCCGTAACGAGCCTTGATGTGCGAGTGCAGGAAGATGCGCGGAGAATATCTTGGAGCGGCGCCGGTATACGCGATTCCCAGTTTTATTTTAAAACCAACGCTGATCAGGGCGTTGACCTATCCGACATAGCCGAAGACGGTGGTGCGCTCGCACTGATTGTGAACATGGTCCAATCACCCAAAGGGAGCGTTAAGTTGCGCATGGACTGCATGTGGCCATGCCGTGGCGAGCTTGATGTCACCAAGCTTTTCAAACGCTTACCGGAAAAGCAGTGGGTAAGACTGTCTTTCCCATTGGAGTGCTTTGAAAATGGCGGCGCGGACCTCGCTAAAGTCAATAGTCCATTGGTGCTTGTGGCAAACAAACCGATGTCATTGGTGTTGCTAGACGCTGCGATTGTTCGTGACCCCGATAAGACTTCGCTTGTGCCGTGTTCGTAGCGCGCTCTCGGCACACTCGCGGCCGCTCGTCGCTCATGATTCACGCAGCCTTTACGTCAAAACACTTGACGTTTGATTGACTAATCCATAACCTGCGCGCTCTCCGCCCGTAGCTCAGCTGGATAGAGCACCAGGCTTCGAACCTGGGTGTCGGGAGTTCGAATCTCTCCGGGCGGGCCATCAATGACAGAGCTCCCGAATGGGAGCTTTGTCGTTTAGGGGTCGTTGAAACCGATCGAACTCCCGAGTTCGACAAAAGCGCAGGAAGCACTACTACCGTAGGGCGTTTAAGCGCGCGAGAGCATCTGACTACTAATCGCATTGCGCTGGCTGTCGATGAAACGGTCCATGGGTTGCGTGTATAGGGCTTCGAGGTAGGCATAGTCATAAATCGACAAGCCGGTGGTGGTCGAAACATCGGCTGTAGCCTCAAATAGACTCAGAACCGTGTCGACTGCTGGCTTGGCATGAGGTGCCGGGTTAGCCAACACGATTCCCAAGGCGAGGTACTCAATGACAGCAATTTCCCGCATAGGACGCCTGTGAGTTTGCTTCACGTCGACAACCACGAGCATGATATTTATCGCCGGCGCAGTACTAGCAGTGATACGCGAATTGGCCAATCGGCAGCCAAAGCCGCATCGATCGTAGCCATAAACGTAGTAATCCAGCGAGCTGGGGCTGTGTTGTCGATAAACTGTTCTACGCGAGCAGTGCTGTCTTGTCGGAGCGGAACTGCAAAAATGCTTGGCGAGGGTTTGGTTTATTTGAGCTGCGTCCGAGGCAAAGAATAAAGAATGTTCTCCGCACAACCGACATCTAGAAGTGAGATCCGTACTTTTTCGGACGCGTGAGAGAGTCGCTCCCGGATGATCGCGTGTTGGTCCGCGGGTAAGCCCTCAATGCGTAGGCATAGAGAGCTGTTCCATCGTGCGAGTTGATTGTCGCGGTTTACCGTAACAATTCCTTGACGTGGGTAACGAGTAGGGGTAGTGGGGTGCCTGTGACAAGGACTTCCTCGGGCTCGGAGCTTGCGAATCCACCACCGCAGGCAAGCAATAGGGGCAGTAGGTATTGCACAGCCAAATATCGCCACTGGGCTATGTGGTTAGCTCGCCTTTTTGGGGTGTCGTTCATACGTAAGTTTCTTGTGACTGGTTGGCAAGATAACACGTAAGACACCCGGGTGACCCTAGCGTCGTAATCATTGGGGTCAAAACTTGCTCGGACCATGCCAAGCATTTGCGTCGAGCACTGGACGCCATGCTCTCGATTTGCTAAAAAGCGTAACACGTTAAATAGTTTGCGTAAGCTAAAACCACCGCACTCATTTTGCAACAAAGCGAGAGTTTCTAGAGGGTGTCAGCAAGGTACTAACAGACGAGTGAGCGAGATATGGGCGTTAAATTAGTAAGCTTTCTTCGTGAAGGCAGTGAGTCATGGGGAATTGTCAAAGATAATGGCATTGTGGATATGGGTAAGCGCCACGATGGTTCGGTTTTAGAGCAACTGCAAAAAGTGTTGTCGATGGCACGGCGTTAGCGCAGATGGTTGTAAGCTATGAAGTGGATTATGCGCTGTCTGATGTCACGCTGCTACCACCCGTGGTGGGCGGAGAGAAAATCATCTGTATTGGTGTGAATTACGCCAACCGGAACGCCGAATATAAGGACGGCAGCGCCGATCCCGATTGGCCCAGTCTGTTTATGCGGGCGCCCAATTCTTTTACCGGCAGTCATAGCCCCTTATGGCGGCCGCCGGAGAGTTTGCAGCTCGACTACGAGGGCGAGATTGTTATGGTGATTGGCAAGGAGGGACATCGCATTCCTCAAGAGCGGCCATGGACTACGTGGCGGGCTACACGCTAATGAACGAAGGGACCATTCGAGACTGGGTTCGCCACGCCAAATTCAATGTTACCCAAGGCAAGAACTTTCCTAATACTGGCAGTATAGGCCCTTGGATGGTTACCGCCGATGCTATTGCGGATCACAGCAATCTGACGCTAGAGACCCGGGTTAATGGCGAATTGCGCCAGAGTGACACCACGGCCAACCTCATGTTCCCTTTTGATTATCTTATTAGCTATTTATCCATTTTTTACACCCTCAAACCCGGCGACATTATTTCCACTGGCACACCCAATGGTGCTGGCGCGCGTTTTGATCCACCTAGGTATTTGGCGCCCGGCGATAGTGTTGAAATAAGTTGCCCAGAGATCGGAACGCTTGTTAATGGTGTCGTGGATGACGCAACGGCAGGCCCCGATATGACGGTGCAACTGCGCGACAACTGTATTCGCAAGGCTTGAGAGAAAGGTTATGCAATATCACTTAAACGGCTTTAAACCGGGAAACTATCAGGTCCCCGATGAGTCTCGCGAGCCTTACCCCGAACCGCCAATGGTTGACTTACCCGGTGAAGTCGATGTGTTGATTGTTGGTACCGGTCCTGCAGGCTTGACCATGGCACGGCAACTGGCTGTTTTTTCTGACATTAAAACCTGCATTGTGGACATGGCGTCTGGACCGCTCCTATTTGGTCGTGCGGACGGTATTTCTTGCCGTACCCAGGAGATTATGGAAGCGTTTAATTGCAGCGAGATGGTGGTCAAGGAAACCTACCAGCTCAAACAAAATGCTTACTGGCAGCCCGATGAAGAAAGCCCAGATAATATTAAGCGGGTATACAAGATAAAAGACCATCGGCTCGGGCTCTCTGAGTTTAAGCACGGTATTGTCAATCAAGCCCGCTTACATGAACTGCTCGCCGACGGTATGCGTCAGTCCGTCACCCATTTGGTGCCTCACTACAGGCGCAAGCTGGTGGATTTGATCATTGACGAGTCACAGACCCAGGATCTCCAGGCGCACCCAATCACCGCCACATTCGAGCGAGTCGACGGGGTTGGCAGTGGTCACGTTGAGCAAGTCAAAGCGCGGTTTCTCGTCGGCTGCGATGGCGGCCGAAGCCAGGTTAGACGAAGTCTAGGTATTGCCATGCAAGGCGATTCGGCAAATAAAGCCTGGGGTGTAATGGACATCCTCTTGAATACCGATTTTCCAGACATCCGCGTGAAGAGTTTTATTCAGTCGAGCGAGCACGGCGCTGTCATGACGATCCCGCGCGAAGGGGGGTACCTGTGCCGCTTCTATGTAGAGCTTGACCTACTGGGTAAAGAGAAGCGCGCGGCAGATGTTCAGCTTACCGAGCATGACCTTATCGCAAAGGCCCAGAAAATATTTCACCCCTATACGCTTGATGTCAAAGAAGTAGCCTGGTGGTCAATTTACGAAGTAGGACAGCGTATTGCCGAATGCTTTGACAATCGGCCTCAGGGTAGTCCTGACACGGTCATTCCCAGAGCATTTGTAGCGGGTGACGCTTGCCACACACACAGCCCCAAGGGCGGCTGGGGACTGAATACATCGTTACCCGACACCTTCAATCTCGGATGGAAGATGGCTGCGGTGCTACAAGGAAAGGCCCAGCCGAGCTTGCTTGCCACCTACGAAACTGAGCGTCGTAAAGTGGCGCAGCAGCTTATTGATGCTGATCGTGAGTTATCCAAGTTGGTGGCAACACGGCCTTCAGCCGATGATGAATCTGCGCAGGCGAAGGTCGATACCGCAAAAATAGAAGCCTTTATGAAGCGCCAAAATGGTTTTGTGGCGGGTACAGCTATCGAGTACTACCCTTCCTACATTTGTACGGGGCAGGAAAACCAACATCTGGCCTCGGGGTTTAAGATAGGCCAGCGATTTCATTCAGCGCAAGCAGACCGACTTTGTGATGGCCGAACCGAGCATCTCGGGCATCTCGTGAAGGCTGATGGGCGCTGGCGCATTTTTATCTTTGCTAACCGGCAAGATCCTACAGATCCGACCTCAGATGTTTTTGGCTTGCTAGAATTTCTGTCGTCATCGGTAGCGTCTCCGGTCATAAAATACACGCGACAAAGGCCGACATTGATAGCGTATTTGATACCTATGCTGTTTTTCAGCAAACCCATTTGTCGGTTGATGAGTTACACGATTACCTTTGGCCGGCCAAAGGTAAGTACGGTCTTAGAGATTACGAGAAAGTCTTCCAGCCAGAGGAGGGCAATGACGTGTTTGAAGCGCGTGGGGTTGACCGAGATCGGGGCTGTATGGTCGTGGTGCGGCCCGACCAGCACGTCGCAACCATTTTGCCCTTAACAGCCCATCAGGCGTTGGCTGATTTTTTTGACGTCTTTATGGTCCCACAGCGCTTGGCAGTCTAAGCACCATCGTTTTGTTGGCCTTTTCTTTTACAGGACCTCATATGGTCCGTTGGAAGTTATCAGTCACTCAATAAAGGTACTGATGGCTTTAAGCGGTTTTTTTATTGTGGCGGCGCGAGGTATTTGGGCGTCTTCTGCAGCATATCCTACAACCATCAGAACAAACGGCCGCTCTCGTTTGGGACGATCCAGAATAGTATTTAAAAATTTCATCGGGCTTGGCGTGTGTGTAAGTGTAGCGAGGCCGGACACATGAAGTGCCGTTATGAGTAGCCCCGTTGCAATACCAACTGACTCAGAAGTGTAGTAGTTCTTAGTTTTATTGCCGCTTTCATCAAGACCATAGCGTTCGGCGAAGACGGCAACTAGCCAGGGCGCTGTCTCTAGAAACGGCTTTTGAGCATCGGTTCCTAAAGGGGTCAGATCATCTAGCCATTGGTCCCCTGCTTTACCGGTGTAGAACGACCGCTCTTCTTCTTCGGCCGCCAAGCGGATGGCGCGTTTCGTTTTCAAATCACTAATACATACAAAATGCCAGGGTTGATGGTTGGCCCCCGATGGCGCTGTTCCCGCACTGCGTACAGCAGTCTCGATGACGCCGCGTTCCACCGGGCGATCTGAGAAATGACGCACGGTATGTCGAGTGCTCATATCGGATAAAAACTGCTGACAGTTGTGAAGGCTCTGTTCAGGTGTGAGTTCCAGTCGGTGAGGAAGCGGAACTGGATCATAGCCATTATTCATGGGTTACCTCATTTGCGCCGGCGGCTGGACTTTCCTGCCACACTATTGAGTTGTTGGGCCGTTACCATAACTAGCACCTCTACCGCTGTTGGTAAAAAAGTACGCCGTTACTGCCACACTTATCCCAATAATTAACGTGCGGATAACCGCTGCGGGTATCCTCGTCGACAGTGCGCCGGCGGCGTAACCGCCAACCAGTGTGCCCGTGAGCAGTGAAAGAGTTTCTTGCCATTGAATCAAGCCATGCCACAAAAAAATGCCGATTGCGCTGCAAGATATGGTGCTGGAATACAAAAGTTTTAGCGCGTTCATCTCATTAATGGTGCGATAGCCCGCTAGGCTGGTGTAGCTCAGTAGCAAGATTCCTAATCCCGCATTAAAGAAGCCACCGTATACGGCTATTAAGGCGAGCAATGCAAAGAAACCCAAACGCACGGCACCGTGGCGGTTCGAGTGCGTACTCCAAGTCATTAGGTGTTTATTGAGTTGGTTTCCCCAGATGAACAGGGCGGTTGCGAACATCAGGAGCCAGGGAATCACACGCTCAAAAGCGACGTTTGAAGTTTTCGTCAATAATAGGGCTCCGACCACACCACAAAAGCAGACAGTAGCGTCGTGCCCCATAAATGGTAGGAACCGTCAGTAATTGCCCGGCGTAGCGACCAAGCCCCCGACAAGTAACCTGCCGTTGACGCAAAAGGTGTTACTGGCATTGGCGACAATGGGTGGTACACCAGCCGCCAGCAATGCGGGGAAAGTGATAAAACTTCCGCCGCCAGCCAGTGTGTTTACGGCGCCGCCGGCTAACCCCGCGAGGAATAACAGCAGTGTCATGCTCTGCACTCACTTTCGTATGATCTATGACTGAACACGCATTTCGGCACGGCTTGATTAGCTCCTAGGTTTTTCGATGTTGTAACCCAATAGACTACCGCCAGCCATATTTTGATTTATTCATCGTCTGTAATGAGGTGGCGATATCCGCAGCTAAACCTAGATAGTTTAGACTCTCCACTTTACCAGCATACAGACTATGCATCTGATGTGATCTATTGAGGAATGTTATGAACGAATTGCGTGACACGGTTTCGCCCGTTGACGGTTCTATTTATGTAAGCCGTCCGCTAGCCAATGATAGCGAGATCGCAGCAGCAGTTACTGGTGCATCAAGCGCTCAGCCTGCATGGCGACAAATGCCGATTGCCGAGCGCGCAGCATTTTGCCGTCGTGCTATTGCAGTGTTCGAGGCCAACAAAGATGCCATCGCTGAGGAGATATGTTGGCAGATGGGTCGCCCCATCCGTTACGCGCCGGGCGAGATAGACGGCTTGGCCGAACGCGGCCATCACATGATCGACATCGCGGAGCAAGCGCTGGCGCCAATCATCTTGCCGGAAAAATCGGGGTTTGACCGCTACATAAAGCGTGAACCGTTGGGCACAGTATTAGTAATAGCTCCCTGGAATTACCCATACCTTACTGCTGTTAACGCGATTATTCCTGCCTTAATGGCTGGCAATACCGTCATTCTTAAGCACTCGGCACAAGTGCCGTTGTGTGCCGAGCGATTTCAAGAAGCTTTCGAAAAGGCGGGGCTACCGGAAGGGGTATTTCAGTATCTACATCTGGGACATGCCGACACTGAGGCGCTCATTGCTAACCCCGCCATTAACTACGTAGCATTCACGGGTTCGGTGCCGGGTGGTGCAATGGTTGAGCGAGCGGCGGCGGGCCGGTTTATCGGTGTGGGGCTGGAATTAGGTGGTAAGGATCCAGCGTATGTTCGTGCCGATGCCAATATTGCGCATGCGGTTGAATCGGCAATCGATGGTGCGTTTTTTAACAGTGGGCAATCTTGCTGCGGTATCGAGCGCATCTATGTTCATGAAGCGGTTTATGACGAGTTCGTTACGCGGGCCGTGGCGTTGGTCAAGACTTACATATTGGGGCGATCCGACGATCCAAACACCACCCTGGGACCGCTCGTTAAAACATCGGCGGCTGATTTTGTACGCGGCCAAATTGCCGATGCGGTCGCCGCCGGTGCCGTCGCCCATATTGACGCCACTGACTTTCCGGCGGATCAAGTGGGAACACCTTACATGGCCCCTCAGGTTTTAACCAATGTCGACCACAGTATGCGCGTAATGACTGAAGAGTCCTTTGGTCCAGTGGTGGGTATACAGCGGGTGGGTAGCGACGAGGAGGCTGTCGAGTTGATGAACGACAGTGAGTTTGGTCTGACTGCCGCTATTTTTTCCACTAATGTAGAAGAGGGCGCCGCCATTGGTGAGTTGGTACAAACGGGCACGGTGTTTATTAATCGCTGTGATTACCTTGACCCTGCGTTAGCATGGACGGGTATAAAAAACTCCGGGCGGGGTTGCACTCTTTCCTCGATAGGGTACGAATCGCTCACGCGCCCCAAATCGTTTCATGTCAAGCGACACCCCTAAAAACATTGCTAGTGGCTACGCCAAGCAGCAATCGCAATGGACGAGTTTGTGGCGGTAAAAACTATTTTTAAGGATGGCGTTGGTTGTGAGGGAGCATATGAAAAAAGTTTAAGCTACGTATGGGGTTTCCTAATGTTGTTGGGTGCTTGGGTGACTTTGCCGAGCCAAGCAGCTGATACTGACATTTCCCCCGTTGCCTTAATCACCGGCAGCAGTTACGGACTGGGCAAAGAACTGACGCAGCGTGCCGTGGCTAACGGTTGGCGCGTTGCCTTGGTTGATATTCGACCAGAGCCATCCGTGGCAGCGCTTGAGGCGATTCGCGAGGCGGGCGGTGAAGCGATATTTTTCGAGGTAGATCTGGCAGATCCAGAGCAGCGTGCCGGGCTGGTGAGAAAAGTTGTGACTTCCTTTGGTCGCGTTGATTACTTATTTAACAATGCTGGATATGCCTATTTAGCAACCCTTGAGCAAATGACCCAGGCCGACGCCAAACATTTATTTGAGGTTAACTATTGGGCCTATGCAGATCTTGCCCAACAGGCAATCCCCGTAATGCGTGCGCAGGGTGGCGGTACTATTGTTAATGTCTCGTCAATTTTGGGTATGCGCGCCGCAGCGGCGGGGTTTTGGACACTATTCGGCAAGCAAGCATGCGCTGCACGGACTGTTTCAGGCGGTCATGGCTGAAGTGACCGACGATAACATTAAAGTGCTCATTGCGGCACCAGGCGGCATGCGAACACATGTGGGTAAGCACTCGGTTGGTCCGCTCGTACAACCCGGTAGCGACCGAGCGGCCAATTGGGAGGATCCGGCTATTGCCGCCGATGATATTTTTGAGCGATTGTCTGGCGAGTCGGGTATTTTTAACCCGGGTGCAGTCGGGCGTCGAACGCAGCGCTAGCCCTATGCCTTATCGCTCAATCCTTGACCGCAGTAAATCTCGGATGGTCTTAGCCACCCGCGTTGGTGGTCTCTTGCGCGTAGCGCGCGAGGCACGTGTGTTGGGTCCATGGCGACGAGTGACAGTGTGGCTGCATTAGAAGCGTTTTCCCTTTGGTTGGTTAATTTTGTCTGGGGTCCTCCCCTGGTGGTTTTGCTGCTGGGTGGAGGGCTGATATTTTTGTGGCTGTCGAAAGCATTGCCTATCGGTATTTGGGCCATGCCCTCGCTATTATGTCGGGCAAGTACGACACACCCGATGAGCCTGGTGAGTTGTCGCATATGCAAGCCCTGGCCGCTGCGCTCTCTAACACCATGGGTCTTGGCAATATTGCTGGTGTGGCGCTGGCTATTGTGGCAGGAGGGCCCGGTGCCGTATTTTGGATGTGGGTATCGGCAATTGTAGGTATTGCCACTAAGTTCTTTACCTGCTCGCTGGGCGTGATGTACCGCGGTCGTGATGAACTGGGGCAACTGCAAGGTGGGCCCATGTACGTCATCAAAGAGGCGTTGCCCAAACCCTTTTATCCTCTCGCCATTCTATTTGCGGCAGCGGGTTTGATTGGCACGCTGCCCATGTTCCAAGCCAATCAGCTGTCGGCGCTCATTGCGGATACCGTCTTTTCTGGAGCGCCACCCGTGTGGGCGAGCGCCGCGATCGGCGGAGCGCTGGCATTAGTTGTCGGCGTGGTGATTTTTGGCGGGTTGCCACGCGTCGCTAAGGTGGCGGTGTCCGTTTTGCCCGCGATGGTACTGGTATACCTGTCGATGACATTATGGGTGGTTGTCAGTCATATCCACGCGGTTCCGCAGGTGTTGGCAGCTATTGTCAGTGAGGCTTTCAACCCAACCGCGGTTGGCGGCGGCTTTGTTGGTGTTATGTTGATAGGTATTAGTCGGGGGTGTTTTCAAATGAAGCCGGTGTAGGTACCGAAGTGCTCGCGCACGGTGCGGCACGAACAAGCGAACCTATTCGGGAAGGCTTGGTGGCCACTCTGGGGCCAATTTTTGACACGCTGGTAGTCTGCACCTGTACGGCGATTGTCATTTTGCTGGCGGGAGACTGGCAAAATCCTGGGGATTGTCGGGTATTACCCTTACTGCCAATGCATTTTATGGCGAGATGGGCGTTGCCGGATTAATCGCCTTGGGCTTTGTTGCCCTGAGTTTGAGTACCACCACTATGTTCACCGGTTGGTATTACGGCGCCAAATGCTTTGGCTTTTTGGTTGGGGCAAGGTTTCAGCCGTATTTTCGCTGGTTTTTTATTGCCGCCGTAGTTTTTGGTGCTACGGTAAGCATTGATGTTGTATTCAATCTGATCTCGGCGAGTTATGGCCTCATGGCTATTCCCACCATGGTTAGTGCGCTTGTATTGGCACCAAAGGTTATGATGGCTGCTCGGGACTATTTTGCTCGGTTAAACGCCAAAGGTAGCTAAGCCATGTCCACTGACCATCCTATTAATCACAATCCGTACTCAACCAAGCGCTCCAGTTACTACGCGCTCATGATTCTCACGTTGGTGTACAGCGTCAATTTTATCGATAGGCAGTTGCTGGCTATTCTTCAGGAATCGATAAAAGCTGAGCTTGGCTTAAGTGATGGGCAGCTGGGTTTACTAACCGGATTTGCTTTTGCGCTGTTCTATGTGACTGCCGGTTTGCCCATAGCCAGCTGGGCCGACCGAGGTAATCGACGCAATATTGTTGCGCTTTCACTGGGCGTTTGGAGCTTCATGACCGCTGTTAGCGGTTTTGCACAAAAAATTATTGGCAATTGCTGCTTGCCCGCATTGGGGTGGGTGTTGGCGAGGCAGGGGGAAGCCCACCGTCGCATTCGATGATTTCGGATATTTTTCCGCCGGAATCTCGAGCCAGCGCCCTTGGTTTTTACTCCACGGGTATCAGCATTGGCATTCTATTTGGCTTTCTCTTTGGTGGTTGGTTAAACGAGTTCTTTGGCTGGCGAGTAGCCTTTTTGGTAGTGGGTGTACCGGGGTCTTATTTGCAGTGCTACTACGATTTACGGTGGCCGAGCCGATTCGTGGTTTGAATGAATCTCGTATTGTCAGGACGAGGCGCCATCGATGATGGCCGTATTCAAATTACTTTGGAGTCGTCGTTCATTCCGTTTCATGGCCCTGGGTGCCGCCATGAATGCCTTTGCGGGTTACAGTGTTGCGAATTGGGTGGCGTCTTTCATGATTCGCAGCTACAACATACCCACGGGTGAGCTGGGAACGTGGCTGGCTATGATTATTGGTGTTGGCGGCGCCATTGGCGTATTTGGGGCGGGTGTTGTAGCAGACAAACTGGGCCGGGTTGATCAGCGCTGGTATGTTTGGACGCCAGCGTTGGCAGCTTTCATCGCCGTTCCACTGCACGTCGGTGTGTTCACATCTACCAACGCCTATTGGGCTTTTGGATTAATGATTGTTCCCGCCGTGCTGGCGAATGCGTATGTCGGCATTACCGTGGCTACAGTGCATGGGCTGGTGGGTTTGAAGATGCGCGCGCTCGCATCGGCGTTGTTGTTCCTCATTTTGAACATCGTTGGTTTGGGGGCAGGACCTTCAGCGGTCGGCTTTTTAAGCGATTACCTAGCCGCTTCTCATGGCGTTGAGTCATTGCGTTATGCGCTTGGGGTGCTTGTGCCTCTGGCTATGTTGCTGTCGGGTGTGTGTTATGTGGCAGCAGGGCGGAGTTTACGTGCCGACATGGCAGTTGCCCCTAACTGACGGTAAACAGGCCCTCTATGTTTTTTCAATTGCTACCCGCTCACACTGCGCATGGTTCGTATGAGGTGGCGGTGTGAATGGCTTGTCTCAAGATGCGTTGATTTATGACGTCATAAGAACCCCACGAGGCAAAGCCAGAGTTGACGGTGGTCTGTACGATTTATCACCTCTTGAGTTGCTAGCGTCTCTCTACCGGGCTCTAGTTGACCGCAACAACTTTGATCCTGCACTGATAGGCGATGTCATTCTAGGAAACGTAACTCAATACGGTGAGCAGGCAGGTAATCTTGCCAAGTCATCAACGTTGTACGCAGGTTGGCCGAGTACGGTTGCAGGAATGACGCTTACCCGATTTTGCTCATCTGGACTAGACGCGATTAGTGTCGCAGCCATGAAAGTCATGGTAGGTCAGGAGGACGTTACTATCGGCGGTGGAATCGAGATGATGTCTCGGGTTCCAATGATGAGCGATGAAGCGACTATTTTTCGTGACCCTGCCACAGCTACTGCTGCAAAGATTCTATTGATGGGGAGTGGCGCTGATCTTATAGCCACGATGCAGGGTGCTTCTCGTATCTCGCTCGATGGTATTGCTCTCCAAAGTCAACAACGAGCCGCAGCAGCTCGTGCTGCGCAACGGTTTGTATCATTAATACCCATTTACAATGCCCACAAAAAAGTTTGGGTGACAGATGACGAGTGTATACGACCCGATACAACTCTCGATTCTTTAGCGCAATTGCCCGCAAGCTTTGCGGGCCTTGGGGCCATGGGTGCGGATGCTTTGCAGTTGGCCCATTACCCACAGCTAAGCGTTATTAATCATGAGCATACGGCCGGCAATTCTCCAGCAATGGCTGATGGCGCTGCTTTAACGCTGATTGGCAACCGCGCCTTCGGCGAACAACTGGGCAAAGCACCGAAGGCGATCATTAAAGCCATGGTGAATGCGAGTGATGAGCCGTTTATGGTTCTTGGTGGGTGCGTTGCGGCTACAAAGAAGCTATTGAGGCGTACTGGCTTACGCATCGAGGATGTCGATTTATTTGAAATTCACGAGGCGTTTGCTGCCACCATAATCAAGTTACAACAGGAACTGAATATTCCGACGGATAAGCTCAATGTCAATGGTGGTGTTATTGCGCTTGGACACCCGTTGGGTGCTACCGGTGCGATGATGATGGGTACCTTGGTTGATGAAATGACGCGACGCAAGGTTAAACGCGGCATTGTCGCCACCAGCGGTGCGGCGGGCTTAGGTTGTGCGCTATTGATTGAGCGACTTTAACCGGTCTTACTGGTAGGGTTACTATCGTGAATAACTAACTTCAGAGGCCTTATGACTGGCTCGGTTTACATACTCGGCGGGCATCAGACTGATTTTGCACGCGTCTGGTCACGGGAGGGGCTGGACATATCGGATATGATTCGCGAATCTGCCCTTGGGGCACTCGATGCCTGTTCGCTTGATGCATCGGAGATCGAATCCATTCACATTGGTAATGCCTTTGCTGAAGCACAACGACATCAGGGCCATTTGGGTGCCATGGTCGTGCAGGTGGTGCCCGGGTTCTGGGGTATTCCGGCCATGCGCCACGAGGGAGCATGTGCGTCCTCGTCGCTTGGTGTTTTGAGTGCTATGGCAGAGATAGAAGCCGGTCGTTACGATTGCGTGCTGGTTATGGGAGCCGAGGAATTTAAAAATCTACCGGGCGACCATGCCACACAAAACCAAAATACTCCCGCCTGGCGGGATCGAGAGGATATTGAGTGCCGATTTATGTGGCCCGCGGTTTTTGGTTTGCTGGCCGATGAATATGAATCGCGTTATGGGCTTGATCGCCAAGTGCTCAATGCGATCTCTGAGATCAATTATCGCAACGCCAAAGATAATCCGAATGCGCAGACACGTGGCTGGACGTTTGCGGATAATAGTTTCTGTGACGACGATACGCTTAACCCTGTGATTGAGCCCGGTGTGAGACGCTTGCATTGTGGCCAAATTACCGATGGGGCAACGGCTCTGGTGCTGGCTTCTGAGCGCTTTGCCAAGGCTTATCGACAATCGAGGCCCAACGCAGACGTGGCCAGAATTGCGGGTTGGGGACATCATAACGCTGGGCTGCGGTATCGAGACAAGGTGGCGCGTAGCCAAGGCGCTGAATATGTATTTCCCCATGTTCGTGATGCTATTACCGATGCCTACAAGAGGGCTGGTATCAATGAGGTCTGGGATCTCGATGGCATTGAAACCCACGATTGCTTCTCGATGACGGAATACATGGCGATTGACCACTTTGGGATTACTCCTCCCGGTGAATCCTACAAAGCTGTGGAGCAAGGCTGGATTGATAGAGGCGGCAAGCTGCCGATAAATCGCAGTGGTGGATTGATTGGTTGCGGTCATCCCGTGGGTGCCACGGGTGTTAGGATGTTGCTAGATGCAACCCGACAGGTGACAGGCACCGCGGGTGACTGCCAAATAGAAGGTGCTAGTAAAATGGCCACACTGAATATTGGCGGCTCCTGTGCGACGGTTTGTAGTTTTGTTGTGGAGCGTTATTAGCCGGTCGGTACAGGGTGGATTGGTTTACTGCTTTGCGCACGTCAAATAAATCAGCGATGCCGTCAGGTGCTATACAGAGACAGCTCAGGAACATACATAAAAATAAACAAGTATTATCTGTTCAGTAAGGAGAAGAAATGAGGCAGCCTATTCGTGATCCCGATGCACCCTTTGGGCGCAATTACGGACCCTTCCTTACCGATGATTTTGCACCACTGTTGGATGAGTCCACCTACGAAGGCTTGCCGGTGACAGGTGAGATCCCTGCTGATTTAAACGGCGTCTACCTCCGTAACGGTCCCAATCCGCGCTTTGAGCCCAAAGGTGAATACCACCCATTCGATGGTGACGGCATGCTGCACAGTGCGCATTTTGACAGGGGTCGGGTAACCATTCGTAACCGCTGGGTGCGAACATCAGCCTGGGAGCATGAAGACACCGCCCACGGTGCGACGTACTGGGGTATTAGGCAGACCCTAAAAGGTCGAGAGGACAAACCCTTAAAGGACTCGGCAAATACCGATGTTATTGGTCACGCAGGTAGTGCCATTGCCACATGGTATTTGGCCGGCGTGCCCTATGCACTTGATCCCATTACGTTAGAAACCTTGGGACCCCGTTACAACTATGTGGGTGGGCCCGATTTAGGCATGTCGGCTCACTGCAAGGTGGATGAGGTTACCGGCGAGCTCATGTACTTTGACTACAGTGATCAATGGCCCTATATGTGGTACGGCGTTGTGAATGCCCAGGGACAGCAAGTCCATCGTGTACCCATTGAATTGCCCGGTAATCGCTTGCCCCATGATATGGCAATAACTGAGCACTACTCGATTCTTCACGACCACCCTGTTTTTCATGATGAAGCAGCGCGGTCGGCTGGCCGTCACAAAGTGGTGTTTGACTCGACTATATCCTCTCGACTGGGTGTGATTGCGCGCATGGGTGCGGCAGACTCGATTCGCTGGTTCGAGTTTTCAGGGTCCTTTATTTACCACGTTATCAATGCCTGGGAAGAGGGCGATGACATCGTCATGGTGGCCTGTCGTTATCAACCTGCTCGCCATGATGATGGTAGTTTCGACGATGTTAAAACCGCCAAAATGATAGCGCGATTGGTAATGGATGCGCGTTTGTGGCGCTACCGCATGAACGTCGTTACCGGCGAGTGCAGAGAGGAATGCCTCGACCCCGATCACAACATTGAGTTCCCCAGCTACGACACGCAGCGCACTGGGCGCTACAGTCAGTTTGCCTATCTTGTCGACCATCATCCTGAGTGGCTCAAGTGGGACGGCATATGCAAATACGATACGTCCTCGGGAGAGCGGCTTTCGTCATGGACGGATGATGCCCAGCATTGCTGGTATAGCGAGCCGTGGTTTGCTCCTGCTGACCATCAGCAAACGGAAGATCACGGTTATGTGGTGACCTTTGTATGGAACGACCAGAGTCGAGAGCAAGAGCTACAAATTTTTGATGCCCTCGACCTTTCTAAGGGCCCCATCGCCCGCGTGCATATGCCCGAACGCATCCCACCGGGTTTTCACGCTTGCTGGATGAAACCTGATCAAATAAGTAGTTGGGCTGATTAAGAGGTAATGATTCGTAGTGTCCTAAAACGGTATGACTGAAATGGAAGGGCGCCATGCAAACATCCTCAGTTGAACGAATTGAAGCATTGACATCAAAGGGTCTTTGGACAGGTGAAACGCTTTGTGGCTGCTTGAGTATCCAAGCGAGGGAACGACCCGAGCAGTTAGCAGTTGTTGACCAACCTGATAGAGCGGAGTGGTCTGATGGCGTCGCTAGGCGTCTGACGTTTCGGCAGCTCGAGCATTCGAGTGACGCGATGTTATTGGATTTACTTGATCGGGGTGTCAGACATGGTGATCGAGTCATGATTCAGTCACCCAATGTAGTAGAGCTGGTCGTTCTTTATTTTGCACTGAGTAAATTAGGTGCCGTAGCTTCACCGCTACCCGTGCAGTATGGATCGCATGAAATTTCAATGCTTTCCAACGCTTTGAATGCAACATGGTTTGTTGGTTTGTACGCTTTCAGAGGAGCTAATTTGGCTGCCAATGGTTTGTTCGCTGTTGATAGTCAACACACGATTGCTTTGGGAGAAGATATAGGACTACGAGCGACCGACGGTTTAGCGCCCGAGGAGTTTGAGCGACTGACTTTGTACAAAATAGCGCACCCAGTTGATGCCAATGATATTTACAGTATCTGTTGGACATCGGGTACGACAGGCACGCCCAAAGGCGTTCCGCGTTCTCACAATATGTGGATGGCATCGGCTCACGTGACGGCAGTGGGCAGTAATTACGTCCCGGGTGACGTGCTGTTAAATCCGTTTCCTATGGTAAACATGTCGGCTTTGGGTGGATTTTTATTCCCGGCCGTGCGCGTTGGTTGTACGTTAGTTTTGCACCACCCGATTGATGTGGCCGTTTACCTGAGCCAAATTCAGTCAGAGACGGTGGACTTTACTATTGCACCACCTGCATTGCTCAATCGACTCGCCAAGCAACCGGCTTTATGGAATAGTTTTTCGTTTCCTAAACTGCGCGCAATTGATCCGGATCGGCGCCGCTTGCGCCTGACATGATCTCAACATTCGAGAATGAGTATGGTGTGGAAATATTAAACATTTTTGGCTCTAACGAGGGGATTGCCTTCATTGCCACACCAGACAAGATACCCAGCCCTCACGATCGAGCAGTTTTATTCCCACGCACTGGTGTCCTCGAAACCAATAGCTCGGGCGCAAACATGGAATTTGTACAGTCGAAGGTGATTGATGCTGAAACTGGTGAGGAGCTCGTTGAACAAGGCGCGTCTGGCGAGTTGTGTATTTCAGGCCCAACTGTGTTTGATGGTTACATTGGCACGGATAACCATCAGATATACACCCCCGACGGATTCTTTCGAACAGGTGACCTTGTCGAGCTTTGCGGGCCAGACGCAGATTTTTACCGTATTACAGGCCGGTTAAAAGATATAATTAACCGAGGAGGAATGAAAATTTCTCCGGTCGAAATAGAGACATTGTTAGATGGATTACGGTTGATCGAAGAGGCTGCAGTATGTGCGTACCCCGATTCCGTTTTGGGCGAGAAAGTTTGCGTGTGTATAGTACTGGCTGCAGATAAAACCGTGCCGTCTCTTAAAGATATTTGCGAATTTTTATCTGCAAAAGGATTGGCAAAGTTTAAGTTACCCGAGCGCCTTCATGTGGTTGCTGCTTTACCTAGAAACCCGCTAGGCAAGGTATTGCGTCACGAGCTATCCGCAGCCTTGCCTCCTCAGTAGTGTGTATTGCTTGCACAGCCAAAACGCCAAGAAGTGCACAAGTGTGATCAGCTAGGCGCTGAATACCGATCCGTTGCGGCCACCAATGCCTTGGCATTACTGGGATCAAAAGCAGAGTGCCCGGCATCGGGTATGAGCTGATAATCTGCCTCTGGCCATGCCTGGTGCAGGTCCCAGGCGGTTCGAGGTGGGCAGACCACGTCATACCTACCCTGCACAATGACACAGGGGATATGGCGAATGCGATCAATGTTGTTGAGGATTTGGTTCTCGTCGTTAAAAAATCCGTCGTTCATGAAGTAATGGCATTCAATACGTGCCATTGCCATCGCGGCCAGTGGTTCATCGAGTTTTTCCATGAATGCCGGATTCTGCATGAGGAAGCTGGCTGATGCCTCCCAAACCGACCAGGCGCGGGCTGCTTCCAGACGGATATGTTCATTGTCGCTTGTCAGTCGCTTGTGAAATGCACGTAGTAAGTTGTCGCGCTCTTCACTGGGTATGGGGGCGAGGTAGTTTTCCCAGCTGTCAGGGTAGAGTTCGCTGGCGCCCTGTTGATAAAACCAGTGAATCTCTGAAGGTCTCAGTAAAAAGATGCCGCGCAATACCAGTTCGGTAACCGCTTGGGGGTGGGATTGTGCGTAGGCAAGGCTTAGCGTACTGCCCCACGAGCCACCAAACACCAACCATTGCTCAACATTGAGCATCTCGCGCAAACGCTCCATATCGGCAACCAGATGCCAAGTGGTGTTAGCGTGCAAGTCCGCATGGGGTGTGGAGCGTCCACAGCCTCGCTGATCAAAAATAATAATTCGGTAGTGCTCAGGATTGAAAAACTGCCGTGCCTCGGGCGATGCGCCTCCGCCGGGCCCGCCGTGCACAAATAGGCAGGGCTTACCGTGGGGGTTGCCTGACTCTTCGTAATAAATGGAGTGTCCATCACCCACGTCTAACCAGCCATGGTTGTAAGGCTCAATGGGGGGGTAAAGGCAATTCATAGGCTTATCACTCGAGTTGGCGCTGCAGGTTAACTATTCACGTCCCGAGGCATATCGCGGGCCGTGGACCCGCGTTATGCTATGCTTTATTGCGGACCTAAAACAATCATCATCAATATGGTAATGATCTTTCATATGGCTTGTAGACGCTTCATCGCGGCTGTTGTGACCGCCGCGTTGCTGTGCCTACCTGTCGCCGGTCAATGCCTAGGGTCTGTTAGTGCTCATGCCGCCATCGCGACACCCGACACCCCAGCTATTGAACTAACCGAACACGCATCGCATGGACAAATGGACCATACAGCCAACCAGCACCACGCCACTAACAGCACCATGAGGCTAATCAGCACCAGGCGACCTCGCCAGTAGATCGCGTGTTAAGTGACTGCTGTGATGGCTTTACGTGTGACATGTCGGGTTGCGCATCGCTCACTGGTGGCCACGTACAGGCGATCTCCCACCCCGAGTTCTTGAAAAACTCAACAAATTTTGCGCGAGCATCGGTTTCTGCAGCAGCCAGCCAGCCATCGGTATTCTTTAAGCCCCCATTTACAGCTGACCTAGGATAGGTGCGCCTTTTAGGCGCGTACATTTGCTGTTTATGGAGAATGTCCGTGAAAACCTTCGTCTTTACTTTGCTGCTGTGGATCTGTTCGGTCCCGACTTACAGTGCTGCTTCTACGGATGAGTCTGTTACCCACACGTCCACACTGACCCTTGTAGAAGCACTTAACCTTGCCCTAGACCGTGATCCATGGCGGGTGGGCAGTGAGCTGCGTGAACAAGCCTTAGTTGAGGCTAGCGAGGCCAACGCCCAGCTGCCCGATCCCCGCATTAAGTTAATGGCGGGCAATTTACCTGTTGATGGCTGGAGCCTAGAGCAGGAGCCAATGACGCAGCTGTCTGTTGGTGTTCAGCAGCTAATACCTCGAGGTGACAGTTTGTCGCTTGCTCGAGAGCGCGGTTACCAGCGGGTTGATGAAGAGCGCAGTTGGCGATTAGACCGTATTGCTCAGGTTAAGCTACAGGTTACTCAATTGTGGCTCGACGTGTTGCAGGCCGGCATGACGCGAGATCGCCTTGTCGCTGGCAAGCCGTTATTACGCGATCTTGAAGCGCTCATTCAAGATAGATACCAAGCGGGTATGTTAGGGGCATCGCAAACGGATTTACTGCGCACGTCTGTAGAACTCGCCCGGCTTGAAGAGCGTATAACCCGCGCAGATCAACAACTCGCGCTATCCCAGCAGAGGCTCTTTGCTTGGATAGGTAAACGTGCCTACGCTCGTGTCGGAAAACTACCCCCCATGGCAATAATGGCTGCCGAATTGAGTGCGCTACTCACGGTTTCCACGCAAGCCAGTGATGCAACACTGTTCGACTACATAGCGCATCACCCACGCCTACGCGCCCTCGGCGCACGCGTTGAAGCAGCAAATACCGACGTCGCTATTGCCCAAGAATCGGTGAAGCCAGCTTGGACTGTGGAAGCCAGCTACGGCTATCGTGCCGATGACGCCCAGGGGCGTCATCGAGCGGACTTGTTTAGCGTTGGTCTGAGTTTTGACGTGCCAATTTTCACCAGTCAGCGTCAAGATCGATCGATCCGCGCCAGCAAGGCAACGGCCGCAAGCTTGGAAACCGATCGACAACTGCTGACTCGTGATTTGCTAGAGCAACTGCGCGCGGCCTTAGTGAGTTTTCAGCATGCTCAGGCTCGCTACCACACCTATATTGACTCACTGATTCCGCAGTTAGGTTTACAAGTAGAGACCGAACTACTTGCTTACAACAACGATCAAGCCGACCTCGCGGAAGCGATTGTTGCCACCGTCACGGCCCTTGATGCTGATATCGCATGTATGGAGATCAATGTTGAGCGCTACCGTGCACTAGCCAATCTCAGTTATGTAACCCAGATGCCGGTTTTTTTATATGTAGCCACTCAGGGAGAGGGGAATTAACGATGGTTATGAGTAGGAAACGATTTGTCACTCTAGTCGGTGTTGCCCTGATGGCGCTTGTTTTATTGGTCGTGACACTTTTGACTGAAATGGGTCTGCGGCTGTCAATGTCTCAAGAAACCGATGTTGGGGATAGTGCCAATCGGACAGCCAAGGAACAACCTATGTACTGGGTGGCCCCATGGATCCTAATTATCGGCGTAACGCTCCCGGTAAATCACCTATGGGAATGGATCTCATCCCCGTATATCCCAGTAGTAGCGATACCGCGGCCAGTGGTGTCCGCATTGATGCCGATACACAGCACAATTTAGGACTTAAATTGGTGCAGGCGACCCGTAAAAGTTTAGTACTGGAAAAGCAGGTTTATGGCGAGCTCACTTATGCAGATAATCAGCGCCTGCATATTCACCCGCGGGTTGAGGGTTGGGTAGAGAGTCTTGCGGTTGGTACCGAGGGTGATGTGGTGAAGAAAGACCAAACACTACTCACGCTTTACTCTCCCGTGCTTGTCAACGCCCAAGAGGAATTACTGCTAGCGCTCCAGCAGAATAATGCGACGTTAATTAACGCTGCCAAGGCGAGACTCAGGGCTCTTGGTGTTGCTTCTGATGTGCGCGAGAAGTTAGAGCAAACGCGAGAAGTGAATCGAACGATTAGTATGCGTTCGCCAACTGCTGGTGTCGTGACAGGTTTGCCTATTCGCGAGGGCATGTTTGTTACACCTAGTACGGAGGTGCTGTCGATCGCACCCGTGAACACCCTTTGGCTATTAGTGAGTATTCCTCAAGGGCTGACTATTCCGGATTTGCGCAACGCATCATTGCATTTCTCAGTCGAGGGGCTACCGGATCGTATCTGGCATGCAGCAGTCGATACTATTTACCCAGAGCTGCATGCTTCTCGCCGTACACGACAATTGCGCGCGGTAATAGACAATACAGAGGGCGCGCTTGCACCGGGTATGTATGTAACGGTGACAATTACTCAGGCTCCTCAACACCCGGTTTTAAGTGTTCCCAGTGCCTCCCTAATTCGTATTGGCGACGATGCCCGGGTAGTTCTGCAGTGTGATGATGGAAGCTTTAAATCGGTAGTTGTCACCGTTGGTCGCGATGTGGGGTTCGATGTTGAAATCCTCGCAGGGCTGGAAGCGGGTGACTATGTGGTGGCTTCGGCACAGTTTCTCATTGATTCAGAGTCGAGCAAGCGAAGTGACTTTTTGCGGACAGGCGATACCCGTGAGGCTTGCAAAGCAGCAGAATCACCCCAGCACAGTCAACAGTCAGCACAGTCAGCACAGTCAGCACAGTCAGCACAGTCAGCACAGTCAGCACAGTCAGCACAGTCAGCACAGTCAGCACAGTCAGCACAATCAGCACAGTCAGTCGAGCACCCAGGCCACACCCATGAAACCCGAGCACCAGGATCATGCTCAAGAGATGATGATGCCCGAGCCGTCCGGCCCGCAACATGAGCACAACATGCACGATGCGTCGCAGGGGCATGATCATGATTGAGTCTATTATTGTATGGTCTATCCGCAATCGCGTATTCGTCTTGCTGCTAGCCGTTATGTTAACGCTGGGCGGGATGTGGGCAGTAAACGATACACCGATCGATGCGATTCCAGATTTATCCGACACGCAAGTGATTGTGAAAACCACTTATGCCGGGCAGGCACCTCAGGTTGTAGAGCAACAGGTTACCTATCCGCTCACAAGCGCACTGATGGCTGTACCAAAGACCACTGACGTTCGTGGCTTTTCCTTCTTCGGCGATTCCTATGTCTATGTGCTATTCGAAGATGGGACAGACCTTTACTGGGCGCGCTCGCGAGTGCAGGAAGTTCTAGCTCAAACAACTGGCGTACTGCCGAAAGGCGCGTCTGCAACCTTGGGGCCCGATGCGACCGGTGTCGGCTGGGTTTACATGTATGCCCTGGTCGATACCAGCGGTACCCACGATCTCGCGCAACTGCGCTCGCTTCAAAGATTGGTATCTCAAATACGAACTGCAGAGTATCGAAGGTGTCTCGGAAGTCGCCTCAATGGGCGGCATGGTTCGTCAGTATCAAGTTGAGATTGATCCGGTCGCACTGACAGCTTTCGATTTATCCATAACGGATATTGTCCGAGCTATTGAACGGGGTAACGCCGAACAAAGCGCTTCGGTTGTCGAGATGGCTGAAGCTGAATACATGGTCAGACTGACTGGTTATATAGAAGATCTGGCCGACGTCGAGTCATTACTGGTTGCAACCCAATCTGGGGGGACGCCCATTACCGTGAGCGATGTTGCGCGGGTAAGTTTTGGTCCTGCGATGCGTCGCGGGGTTGCTGATCTCAATGGTCAAGGTGAGGTGGCTGGCGGTATTGTTGTTATGCGTTCCGGTGAAAACGCGCGAGCGACCATTGCGCGTGTCAAGGCGAAACTGGCCGCTCTTAAGCCCGGGTTAGGCCAAGGTGTTGACATAGTCACCGTATACGATCGATCTAAATTGATTGATGGCTCGGTCGATATTTAGTCGAAAAGTTAGCGCAAGAGCTTTTAGTGGTTGCGCTGGTGTGTATGCTTTTCTTGATGCATATGCGCACTAGCGTGGTTGCCTTGATTAGCCTGCCGCTGGGTATTTTGGGTGCTTTTATCATCATGCGTGCGCAAGGTCTCAATGCCAATATCATGTCATTAGGCGGCATCGCTATTGCGATTGGTGCGATGAGTGACGGTGCTATTGTAATGACCGAAAACTTCCACAAACACTTACGCCGCAAAACCGTGGCGGAAGATCACTGGCAGATTGTTATTAAGTCTGCAACAGAGGTGGGCCCAGCACTTTTTTTTCAGCCTACTCATCATTACGGTCAGCTTTTTGCCCGTATTTGCACTCCAGGCCGAGGAGGGGAAGCTGTTCTCGCCGCTGGCTTTTACTAAAACCTGGTCAATGGCTATTAGCGCCGGTCTTGATATTACTCTTATCCCAGTTTTGATGGGGTTTCTGATTAAGTCGGACGATTTGCCCAGAGAAAATGGTTGGTTCAAGGCGCATATAGAACCCGTTTATGCCCGGAGCTTGGGTGTTTGTTTATCCAAACCTTGGATCACACTTACCGTGGGTTTGCTTGCGATAGCGAGCATGGCGTTGCCACTAAGACAATTGACCAGCGAGTTTATGCCGCCTCTCGATGAGGGTGATTTGATGTACATGCCAACCACTTATCCGGGCATTTCAATCGCCGAGGCGCGCAAGCTACTGCAGCGAACCAACCAACTCATCGCGGGCGTCCCCGAGGTGCAGCGGGTTTTCGGTAAAGTCGGACGTGCGGATACAGCGACAGATCCCGCCCCACTCACCATGGTTGAAACATTCATTACCTTGAAGCCCCAAGATGAGTGGCGTAAAGCGTGACTAGCGCATCGATTAAGCAAGAACTCAATGCGCGCGTTCAGTTACCGGGCGTTAGCAATGCCTGGGTGATGCCTATTAAGACGCGTATCGACATGCTTTCAACGGGTGTGAAAACTCCCTTGGCGCTAAAAATATCCGGCGCGGATTTGTCGGTGATTGAATCCTTGGCTATTGATATAGAGCGTATTATCTCCGGGCTAGATGGCACGAGTTCGGTTTATGCAGAGCGCCCGGGAGAGGGGCGCTATCTGGTCGTGGATATCGATCGACAGCGTGCAGCGAATGCAGGTATGACAGTTGCGGATATTCAGGCTGCTGTCAGCTATGGTGTGGAGGTCAAAAAGTTTCCGACGCCATAAACGGTTTAGAGCGCTACAGTATCAATGTGCGTTATCCGCAAGCCTGGCGTGATTCGGCTGTAGCCATTGCCGATATGCCCCTAAGAACCCCGCAGGGGGCGTACGTGGCGTTGTCTGAGGTGGCGAACGTATCGATCGATACTGGCCCCGCCGTTATCAAAAGTGATAATGCCAAACCGGCGAGTTGGGTGCTTATTGATATTGATAGCCAAAAGGTTGCCCAATTTATTGTCCTTGCGGACCATGCGCTGAGTGAGCAACTCACTATGCCACCTGGATATTCACTCACCTGGCAGGGTGGTTATGAATCGGCGCAACGAGCTCAAGCGCGATTCATGTATGTTGTGCCCGTGACTATAGCCATTATCGTTGCGTTGCTTTACCTAAACTTTCGTCGCTGGATGCCGGTTGCGGTAACGCTGTGTGCGCTGCCCCTCGCGTTATCAGGGGCTGTTTGGCTGATTTGGCTGCTCGATTATGCGGTTTCGGTGGCGGTTGTTGTGGGTGTTATTGCGCTCGCTGGATTGGCCGCAGAGATGGCTGTTTTGATGTTGGTTTACCTGCAGCAAGTACCGCTTGATAACCGCCAAGTGGATGCCAGTGAGACGCCCAATAGGTCCTATGATCACGGAATTATTCAAGCCGCCGCGAGCCGATTGCGCCCGGTGCTAATGACAAGCGCAACGGTCATTCTGGGACTGCTGCCCGTCATGTGGGGCAGTGGTGCGGGAGCAGATGTGATGCAGCATATTGCTGCCCCAATGATCGGCGGTATGGTATCGGCACTACTGTTAGCATTGTTTATTATCCCCGTTTTTGTACCGGCAGCTCCGGCGTTAGCAGCTTTGAACGCCTATGGTTGATCGATTCGGATGCGGGGTTCGTATGGTTAAAAACGTTGAGAAGCAGGCGAGACGATGCGGCGATTGTTAAAATTTGTACATACCATGGGCGGTATCGGGCTTCTTGGGTCGATGGTTGCGTTGCTGGTGATGCTTAACACATTACCGGTTGCACAAACCGATTTGGCCGCCTATGTGCAAATGCGGTTAACCATGGATGCATTGGCGCAATGGGTGTTGCTGCCGTCCCTGGGCATCACCATCGTCGCCGGTTTGTTATCTATGGCAGCTGTGCCGCCTACCATGGTGCTGGCTGGGTTTGGGCGAAATTGGCAACTGGCGTACTCATGTTTGAGGACGTTGTTAGGTATTCAGGGGCCAATGGAGCGCGAGGCACTCACTGCGCGTGCTGTGTTGGCTGGTGAAGCGTCTATGACCGAATTGGCGTTGTCGATAAGCGCCGAAATTGGGTCTGTTTGGGTGCTCGGGGCAGTGGCGGTTGCCAACGTTGCCTGGGTGTTTGGCGACCTCGAAAGAAGCGGATTACCGCGACCCAGTAATCGAGTTACCTTGCCTTAGTTTGAGGTCTTGGAGCGGGGTGTGCTAGTCGGGGTGCAGCGACTCAGGGGTTTGCCCGAAACATGTTGCATAAGTTTGGGGTCAACGGCAACTGAGGGCGATACGCTAGGCCAAATCCCGAAACATCAGTGCCAAACGCTTGCCTTTACTTAGGTTAGTCAGAAACTCTCGCGGTTCCCCTGTTTGGCACATAAAATCTGAATAGCCCTCCAAAAGCCGTGGATCGATGCCGTCGAGATCCATGAAACCCATTCGCCAGTCGGCGTATTCCCACACACCCAACCCCGTCTCACTGAGAACCTCTACGTGGTGGTGGCGTGGATCCTTTTGAATGGATGCGAAGGTGCGTGCAACCTCCGCTGCTGGTCCTTCCAGGACTTGGAAAAACGATTGTTCCTTGTGGAGTAACAGCCCAGTGATGCCTCTTTCATTGTTAGCAACGCGCGCTTCCTCGAGTACCGCGAGAAGCTCTCTGGCACTTAGTGGCGCTGTTTGTGTGCTGACATAGGTCAGCTGAACCACGTCATCCGAATTAGCTTTAGGTTTGGCGTTACGTGGAGCGGCGTCTCTATCGGTCATAGTTTGCTCCAAGCGAAGCTACGTGCAGGTGTTTGGTCGTGGTGGGTAGCTGATAAAGCCCTACTGAGTCACTTACCACTCGTAAGCACACACTATTCCTTTACGGGTTAAATGTAAAACATATTTGACACTTGCACCGGTAAGGCACAGACTGTCCCCATGAGTAATACGGACGACACGTAGGGGGCTCATGAACTCAGCTGCAACCATGGACATGAATGACTCAACCGCACAGGCATTGGAAAATCGTCTGCTGGCACCACGTTTTTATAAGACCGACTATAAAGCCTTGAGCAAATTGGATGTTTCGTCGGTTCAGGCCGAGTGGAATGAGATGATGGCTCGCTTCGAGGCCGACGTAAATCGTGCCCACTTCAAAAAGACCTATGAGTTCGATATTACGTCCCTTGACGACCGGCCGACGCTCAAGGCCGATTTCCTAGACCTGCTAGTCAGCTCCATTACTTCTGAATACTCGGGTTGCGTGTTGTACCAAGAGATCGAGAAGAACGTGGACAACAAAGACATCGCCGATCTCATGCGTTATATGGCGCGTGACGAATCGCGGCACGCGGGTTTTATTAACCGCGCGCTCAAACAGATGGGGGTTGCTGTAGATCTCAGCGTGTTAAAAAACGCAAAGGAGTACCATTACTTCAGACCTAAATTCATTTACTACGCGACCTATCTTTCAGAAAAAATTGGCTACGCCCGGTACATTACGATCTACCGTCACCTCCAGCGCAACCCGGATAACCAGTTTCATCCGATCTTTAGCTGGTTTGAAGAGTGGTGTAACGACGAGTATTCCCATGGCGAGGCGTTTGCCTTGTAAATGCGCGCCAACCCGCACTTACTTCGGGGTCATAATAAGCTCTGGATTCGCTTTTTCCTTCTCGCCGTGTACGCGACAATGTACGTCCGAGACCATTCTCGGCCCGCGTTGTACAATGCCTTTGGTATGGACATTACCGAGTTCGATTACGCTGTGTTTGACATAACGACCACCATAAGCAAGCAGGTGTTCCCCTTGTCACTCAACACCGATGACGTGCGGTTCCGTAACGGCATGGCCCGGCTGCTTAAACTAAGCGAGGCGTCGGAGCGGGCACGTCAGAAGGGAGGCCTGTCGAGCTATGTGGTTCGTGGCGCTTGCGCTGTGGCCAGTGCAGCTGTCTTCGCGCGATTGTATCTTCTCCCTGTTCAACATCATGATTTACCCGAGCGTGTCACCATGGCACCGGCTTGGTGATGTTATTGCACCCCTAAAACAGCTGTAGGGGCGCGACGAGCAAACGCCCCAGCGCTATGACTGATCAACGTTAGGCATTGGCGTCGAGGAGTTGCTCACTATTTTGCGCTGCGCAGTCGTTGCGCAAGATCAATGCCATGGGCGAGGAGGGCAAGGGTTAGCGCCAGCGCCAACCAGTGCCAAGGAGCGTCGGTAATGGCCAGTTTCACGCTCACCATGAGAGCAGCTCCTGCGGTGAGGTTAGGCAAGAGGTCTTTCAGTAAAGCAGGGCCGCGCCACACTGCGAGCGCCACCAGCTCTAAAGCGACGCCAAGCAACACCCAATCGAAGAACTCACCCGATTGGATAAAACGGGCCAGCGCTTCAATCAAGCTGGCGCAAAGCCGAGCAGTTGCTGAATATCTTTCCAGAGCACGCGCAGGTGTGCCACTTTCTTTCGCTTCACGAGTTTTTTAGCCGTGTAGGCCTGCCATGTCAGTTCCTGGACGTCGCGGTCCTCACACATGGCAACAAACTTTTCACGCCGTTTATCACTGCCGTACCAGAATCGCTGTAATAGTCCAAGTACAAGAAAAACCCGTCCGTGCAGGCGCATAAATTGTTTTCGAGACTGCTTCAATGCGCGGCTGTCGCCGGTCGTGAGAAATGATTCGATGGCCGCGGCGCTGAGTCGGCCGCATAGCATCGCGTAGTAAATCCCCTCTCCTGATGCGGGGGCAACCACACCCGCTGCGTCACCGGATAACAACACGGCGCGGCCGTCGTCCCAGCGTTTCAGCGGCTTCATGGGTATGGGCGCACCTTCTTTGCGGATCGTCTCACAGGCGTTTAAGCCGGTTTTGGCGCGCAGCTTAGTTACTGCGTCGGGGGCTGAGAACGACTTGTGTTCGCTGCCTACCCCGATACTTGCATGTTCTCCATGTGGGAAGACCCAAGCGTAAAAGTCAGGCGATAAGTCGCCCTGGTACCAAACGTCGCAACGCTCTGGATCGTAGTGATCATTGTCAGGGCGCTCAGGCGCTTTCACGATTTCATGGTAGGCCATGACCCATTTCAGCGTAGAGGCGCAGGGGATGGCTTGATGTGCGACCCGCGAACGTGCCCCATCTGCGCCTATCACAGCGCGAGCTGTCACGGTGTGAACTTGTTTGCTATCCGTCTTGGCTTGATAGGTAACTTCTACTCGTCCTTGATCGTCGTAGTGCAATGCTTTAAACGCACCAATGCGTAAATCGGCGCCATGATCACTTGCGCGCTGGCGTAACCATGGATCAAACACATCTCGGTCAACCATGCCAACAAATGTGCCATCGATGGGCATATCAACGGTATTTTCAGTGGGAGAAATCATGCGAGCCGCGTCAATCTTGGCCACCACCAGTTCGTCAGGCACCTCAAACTCGGTAAGCAAGCAGGGGGCACCGCACCGCCACAGGGCTTAATTCGGAAGGCGCGCTCGAGTAGCAGTACACGTCTACCTGCCAAGGCGAGTTCGTTTGCAGCGGTGGCACCCGAGGGCCTCCACCCACCACGACAACATCATAGTCTGTAGACATTTTCAGGATCCTCCGTTAGCGACTTCGTGCAACGCGACGTCGCCAAATCGAATGGCTGTTGAATCGTTATCCTGCGGCCCCTTGAGTGCGTCAATTGCGCTCCCCAAATGAGCCGAAACAAGAAATAACGCGGCTTCCACTAAGAACACCAAGGCGTAGGCTTGAGCAGGTTCGGCTACCCACGCGCGGCACACGTCCACGGCGACCGTGCCCAGAAACCCACCAGCGGCAAAAGCAATGGCTTGGGCGGCACCCCAAAGCCCCATGCGCAGCCCTTCACGCCCCGCTTGACCTTGACTGGCTAGGGTCATCATTGCTGCTATCGCCGCCACGGCAAATGCACCATTGGCAACGCCCAATAAAAAGACATTAATAGAGAGGTTCCAGCTGTCGGGGTGGTTTCCTCCCCAAGCAATGCCCACGAGCGCCAATCCGGAGGCGATGCAGCCGCCAATAACCCAGCGCTTTAACAGCCTTGCGGAATACTTTTTAGCTAACGATCCGCTGGCAGCGACGGCTAGCATACCCAGCAATACCCCCGCATGTTGCGTTCCCGCCAATTGGGTGGACTCACCTGGTGTCATCGCGAAGGCAATGCCCGCGAACGGCTCTAAGATCAAATCTTGAAAAGAGTAGGCAAGCATGGAAAGGAAAACGAAAACAGTGAATCGACGTGCAGAAGACTCAGACCATACCTCTTTTAAGGTTTGTTTGAAGGCGGGTGGCGTTGCGTTCTCGGTCGTTGCGTGGGACGCACTGGCTCTTTTCGGTTCAACGCCACGGATGGCAAGCACAGTGACTATGAAGGCAATAACGGAGACCGAAGCCGTAACGACCACTAAGCGTTCTGGCGAGTAGGGGTCGAGGAAGCTGCCTGCCAGCCCCGCAGTTACTGCAAATCCCGCAATCATCATAAACCACACAATCGTAGCGGCTGCAGGCTTTCGAGAGGGTTCAACGGTTTTTGCAAGCAATACCAACAGCGAGGTGCCGGTAGCGCCAGAGCCCAGTCCAATACCCACAAAGCCTGTGGCGCAGATAGCACTGCCCAAAAGCGTCGAGGTATTCATGAGCACGGTCCCCAGTGCAGCAATCACCCCACTCAAGGCCAGTAACGCCATGCCCCCCAGTATCCACGGCGTCCGTTGGCCGCCAACATCCGAACCATGACCGATTCTTGGACGCGCCAGCTGAACAACATGATGAAGGGCCACCAAAAAACCGGGCAACATGGCCGGTAATGCTAGTTCAACCACCATGACACGATTGAGGGTGGATGTCGTGAGGACGATGATAGCGCCCAGGAGGTTTGAACCAGGCCTAGGCGAACAATACTTAACCAACTTAGGTTCGCTCTTGGCTCGTTCACAGATAGGCTCCAGGCAGTGCGGTTGCAGCAATCATCATGCCCGTGACATAGGCGGTAACACCGGTGCCGTTGTACCAAGGTGCACGCTCCCTGGGAGCGGCGAGCATGTGACGCATGGCCAATAGCTGGATGCCAATGAGCAAGATCACCGGGACAGATTGCCAATGGCTTTGCCAATGATTTAGCAGGCCCAGTACCACTAACTGGGGCGTGAGCATGACCACACAGGCGAGTTTAGCGGCTTTGTCCGCACCCAATTGTGCAGGCAGTGAGCGAACGCCCATTTGGCGATCGCCGTCGATAGATTTAAAGTCATTGAGGGTCATGATGCCGTGCGCCCCCAGGCTGTAGAGCAAGGCGACAAAGATGACGGGCGTTGGGGGATTTGTCCTTCTAGCATGAGTGCAGCACCGGTTATCCAGGCGAGACCTTCGTAGCTGATGCCCACGGCAGCGTTGCCTATCCAACCGTTCGCTTTAAATCGAAAAGGAGGGGCGCTATAGGCCCAAGCGAGTAGCAGGCCACAAAAAGTCGCTGCGAAAACCCAGGGGCCAAAGGTTGCGCCCCAAATTAGCCCAAGGATTGACCAAGCAAGGGCGTAGTAAAAGCCTATTTTGCCCGGAACGCGCCCTGAAGGAATGGGGCTATAGTGTTCGTTGATCGCATCGACCTCGCGATCGTACCAGTCATTAACGATCTGACTGGCGCCACAAACCAATGGCCCTGTGAGTGCTACACCGGCAAGTAAAAGCCCAACGTTGTTGATAAGATCCGCACCGACAGATACCGCGCCGCATAGAAACGCCCACATGGGTGGAAAAACCACGTGATTGGCTTGAGAAGCTCAAGCAGCGCGATGGGCGAGAGCTTACCGGTGACGCCGTTGGGCATGGTATTGCTTGATTGCATGGCCTGACTATAGCGACCGTGCCCGCAAACCGTCAAATTAAATAGACGTCTATCATGTCACTATTTATTTTTGGGGCTTAGTGCGTAAGCAGCATCTATGTACACAAGCTGGCTTAAAATTAATTCTCGTCCTCGGGCTCGCCGATCCCGAAACGGCGCAGTTTGGTGTAAAGGCTCTGTCGACTAAGACCCAGCAGTTCGGCGGCCGATGCCCTATTATTGCGGGTAAGTTTGAGCGCCGATTCGATGCACAGGGCCTCGATTACGTCGGTAGATTCACGCACCAACTCTTTGAGTGGCGTTTGTCCGACACGGTTGGTGATGTGTTCGATGGAGGCGGGCAGCGATGACATCACAGGGTCATCACGTTGAATTCGGCGAGACGTGTCGCGAATAAACAGCACATATTCGCGACGACCAGAACTACCATGGGCTGAGGCCGAAATTTCAACGTCGCTACTAACCCCGGCACGTGTCCTTAGGGTAGAGGCGTAGCGGGTGACCGTATTTCGCTGGATTAGATTGTCTAGGAGTACCTGTAGATCAACCCCCGTTCGGCCCAGCCACTCGTCGGCGCTACGTCCGATAACATGTCGGAGCGATGTCTCCTGCATCCATTCTAGGAAAACTCGGTTGGTGTGCACGATACGCCCACTGTTATCAAGCTGTAGAATGGCATCGGGCACCTGATTGAACCAGTCATTGCTGTCTCGGCTGTCTCCGGGGCTGCCTTCACTGGCGGTCATTCGCACCAAGATCACAGCCCCGGTATTCTGAGATAGGTATTCAAACTCCATAAGTAAATTGCTATCGCTGGCTGGAATGCCGCCGACTAGGCCGCTGGCTGCACCGGTTGTACGGGCGGTTTCAATCAGTTGAGTGATTTGTTGGCGGGTATCAGGTGCGATGTCTGTTGCAAACAGCTGCCCCACTGGGTTTTGCTCGCCGCGGTTCAGGAGGGTCGACGCTGCGCCGTTGGCCTCCAGAATTCGCTGGCTGCTATCGTCTAGAATTAAGAAGCCTTCGTGTGCCAGATCAAGGATATGTCGATAGCGTGTCTCGGTTTGACGTAGAGACCAGTAATCGCGCTCCATGGCCAGCTGGGCGTTCACAAGTTGTTGTTTGGCCTCGGTTAATTCGGCTTTGTCTTGCCCTGCCGCAATAATTAACTTGGTATCCTCACAAAAAACGGAAGACATAACGCACAGTAGCGGAGGTCAGCGCGTCATCAAGCGGGTGGGTTACTGTGAGCGTAGTGGCTTGTCCGGGATTATCAGCACACCAGCGAAGTGTTTGCTGTGCGCGTTCAACCTGCGTGTTGACAACGCTGTCCACGAACGACGACCCCTGCCAAGTTAACTGCCGTAGCGATGTGCTATCGGGCGGTTGACTTGGGCGTCAGTAACAACACCGTTGCTGTCAATACTCAGCACGATGTCCGCCAGATTTCCCATAAGCCCAATGGCAGTGACAGGTTTGATGTCCATTATTGTGGCTTGCCCCTTATCTCACTGGCCCCTTGTATTATGGCCGTGTGGCTGTCGTCATAAATGTAGCGAGAGGCGTGCAACCATTGCACAAGAATAGCGTCAGCACCACCCTCTATGGTGGGTATACGCGGGTTGGGCGGTCTTTGGTCCACAATATTCAAAAAAACGCTTAAATAAGTCATTTAAACAATACAAAATAAGAGTAATCTAAAGTTGACACCCGACCCCATGGGTCAGTAGTCTGGCGGTACAGGCTCAGGTCGCTTATGACCGGAGGGGCGGTAAATAATGACAATGACACGTGACAGCGGTTCCACACGCGATGAACTGTACACCCCCGAGCAGCGCGCGCGGCGTGATGCCAGCGGCTGGACGTTGGTCCAAGGCATTCTCGCCCCCCTGCAATTTTTGGCTTTCGCTATCAGCGTAGCGTGCATAGCGCATTATCTGGTCACCGGAGACGGCTACTCGGGGACAACGCTGTCGATCTTGGTTAAGACCGCCTTCCTATACGCCATTATGGTGACCGGCGCTCTTTGGGAGAAAGTGGTCTTCGGCCGGTATCTCTTTGCTCCGGCATTTTTTTGGGAAGACGTGGTGAGTATGGGGGTTATCGCCCTTCACACCGCTTATGTAGTGGTGCTATTGCTGGTCAATCAGGGGCCGGGTGTTGAGATGGCAATAGCCATCGCTGCCTACCTCGCTTATGTGGTTAATGCCGCTCAATTCTTGATTAAATTCAGCCTGGGTCGGGCTGACAGGGGCCCCAGCAGTGATAGCCAGTCTGCTGAGCTGGGGATTGGCTAATGCTCGATGCTGTCCTGGCTACTGATGCCGGCTCTGTCGAGCCGTTGGATGTCACGGTGGAGCATGGCCAGCGAGCCGTTTTCTGTGGGCTGACTTCGATTGTTTGGTTGCATCGTAAGATTCAAGACGCGTTCTTTCTGGTTGTGGGTTCACGTACCTGTGCCCATCTTATTCAGTCCGCTGCGGGTGTGATGATATTTGCTGAGCCTCGTTTTGCAACGGCGGTTCTCGAGGATCGAGACCTCGCCGGCATGGCCGACTGCGTAGAGGAAGTTGAACGCGTCATTGGGCAAGTGATTAAACGCCGCCCCAATTTGAAAACCATCTTCCTTGTGGGGTCATGCCCCTCTGAAGTTATCAAGCTGGATTTAGATAACATTGCGCGGAATTTTCGAGAGCGACATAACGGGCAGTTACGGGTCGTCGCCTACTCGGGAAGTGGTATTGAGACAACCTTTACTCAAGGTGAAGACAGCTGTTTGAGCAATCTCGTCCCCGATATGCCTGAGGCGCCCTCTAGCGAGTCAAAGTTGCTGGTTGTGGGCAGCCTGCCTGATATCGTGGAAGACCAATTCGCACGGCTCTTCGCCGAGATGGGAATTGAGCGAGTCGAATTTTTTCCCGGTCGACAATCGGAACATCTGCCCAGTATTGGCACGGGCACTCGGGTTTTATTGGCACAACCTTATCTTGGAGAAACGGCTAGGGCGTTAGTAGCCCGTGGTGCGGCACTTTTGCAGGCGCCTTATCCATTTGGTGCGCAAGGGACGCTCGCCTGGTTCCGAGCAGCAGCGGAGGGTTTTCAGATTGCTGCTGAGCGTTTTCAAGACTGCACACGTGCACCTTTTGAACGTGCGATGCGCTCCCTTGAGGCCTATAAGGCCGAACTCGCCGGTCGGCGAATAGCCTTCTTGCCCGATTCGCAGCTGGAAATTCCTTTGGCACGGTTTCTCGCAAGCGAGTGCGGCATGACCCCCATCGAGGTCGCCACGCCTTATTACGATGTCATGACCATGGCGTCTGAGACGCCACTCCTGCCCGAGGGTGTGCAGTGGTATGAAGGCCAAAATCTTGATGACTCTCTTGCGCGGGTCCGTAATAGCCGCCCGGATCTTACGGTTTGCGGCCTCAGGTATTGCCAATCCCCTCGAGGCTGAGGGCTTGCGCACCAAGTGGTCCATTGAGCTTATGTTTTCGCCTATACAGGGATTTGATCAAGCCGGCGACTTGGCCGAGCTTTTTGCGCGCCCTCTGCGCCGTAAAAATCGATTGGAGGTGGGCGCATGGAGCTAACGCTGTGGACGTATGAAGGCCCGCCACACGTTGGGGCGATTCGTGTTGCGGCTTCGATGAATGACGTACACCTGGTATTGCATGCGCCGCAGGGTGATACCTACGCAGATCTCCTGTTTACCATGATCGAGCGCGATGGCCGCCGCCCACCAGTTACCTATACAACATTTCAAGCCAGGGATTTGGGCGGCAGCACCGCCAATAAATTTCTGGATACGCTGCGGGAGGCCGCTGACCGCTTTAAGCCACAGGTGCTCATGGTCGCCGATTCGTGCACGGCAGAGTTACTTCAAGACCAGCCGGGATCACTCGCAAGCAGCTCAGGGCTGAATATCCCTGTTATTCCGTTGGAAATGGCAGCCTACTCGCGTAAAGAAAACTGGGGTGCCAGTGAAACCTTTTATCAATTGGTCGCGGGTTTGCTTCGAGGTGCGTCGTATGCAAACGCCTTTCAAGAGCGCGAAAGAACAGAGCGTCCCAGTGTTAATTTACTCGGCCCTACCAAGCTAGGTTTTAGATGTCGCGATGATGTGCTCGAGATTGAGTCGCTGCTGAACGGCGTTGGCATTGACGTTAACGTCGTTGCTCCCCTTGGGGGCTTCACCACAAGATCTTTTAAAAATCCCCCAGGCCGACTTGAATATTTGCCTCTATCCCGAGGTCGCAATGTCAACTTGCCAGTGGCTGAAGCGACAGTTTAATCAGCCTTATATCGACAGCGTGCCTTTGGGATACGGCGCCACTCGGGAATTTTTGACAGCTGTAGCAGAGGCCCTTGACCATCCCATTAATGTTGATGCCATAGATCACTGTCGCCTTCCCTGGTATTCGCGATCTGTCGATTCCACGTATTTGACGGGCAAGCGAGTGTTCATTTTTGGCGATGGCACCCACGCTGTGGCTGCCGCTCGCGTAGCATCACGTGAGCTTGGCTTTGACGTTGTCGGTTTGGGGACTTATTCGCGAGAACACGCTCGATCAGTACGAACGGCCGCCAGTGAGTTGGGGCTGGAGGCTCTGATTACCAACGATTACCTCGAAGTTGAGGCCGCCGTAGAGGCATTGCACCCAGAGCTCGTCTTGGGCACCCAAATGGAAAGGCACATTGCCAAGCGATTGGGCATTGGTTGCGCGGTGATATCAACACCTGCACACGTGCAAGATTACCCGGCCCGCTATTCACCACAAATGGGTTTCGAGGGTGCCAACGTACTGTTTGATACCTGGGTACACCCTCTGGTGATGGGTCTGGAAGAGCATCTCTTAACGATGTTTAGAGATGACTTTGAATTCAACGATAGTGCGGTTGCATCACACTTGGCTGAGGAGTCTGGTAGCAGTGAACGGCCACAGGTGCCTGACGGGGCAGTTGTCGATGGGCTTAGATGGGCTCAAGCGGCCGAGAAAGAGCTTAAAAAAATCCCATTCTTTGTGCGTGGTAAAGCAAAGCGTAATACCGAGTTGTTCGCGGTAGAGCAGGGCCTTAACACCATTGAAGTGGAGACTTTGTATGAAGCAAAAGCTCACTTCAGTCGCTAAACACGTCAGCGCGGCTCCCCCTGCTAGTGTTGTTCTAATTACACTCGATGGCCACGTTGGCACGGCATTTCTTCGCGCTAAGGCGCGTCTGCAAAAATCACTTCCGGCCCTGTCACTGGCGGTGCATGCGGCTTCTGACTGGGATACTCATCCCGATAAGTTGGATCAATGCAAAGAGGATATCGCTCGCGCAGATCTCATTATTGCCAACATGTTATTTATGGAGCCGCACATTAATGCGGTTTTACCCGCCCTCGCGGCACGCCGTGATAATTGCGATGCCTTGGTGTGCTGTATGTCGGCGCCTGAAGTTATGAAGCTGACCCGAATGGGTCGATTCTCCATGAGTGGCGAAGCCTCTGGTCCCATGGCGCTGCTCAAACGAATGCGTGGTAAGTCAGATAACAAGGGTTCGGCCGGTGCTCAGCAGCTGTCGGTTTTACGGCGACTTCCGCGTATTCTTCGCTTCATACCAGGAACGGCGCAGGATGTGCGAGCCTACTTTTTAACGCTGCAGTACTGGCTAGCAGGTTCCGATGTCAACCTAGAAAATATGATTAGGTTGTTACTTAAGCGCTATTCGAGTGGCGAGCGTGAAGTGCTTAAAACGATGCTCGAAGAGCCGAAGGCACCTGTGGAATATCCAGATGTCGGTCTCTACCATCCGAAGCTCAAAGAACGAATCACTATCGATCTAAGTCAGTTGCCAAGCGCAACCCCACGGGCAACAACGGGAACCGTGGGTGTTTTGTTGATGCGCTCCTATGCACTTGCTGATAATAGCGATCACTATGATCAGGTAATCAGTGCACTTGAAGGTCAAGGTCTACGCGTTATTCCGGCCTTTGCCAGCGGACTTGATGCCCGACCGGCGGTACAGCAGTTTTTCATGAAAGATAATAAACCCTGTGTGGATGCGGTGGTCTCGCTAACCGGGTTTTCTCTGGTAGGCGGCCCTGCCTACAACGATGCGGCGGCAGCAGCCCAACTGCTGGAATCGCTTGATGTTCCCTACCTTGCCGTTCAGGCGCTTGAATTTCAGAGTCTACATGAGTGGCAGCAATCCAGCTTAGGTTTGACTCCCATCGAATCGACCATGATGGTCTCGATTCCCGAACTCGATGGCGCCACCGGCTCAATGGTATTTGGCGGACGTAAGGGTGCCAAAGGGTCCGATCATGAAGCCATGGAAGGGCATCCCGAGCGCGTTAGTATGCTTGCTAGTCGGGTCGCAAAACTTGTTGCCCTTAAGCGGAGTGAGCGTCGCAATCGTAAAGTAGCTATCGTGCTATTTAATTTTCCGCCTAATGGCGGCAGCGTTGGCACCGCCGCTCATCTGTCGGTATTTGAATCGCTACACAATACCTTACTGGCAATGGCGGAGCAGGGCTATCGAGTGGATGTGCCTACGACAGCAGACGCCCTTAGAGATCAGTTGCTAACCGCTAATGCCAGCCAATTTGGTATGGACGCCAGTGTTTGTGCAAGGATTTCGGTTGACGACTATGTGGCTCGTGAGCCATGGCTTGAAGAGATAGAAGCCCAGTGGGGCGCCGCGCCTGGCAAACACCTGACCAACGGTGGTGAGATCTATGTGCTCGGTGTCGAGTTGGGCAATGTACTGATTGCCGTTCAACCATCCATGGGTTACGAAGGTGATCCAATGCGCCTGTTGTTCGAAGGTGGGCACGCGCCAACCCATGCTTTTTCGGCTTTTTATCGCTACCTGCGTGAAGATTGGCAAGCCAATGCGGTACTGCACTTTGGGACCCACGGTGCGCTGGAATTTATGCCGGGAAGCAAGTTGGTTTATCAGAGAATTGTTGGCCGGATCGTTTGATTGGTGCATTACCTAACTTTTATCTGTACGCGGCTAACAACCCCTCTGAGGGGCTTATTGCCAAGCGTCGCTCGGCCGCAACGCTCATTAGTTACCTCACCCGAGTGTAGCTAGCGCCGATCTGTATCGCGAGCTGCAAGATTTGAAGGAAGCGATTGACCGTTGGCGGGTGAGAGATCTTGATGCGCCACAGCGCGCTAACCTGTCAGCGTTAATTCATACCCTTGCCACTGAATCCGATTTGATTTCCACCGATACGCAATTATGGGCGGAAGATCAAGCCGACACCGAGATAGAAGCGCTGAGACTTGCACTCCTCGAAATTGAGGAGTCGCTGATTCCCTATGGGCTGCACGTGGTGGGGAGGGCGCCTTCAACTGCTCCAAAAAGTGGATTTACTCCGTAGCGTCGCCCATGCGAGCTTCGACGTGCAACTTCCTGATGACGTGTTGACGGCTATTGTTAACGATAATGACATGGCTGGGCTCGGCGCCAATATCGATGTTCAAGCGTTGACCAATGATCAGCGGGCGGCGCTTGGCGACTTACTTATCAACACACTTTCAGCGCTCGATGAAGGCAACGAGATAAAAGCAATCCTGCACGCGCTTGATGGTGCGTTTATCGCTCCTGTTGCTGGGGGCGACTTATTGAAAAACCCCGAGATGCTCCCTACCGGTCGCAACATTCATGGGTTTGACCCCTTTAGGCTACCCAGTCAATTTGCGATGAACGAAGGTGCTCGCCAAGCAGATCAATTGTTGGCGCGACACCTCGAAGATACCGGTGAGTTGCCAACGTCTGTCGCACTCGTGTTGTGGGGCACGGATAACCTAAAAAGCGAGGGCGTCGCGATTGCTCAGGCATTAGCACTGATCGGTGCTCGGCCACGGCTGGACAGTTACGGCCGAGTGACGGGCGCTGAGCTGATTGATTTAGAAAACTTAGGGAGACCTCGCATTGATGTGGTCATGACCCTATCGGGAATTTTTCGGGATTTGCTGCCACTTCAAATCCGGCTATTAGCCAAGCTGCCTACCTGGCCGCAGCTGCGGATGAGCCTTTGGAGAAGAACCCAATTCGCGCGAATACACTCAGTGCTCAGGCCAATGAGCAGCTAGATTTTGACACAGCGGCATTACGCGTTTTCAGCAATGCCGAGGAAACCTATGGGTCTAACGTCAACATGCTGATTGATAGTGGTGCGTGGGAAGAGGAAGCCGAGTTGGCGACGACCTTACAAATCGCGCAAGGGGCATGCCTATACCAAGAGTGGTGCGGTAACTGCCAACTTCGCGTTGTTATCGGGATTACTGCAACGGGTAGATTTAGCGTACCAAAACTTGGACTCCGTAGAGATGGGCGTCACGACGGTAGATCACTATTTTGACACCTTGGGGGGCATATCACGCGCTATCCAAAGTGGCGGTCAGCGCGATGTGCCCGTATATATCGCCGATCATACCGGCGGTGCTGAGCGAGTTAGAACCCTCAGCGAACAAGTCGCCCTTGAAACGCGAACACGGCACTGAACCCCAAGTGGTATGAGTCAATGCTTGATCACGGTTACGAGGTGCGCGCCATTGAGAGTCATGTCACTAACACCATGGGATGGTCGGCTACCACCGGCAAGGTGGCGCCCTGGGTTTATCAACAATTGTCTGAGACCTTCATCTTAGACGATGCCATGAGGCGGCGTTTGGCTCGGCTGAACCCTGCCGCAGCATCAAAGGTAGCTAATCGCCTCTTGGAGGCATCGGAGCGCCAATACTGGCAACCCGATGATGCCTGTCTTGAGGCGCTGCAACGAGCCGGAGAAGATTTAGAAGATTGGGTTGAAGGTATCAATACAGAGGCAGCCGTATGAACGTACGACAACATATCCCAGTAAAAAACCTCGACAACGGTGGCCAAGGCCGCGATGGGGAGGGCAGCGTCCAGGTCCATTTGGAACCGGACATACAAATTGATAAGGCCAAAGTGTTCGCGGTTTATGGCAAGGGCGGCATAGGTAAAAGCACAACCTCGTCAAATCTGTCAGCCGCATTTTCAAAATTGGGTAAGCGGGTGATTCAAATTGGTTGTGATCCCAAACATGATTCCACATTCACCCTGACTAAAAGCCTAATACCCACGGTTATCGACGTTCTAGAGTCGGTCGAGTTTCATGCGGAAGAGCTTCAGCCCGAGGACTATGTCATCGAAGGCTTTAACGGGGTGATGTGCGTGGAGGCCGGTGGTCCCCAGCGGGTACAGGCTGTGGCGGCTACGTGGTTGGACAAACGGTCAAGTTGCTCAAGCAGCATCACTTACTCGATGACGCGGATGTAGTGATATTTGATGTCCTCGGTGATGTGGTGTGTGGTGGATTTGCGTCGCCGCTTCAGCATGCGGAGCGCGCATTAGTGGTAACCGCCAACGATTTTGATTCTATTTTCGCTATGAATCGGATTGCTACGGCGATTAATGCTAAGGCGAAAAACTATGGTGTTCGCATTGGTGGTGTGATTGCTAACCGAAGCGCCGCAACCGACGAGATTGATCGATTTAACGAAGCCACGGGTATGCGCCGTCTTGCGCATTTTCCCGATCTCGATGTTATCCGCCGCAGCCGATTGCGTAAATCAACGCTGTTTGAAATGGATGACGCGCCGGGCTTGTCTTCGGTGCAAGAGGAGCACCTGCAGTTGGCTCAGAGATTGTGGGACGGTACCGATCCTGTGCCGGTGACACCAATGCGTGATCGGGATCTATTCGATTTCTTGGGATTTGACTGATGACAACGTTGGAATACAAACAGCGACGGGAGCAGATCGAGCACTATTTTGATCGTACCGCTGCCGATACATGGGCGCGGCTTACCTCTAATGAACCGGTCAGCGGGATTCGCCAGACGGTTCGTGAAGGGCGCGATGAGATGCGCGGAACCCTCTTGAGTTGGTTGCCAGAAAATTTGTCCGGTAGGCGAATACTGGATGCCGGGTGCGGTACCGGTGCGCTTGCACTGGAAGCAGCAAGGCGTGGCGCGGACGTTGTCGCGATCGATCTATCGCCGACACTCATCGAGCTCGCTATTGAACGTGTGGCTGAGCACGCGGGAAGGGGCAGCATCGATTTTCGTGTGGGCGACATGCGAGGTGTTGATCTAGGCGAGTTCGATCATATTGTCGCAATGGACTCTTTGATTCACTACGACCCCGATGATGGCTTGCAGACTCTCGAGGCGATGGCTCGATCGGTAAAAGCGAGCATTATTTTTACCTTTGCACCGCGAACAACACTGCTTGCCATGATGCATGCGGCAGGCCAGCTATTTCCTCGTGGCGATCGATCGCCAGCCATTGTTCCGATCGCTGAGCAGAAGCTCCAGAACATTATCCTGCAGTCGCCCGCGCTTAGCGACTGGCGGCTTGGGCGGAGTTTGCGAGTTAATCGCGGGTTTTATATCTCTCAAGCTCAGGAGATTGTCCGAGCGTGATTATCTCTCGACAGCGATTCATAGCTACCATGCAAGGTGTTAGCACCCGATGGCTGCCTTTTGCCGATGCGGCTAGCGAGCAGCTATCTATGGGTCGCTTGTTGCGCTTATCGCTGTTTCAAACATCGGTAGCGTTATCAGTCGTATTGTTGAGCGGCACGCTTAACCGCATCATGGTCGTCGAGCTAGGGCAGTCGGCATGGTTAGTATCACTTATGGTCGCCGTGCCGTTGTTATTGGCACCGGCCCGCGCGTTGATCGGCTACCGGTCTGATCATCATCGCTCGTATCTAGGATGGCGGCGAGTGCCTTACCTGTGGTTCGGAACGTTACTGCAATTTGGCGGGCTGGCCATCATGCCATTTGCCCTGATTGTGATGACCGAACCCCACAACGGCCCGGCATGGCTTGGCTCTGCTGCGGCCATGCTGGCTTTTGTGCTAGTGGGCGCCGGCCTGCACACCACGCAGACCGCTGGGTTAGCGTTAGCGACGGATATAGCGACTCCGCAAACACGCTCGAAAGTGGTTGCTTTTTTATACACGCTGCTGCTCTTGGGAACTATCTTCGCGAGTATCGGTTTTGCGGCTCTGCTAACCGATTTTACTTACATTCGTCTCATAAAGGTGCTTCAGGGTGCAGCAATGCTCACGGTGGCGCTTAATTTGATTGCACTTTGGAAGCAGGAACCCCGACGTCCTGATCTGACGCACCACGACCAAACTCGTCCAGCTTTTACTGCTGTTTGGAAAGACTTTGCCGCAACAGGTCGCCCGCGTCGGCTGTTGCTGGGTGTAGGGCTTGGCACCATGGGGTTTAGCATGCAGGACATTCTGCTCGAGCCTTATGGCGCGCAGATTTTAGGGATGTCTGTTAGCGAGACTACTTCGCTCACTGCCGTGTGGGCCTTGGGCATGCTGTTGGCCTTTATTGTTTCCGCGCGTTTGCTTACTGATCAGCGCGATCCTGTTCGCGTCGCCGCTGGCGGTGCCGTGCTCGGGGTCTTCGCTTTTGCCACCGTCATCTTTGCGGGCCCCTTAAACAGCATTGTCTTGTTTTATAGCGGCGTGTTTGGAATAGGTGTAGGCGCTGGATTTTTTGCCGTTGGAACCCTGTCTGCAGTTATGAATATAGGTGCCGAGAAGCATACAGGCTTGGCCTTGGGGGCGTGGGGTGCGGTTAATGCAACTGCCACAGGCGTTGCCGTATTTGCTGGCGGCGCGCTGCGCGACTTGTTTTCAATGCTTAGCGCCCAGGGTGTAGTGGATCCACTTCTCGATAACGCGGTCTCGGCCTACGGTGCCGTGTATCACTTGAAATTCTTCTGTTGTTCTTGGCTTTGATTGCCCTCGGTCCCGTTGTTAGAAGTGGGCCAATTGATGCTGAGCAACATCGTTCTTTTGGTTTGGCAGATTTTCCCGCATAACGGGCATTTAAGGAGGCTTGATTATGGGTACTGGAGCAATAACGGAGTACATTGATGTCGCGCAATTGGCACTTTATATCTTCTGGATATTCTTCTTTTTGTTGGTCAGACATCTTCATCGTGAGGGCAAACGTGAGGGGTGGCCCCTCGAATTGGACAGCCGCGGTCAACGCTTGGTAGAGGGCTTTGGTGGTATGCCCGATCCTAAAACCTATCGTTTAGCTAATGGCCAAGGTGATCGAACTTACCCTGGTCCTGCTGCGGCTGGTTATGAGTTAAAAGCCGTGGATACGGGTAAATCGCCGGGCGATCCTATCGAGCCTACAGGTGATCCGATGGTTGACGGTATCGGTCCTGCTGCATGGGCGATTCGCCCTGAACGCCCAGACTTAACGGTTGATGGCGAGCCACGTATTGTTCCGCTTCGAGTAGACCAAGATCACAAGGTGAATCGCCGTGATCCGGATCCGCGTGGCAAACCGGTCAGTGGTTGTGATGGCGAGGTAGGCGGTACGGTGGTAGATCTCTGGGTCGACCGAGCTGAACCACATTTCCGTTATGCAGAGGTCGATGTTGGTGGCCACACCGTGCTCCTACCCATGACGATGGCGCGAGTCTCGCGTGATGGCTCGGTGAAGGTTAAGTCTATTCGCAGCGATCAATTTAAGCAGGTGCCACGACTTGCCAATCCCGATCAAGTGACGCTGCAGGAAGAAGATCGCATTATCGCGTTTTATGGCGGTGGTACGCTTTATGCGTTGCCCGAGCGTATGGGTCCAGTGCTATGAGAGAGCACGAATACGAACCTATCCGAGGGTTGCCCGAAGAGCTACCCGAGGGAGAGTATATGGTTTGGCAAGGCGCACCTCGCTGGCAGGCGCTAGCGAGACGCGCTTTTCATGTTGACACGGCAACGCTGTACTTTATTGCGTTACTTTTCATTCACGCGGTCTTCGTCGTCATGGATGGCCGGGGAATGACGGCAGTGTGGGCGTCACTTACCTGGCAAATTCCATTGTCGTTGCTTGGCGTTGGACTATTGACGCTTGCTGGGTGGCTTTATGGGCGAAGCACGGTTTATACCCTTACCAATCGTCGAGTGGTAATCCGTTCAGGTGCAGTAACCCCAATGATGGTGAACTTGCCTCTTGAAAACATGGAGTCGGCGGGCGTTCGCTATTGTAGCGACGGAACGGGTGACATTGTACTTACCATGCGACCCGGCACGCGCAAATTGTTTTACTCCTTACTCTGGCCCAATGTAAGGCCTTGGCATTTTCGCCGAGTGCAACCCCTGATGCGCGCTGTTGAGGAGCCCCAAAAACTCGTAGCTGCGCTGGGCAGTGTCGTGGCGGAGCTTCGCTTAAGCGATAACACGCCGCGGGTCGAGGCTACCGAAACTGAGGTAAACCTGCATGGCCGTCCAATTCCACACGCTTAATTCGGGGCAACCCGGACGGCCAATTCGGCGCGTTGATGACAGACTGATGTTTGTCATTATGGCGGGCCTGCTGTTTGTTGTGGCTGCTATTAGTCTGGCAACTTCGACGCGCACGGTGGTGCTTGCACCTGAGCCGAGCGGCGAAATTATACATTTGCGTGGTTTGCGCTTTTTGGATTTGCCCGATGGTGGCGTGAGAGCGATCGACGCGCTGACGGGAAACGTTGTCACTCAAATACCCTCGGGCGAGGGGAGCTTTCTTAGGGGGGTACTTCGTAGCCTTGTAAGAGCTCGAATCGCTCGTGGCTTGAACCTTCAGTCCGCTTTTGAGCTGACGCTGTATGCCGACGGTCGACTTATCCTCCAGGACCCCCAAACGCGCGAGGCCATTGATCTCGTTGCTTTCGGCCCCACAAATTACCATGTCTTTAGGCAGTTACTGCCCGATGCAACACGCAGTCAGTGAGTCGGTTGTTGCGTGGGACCATTATTCAGCTGCAATGGCTGCCGACTGGGCATTGTGATGCTTGAATTTTGGATCGCCATTGTTGTAGCGGTTGCTGGCTGGTGGTTTTTCACTGGGCTTATTTTGTGGTGTGTCCATCTCCTCAGCGACTTCACGATGTGTTGTTTCGCCTTGCGTCGATTGTCTTTATTGCCGCGCTGGCATTGACACCATGGATCACGGCGCAAGCGAGTGTAACAGGTGTTGTTATGAGCTTTACCCTCGCTATTGTTTTGTGGGGTTGGTTAGAGCTTGGCTATTTGATTGATAAAGTCGGAGGTTTACATAAGCGTGCCTGTCCGCCCGATGCATCACTGTTGCAGCGATTTCGAGCCGGATTGGGAACCTGCATCTATCATGAGTTGGGTGTCATTATCACGGGGTTGCTGCTGGCCATCTTGGCCGATGGCGGTGTGCGATCAGTTGCGTTTTGGACCTACAGCACACTTTGGTTAATGCGCTGGAGTGCGAAAATCAATTTGATTCTTGGTGTCCGCAATTACAATCGCGATTGGCTGCCCGCTGCGCTTCAGTATGTGGATAGCTACATCCAGCGACGCAAAATGAATGTGTTGTTCCCGCTTTCCATGGCATTGTCTCTGTGGGTGTTGGTAGAGATCGTTAACAGGGCGCATGCGAGTTTGTTAATCAGTGAGCAAATTGGGTACACCCTGGTGGCCACGTTGGTGTCGTTGGGCGCTCTAGAACACATTTTTCTCATGCTGCCGCTGGGAGAGGGCCGCCTGTGGGGCTGGGCATCACCGCCCAAATCGGCTTCCGTGTTTTCTGACTTCGTACTCACCGGGCAGTCATCCGTCGGCCCCATCCGCACAGATACCTTCCAAGCCGATATTCAAGCCAACAACCCATAACTTACCCTCAAGTAGGCTTTCAGATCATAAAGTTGTAAGCCGTCTATGGAAAGAAGCAAGCGATCTATAAAGATGTTTGACGTAGCCTTCAATGCCCTCTACCTTGATTATGGACAGAGGTTAGACAGAACTCTGATCGTACTGACTGGCGGATGTTTTACGACGCGTAATGTCGAGTCTATCGACCCGAAGTTTCGATTCCGATTGGCCCAGTGAGCTCGGTTGAGTAAGCAGGCGGAGAAACGTGGCGTGAAAGACAAACATAACCAAACCGAAAGCCTCCCTAGAACCACCCCTTAATGTCGCCAAAATCGCCACAGCTGGCCTTTGGCGGTGACTCCGCGGCACTGACTGCAGATCGCTATTGGCAGGCTATTCGTGATTGGGCTGCAGTTTCGAGCATCGATGATGGGGTTCCTATTTATCTACACGTTCCATTTTGTCCGGTTCGATGCGGACGGTGTACGCGCGTAGCAGAAATTACCCACAGTATCCCAGCGATCGACAATTACCTTGATCTGCTGGAACGTGAGATGGCTATTGTTACGTCGGAGATTGGCAAAGGGCGGGAGGTATCTCAGCTTTATATCGGAGGGGGGACACCTAATTTTCTGACAAACAATCAGCTGATTCGCTTGGCCGAATCTATTGAGAAGCACTTTGCAATAGGGGCAGATTCAGAGCGCACCATAGAAATTAATCCTTACCGGGCAAGTTATAATCAGCTTCAGTTACTGCGTGGACTTGGCTATACAAACTTACAGCTGGAACTTCGTGAGATATTGCGCGGCGACATGGCGGGTATTGATCGTTCATGTTCCCCGGATTTACTCGCCGATGTATTTAGCAACGCCAGAACCCTGGGGTTTAAAACCATCACGGTTGATATTACCTATGGCGCAGTCAAGCGCCTTCCTGACGACGTCTTATCCGAGCTCGAATGCCTGTTAGATTTAGCGCCTGACAGAATACTGTGTCACGCGGCGCAAAGTTCATTTGCTCAAAACACTAATGAAGTGGTGAATTCGAATCATCAATTAACGCATGCGCAAAAACTATCGATGTTTGTCAGTATGCTTGCCGTATTTGAGGCGCGTGGCTATGAATGGGTCGGCGTATCGGGGTTTGCCAAACCTGAGGATCCTTGGTGCGCTGCGCAACGGGGAAGGGCGGTTATTCCGCAACTGGATCGGCTACACCACAGAGCGTAACTTCTCGGTGCTTGGTTTCGGCTTAGGAGCCGTGTCTGAGTTACCGGGTCTTATTGCTCAAAATTCTGATGACCTGCGGGCGTGGTCTGCGAGGGTGTCAGAGGGGTTGCCACCCGTAGCGAAGGGCGTCGAACTCAGTGACCTCAAACGCAAAGAGCGCGAAATGCTCGGCGTGCTTTCAGCTAATTTAAACGCAGAAGCCCCCCAAGTTATGGATTCGACAATTTTGGAAGAGCTCAAGCAGAGTGGCGTTGTCGAGGCACTCGATGGACGCGTGTTTCTCACTGCTTTCGGCCGCGCTTTTTTTAGTCAAGTTCATGACTGGGATAGAAATCATCGCTTAATTGCTAGTTAAAACCTATAGCGACAATGTCGTGGTCCATCAGTGATGGTGGTGGCATACAGCTGAGTAATTGTCTGTTAGGAAAGAAGCGCCTCGAGGGTGTTCCAGTGGCGGGCGCGGATTGTCTTCCACTCAGTAGAAACCAAGGTGTTAGGGTTTCCGGTTGCTGCGCAACCCGATAATCAACCGCATCGATCTCCAGCCATTGCCAAGCCATGACTTCCTCGGGATGGGGGTTGATCGGCGTATGCTGATCGATAACGCCCGCGTAAACCGCACAATGCTCGTGCTCACTTCCAATATCGATATAGTCAGCCTGGTATTCAAAGGTGTATAAATAGTGGAGTGGGGTATACACCCCCATTTCCTCTAGCAATCTGCGCTCAGTTGCTGTGGCGAAGTCTTCACCATGTCGAGGGTGACTACAGCAGGTGTTTGTCCAGTATTCGGGCCACAGTGGCTTGTTTGTTGCGCGCTGCTGCAACAGCACATGGCCATCGCGATCAAACAAAAAAATTGAGAAAGCGCGGTGCAGGATCCCTGGACTTCGGTGTGCATCAGCCTTACTAGTGGTGCCTAGCTCATTGCCGTTGCGATCTACTGTAATAAGCAGTTCTGAGGGAGAAGAAACCGACTGGCGTGCGGCGGCCTTTAAATTCATGATTAAAACCTGTAAAAAAGACCCGCTCTATCAAGAATTGCAGTGCATAGAATAGCCCGTGAGTGGGTTTCGGTGTCGGGGGTGACATCCGAAGGTTACTGTTCTAATAGTGCTGCACCGGCTCGTGCCGACGGGTCAAAAAACAGCCGCCGACTAGTCGAGACTAGTCAACGGAAGGTGCGTCACTGGCGCGACGCGGGCATAGCTGAGTTATGGCTTGCAGCGGCTGCTGCGTTAGGGCCATCAACCCAGTTATATGTTGCTGAGCTCAGCAGTACAAAGTGGATAAACAGCGCCAGTACAAACAAGAACGCTGCGTTAGCCACCAGTACACGTCTTGGATCAAAGATCATCCACATACGATGCATAGTGCTACTCCTAGTTGCTGCGTGTCGGAAACTTACGTTAGGACACAGTTAACAATAAATGCCTCGGTTCAATTAGAACCAGGGCCGCCACATCCAGACGAGGATATGAGCTACCACTGCGATAGCAGTGAAACCCAGGAATCCTTGCATATAGGCACTGTGGAATTCCTTGGCTTCATTGCTAGTCAGCCCTGCTTGATCACTCATGGTATTACCTCCCATGTCGTTTAAGCGAATGCCGCAATAATGCCCGGGGCGTCGGTGCGACGGTTAAGCGGCAATTGAATTGACTACATCCATCTGCCGATCCCTGTTGAACCTGACCGAGGTCGGGGTCTTGGAGATTAGGTTCAAACCGATTGGAGACAATCGCCAATCGGTTTTAAATAGCGTTTTCTCACTCGATGACATCAACGTAAGCGGCTTTGGTTGCACCGTCATAAGTTGTGAGCGAGGGGAAATCTTTGACCATTTCAGCACCGAGTAACGGCTGGTAGGCCCCTTGGTGACAGGTGCCGCAATTTATTTTCAAAGGATCCCCCAAGGGGCCCTTGCGGTGTTCAGGTAGCCAATCAGCGGTTCGGTTAACGAACTCGGTATTCATTTCACGCACCATGCGGATGCCATACCAAGCCCTCACTCTCTCTGGCGAACTCTGCTCCCAGTCATAGAATGCTCGCGTGTTGTGGCAATGCGAACAGTTAACGCCAAGCGAATCAGAGAAATGCATCATCAAGCTATAGATCCATTCAGTTTGCTTGATCGAATTGCGGTTACCCTCCGGCAGTGCCGTCTCACCTGCTACGCGGATTGACATATCCTGCTCAAAGTAGGGCGTGAAAGGGTCAAAGGGTAGCGATGTGGATACAGCCGCCTCGGAGGCGATGTTCTGCATGGCGGTGGTTATACCGGCTGCATGTGGCCTACCTGGATCGGTTGCCCAGACATATTCGGGTATGTTCTTGCCGCGATGGCAGGTGTAGCAAGTAACGCCCACATTGCCGACATGATCGCCCCAATCTTGGTTGGCCCGTTGGGTCATGGCTATCATTACCCGAGCTACTTTTTTCGTATATTTGGTGTCGAGGTGAAAACCCTCTGCAACGTGGCAGTAGTTACAGCCTTCTCAGGCGAGACCCATTCAGTAATAGAGGCCATTAAACGTGTAAACTGACCCACGCTAAGATCACCCAGAACTTCGACATTTTGGTAGATATCGCCGGCTTTGGGGCCAACGGCGGGCAGCTGAGGTGATGCTTCTGGTGCTTGGTTAGCCGCTACAATATCGGCAAGGTCATCGCTGTTATAGACAAGCGCCATACCGGTACCTGCTTGCCCTCGTTGAACCGATTCGGGCGGCGGTACCTCGCAAGCCGTAAGGAAAACCGTAGCACTGAGTGCCATGGCTCCTAGTTTTATCGTGTTAAGAATATTCATTACTGAGCCTCCGTCATCAGCGGGTCTGTTACGGGTGCGCCAATGGCCTCGTAGGCTGGCGCGATGCCGTGTTTAACACCCCATAGATACCAGTTTTCGACGACCGTACCGGTAAGCAAGATGCCAATGCCGCCGGTTATGACTGTGAGGACAGCGAACCACCAGGCCCAGCGATGAATAGACTCCATTGACGCGTTGAAGCCCATACACCAGCGCCAGTAGAGCATTGAACGTTCACCCGCTGTACCAATGTCGGTTACCTGATCGATCTCTCGGTCGCCGCCATAGCGACTTACCGCCAAAATCGTCGCGCCATGCATGGCAAACAAAATGGCCGAGCCGTAGAGGAACGCGATGCTCAGCATATGGAAGGGGTTGTAGAACAGGTTGCCGTAGCGTAGTGAAAATGCGGCTGTCCAATCTAGGTGGGGGAACAGACCAAAGGGTACGGCCTCGCTCCAACTGCCCATTAAAATGGGTCGGAAGAATCCAAGTACTAGGTACAGCCAGATTGCCGATCCAAAGGCCCAGGCTAAATAGTTACTCATTCCTAGCTGCTGAGATAGCCTGAAGGTCCGCCACCACCACAATAGGATTGCAGCCGTCAAGAAAAATCCAGCGAGTAACCACCAACCGCCATCATTGAGGGGCGGTATGCTGAGCCCATATTGTGGTGCTGGTGGTTCAAGGGCCAACCAAGGCAGTTGACGCATGAATTCAATGGGGTCCCAATTTACCGATGCCCACATATTCAGGCCGATAATCTCAAAGGCAAGGAATCCAAAAATTAGCGATAGCACACCGAAAGGACCCAGATAAATTGGTCCAATCTGAGCATCACCCAACTTACCTGCCAACCACGAGTGGGTAATGCCACCGATACGGTTGTATTCGTTGCTTCCAATCGGGACCCCGGGGTAGTCAGGAGCTTCTACTTGAACCTGCGTAAAAATATTTTGATATTCAATCATGGTAGGGCTCCTCCTCAATTCCAGATTGGCAGTTCAAGCCACCAGTTCCACCATTCCGGCCATCCTTTGGTCCAGAATGGTCCGCTTAATACAATGCATACAGCACTCCAGAAGCCTGCGCTCAGAGCGAGGAATAGGCCTAAACGGTGAATGCCGAGGGCACCAATGGAGTAGCCAATATCGTCGCGGAAAAAGGTGTTTTCGTGCTCACCGGTTTTGACAAACTCGCCATCACGAGGGTCGGTAGCCATGAGGATGAGTGAGCCGTGCATGGAGAGCGCCATTGCGTTGGTAAAGAAAAACGTAATGGCAAGCATGTGGGCAGGGTTGTAGTGGAAATGTAAATACTGGTACCCAACGTTTGACACCCAATCGAGATGGCTCAAGATGCCGTAGGGGAAACCGTGCCCCCAGGCGCCCATTAAGACTGGACGGATCACGACGAGAGTAAAGTAAGCAAACACCGCGACACTAAACGCAAACGGTATGTGCAGTCCCATGCCCAGTTTTCGGGCAATCTCCGCCTGGCGTAAAATCCAAGACCCAAAAGCGCCTAGGGCACACATGGTAATGATCTGCCAGAGTCCTCCTTCTTTGAGCGGGGCCAGCCCCAGACCGTAAGACAAGTCGGGTGGAGCAATATTGATCTGCCAAATATTCCACGTGTCGCCGATAGCAGCGCCGTAGATGATTAACAGCGTACCCAGCACAGCACAAAACGCCGTAGTGACGCCGAAGAATCCGACGTAAAAGGGTCCTACCCAAAATCGAACAGGTCTCCGCCAAGCAGCGTGCCTCCTCGAACTCGATATTTCTTTTTCGAAACTCAGCAGTGACATTGCTTCCATCCCCTTGCTATTTCAGCGGCATTCATCCCTGAACGTAGCCTTGTTAATGTTTTGCCATCTTGGAGATAGCAGCTTTTCAAACGCGCATGAATGCGTATGGCACCACGCTGTATGCACACCGACGAGCGGCTTGGAAACAGCTTTCTCCTGCGATATCTGGACGCCTCAAAGTGAGTTTTCTGACCAGTGCATATGAGAAAAACCAGAGAAACGCGATACTAAGAAGCATCTTGAACTGCAGTGATTCGGCAGTGTTTGCTTTGCGGACTTCTGGGCGAGATCTCTCCCTCATGGTTCGATTCTCCTGTTTTGGATATTGGTAGCGTCATTGGCAGACACAGCCATGACAGCGCGGCGTACATGGGCTCGCTCGACGGCGTTAGAACCATTGTTGCGTGCGTGCTGTTCGGCACTGTCGCGCATACTTTTGGCGGCAGATATACGCACGAGCACGGGTTGCTTTGCCACGAGACGTTGGAGCTCTTCCTCTGCTTCTTGAGTCCAACTGACTTGCGTAAATGCAGGTGTCGGATCAATCTGATCAAGCTCGCTGCCAAGCGGCAGAATGTTGTACAAAGCGTCAAACAGTGCATTGCATACCTCTTGCATGAGGTAGGTAGCCCCGGCATAGCCCATAAACGGGGTGCCGGTGTGACGGCGGATGATTGTTCCTGGCAGAGACGCGGGGATGTAAATGGATGAGCTCGCCGATTCACTGATGTACATTCGCTCGTTGTAACCCCCAAACACGATAAGCGGTTTGGTTGTTTTGATCGCTGTGCGAACAGCGGCATTGTCAGGCTTTACGCCAGCACGTCGTTCGAAGTGAAAGGCGCAGGGCAGGCCCATTTCGTCTTCAAGATAATGGCGTAATCCACGGGTGTAGGTTTCAGTAGCACACACCCAAAGTTTGCTGTGCCGAAAAAGTCCTGCGTAACTGACCGCCATAAATCCCATACAGGTTTAATGGTGGTTAGCTTCTCTCGCTCTATAAAAGGCTCGGGATCTACACCTGACAGCTCGCCGAGTTTTTGTAGAAACTGCGTGGTACTGTGTAGCCCAATGGGAGCTTGTAGATAGGGTTTATCGAGCTGTTCGCATAGCTTACGGCCGTGCTCGCGGTACATGCAGATGTTAATGTCGGCGTCCGCCAGGGTGTGAATGTCATCGAGATGGCAGTTCAGTGGAAAGACTCGGTTTAATTCAAGGCCTATGCCCTCTACTAACCGCTCGATTTCTGCAAGGTCCGACCAAGTATTGAAATAACCATAGGCCGGACCAATGATGTTTACCTTAGGTACTTCATTTTTGACGGGTTTGCGTTTGGCGGCTTTTTTCTCGCCGTATTGCTCCCAAAGCCACACCATGGCCCGGTCGGCGCTTTGCCATTGATCCTCGTCAATGGTGCGGGGCAGGAAGCGTTTGATATTGGTGTCTTCGGGAGTAACGCCGCCGCCAATCATTTCTGCAATGGAGCCTGTCACCACTACGCTGGGTTTCTTCGTATCAAGCGTGCTGTGAGCCCGACGTAACGCGCCTCGGTGCCGTGTTGCCCCAGCTCTTCTTCCGCTAGGCCTGTCACAACAATGGGCAATTCGTGCGGCGGCAGTCCATCGGTGTAATGCAACACCGAGGTCACCGGTAGATTCTCACACCCAACGGGGCCGTCAATGATGACCTGCAAACCACGTACGGCGGTAAAGACATACACCGATCCCCAGTAGCCGCCAGCGCGATCATGGTCTAGGACTAACATGGATTTTTACCTGTATCGGCCAGGCCCGCGCGACTCACGGTGTCCGGTGTCCAAATACCAGCACGATCGCCTTTTCCAGTATCGTTAAAGAAGGCTTTCATGGTTTCAAATCGCTGGCGGTTGCCAATGGCGTTGTTAACGATCCCAGCCAATGACGCTGCACCTGCGGGGCCCATAAGTGGCCGAGCAGAGATGAGGTTGGTGAAGTACAACCCGGGTATTTGCTGTTCTTTTGCATGCTGAACAACCGGTGTTGTGCCAATAGCGAGATCGGGGAGATAGTGATCTACCGCGGCGACGTCCTGCTCTAGCGACGCCCTGAACCGGACTTCAACGCCGTGCGCTTCGAGCCACGCTCTGTCATCAGCGGACCATTTTGTCGCGGCGCAGGCAGTGCCCACGTAGCGTAGGTCGGCTCCACACTCAACCAGTAACCGAGCGACCAACAGCTCTGATCCCTCGTAGCCCGATAGGGTGATACGGGCATTGATCGGGTTCGCTTTAATGATTTCTGTTATCTGACTGCGGAGTGACTCGCAGTGTTGTTCGATTGCCTCTGTCGATAAGCTGAGCGCGTTACCGACATTACGTACCCAGGCTACCGTGCCTTCAGCCCCAACCGGTGCGCTGCCCAAGGTTGGTCGGCCCGCGTTTGCGAACTCACGCTGACTCGCGGTGTAGTGGGGATGTAAGGCTGCCACCAGCTCACAGTCAAGGGCGGCATACAGCTCGCGCCATTCCCGAGTGGGAACTACCGGTCCGGCGCAGGCGCCCATCGGCTTTAAAAGCGAGTTGATTGTTATGGCATCCACGGGAAATATTTCGCCCAATAGAGCCACTGATGGCAGTTGGGTTTCGGCTAGTTGCGCTGGTCTTGCGACGGGCCCATCGGATGCTTCTTTGCGAGCGTAGCGCAACATGGCTGCCGCCAAAATATCCTTAGCTTCGGCATGGGTAGGCACACCAAACCCGGGAACATCGATGCCGATGACCCGTACACCATTGATGGATTTTGGCAGTAGATCGAGCGGAACACCCGAGGCGGTGGGCACGCACAAATTGATCACGACAATGGCGTCGTATTGGTCCGGATCAGCGAGATCGTGGGTTGCCTCACGAATATCTTCAAATAGCTTACCGGTTACCAATGTCTCGGAATCGAAAGGTACATACCCGACAGTGCGTTTTGCGCCATAAAAGTGGGAAGTAAAGGTTAGGCCGTAAACACAACAGGCTGAGCCACTGAGTACGGTCGCGGTGCGCCGCATCCGAAGCCCAACACGCAGAGATCCAAAGGCTGGGCACATGCTCTGAGGTTGATCATGCGGTCCCTGGGGGTAGTCTTTGGCGTATTGTTCGAGTGTGGCTTGCTTGCCCGCCGCTGCCGCCGCTGCGCGCTGCTCATCGCGGTTGTGGCAACCATCCGATGGTGCCTCATCTACCGGCGTTATCGGGATGAGCGCTTCGTCGGGTGCTGCGGGCTGCATTTTTGGCTGCAAATCAGGCATCGTCGTAGATCACCTCGAGCGAAGGCTTGTTGAGTGTTTTTATGTCGCAAAGGTCTGCAAGTGAGGCTGGCTCCAAAACGACATTGCGGCCCACCGTGTCACCATCGAACAAGGCAAGGAGATCGTCCTGAGTCAGCGGGGTGGGTTGATGTGGTGGGGAATCCGCGACATTGCTCGCGAGGGATGCGAATAATTCGCCCCATTCACCATCGGGATGACCAATAATTTCGTAATTAGCGCTTTTCCGACGGATATCTTCATTGGCTGGGATGGACGCCAGTTCGGGTATGCCGGCGGCTTTACAGAAGGCTTGCGCCTCCCCAGTGCCGTCATCCTTATTGGTCACCATGCCTGCGACGCCTACATTGCCGCCGAGTTTTCTAAAGTACTCAACCGCCGAGCAGACATTGTTTGCCACGTACAATGACTGCAGGTCATTGGAGGCGACAACAATGACTTTTTGGCACATGTCCCGAGCAATTGGCAGTCCAAAGCCACCACAGACCACATCGCCCAGAAAATCGAGCAGCACGTAATCAAAATCCCAGTCGTGAAACCCCAGTTTTTCCAGGGTCTCAAAACCATGAATGATGCCGCGCCCACCGCAACCGCGGCCCACTTCTGGACCACCGAGTTCCATTGCAAACACGCCGTCCCGTTTGAAACATACGTCTTCTACGCGAACCTCGTCGCCGGCAGCTTTCTTGGCCGATGCGGTTTCAATGATGGTCGGGCAGGCTTTGCCACCAAAAGCAACGAGGTGGTGTCGCTCTTTTTGGGTCGCACCCAATCAACAAGACTTTTTTACCTTGTTGCGCCATCATGTAAGACAGGTTTGACAGGGTGAAACTCTTGCCGATGCCACCTTTTCCATAGATCGCGATGACTTGGGTTTTTGGCGCGTCTGCAGACGATGTCGCCAGTAAATCGGCGCGTTCTCCGGATTCGGCCAGGCCGGGGTCGTACGTCTGTGCTGATTCATGTGCGTTCATAGGACGCTCCAGTCGAGGATCGTTTTAAGGCAATCGGGGTTAGTGAAAGCCTCGTGATAGGCGCTAGCCGCTTCCGTAGCCGGATAACGGTGGGTAACAAGGTCATCAACAAAAAGCTTGTTCTGCGCGATGAGTCCCGCGGCGCTTTCCATGTCGTCTCTGTGCCATTCGGCCGCAATCTTGATGTTGATTTCGCGCATGAAAGCCGGGGCAAAATCAAACCGAAGCGCATCGTGGTAAAAACCAGCGAGCACAAGTGTTCCGCCGCTTGCCATATGCGGGACCGCTTGATCGATAATGCTGTGGTCACCGCTCACATCGACGATCACGCGATAATCGGCTCGTGCATCGCTGGTATGGGTAAATACAGGATTGCCATCGGTGTGTTGTCGGTCGGGGCTAGCCTCCCAAAACGTTACCGTATTGCCATAAAGCGCTTTGCAGCAGCGCGCAATGAGTCGCCCCAGTACGCCATTGCCAATGACCAGTTCGGGTGCAAGTTCAGGACCGCAGCGTCGAACAGCGTGCACGGCGGTAGCTGCCAGCGCGAGTAGTACTGATGATTCGCCCGGGTTGTCCGGTAGGGGGATAAGTCTGGCCGCAGGGACGATCAAATGTTTGGCCGCGCCGCCAAAGAGGCCCGCCACGTCGGTAAAGCCCCTTGAACCCGGGATGAATACCGCTTGGCCTGCCTGTAATTCGGCCTCGGTTCCCGCTTCTAGGACGTGTCCGATGCTTTCGTAGCCTGGGACAAGCGGATACTGGAGCCCAGGGAAGGGAGGCATGCTGCCGTTATAAAGCAATCGCTCAGTGCCAGTGCTGATGCCCGAGTGAGTAACTTCAACGAGGCAATCGGCTGCGTCGATTTCAGGCAGAGTAACCCGCCGTACCGAAAGATTGCCCGGCGATTCGAAGACGACTGCGGTTGACGCGTGTCCCATAAATAGGTCTATCTATGTGCTGTAACGGTTGAGAGATAATTGTTATTCATAGCCGTTGCCTGATTTGACTCTGTATCTGTAAGTCTACGTTGACATATTAAACTGTCAATAGTTTTTGGCAGAAATCGCGCTGGCTGTCATGACGCGAACTAATGCCGGCATGTGACTTTTGTGCTCTTTAACCTCGCTAAACCCACCTGCGCGCAGCAATTGGCCAAGTTCGCGTGCGGTACGGGGCCTTCCAGAGCGCATCGCCCATAGATAAACCCCGAAATAAGCATGTCCGATGGCCTGTGCGCCGGGCGTATTGGCCATCGGTTCTGCAACGATGAGCTGCCCACCCTCGGGCAGCGCTTTTCGGGCGGCTTTTATGAGCGCTAGGGCTTTGTCGTCGTCGTGATCATGAAGAATTCGTATCAATGAAATGACATCTGCCCCCGTAGGCAAGGGGGTTTTCAGCGCGTCCACACCAACAAAACGCAAGCGGGAACTGGCGCGTTGACGATTAAGTGCCTCTGAGGAGTTCACCACATCCGGTAGGTCGGCAACGGTGGCAACTAATGCCTTGTGCCTGGCGAGGGCGAGAGAGGCAAAGCGGCCAGTGCCGCCACCCAGATCAATGATATGTCGTGCTTGCCTCAAGTTGCAGGCGTCAAGAACGTGATCAGCGATAATCGTTAGCGAGTCAGCCATTAATGCGCTGTAGCGCGCCGCGGATTCGGCACCGGTTTGCCCTTCGGCGTAGGACCAAATTGACTTAGCTCCGTAGATCGCCGTTCCTTGAGTGCATGCACCGGGTCAACAAGATCACGATAAAGCAAGGCATGGTGCTCCACCATTGCTGCAATACCTGGAAAAGCCGCCATGGCCGCGCCCAGCCGCCCAAGGGCCCAATAATCACGGTCGACTTGTTCCAGGAGTTCAAGACTGCTGGCGGCTCGCAAAGCGTTAACCACCCCTCAGCCGAAAGTTCACCGAGGGCCTGGAGTTCTCTCGTGTGTGCAGGTCCCCTGCAGGTGCTTGAAAATATTGAGTTGTACGCAGGCCTGTAGTACCTGCGAGTAAACAAAGCCGGCGGTGATGTGGTGGAGTTCTGTGGCATGTCGATTGGCGATAATGCGAACCAGTGGTAACCGAGCGCTCCACCGCTGAAACCTGTGATTCATCAGTAACCGGTTGCGCCAATTAACGCGCAACCAACGCCAGCGCGTGCTCCTATCGATAGGCAGCTTATCGTTGTCTGATCCCTGGAAGTGGGTGGTGTCCGTGACGCCGAAGGGAGCCATTTAGGCGGCGCACCGATGGTAGCCCGTGGGGAAAAACCGCTCACTTTGTTTTTCCACCAGTGAAACAAGTAACTCCCTGCCGGGACAGTCGGGTATCGAGCTGATGCCGTCGTTAAGTAGTGTATTAAGCAGTGCCACCGCGCCATCGATACCTAGCTCATGAACGGCATTGGGTCTTCCCAATAGCGCATCGCGCCCCGCGGGTTTACCCATTAGTGCACTTTTGCCAATGCAGTCTTGGATATCATCGGCAACTTGATAGGCCTGGCCAATAGCGCTGCCCAAAGGCTGCCAGAGGGTATGGTCAACACCTGCTGCGGCAGCGCCTGCACAGGTAGCGGCGACAAATAACGCGCCGGTCTTGCACTGGTGATAGGTGGCCGTGTCCACCGAGGGTTCGCACTCCCATGCCTGCCCAGCGCATATACCTAAGGGCGCACCGACGCCTTGGATCACTAATCGGCTCACGAGGGCGAGGCGTTGGGCATCGCCTCCATGAAATCCGCAGTTCGAAATCTGTCCAAGCGCATTCACGATGAGTGCATCGCCTGTGAGCACAGCAATTCTCTCGCCAAATTTAGAGTGTACGGAGGGCTTGCCACGTCGCTCAGTAGCATCGTCAAAGCAGGGTAGGTCGTCATGAACAAGCGAGGCGCAGTGCAGCATTTCGATGGCTACCGCTGCCATCATGGCGAGGCGAGGCATTTCGTTGCCATTCGCAAGTGCCACGGCGATACACAGTTTAGGTCTCACGCGTGCGCCACCTGGGAAAATGGCATAAGACAACGCCTCTGCCAGCTGAGGTGGGCACGGTTGCTGAGTTGCAGCATTGATGGCCACTTTGAGATTGTGTTCACAATCAAGGAGTTCATTGACCATAGGGCAGTCCTTACTATCGGCCGTGGCCGGTGTTATGTAAACTAACCTAGACATTAAAACTGTTCAATAGAAAATACAAAGGGCGATGGTGTGTTCGAGGCACAAAAAAGCGGTCAGCTAGATATCTCCGGCCAAATGGCTCCTGCGCAGGCACCCTTTGGTGCCCATCGGGGAATCAAGCGATCTCCGTTTCGATGTGCGTGTCGATGCCAACGGTTACCGATGGTGGTACATCGATGCCTTTTCCGACGACGGTCAGTGTGGTTTGACCATCATTATCTTTATTGGCTGTGTCTTCTCTCCCTACTATGCTCGCGCTCGGAAGAGAGGGGCGGCAAACCCCTGGGATTTTTGTAGTATCAATGCCATTTTTTACGGACCCGATCGAAAGCGCTGGGCGCTCACCGAGCGCACTCAAGGCGCGGTGGAGGTAGATGCTTCTCGCTTTAAGGTGGGTCCAAGCATTGTGACTCGCACACCCGCCGGTTTACGCATAGAGCTCGACGAAATCTGCGTCCCCTTTCCCTCAAGGTTGAGGGGGACCGTTGAGGTCTCATTTTCCGAGCTTTCAAAGCAATGCTTTGCGTTGGATTCACTCGAGCAGCACCGGTGGTGGCCCATTGCGCCGTCGGCAAAGGTAGCGGTTAATTTGCACCGGCCAAATCTCCAATGGTCGGGCACTGCCTATGTCGATAGCAACGCAGGAACCGTGCCACTTGAGTCGACTTTTCGTGGATGGCATTGGACGCGTACCGAGCAGCAGTCAGGACGGGGCTACATCTTTTACAACCGGCAGTTCTGGGATGGAACAAACCAAGCCCTAGCGGTGAGCTACGATCAGTCAAATAATCTCGACGTGAGTGATGGTGAGAGCGAGGATTCGGTCCTGCCCGCTACGCCTATCTGGCGCTGTCAGCGGCCGGTCGTCTGCACCGAGCCAAGAGCACAATTGCTAAAACCTTCGAGGACACCCCATTTTATGCGCGTAGCAAATTGCACGTAGGCTGCGAGGGCAAGCTTGTTCCCGCGATGCATGAATATGTTGATCTCGCGCGCTTTCAGCGAGCCTGGGTGCAAACCTTACTGCCTTTCAGGATGCCAAGGCGCGGGGGCTAGGGGCTACTCGGTGTGTTGCTGTTTGGCACTTGCTGATTGTTGAGCGTCGAGATGCGCGATCATATCGAGCATCCAGGTCATGCGGTGATAAAAAGCCTTCGGCGCCGATGCCGCAAGGTAAGACTCGGTGGGCTGTGCGGCCGCCGCAGCAAGCTGCGTCAGATATCGACATTCGGCGAGCGGGTCTTGTTCGCGTATCGAAGGGTGCGCACGAGGCACCTTCATCGCCTTTAGCAAAAGTTTGATTTTGCTACCTACCCCTACAACAGCACGCTGATCGATGCTGTTGTAGTCCATGTCAGCAAGCCGCTGACCAATGGCGGCATACAATAATCGCGCACTGTATATTCCTCCTCGGGCTGATCGGGGTAATTGATCAATACCGTGGTCAGCACGTTGGTAAAGTTGTTCCGCTGCATCAAGAAGCTGTGCGATCACAGTGGCTAAAGACCGGCTATAAACCGGATTGGCCAAGAAATCATCGGGGTCAAGACCGGCATCTGCCATTAAGTCGAGTGGCAGATAAAGGCGTCCATTGTGAGCATCCTCGCCCACATCTCGAGCAATGTTAGTAAGCTGCATAGCCACCCCGAGATCGGCAGCTCTGGCTAACGTGCGCTCGTCTCGAATACCCATGAGCACCGCCATCATGACGCCAACGGTGCCCGCGACGCGAGCGGCGTAATCGTAGACTTCGGAGAGATTTTTATAGCGGCGACCCTGGTTGTCCCATGCAAAACCCTCTAGCAACGCATCTAGCAATGTCCGTGGTAGGTCATGGTCTTGCACAATATGACTGAGTACGCGATCGACGGCGGAATCATAGGGGGCATTGGCATAGATAGCATCGAGACGTTGATGAAGCGATACCAGTGCGCGGGCCGGATCGTCACCCTCGTCAACGAGGTCGTCAGCTTCACGGCAAAACGCATAGAGCCCGCATGCTGAATTCTTCAGTGCGGCCGGCAAAAATTGTGACGCCAGCCAAAACGAACGAGAGCCGTCGCTGAGTGTGGCGCGACACACCGCGAGATCAGTGAAGGGCGTTGCTAATCTAGCCACGGGTTACCTCGGCGGGAGAGGGCACGATCTCGTCGAGGACTTTGGCCGATGAAATAACCCCTGGGATGCCGGCGCCGGGGTGTGTACCCGCTCCCACGAGATAGAGACCATCGATATCTTCCGAGCGATTGTGAGGCCGAAACCAAGCGCTCTGCATGATGCGTGGTTCAAAGCTGAATCCTGCGCCTTTATAGCTGTTTAGCCGCTGTTCGAACTCGAGCGGCGTGAGCAGGCGTGACGTAATGATGTGATCACCCAAGTTGGCGAGTACCGTCTCCTCTAGGCGGGTCTGAATGCGCGCTCTAAATCGCTCGCAGTGCGTTGCCCAGTCTATCTCGGCGTCCAGATGCGGCACCGGTACCAGGGCGTAAAAAGTATCGCAACCTTCGGGTGCGAGGGAGGGATCGGTCGCGGTGGGTCTGTGTAGATAAAGGCTGAAGTCTTCGGTGAGAACTTTGGCTTTAAAAATGTCGTCTAACAGCCCTTTGTAGCGAGGGCCCAATAGGATGGTGTGATGGGGAACCTGTTCGTAACGTTTGTCGGTGCCAAAGTACCAAACAAACAGGCCATTGGAGAACTTGGCGTTGGCAATTTTTCGGTCGGTCCAGCGCTTCCTATGCTCGGGAGCAATTAAATGGCGGTAGGTCCAGGCCGAGTCGGCATTGGATACCACCACATCGGCGTTCATGCAGGTGCCATCTTTGAGTGTCACACCCACGGCGCGGCCATTTTGTACGTTAATTTGGTCGACCTCTGTATTCAGTCGAACGGTGTTTCCCTGACCCTCAATGAGCTTTGCTAGCCCTTTCACAAGGCTTGCGGTGCCACCCATGGCAGACCACACACCAAAGCGTTGCTCGAGATATGAAATTAATGAATAAACGCTAGTGACGGCAAAGGGATTGCCGCCAATAAGTAGTGGGTGAAAGCTCATGACCTGGCGTAAATAGGGATCTTCGATGTAGCGCGATACCAGGTTGTAGACGCTACGATCGCTTCGTAGACCGATGAGATGTGGTAGGAACTTGACCAATTGCCAGAGTTTATCGAAGGATTTGAATCCCAGTTTCTCAAACCCGACCCGGTAGCGTTTCTCGCTGGCCTCTAGATATTTTAGGTAGCCAGCAACATCGGCGCTGTTGTAGCGCCGAATCTCAGACAGGGTCTTGTCACGATCGCCACTGTAGTCAAACACGTTGCCGTCGTTAAAGACGATCCTGAAGAAGGGGTCCATAGCGCGCAGATCCACATCATCAGCCATTTTTTTACCGCAGAGTTGCCATAGCTCCTCGAGTAAAAAGGGTGCGGTAATGATGGTTGGCCCCGCATCAAAGGTAAAACCATCTTGGTGATAGGCGTACGCTCGACCACCGGGTGCATCGAGCTTTTCTAGTACCGTGACGCGGTAACCCCGTGCACCAAGGCGGATGGCGGCTGCGAGCCCGCCAAAGCCACTGCCAATAACAATCGCATGAGAAGCGTTGGCAAGCGCCATGCGCTTGGCGTCATGATCGGTTATGGGGTTCGCGCTGTTCATTAAAGTAGACATCTCTAATGTCTTAAATTAATGACAGGGTAACACTACAAGTTAGCTGAAACTACCTCTTTTCAGGCACACCCAGTCGACTAAAAATATCGACAAACCGATGGGGTTGCTCCTCGTGACCGAGGTGTCCTAGCCCCGGTATCTCCGTAAGCGTTGAATTGACGACCAATTCAGCCAGTCGCTGAGACTGCCAGGGCGACACGGTCTTATCATTGGCACAGACCACGAGCTCAATGGGCGTACGAAGTGCACTGAGCTGAGATTTGAGTGGTTTTAGATCCCAGGCGGCCATCATTTGCAATGTGCCCCGAATGTGCGCGGGGCGCCGCATCAGTAGTTGGTACGCGCGAATCATTTGCTCGTTAGGGTGGGAGCCTGTTTCCTCAAGTAGTTTGGTAATAGGTCTACGGAAATACCCATGTAATGCTGTGGTCTGTTGAAACAGTCGCGCCTTCGCTAGCCAACCAGCGGCTTTACTGAAAATAGGAGCAGCAACGCTGCCAAAGGGTAGAAAAGCCCCGTTGATACTCACTAAGCCCGCGGGGTTGCAATGCCAAAGGGCCATTTGCACCGCAATTGCTGCGCCTGCCGAATGGCCGCCGATAACGTCAGGCTGAAAGGCTATGCCTAGGAGCAGTTCATTAAGCGCTGAGGCGATCCTCGGTAGTGTGGGTGTACCTGTTGTAAAGCCGCTGCTGAATCCGTGTCCGGGAAGATCTACCAATAGGCAATCCCAGTTGTCACCCAGCAGCGCGACTAGCGGTGCCCAGCTGTGGGTTGACGCGCCGGTGCCATGTAGCAGCAACAGTTTGGGTAGCGCCACAGGCTCAGATGTGCGTTTGGTGTGGGTAGTAGGTTGGATCGGGAGATTTCGATGTCTGATACGTTGATAGTGCCAGCTAACACCGTCTATCTCGATGCTCTGGCTAAACGCTGCATAGGGCCAGTTTTGAGGCAGTGCGATAGATCTACTCAGTGGGCTCAATGTGTTAGACATGGGCTCGACCAGTCTCAAACAGCGATTGCGCATTGGCGTGAGGGAGTCGCACGTATTGAGAGGAAAGTGTTTGTGCGAGCTCGCGAGCACGAGACTGGCCGCGCGGCGAGGTGTCAACGAGAACCGCGTTAAAAGATAGGGCACGAAAACGCGTTGCACTGGCCAAAGCATCACTCGTCGCTTGTTCACGGCCTGGCTGACCGCTTAAATTGATGTTAGCCACGCCGTCTGTGAGTAGCACAACCGCAGGTGTGCTACCGCCGCGCTGAATTTGCTCGGCGAGCAGACTGGCGGTATCGATAGCATGCGCAAGTGGTGTGCCGCCTCCACCAGGCAGGCCCGCGAGAGCCCGTTTGGCGCGTAACAATGAGCGGGTAGGGGGCAGGATGAGTTCCGCCGCCTCACCACGAAAACTGATTAGCGCCACGCTGTCTCTGCGGCTATAGCAGTCGGCGAGCAGTAATTCGACCGCCCCTTTGGTCTCAGACAATCGATGCATGGCGGAAGACCCAGAGGCGTCAACGACAAAAACGGTTGTACTCTCACTTCGATGTCGGTACCGGGTTAGCCGTAAGTCTTGCTTGCGGATGATCAGTCCCGGGTTGGCGTGACTGGACTCCTGACGCCGTATTGTCTGCCACGGTGCGGCGGCACGTAAAGTAGCGATTAGCTGCAGCTTTCCGCCGCGTCGCGGATCACCTGCAATGGTCCCGCAGGGTCTCCCACGTTTCAGGCAGAGTTGCTCCGCACCCGACTTTCCCACCGTACGCTGTTTGGCTCGCCGTCGTTGCTGGGCGGCAAGTTTGCGCAGCAGATCGGCGGGAATTGCCGCTTTGGCGGCTTCTTGTATCTGATCGTCTGGTGGGACGTCGCTTTTCTGTTGCGGCGTATCTTGGGACGCTTCTTGTTCGGGGTCTGCGGTTTCGGGGGGAGGGGGCTCGCTGTCCTCGGAAGCGGGTATCTGCGTAGCCCGATGGCCCAGTGTCAGTGCGATTGCGCGCGCTACATGCGTATCGTCGCTGTGCGTGGTGTCCTGTAAGGCGGCGAGGATTTTTGTGGTGTTGACGGCAAATTGTAGTGCCCTAGCTGACCCCACGCCCAGTACCAAACTGGTTAACGCCAAGCGCTCTAGATGCTCCGTCGACAGCTCTACCGAGCGCCACGACCTTTGTGTGCGCTCAATGTCGCTGACGCTGAGCGTCGAGGGCGTGGGATCGCGAAGGTTGATCTCAGTAAGGTTCACTTGTAGCGCTAGACGCTCGGCGAGCGAGTGGTTGAGTGGCTCGTCATCGAGACCCTCGTTGAACGCCAGTACGCCAAAGGCCGCTGCTCGTCGGTCGCTAAAACCATCCCGTTGGAGGGTGACGTACCCACTATCGAGTGACTGACCAATAAATGCCAAAACACGGTTCTCGGCACGCTCTGCCATGGGTACGAGTGCGATTTGCTGGTGACACTCTGCCAGCAAACCCTCCTCCATCACCGGTCGGCCCGATTGCGCCGTAGCAACAAAGTTTAGCCCGCCAAGCAACCGTGATTCACTGACGTTAAGCGGTATTCTGCGGAGTTTGCGGGCGGGCGCTAAGGCCTGACACTGGGCTAACCAGTAGTCACGCACGGGTCCCGGAAACGACTTTACGTCAACGCCGCCGAGCGCGTGCGGCTCAACCGAGAACACCTCGGCGGCCAGTAACGCCAGCTGCCAAGCCGCGGTTGAAGACAGGCCGTTGCTCATTACCCCAAGACTTTCTCAATCACACGGGCAACGCGCGCCTGACTACCCGACTCATCGAGAGGGTCTCGCCGTAATCGATGGCCCAGTACCATGGGGGCCACCTCTCTAAGATGCGTTAGGGTGATTTCAGGGGCGCCGTCGAGTGCTGCCAGCGCCCGCGCTGCACGAATGAGCGTAAGCTCTCCTCGTAGGCCGTCGGTGCCCAGAGCCAAACAGAGCTCTGCCGATTTTTCTAGGATTTCAAGTGCGGGATCGAGGGCGCCGACTCGGGCTCTTCCGGCCTCAATTTTCTTACGCAACGCCGACTCTTTGCGGCGAGCTTTCTTGATGAACGCCTCGCGATCACGCTCAAAACTATCTCGGCTGCGGATGATTTCTACGCGAGTCTTCACATCCTGCGGGGTGGTAATGTCGACCGACAGTCCGAATCGGTCGAGCAATTGCGGTCGAAGCTCGCCTTCCTCTGGGTTGCCACTGCCGACTAAAACGAAGCGAGCAGGGTGGCGCACGCTGAGGCCCTCGCGCTCGACAACATTTTCACCCGAGGCGGCCACATCGAGCAGGGAGTCCACAATGTGGTCCTCCAATAGATTGACTTCATCGATGTACAAAAAGCCACGATGGGCACGCGCGAGTAAGCCCGCTTCGAAGGCTTTTTCACCGGCGTGTAACGCCTTCTCAATATCCAGTGCGCCAATGACGCGATCTTCAGTTGCGCCCAAGGGTAGGTCGACGACTGGCATACTGATGGATTCGGTTTTGAGTGCGTTAGGTTGACTGTTCGCTCGGCAGGCCTCACACAGGCCTGCAGCACTGGTGCTAGGAGCGCAGTTGTAGGCACAGCCCGCGATCACCTCAATTTTGGGAAGTAGCGCGGCGAGCGCGCGAATTGCGGTTGATTTACCCGTGCCACGATCGCCCATGACCAAGACGCCACCAACCTCGTGGTCGACGGCGGCTATCATGAGTGCGCGCTTCATGGCGTCTTGTCCAACGATCGCCGTAAACGGAAATGCCAGGCTCATGGATGTTTTTCCCCGAAAATGTCGCTTTAGTGTAAACTAATGGGAACATATTTTCCGTATGTTTTATATGACGGCTTGCGACATCTGTAAACGCGCGGCAATCCATCATCATGTCCCATCAAGAACTATGGATAACACGGGAGAAAGTCATGGCAGCTGGTTTAGGGCAAGCGCTTGAGGCCAGTATTACCACGCTCAACCTTAACGAGCTTGGTGAGACTGCCGTGTACATGGGTGAGTCTAATCAGGGGCGACCCCTGGTTCTTCTACACAGTATCAATGCAGCACCGAGCGCTATGGAGGTAAAGCCACTGTTCAGCGCGTTTGCCCCTGCACGGCCCGTGTATGCGCCTGATTTACCGGGATTTGGCCTATCGCCACGTATTCGTCGACGCTATGACACAGGCTTTTTCACTCAGGTGATTGGCGATTTACTAGGCCAGATAGCCCAGCGGCACACACAGGCCCCCGACATTATTGCCTTGTCACTCTCGGGGGAGTTTGTTGCACGGGCCCTCGTCGAGCAGGGCGCCCCCTGTAATCGACTCGTGCTTATTTCGCCAACAGGGCTGAGTCGACGTTTGCCACCCCAGCCAAAAGCTGCAGGTCGATTGAAGCAGCTACCCGGGGCGGCTTTTATCGGGCAATCTTTATTCAGGCTACTGAGCAGTCCTTGGTCCGTGCGCTATTTTCTCAACCGCGCGTTCACAGGGTCGGCGCCTGCAGAGCTTGTTGACTACGCCTTAAAAACCACCAAGGTGAAGGGTGCTGAGCATGCGCCGCTCGCCTTCCTCTCTATGGCCCTGTTTAGCCCCGATGCGCTCGAGTGCTTGTACAAACGGCTCAAAGTGCCTACGTTACTTGTTTACGACACCGATCCGAATATCGACTTTGATCGTCTACCACAACTACTAACGGCTAACCCTTGGGTGAGCGCGCAGCGAGTTGTCCCCACGCGTGGGCTTCCTCATTGGGAGAAACCGCAGGAAACACAGGCGGCGATAGCCGCGTTTTTTGACGCGGGCTAAGGTGAGCGCTGCCAAACCTGCGTCAAAGCTGGGGTATCCCTAATAACGGCCTCAGCGGCCAAGCGACCGGACAGTGTTGCCATAGGCACCCCGGGACCCGGGTGAACGCTGCCCCCGCCAAATACAGGTCTTTGATGCGAGAACGCGCAGCCGGACGATTAAAGCTCGCCATCATCCCGTGTGATGCCGAGCCATACAAACTGCCTCCACCACCAGGAAAAAGGCGCTCAAAATCTGCAGGTGCCGTGACGACGGGCGGGGCTTCGATCGCAAGGTGCAAGCCACAGGCGTTCATGACCCGGCGCGCGCGCTCCCACGCCGCGCTAATGTCGGGTTGCGGCAGGCTATCAGAATCGCCGGTCGGCGGTGCATTGATCAAAATGAGCAGCCGCTCGCCGCCCTCGGGCCGTTGGCCACTCAAGCGATCTTGCGCGCACACATAGACCGTGGGTTGCTCACAGAGCTTTTGGTCTTTGAAGATGGCCTGAAATTCGCGTTGGTAATGATCGGCAAAAAAGACATTGTGGTAGTCCAGTTCAAACCCCGATGTTTTTGCCAAAACACACCATGTAATGGCAGAGAGCCCACGTTTGCGTGGCGCTCTGGGCGCTACTGCTAAAGTCACTTGCTCACCGAGGGCGCCCGTAGCGAGCGCATTACAATCACCCGCGTATACCACTGAATCGGCGGTTAGTTCCTCGCCGCCGTCTAAGCGAGCGAGCCAGGTTCGGCTTTTGGTGCGGGATAGCTTAGCTACCCTGTGACCGTAAAAATGCTGGGCGCCGTGAGCAGCACTGAGATCACCCATGGCCTTTGCCAAGGAACGCATTCCACCGGGTAACTGCCAAACGCCATCTTGCTCAACGTGGGCAATGAGCATGAGCGTAGCAGGACATTGATAAGGTGATGAACCCACATAGGTAGCATAGCGGCCGAAGAGTTGTACAAGGCGCGGGTCGCTAAAGTAGCGTGTAAGTTGCTTGTGTAGTGTTTTGTGTGGCTGGGTTGCCAGTAATTTGGGTATCTGCGCGAGCCCAACCCGGCGTACCAGTGACCACATATTTGGTTGCTGATTGGCCATAAAACTGTCGCGTAATACGCGATAGTTGTTGGCGGCGTGTTGCGCAAACGCGCGGAATCCCTGAGCGTTGGCGTCGCCCGCAAGTGTGTCAATCGCGCGAGCACTGTCGATGAGATCGGCATGTAAGTCCAGCTGTCCCCCATCTAGCCACGCATGCCGGGCCAAGATGGTGGCTGGCTGTGCATCGACACGCTCCTGAAAGCACGCGCCAGCGCTGGTAAATAGCTGCTCAAAGACCCAGCGCATGGTAAAGACCGTGGGGCCTGCATCAATGGCTTGGCCGCCCGAAACGAGTTGCCGCATCTTGCCGCCGGGCTCTTCCCCTGCATCAACCAAGCATACCTGGGAACCCGCACGACAAAGGTCTGCCGCCGCTGCTAGCCCGCTCGCGCCAGCGCCAATAATCAGTGTTTTATGCGGTCGAGTCACAGGGGGCTTAAGCGCTTGCCAGTCTGGGATGCGCGTTCCTCACTACCACTCGCTGGTGGTAAATAATTAAGCTGAGCCCCGTGGCTAGTGGCACTGCCCACAGCGCAGGAGCTAGCGCCAATTCGGGCACAAGTCGCACAGCACCAAAGGCAAAGAAGGCCGTATAAACTGATATGCCCGCACCCACCAGACTTTTGATATGTTCCTTAATCCGATCAACGGGTTTGGGATTAGGCTTGTAGATAAACCATAGGTTGGTGGCCACCGTTGCGAAACCCACCATGGAAATCCCCATCATCATGGGTTGCTCGACCCGCCAACCCTGGCCAAAACAGTTCGCCGATGCCAGCAGTAATGCCACCTGCATGATCAGGTTATGCCATGCGCCGTTGGCGGCGTGCCGCCTGCGGTTTTCTAGACACAATTTGCCCTGCCAGGCTAAATTTATCGTGAGCAACGCAAGGTATAGCATCATCCATCCAAAAATCGCACTGATCATTGCAGGGTCTTGAAACACTGGGTGCTGGGCAAGATGGGGGTGGGTTCCCTGCGGATCGCTGAGCGTCGTTGATGCTATGCCCACAGCGATGGTACCCGTCAGTAACATGGCATGAATGAAGGCTCGGCCAAACCGGCGGTGCTGCTCGCCGCCCTTAGCGCCGACAATCGGAATCCAGAAAATAACCAATCCCACCGCGCCGGCAACAATATGACCGGCTACCAGTAGTTTGAAAAGCGTGAGACTCGACAGCACTGGCACTTGCTCCCATACTTAACCAAAGCAAATTGGTTGACACAATCTGTGACTAGCAAGCATTACACACCTCCGCACCCAATGCCACTGCCCGCCGTTGCCGCGCTCGCCAGGGCAATGTGGCATGGCGATGGCAACTTATTGGATTTGCTCCCCGGGGCGGCCTATCGTTTTGACGTGGGCAATCTAGGCTATTCGCGGCGTTCAACTGTGCTCTTTAACGACCCGGATTGTGTAACCGATATTCTGCGCGATTCTCAGGGCCTATTCCCCAAGAGTGATTTGCAAGTGAATGCACTTGAGCCACTGATTGGCGAGTCTATTTTTGTGACCGACGGTGAGACCTGGCGACGTCAGCGGGAAATGATTGATCCGGCGTTTAGCCACATGCGCGTTGCTCGTGCCTTTGATGCAATGAGTTGTTCCGTCGCTGATTTTCTGGTGCGCATGGACCAACTCAGTGCGACGCAGGAGGCATTTTCTGTGGATCTGGAAATGAGCCATTTAACCGCCGATGTCATCTGTCGTACCACGTTTTCTACGCCGCTAAACGGTGATATTGCCCGAGAGGTCTTCGATGACTTCACAGCCTTTGAGCGCAGTGTGGCGCAAGTGGATATTTTTCGGTTGATCTTCCAACCAGCCTGGGCCGATATGCCTCAAACCCCCGAGGTTCTCGCGGCTTGTCAGCGAATTCGGGCGCACTTTGGGCGCCTATTGGATACTCATTTGGAGCCCACGGCGCGCTATGACGATATTGCCAGTGCTGTCATCGCTGCTCGTGATGAGGTGACGGGTGAGGCATTTACGCGCGAACAGTTGATTGATCAGCTCGGTGTATTCTTCCTTGCCGGTCATGAAACCAGCGCCAGCGCTCTGACGTGGGTGTTTTTTCTGTTGGCAGAGCAGCCCCACTGGCTTGATAAGCTTCGAGCAGAGGTTGATTCAGTGGTTGGTGAGCAAGCCATTGGTTTTGAGCACCTTAGGGCGTTGCCTCTGATCAAAGCTTTTTTCAAGGAAACGCTTCGTCTTTATCCGCCCATCACCTTCTTTCCCAGAGTGGCGCTACAAAGTGCTCGGGTGGGGCGGCGCAAAGTTCGCCGCGGCGCCTTGGTGATGATCTCCCCTGGACGTTGGGTCGCCATAAAGCTTATTGGGAGCGGCCGAATGTCTTTGACCCGGAGCGCTTTTTACGGAAAGAGGGTGTTAATGATAGCGCGTATATGCCTTTTGGGCAGGGCCCACATACCTGTATTGGGGCTGGCTTTGCCCAAGCCGAGGCGATGCTTATTATTGCCAGCGTAGTGCGGCGCTTTACGATTGAACGCGCCGACAACAAGGCTGTGCGGCCAGCAGCCAGGTTAACGACCCGCCCGGCGCGGCAAATCTATCTGCGCGCCCAGCGTCGCTAAGCTAGTCTGCAGTCGAGGAGTGCCAATGAGGCGCTATATCGCGCTGACTGGCCTCACCCAAAGAGATACCCTCGCGAATAGCGGGCCATAGGATGCTCATACTTAGAGGGGTCATCAGCAAAAAGGGCAGTGGGTCGCGCCAAGACCAAACAACGTCGCGACTGACCATGAGTTGTTTGAGTGTGTATGCGAACTCCCTAATTCGTCCTTTGAACAAACTGGCGTAGGCCTCGGTCAGTGTGCTGTAAAACCATTGTTTGCGACCGGTGAGCGTGCCAACGTGGGTATCGGAGTTATCCGCCGCAGTTAGGCACGCGGCTACCGCTTCGCTGTTGAGAAAATGGATGCCGCTAGTGAGCCGTGGGTTGCACTCGATTGCCCACGGCATACCGTTCTCATCGATAATGAAATCAAAGGCTAGAAAGCCGTGATAACCACTCAGTCCAGCGATGAATGTTGCTATCCATTCTTGAACACGCTGAGGCATGGGTATTGGGTCGAAACAGATGGCAACGGAGCCTGCGAAAACGCTACCTTCGTAGGTAACGGACCCTCGTAGTTGACCGTGAGTGACAATGCTCAAGGTGCTGAGCAACCGACCACTGATGAGTGTTTGGATTAGCTCGGCCTCGCCGGTGACCGCCGGCAAACGCTCTTCAGCTTTGTGTACGCGGACGCCAATGCCTGAACAACCCGCAACGGGTTTAATAATCGTATCGCGAAGTGCTGCCAGTCGGGTGCCGCGAACACTACCGAGCATATGGGTTTCGGGAACAGATAGGCTTAAACGATCAGCCCATTCTGCAAACCGCAATTTGTGATGCAGCGTTTCATAGTGATGTTGGGCAGGGGCAAAAACATTGACACCTGGGGGTAGTCGCTGGGCTAGCTGGCTTACAAAGTAGCTTTCTTCAGAGACAGGAACGACTAGTTTTACATCGTTTTGGATGACAATATCGGAGAGCTCCGACAGGTATCGGTCGGTACTGATATTGGGAGAGCAGACCACAAAGGATTGGGAAACAGCTTTAGACACCCGACATAGATGCCATCTGAATGGCTCCGCCACCAGTACGCGATAGCCTGCAGCGTGTAATAGCCTGGCCATGGCGAGAGCCTTGGAAAGCGCCCCAGTGTCAGCAGTGCGGTGGGTCTTGCGGTCATGACCTGGGTTCAACCGCTAATGTCTGGTGGATGCCTGTGGCAGTGTCTATGCTTCCCAAGAAGGTGTCTCAGTGACCCAAAGAAAACCTAGTATACACAGGCGATTCCAATAAAAGAGTGCTGACAGTACTTTTACTCGCGACGCCAAGACCCATGTGATGGCACAGCTTGTGTCTCTGCGCCGTTGCTACGGTATCAGAGAGCGGCCTTTTTGACAGGTCTGGCAAGACCTACAGCAATCCTGGAAAGATCGCCTTGCGCTCGGCTGGGTAGTCGTCAAAGTTTTTGTGGAACCACCGATGAGTAAACAGTGCGCGAGGAACCAGGTTGCCTGCGGTCATTGCCAGTACAAACACCGCGCCAAGGTTCCAAGTCATGATAGCGAAGCCTGTAAAAGACAATATTTCGCCCAAATACTGCGGGCAGGTCACCCAGCGGAAAGCACCGCCATAGGGATTTTATAGCGGGGTTCATCGGCAGATGGGCTGGGTGAACGCAGGTTTCTGAGGATGTGATCTGAGTGAATATTGAGTGTAAAGCCCGTTAGGTAAATGAGCAGCCCGACAATGAATCGAGGGTCGCTAAACCACTCAATCGTGTAGTGGCTGCCAAATTTAGTGAGGTAGGCGGCGTTGAAGTAGCCATGGAGGAATAGCGTAATCCAGCCAGCGATGACCACGCTGAAGGCGAAGCTGGCGCTGGAGCCAGGTTGCACACGCATGAGCATTGGGTTGATGAGGGCTCGATTGCTGTAATGCATCATCCAAATCGCCAGGAAGAACAGGGGTACCGCTTGGTTGGCATTGGGGCCCATGAAAAACACCACGGGGAAGACAATGAGTCCAGGAAGCTCCATGATAATCCAGCCTGACTTGGCGCCGAGCTTGAGGCCTTTTTTCTGCTTTTTTCCCGCCAGCGACCGCCGTAGGCCGCGGTTCCGAAAAAGCTTCCCACGAAGATCATCGCCGCGTAAGCAAAACCAATCAGTAGCAGGGTGTCGTACAGGGAGTCGCCGGTGTACCAAGCCATGGGTAGGTCCTCGTTGAATCGACAGGGGGTTGTCCAGAGTCTGCCGGAGTCAGTTGTCCGGGCAGCACAGGATCAGTTGTAGTGACTTTAGGGCAGCGGGGCTCTCTGGGTAACACATACGGACTAAATGGTCTGTGGTTATCGTCCAAACGGGGGCTGCGGGGTTTTGGGTCTCGCTTAATGTGGGTAGGGTTCGTGCGCAATATGCCGGTAGCCAAGTAACCGCTTGAAGCGTCATGGCGCAGCGAATACTGAAAATAATGATGGTCAAGGGAGGTCCGTTATGGCCTTTGAGCCGCTACTCGAAGCCAATATCACTGCCTGGTCGGGTGACCTCGACGTTGCCGTGGTGGGTTTTGGTGGTGCAGGCGCCTGTGCAGCGATTGAAGCCGCCGATGCGGGCGCTTGTGTGGCTATTTTTGAGGCTGCATCGGCCCCTGGTGGTTCAACAGCATTATCCTCTGCAGAACTTTATCTCGGCGGCGGCACGGCGATTCAGCGGGCTGTGGGCTACGAAGATGATCCCGAAGCAATGGCGGGCTATCTCATGGCGTCTAATGGCCCCCAAGCGGACCCGGTCAAGATTCGCGCCTATGCCCATGGCGGGGCCGAGCACCTCGAGTGGCTAATGGCGCAGGGCGTGCCGTTTAAACCAAGCGAATATCCCCATAGAGCCATGTTGGCATTGACCGACGATTGCCTGCTGTACACCGGCAGCGAAAAGGCATGGCCCTATGCTCAGCAGTTTAGCCATGCTCCTCGGGGTCACAACCTGCAGGTGGAAGGCGATAACGGTGGTCCGCTGCTGATGAAAACGTTGGCGCGTGCCCTTGAATCGCGCGATGTTGCCATTCACCTTGAGGCGAGAGTACTGAATTTAGTGGTTGATCAGTTCGGACCAAATGGCTCGGTTGTTGGGCTAGTGGTGCGTGAGAATATGGCGCAACGTTGTTATCGTGCTCGCCGAGGGGTGGTCCTATGTGCTGGCGGGTTTGTTATGAATGAAGCGATGCTTGATCGTTACGCACCGGGACTCAAACGGGCCACGGTCCCTATAGGTAATCCCAATGACACCGGCGCTGGCATACGGCTTGGCCAGAGCGTGGGTGGTGCAGCAATTAATATGCACGAGGGCTTTGTAAGCCTGCCGTACTACCCCCGGCGTCGTTAACTTTTGGCATTTTGGTGAATGGCCACGGTCAGCGATTCATCAACGAGGATGCTTATCACGGGCGAGTCGGTGCTTATTTGCTTAATCAGGAAGGCCCTATCTACTTTATTTTGTCGGTAGAGGATTATGCAGACTACGAGACGAACTCGTATCTAGGTGCGCCAGTAGCCGCAACCGGAGAGTCCCTCGACGAGCTGCTTGCAGAGCTACCAATGGAAACGAGAGCATTAAAAGAAACCATTGAGCAATTTAATAGCGATGCCAAGGCGGGTATGGATACGCGCTTTCACAAAGATGCGCAGTGGTTAAAACCGCTCAACACGCCTTTGGTAGCCTTGGATTGCACGCCCGGTAACGGTGCGTATTTTCCCTATTTTACCTTAGGGGGATTGGAGACCACGTTAGAGGGTGAAGTTCTCAACACTCATGGACAGGCCGTACCCGGGCTATACGCCGCGGGAAGAACAGCCTGTGGCGTGCCACGTAGAGGCGACGGCTATGCGTCGGGTACGTCTGTGGGCGACGCCACTTTTTCAGGCCGACTAGCGGGCCGCGCAGCCGCTCGCAATGGACAACTTACATGACACAAAAAAGCTTAGAACAGCGTATTGATCGCCTTGAATCGCTGGACGAGATAAGGCAACTCGCCGCCAAGTATTCGTTGGCGCTCGATATGCGCGACATGGATGCAATGGTGAACTTATTCCCCCACGATGTTCGTGTGGGCCGTGATCAAGTTGGCCGGGCGCACTTTAAGCGCTGGATGGACGAAACACTGCGCGTGCAGTTCACAGGCACGTCGCATCATATCGGTAACCACATCATCGAATTTACTGACAGCGAAAAACGCCGTGGGCGTTGTTTACTCTAAAAATGAGCATGAGACGCCGCGGGCAGACGGTGGCTGTGACTGGGTCATTATGCAAATGCTCTATTGGGATCAATACGCCCGTATCGACGGTCGCTGGTTGTTTAAGCGGCGCTTACCTTGCTACTGGTACGCCACGGATCTGAATAAACCACCCTGTGGCGACAACAAGATGCGCTGGCCCGATCGCGAACACTATGAGGGAGAGTTTCATAGTTTGTTCCCGAGTTGGCAGCGCTTTTGGAACACAACTCTCGCCGACGAGTTGCCCGACGTTGCGGAGCCCGCGCCGTTGGAGAAGTTTCTTGAGACCATGCGTGGCGATACGCAAACGCCTAACATTCGCACCCGATAATTTTCACAGGATTACTCATGAGCTACCCCAAGTTGTTCTCGCCATTGCGAATTGGCGCTATGCAGTTACGCAATCGCGTCGTCATGGCGCCAATGACCCGAAGTCGTGCTACCGACGATGATCTGGTCACCGATCTACATGTGGCGTACTACCGTCAACGCGCCAATGCGGGTCTCATCATCACCGAGGTGTGCACCCTCTGCTGACGGCAAAGGCTACAACCGAACGCCCGGAATTTATAGCTCGCAGCAACTTGAAGCATGGCGCAAAGTGACCGAAGCGGTGCACGAGGAAGGTGGTTTGATTGCGTGTCAGCTCATGCATTGCGGGCGAGTTGGCCATGCCTCAAATAAAGCACCCGGAACGCGATTTCTCGCTCCCTCAGCAATTGCTGCACGCGCTGAAATTTTTACCGAGCAGGGCATGCAAGCGATGCCCTTGCCCGGAGGCGATGACGATCGCTGAGATTCACGGCGTTATTGACGACTATGCACGCGCCACTCAGGCGTGCTTGGATGCTGGTTTTGATGGCGTGGAATTGCACTGTGCCTCGGGTTATTTGCCGGCCCAGTTCATTGCCAGCGAGAGTAACCAGCGCACTGACCAATATGGTGGATCGCTGGAGAACCGATTGCGATTTGTGCAAGAGTTGCTCACTGCTATGGTGAATGTGGCCGGCGCCGATCGTATCGGGTTACGGATTTCACCGGGCAATCCGTACAACGATCACGTCGATGCAGACCCTGAGACCACCTACGGAGCCCTGTTGGACCTAGCTCAGTCGCTGGATTTGGCGTGGGTTCACGCGATTAGAATGCCCTCTACGGGCATCGACAGCCTTGCCCTAACGCGGCGTCATTTTAGCGGGGTGCTCATCGGTAGCGATAGTTATGATGCCCCGAAGCCGACAGTGCGATTGCATCAGCAGCGGTCGACGCGGTGTCTTTTGGCAGAGCGTACATAGCTAACCCTGACTTGGTCGCGCGCTTCCAACAAAACGCACATCTAAACGAACTCGATAAGCGCACCATCTATGCCGGTACCGGTCCCGGTGGCTACACCGACTATCCTACCCTCGATGAAGTGATTAGCTAAGCGGTGATGAAACAGTACCTGCAGGCCGTATTCTGCCCAGCTCGCCAGCGGAGTGGTCTATGACTGAGAACTGGGATGTCATTATTGTTGGTGGTGGCGCAGCTGGGTGCTTATTGGCTAATCGCTTGTCAGCGCAAAGCCAACAACGTGTCGCGTTAATCGAGGCGGGCCCGTCGGACAACGATCTCAGTATTCGCTTGCCTGTTGGCTGGGCCTCGGTTGCCTACGGCAAAAAATATAACTGGCCGCTAAAAACGGTTCCGCAACAGCACCTAAACCAACGTGAGCTGATATGGCCACGGGGTCGTGTTTTGGGCGGGAGCACGTCGACCAACGGTATGATTTATGTTCGCGGCCAGGCGCAGGATTTTGATGACTGGGCCAATGGGGGAGCCGACGGTTGGGACTGGGCGTCGGTGCTTCCGTACTTCAAGCGTTTTGAGCAGTCGGCTATTACGGGCATTGCTCGCGGGAATAAGGGCGAGCTAACGCCCAGCATAGCCGCCAACTCGGAATGGTCGGAGCAGTTTATTGCTGCTTGTGCGGTTGCCAGTTTTCCGACACGTCAGGATTATAATGCCGGAGAGCAATTCGGTGCCGGCTATTATGAGCAAACCATTGCCGATGGCCGCCGAGTGAATTCGGCGAGTGCCTTCTTAAAGCCTGCGCTCGGACGCAGTAATCTCGCGGTAAGAACACACACGCAGGTCAGCCATCTGATCATTGAAGACGGTAGGGTAACGGGCGTTTGTGCGTTTAATCGGCGGGGTAAGGCGATGGTTTTTCGCGCCAACCAGGTTGTCTTGTGCGCCGGAGCGGTGCATACCCCCACGATTCTGATGCGCTCGGGCGTTGGCTGTGGTGAGCATTTGAGCGCGCTGGACATTTCAGTGGTTCTCGATCGGCCCGATGTGGGCGCCAATTTACAGGATCATTACGGCGCAATGGTGGCGTTTGAAGTGAGTGGTGGTGGCACGGTAAAGGACCAGCTGACTCCCTGGGGTTTGGGTGCTGAACTGTGGCGCTACCTACGCAGGCGCGAAGGGCTTCTTGCCATGCCGTCGGCAGATGCTTATTTATTTCATGCCTCATCTCAAGCACAGCGGAGTAGGCCAGATATTCAGGTTCACTTTGCGCGCGCTTCGGGCGAGCGTGATGACAAGGGTCGTTCGACGGTAGATAAGGTGCCGGGCGTGACCGCAATAACCTACCCAATGCGACCAACGAGCCGCGGTACGCTCCGCTTGGCGGATGCATCGCTGTTCAGTGCACCATTGATCGACCCTAACTATCTCGCAACCGAGCACGATAAACGGGTTATTGTCGATGGTCTGCGGACGTTGCGACAGATTTTTAGAAGCGAACCCTTGGTTGGTTCGGTGCGCAACGAAATCCGACCGGCCGTTGACGACAGCGACCTTGCATTACTTGATTATGCCGTGCGACGGGAACGACCGGTTACCATCCGGTAGGAACTTGTCGTATGGGGAACGATGACGACGCTGTCGTTGACCTTAGATTGCGCGTACGTGGCATTGATGGCTTGAGCATTGCCGATGCATCCATCATGCCCAATTTAGTGTCGGGCAATACCATGGCGACGACATACATGATTGCCGAGCGCGCCGCAGATTTTCTCATCCAGTCGATGCGTTAAATTTATTTTACAGCTTGTATAAAGCACCTGATAACCACTGGAGCGTATTGCATGCCCATGCCTAAAGATGTACCCGTGATCGATTTAATGTTGGCGGTGCCCAACAACGACACCTCCAACTTTTATGATTTCATCAAGCCACTGCTCATGGATGAGCAGAGTCGACAGATGTTTCAGATGCCTGCGCAGTACATGTTCAAAGATTTACCGAAGGTTGGCCAGCGCGACGATTACATCGCTTATACCCTTGAGAAAATGGATGAGTTCAACATTGAGAAGGCCATGATTGGTGTCGATGAAGGCCAGTACGACACCCAAAACGAGGCCGTGTTGAAACACCCTGATCGGTTCATCGCCTGTTATGACACCAATCCCAATAAGGGCATGGACGAGGTGCGGAAAATTCGCCGGCTGCACGAGAGGTATAATCTCAAGGCAATTACCGCATTTCCCTCGGGTCTCTGCCCGCAGGTATCGCTTGCCGATAAAAAATGGTACCCCATTTTTGTTACCTGTATTGATTTGGATTTGCCGTTTTGTCCCTGTGTTGGCGTGCCTGGCCCCCGTATTCCCATGGAACCTCAAAAGGTCGAGCATCTCGATGAGATTTGCTGGTTCTTTCCTGAGTTGAGGGTAGTGATGCGCCACGGGGGAGAGCCCTGGACCGATCTTGCCTGGAAGTTGATGCTCAAGTACCCCAACTTGTATTACATGACCAGTGCCTTTGCTCCAAAACACTATCCCAAAGACATTATTCACTTTGCCAACACGCGTGGTGCTGACAAAGTGATGTATGCAGGCTATTTTCCCATGGGACTTTCGCTTGAGCGAATTTTCGGCGACTTACCCGACGTACCCTTTAAAGACGAGGTGTGGCCCAAATTCCTGCGTGAAAACGCACAACGGGTGTTCAATTTGTGATGCGTCACGCTGATCGAGTGACAATCCAAAGCATGTTTTTGGTTAAACCCGTCGGTGTCGATTCTCAGGGAAAAAAAATACTGATGGTATCGACAATACACGCCGGTCGTTCGGCATCGATAACGCTGATCGTGATACGAATGGTGGCCTTAAAGCCACCCTTGTTCTCCTCAACGGCCATGATCTCGCCGCTGGCTATGATGGCCGAATCGACAGGTACCGGCGATGGGAAGCGGATTCGCTCCGTGCCATAGTTAACACCCATGGAAACGTTTTGTACTTCAATAAGTTCAGGCAGAAAGCAGTTGGCGAGTGACAGGGTTAAGTAGCCGTGGGCAATGGTTTTTCCAAAAGGGGCCGTTGGCCGCTTTCTCGGGGTCTACGTGGATCCACTGATGGTCGCCAGTGGCCTCGGCAAACTGGTCGATGCGCGCCTGGGTAATGGTCAAGGGCTCGCTAGGACCCAGGGTTCGTCCCACCATGGTCAACAGATCGGCGGGTTTGGCTACAACAGTTTTAGTCATGGTTAGGCTCCTGGCGGGCTTGATGAAAACAGTTCGGTGAATGGCACCTTGCTATTCTCAAGTAAATAGAGGGTTCGCGTATGTCCTTAGAAGGCAAATGTGCATTGGTCACTGGCGGCTGCGGAGGCTTGGGCCGCGTTACCGCTGAAAAGCTTATCGCAGCGGGTGCCCGGGTTGTCATCACCGATACAGACGATGTTAACGGACAAAGCGTTGCCGACGAAATAGCGGCGCTTTTTATTCAGCAGGATGTCAGCAGTGAATCGGACTGGCAGCGCGTATGTGCCCACGAGTTCTTCGAAGACGGTCTCGATATTCTGGTTAACAATGCAGCAATCTTGCGGGCCGACAATATAGAGCAGGAGACGCTGGAGAACTTCGAGCGCGTCATGGCGGTAAATTGCAGTTCGATATTTTTGGCTATTCACCATTGTTTACCGCTTATGAAGGGCAGGGGAGCATCGATCATCAATATATCGTCTTCGTCTGCCCTGATGGGATACCCACAGTTTTGCGCTTACACGGCGTCGAAAGCTGCGGTCCGTAGTTTAACCATGAGTACCGCTGTACACGCCAAACAGCAGGGATTAAACGTTCGCTGTAATTCAATTCACCCTGATGGCATCCTGACGCCCATGGTGATGAATATCGAAGGAAGGCCGCCATCGTTAACTGAGAATCAGGCCATGCACGCAGCCAGTTTTTCCTGCGAGCCCGGCGCCGTCGCCGATGTCGTGCTCTTTTTGGCATCCGACGCTTCTCGGCATGTCAACGGCGCGGCGCTTTCGGTTGATAATACCTCAACGATTTATCCTCCCTACCTCTAACTATTAGCGAAGGCCACATCATGGAACACACCTTTGATCAGCAAACTGTTCTTGTGACGGGGGGGGGCGGCCATATTGGCAGAGCCCTATGCGAGGGGTTTTTGGCTGCTGGTGCCAATGTTGTTGCCTGTGGTCGATCGGAACCCGAGTTACCCATTTGTCATGGCCATCGAACAGCGACTTTTGTGCAAGCTGATATTCGCGATCCCGAGCAGAGCCAGCGAGTTATCGATGAGACGATGAGCCGATTTGGGCGTTTAGATATTTTGATTAACAATGCTGGCGGTAGTCCACCAGTCGATGCGGCCACAGCCAGCCCACGACTAACAGATAAGATTATTAGCCTCAACTTAACGGCGCCTCTGGTGTTAGCCCAACAGGCTTATTCAGCCCTGGCTAAAGGCGAGCAACCTGGAACCATTATCAACATTGCCAGTGTCAGCGGTGCACGCCCGTCGCCGGGCACGGCCGCCTACGGTGCGGCGAAGGCCGGACTATTGAGTGCGACCAAATCCCTTGCCATGGAGTGGTGGCCGGCAATTCGAGTTAACGCACTTATTGTGGGGCTGGTCTATAACGAGGCCGGTGTCGCGCATTATGGTGGCGACGAGGGCTTCAAACAGGTAGCGGCCATGTTGCCCTTGGGTCGAATGGCCGACCCGTCTGATATTGCCAACGCCACATTACTTTTGTGTTCTGATAAGGCGGCCTATATTTCAGGTGCCACGCTGGAGGTAGATGGTGGCGGTGAGGTACCGGTATTTTTGTATCTCGCTGAACAGGCACAGGCAGGCCGAGAATAGGGGCCAACTTCTCTAGAGATTACTTGAGAGCAAAGGCCCGTGAGGGTCGTTGGTCAACCGAACGCCCAGCCTGTCGGCCCAGATCGAGCGCCGTGTCGCTATCTAAGTGAGGAACCCAAATCGGCAACGATCCGTCTGGCAGAGTGAATGGCGCCATCGATATAACCGACATTAGCGGCATCACCGACCACGCTTACGTCTATTCCCGCGTTTTGAAATTGCGTTGCTAGGGTTTGATCGCCCTCGGCACCCAGTGCAAGTATGACCGTATCGGCCGCGGCGAAGCATTCGCCCTCTCGTCCAGCATAACGCACGCCGTAGCGCTCGCAGACGATGTCACTGGCTTTGCGCACCAGCGTGCAGCCATGTGCTTCAAGTTCGTGCAGAACTCGCGCTCGGCGCACAATGCTCAGCTCGGGCGCCAGGGTTTTATCGGGTTCGAGCACTGTGACTTTGCGGCGACGATCGACCAAGAACTCAGCGAGTTCGATGCCGACCAGCCCACCACCAACAATGACCACGCGTTCGCCAACTGGCATCCAGAGATGGCTAAAGGCTCTGACTAAAGCGATGGAGCGCGTTGCTCCCAAGACGTGACCTATTTTCACCATGAGACGCGACAGCAGCCCCAGTTTTTTTATCCCGCGGTCATCGCCACCTAATAACAAGCCCCGCATTTCTTCGCCATCGAATACATGCGGCAAATTTTTACCCGGTATATCGGGCGCCTCACGTCGGGCGCCGGTAGCCACTATCACATGATCAAATGGCTCTTGCCGAAGCAATTCAGGTGTAGCAGGGGTATTTTTATACACTGTTACACCGAGGCGTTGCAGCTCACCCTCCTGCCAACGAATCAAGCGTCCATTGGGTTCATAGGCAAGGGCTGCAATGCGTGCGGTGCCGCCCAAATCGGGACCTTTTTCATAAAGGGAAACCTTGCTGCCCAGCTCGCTGAGTCGTCTAGCGACCTCCATGCCACCCGGGCCGCCGCCAACGACAGCAAACTGTTTGCCGGCCAGAGGTTTAGCGTCGCTGGTAATCAAGTCTTTCGCTTCCACTTCATTGCCCATGTCAGCGTTGACCGCGCAGAGCATGGGTTGATTAATGAAGATTTGGCTCACACAGATATAACAATAAATGCACGGTCGGATTTGCTCGGCTTTATCCGCAATAACTTTAGAGGGCAACGCCGGATCAGCCAGAATTTTGCGACCCAAGCCCACAAAATCATAATCACCGTTAGCGATTGACTGCTCTGCACTGTCAATCTCAATACGACCAACCGCCATCACCGGGATGGATAGGACCTGCTTGGCCGCTTGCGCAAATTCTAGGTAAGCATTGGGCGCATGGGGGAGAGGCGCTTCGGTAAACGCGATGCCCATGCCGGTATTACCGTAGGCGCTCACATCAATGGCATCGGCACCGGCCTGTTCGGCAAGTTGGACCGTGATCAGAAAATCCTCGGGCTCAATACCGCCTTCGATACGATATTCGTATGCGTCAAGTCGCACCATGACAGGAAACTGTTCGCCACAGCGCTGCTTTACGGCGCGAATAACCTCCACTAGAAAGCGTGCGCGCTTTTGTGGCGTACCACCGTAATCGTCTTGGCGTTGATTGATGGCCGGTGATAAAAAGCTCGCAAGGAGATAACCGTGACCACCGTGAATTTCCACCGCATCAAATCCGGCCCGCTGGCAGCGCTCAGCGGCGTCGGCAAATTGTTGGGTGATGTGGTGAATATCAGTAACGTCTAATACATGATATTGGGGGCCTTTGCCGTCAGGGCCCGCGCTCTTTATAAAGTGCTGAATTTCTTGATCGCTCAGTATGCGGAACATACCACTCCCACCTTTCGGCGGGATTGATGGCACCCGGATAGGGCGTCCTGCCACGACATCCTCTTGAGATACTTTGCCGCTGTGGTTTAGTTGCGCTGCAATCTTGCAGTCGTGGGCGTGAACACGCTCTACCAGACTAGCGAGACCTGGCAAAAAGCGCTCTTCCGACAGCCCCACCATCTGTGGCATCGAGCAGGCCTCGGGCCAAGCAATCGAGGTGGTTTCCATGACCAGCAAAGCCGCACCGCCTTTGGCACGCTCTTCATAGTACGCACTGATGCGTTCGCCACAACTGCCGTCGGGTTCGGCGTAATTGGAGCCCATGGCGGCCATGATGAATCGATTCTTGAGTGCAACGTCGCCAATCTGGGCCGCAGCGCTAAGGTTCGGGTAGGGCATGGTTAACAATCCGTCTGTGGTTTAATCGCGGTCGTTGTTGGCGTCAGCCTGCGCCGTGTTCATGGCCAAGGCAGTCATGGGCATCACGAGAATAAAGGCCACCAAACCCGCCCAAACACCCTTGAACAGCGCGTACTGAGCAGGCGTCAGCGTATTAACCTCTAGCAGGGCCAATAAACCTAATGTAGGCAGTGCAAAAACCACGACGCCAATGAGGCCGAATAAAACACCTCGTAGCCACAGGCTCTGTGGCATACCTAAAACCCAAACCATCCAGCGCGGTACGAGGTCCGCGGGAACAGTGGTGAGGGAGCCTGAACGCACCTTTTTGTTGTGCAAGGGAATCACAATGAGCGCAATGATGAATGGCAAAATAAAACCGGTGGCGAGTAGGTCGCCGCCAAAGTTGCTGCTTCCCCACCAACCAACGGGGCCCTTGTCCTGTATCAACCACCAGCAAATGCCACCGTTAGCCAGGGTATTGGCTAGTCCGTTTGTGCTAGCGCCGTGAATAAGGTAATGCTTCAATTCAGACGGTGTCATTATTTGCACTCATTATTGCACTCACTATTGCACCACAACACAACAATAACGGGGCATCAGCTAGGCTGATACGGCGCTAAGCGCCGACTTTTTGGACATAAACCGTCAGTCCGAATACTTATGAGGACCACCTATGCAACAACCAACATTGCCGGCGGATAAATTCCAGCTATTGTTGGATTACTTAGACGCGCTTGGTCTTAATCGTAGCGACGTGGTGCGGTCAGCGGGCCTCGTTGAAAGCTATATCGACCAACAGCCACCCTCGGCACCGTTGCCGGCTGAACATTATTCACGGCTTTACAAGTGCGCTGTGGCCGCCATGCAGACCCTAAACCCGCGCGTGCCCTGGGCAGCGGGTTTGGGTACCGACGCTTTTGAGTTGCTGTGTCGCGCCATTATCGGTAGTGGCACGCTGAGCGAAGCCCTAAGCTGTGCGGCGCGGTTTTCACGTGTTCTGGAGCCCGTAACGGGCCACAGGGTCAGCTTGGTGCTCGATGAAACATTTGCCGAGCTGCACTTTGAATGGCAGGCCAACACCACGTCTAGCTTGTTTGCACCCGCGGGCTGGCAGCGTCAGCAGGGTGCCAATGGAGTGACACTGGCGTCGGGGCTAGTGGTTTGGCACGGGGTTTTAAGCTGGTTGATTGGCCACGCGCTACAGCTGTCGGAGGTGCGCGTTGCGGCACCAGAAATCAGTGATGGTTACACCCAAGCCATGGCTAACGCGTTGGCAATTCGCCCGCGTTTCGACGCACCAACGTCCTGCTTACGATTTGCGCGCTCGACACTGGATTTTCGCGTTGTGCAAACCCAAGATTCCCTGCAAGGCTTCCTGGACAACATCGTTTTGCAACTTATCCAGATAGAACAGCAACCTGCAACAGTTAGTGAAGCGGTGAAACGGCTTTTGGGGTCGGATTTTCGGTCGGGTATGAGTAGCTTTGCCGAGATTGCAGAGCGTCTTTATATGTCTGAATCCAGTCTGCGGCGTCGGCTTTTGGACGAACAGACCAGTTTTCAAGCACTTAAGGATGAGTTGCGCTGTCAGCTGGCTAAAGAGCGACTTGCCGATCCCGAGCAAAAAATAGCCGACGTCGCCGAGCAGTTAGGCTTTACCGAGCAAAGTTCCTTTGGACGCTCATTCCGGCAATGGACTGGCTATACGCCTAAGGGCTGGAGGGAGCAGTTAAGGGCCACCGCAAGCCAGGATTCAAGTGAGCGAACTCGTACAAAAAGCTGACCGATTTGGTTCTACCGCTCAAGATTGTCAAAGGGTTACTGTGGCAAGTGATCGAGGAATTATAAAGATAACGGTATGGCTGCTTTGGAATCCCACTCTGCGTGGGATGTGCACAATTTGATAGCGCGTTACGCGGAGCTGCTTGACGAAGGCGACTTTGACGCGCTCGGTGGTCTGTTTGCTCGCGCATCCCTGAGTTTTTCTCCGGGGGGCATATCATTGCGCGGAGCGGGTGAAATCGCCGACTTTTACCAACGTGCAATCCAAATTGACGACACCACCGGCACCCCGGGCACCGTGCATCGTGTCTACAACACCATTGTTGCGCCCGCACCTAGCGGCTGGCAGGCGCGCTCTCGCTACGATGTCTTGCAGCGTGTGAATGATACCGAGGTTAAGTTAGTGGCATTTGGTCGCTATTTTGATACGTTTCAAATAGTGGGTGATGTCTGTTGTTTTAAAACCCGTAAAGTCGTATCCGAGTTTCTCGGTGACACCGAGCGGCATATTAACCAACCTGCATTGCGACGCAGTGGCGCAGCGCAGGGTCATACTGTTTCAACCCACTCACAATAAAGTCAAACCGAATATCCCGACAGGAAGGTGACGCCATGAAGTACAACACACGGAAGACTCTCTTGACCTCAGCGGTGCTGGCGGCTATTGCGGCCAGCCAAGCTGCACAAGCACAGCTGGAAGAAGTGGTAGTAACCGCTGAATTCCGCGAGGCCAATATTCAAGATACCCCTATCTCAATGGAGGCTTTCAATTCCGAAGAGATCCAGAAGCGTGGTATCGTCAACGTCAAAGATCTCTTCAATACGGCCGTTGGTGTGGTCGGTTATGAGAGTCCAACCCAGCGTGGCACCATCAGCCTCAATATCCGTGGTGTCGGCTCAGGTAACCCAACCCTGTGGCAAGATCCGGCTAACGCGCTTTACATTGACGGCGTGTATATTGGCAAGGGCACGGGTAACGCGGTAGACACCCTTGACCTTGAGCGAGTTGAAATTCTGCGCGGCCCCCAGGGCACACTGTATGGTCGAAACTCTACCGGTGGTGCGGTGAACTTCATCACCCAAAAGCCTGGGGACGAGACCGCCGCTAAGCTGATTGTCTCGGCGGGTAATTACGGTTACAGCTCAGTGCAGGGTCGTGTTGATCTACCCCTGTCAGACACCTTCTCAATAGCGGCCTCGTTCCAGACTCGTGAGCGCGACCCCTTCTACGATAACTCCAACACCACCCAGGAAGACTTCCAGGGGCTGGACCGTGAAGGTTATCGTTTTGCAGCTCGCTGGACGCCATCTGATTCATTTACGGCGGACTATAGCTATGTGCGCAGCGAAATTGATGAAAACACCGCTATGCTCAAGGCCGACGGTTTCTACCCTACGGCTGCAACTGCTGCGTTCTCTCCGGGTTATCCCACCCAGATTTCTTTTGACACTAACTTCCGCCAGCAGACGGTTGCAGGCATTGCCGCGGGTGTTGAAAACTTCGTGTTGCCAGCGGCACCGCTGCCGCAGGTTCAGCAGTTCGTGGGATGGGCCAACGATTACGTGGCGTGGTTTAGCGAAAAGCAGGCCAACTTTGGTACCTCGGATGGCGGTGGTTCAGCAGACTATTCAAACCGCAGCATCAGTGAAGTCGACACCCACACGCTAACGATGACCTGGGATGTCAGCGATTCTCTGCAGATTAAGTCGATTACTGGCTACCGTGACACCCAAGCATTTGCCACCAACGATATCGACGGCATGGATAACGCCGTGAATGGCGGCGTATTACACGAGACCGTTCTATCGACTATTGGCGGACTATTCTTTGGTCAAGTGCCGTTTGGCCCCGGCCAAGCCTTGGTTGACGCAGCAGGTGGCCAATTTGCCATGGCATTGTCAATGATTGACGGTATCAACGCCTACGGTTCTGCACCGCTTTACACCTTGATTGACTCCAGAAACGATTACGATCAGTTCTCGCAGGAGCTGCAGTTCATTGGCGAGTTTAATGACAACGTGCGCTACGTCGCGGGTTTGTACTACTACGAGGACAGCTCAGAGAGCCGTGGTATTCGTAGCTTTACTTTCCCACTTGCTTATTCTGACAGCGTGAGCTTCGATCTCGTTAGTGAAGCGATCGCAGCCTTCGGTGAAATTACCTTCGATATGGGCGATTTGTCGGTCACCGGTGGTCTACGTTACACCGAGGAAACCAAGGACATCACGTATCTCCACCGAGCGAATCCTGCCACGTTCGACCGTCTTTTCGCGCACCTGTATGGCGGATTGCTGACTACCGGTAGTGCCACTTTTGCCGGTTTCGACTGGGCCGGCAGTTACGCTGATTCGGGCGCCGACGAGGTTAATCTACCCGAAGCCTCTTACTACGGCGAAACAGAAAGTGCTGACTTCGATAATCTATCGGGTCGCTTAACGGCCAAGTATAACTTCTCAGATAACGTGAACATGTACGCCACCGTTTCTACCGGCTACCGTAGTGGAGGCTTTAACGGCTCAACCTACACGCCAGGAATTGGCGCTGACATTTACGACGAAGAGACGCTAACCAACATGGAGTTGGGCTTTAAGTCGACTTTGATGGACGGCCGTGTGCGCTTGAATGCCTCTATCTTCCAGTATGTCTATGAGGACCTGCAGGTTAACGCGGTAGCCGAGCAAAATGGTGCTCTGGTTAGTGGTATTAGCAACGCGGGTGAGGTTACGCGTGACGGTGTTGAACTGGCTTTGACCTGGCAGCTGACCGACAGCTTTACCGCTAACATCAACTGGGCTCATCTGAACAACGATTTTGACGAGTACCCAGCCAACGTCGCGCCCGATGGCAGTGAGTTGGATGTGATTGAAGCCGGTTTGGTTGACGGTGGCTTAGCACCCGATGACCAGGTGACTTGGAGTTTGGATTGGGACATCCTAAATTCAGGTTCCTCACGCTTGAGCTGGAATTTGAATGGCTCATGGCAGACCGAGACCCAATCGCTGCTAGTTGAGACCGATGTAATCGGTGGTGTACCTGTAGCCATGGATACTCGCAAGATCGACGAGCGTACTCTGGTGAACACGCGCTTGGCTTGGGAGTATGAAATGGATGGTGGCTCTGTTGTCTCCATTGCCGCTTGGGGTATGAATATCACTGACGAGGACTACCGTACCTTCGGTTACGGTCTGCGCTCCGGCATCGGGGTGAACACCCAGATGTACGGCGCACCGCGTACTTACGGCGTTGACTTCTCCGTTAGCCTCTAAGGCAACTAGTATGGCGCCTCAGTAACTGCGGCGCCAAAAGCGAAAAGCCTGCCAACGCAGGCTTTTTTTTCTGCGATGGTAGGGGCCGGCAGCGGGAGGCGTCTCTCATCAAGCGAATTCCGTGGAGCGACTGAAAGCCGCCTGCCGTTGTTGGCCCCGGCACGATGCCACGAGCCTGACATAAAATCCGTCATATATCCCGTGCCGCTCGCCAGCTACTTACTGGCAGTCGCTCCACGGAATTCGCTTTATGCCAGCAAGTAGCTGCCGAACGGTCCTTGGACAATGCAAGATCATCGATTGTGCGCGATGGTAGGGGCCGGCAGCGGGAGGCGTCTTTCATCAAGCGAATTCCGTGGAGCGACTGAAAGCCGCCTGCCGTTGTTGGCCCCGGCACGATGCCACGAGCCTGACATAATATCCGTCATATATCCCGTGCCGCTCGCCAGCTACTTACTGCCAGTCGCTCCACGGAATTCGCTGTATGCCAGCAAGTAGCTGCCAAGCGACCCTGGCATCGTTCACAATCATTAATCCAACATGGTGTTGGGGTGATTGTGGGTTGAGTATTAAGCTGAGCGCCTACTGACCTGAGGATGTTTGCAATGAATAGACTAAACCCGCTAATGATCGTCTCCGCATGCGTGGGCATGGTCTGGGTCACTGTGACCTCCGCATGGGCAACCGACGATCAATGGCCACCGGCGATGCCCGAAACGAATCCGTATCTGGCAAACAGCTACAATAATCAGGGGCATTGGAACGATGCAGCTACTGACTCGACATTAATCGCGGTACCCCGTGGTCATTTTGCGATGACTGAACAAGGCTATGACATATTGCCCAACGACAGTCTTGGCATTCCATTCTACGCATCAACGGTTGGTGGCCAGGATATCCGGTACTTCTGGAGTGGCTTCAACTATCACAAATACCATAAGACGGATAAGGGCTACCAACACATTGCGAGTCTTGCCATTGATAATCCAACGCCCGGCTACAAAGCCGTTACGCCAGATCAACGTCTCGCCCAAGCCGCCGAAATAGAACGGTTATTAACCAAAGAAGATGAGGGCGCACTGGCCAAGTATCTAGCTTCTCAGCCCAACCGACTGCTATCGGCCGTTGAAGATCAAGTATCACAAGGTGTACTTTATTCGTTGTTTGCAAAAGATGACGTGCTGATTGCTGCCAACGCGCGTGGGCTTATACGCATAGCGCAGGCAGACCCTGCCGACCCGTTCTCGGCGATGCTCGCCCCACAGCAGGTTAGTTTGCCCCCAGAGCTGTTTGACGATGAGCGCGCTGCAGCTCACACGTTCTTTCCGGCGGATACGGTCTTTGGCTTGGGCATGACCTTTAATGGCGTGGTGGTGCTTAACACGGTGTCGGGACGACTTGTTAGTGTGGACTCAGAGAGCTTTGAGATTCTCGACAGTTACCTCTTGGGCGAGGGCGAGGTGATTTCTAATAGCTTTGCCACTAGCCCTGAAGTGGACGGCCAAGCCATTTACGTGGCCTCTAACAAAGCGCTGTATCGATTTTTGGTGACGCCCTCAGGAAAGTTTGTGACGGATGAACAGCAGGGCGCCTGGCGGGTTCCTTACCCCGAAGGTCGACGTTTGGCCTACGGCAAAATTGCAACGGGTACAGGCGCAACACCGACACTCATGGGTTTTGGCGACGACGAGGATGAGTTGGTGGTACTGACCGATGGATCCGACACCATGGCGCTGCTGGCCTTCTGGCGCAACACCATCCCCTCCGATGCTAAGCAAATTGGGGGGCTGCACCCGCGTATTGCCGCGTCGGTCTCTGTCGATTTTGGTGACAGCCTCTCACAATCTGAGCAGTCTGTGGTTGTTGCCGGTCCCTACGCCTTTGTTGTCAGCAGTGTGCCATCACGGGCCATGGCGCCACTGCCGGCTCGCGGCGCTTATTTACGCGGTCTACTGACTGGGGTAACTCGTGAGCCGATCATGGGGCTTGCAATGTACCGCTGGGACGGTGCTAAAAATAGCTGGCAACCCCAGTGGCTACGCGATGATGTCGGTTCATTGGCAACCGTTCCCATGTTAAGCATCCCCACGCGTCAGGTCATTATTAATGGCTATTTTAAGGGCCGGCTGAGGCGAGGGCTATCACATGGGTTTTGATATCGACTCCGGCGATGTGGTGATGTCTATTGCAACGGGTATCGATCCGTTATTTAACGGGACCTTCACCGGTCTTAAATGTGACCCAGAAGGGCACCTTTGGTACTCCATGATGTCGGGGTTGGTAACTCTGTACCCCGAGCGTATGACCACCGTTGCCAATCCGGATCCAAGGCTTCAAAGGACTGGGCAGATGCCGCAAAAAGCACTGGATCCGAGTCAGAACGTGCCTTAAAAACCGCTGTCGGGTCGAAACATCGCATCGTGAGCGCCGTCGACAAAAATGAGCGAGCCGGCGATAAAACTTGCCTGTGGTGAAAGCAAAAAGAACACGAGATTAGCCACGTCCTCGGGCAGCCCCGGGCGACCAGCGGGGATAGACGCCACAAATTGGCGAATGGCATCACCGTAGGTTTCACTTTGGGCGACCTGCTGAGTCATGGGCGTTTCGATGTAGCCCGGAGCGACGGCATTAAATCCTATGCCGCGGCGCGCATACTCGGGCGCCTTTTGGCGCATCCAGCGTGCCACGGCTTGCTTACTCCCCGAGTAACAGTCATGGCCCGATGCGTCGACCGCCAAGGCAACGGCTTTGGTCTCATCATGAGCAAGCATGGCTTCAATAAGCTCGGGTCGCTGACACTGGGGTGCCGAATTTGAGCTAATGGCGACAATGCGCCCGCCGTCTGTCACGTTGTCAACGAGCCCCTCAATGAGGTCAACCGTACCCCAGTAGTTAATGCTCAAAATTTTGCCTGTGTCAGCAAAATGTGATGCCACCCCTGCACAGGTGACGATGCCATCTAGGGTTGGGTGATCTGTTTTTACCTGTTGAATGACACGCGCGCGAGCTTGTGCATCACCCAGATCGACATCATAGTCGCCATCGCGAATGTCGAGGGTGATCACTGTGTGCCCGGCTTTCGTTAACTGCGCTTTGATTTCGGCGCCTATGCCAGTAGCGCCCCCGGTAAGAATGTACGTAGCCATTATGGTTGCTCTCCGGAGGCTTCAGCCATTGCCAATGTGGTTTGAATTGCACTGCCCGGAAGCGCGACCATGCCACCGTCAACCTCCAATACTTTGCCACTGACGAACGCACTTGCGGGTGAAGCCAGGTAGAGTGCTGCTAGCGCAATGTCCTCTGGCTGGCCTAGGCGTCCTTGTGGAATCCATCGGGTGGTATCGCGCAACATAGTCTCATCTTGGGTGATAAAGGCTGTGCTTGGGGTTTCGATTGCACCGGGTGCAATGGCGTTACAGCGAATGTTGGGCGCCAACTCATAGGCCATGACCTTGGTCATTTGATTCATGCCGGCCTTGGCAGCTGCGTAGGCCGAAAAGTTGCGATCTACCATCCATGCCAGGGCCGAGGATACATTGACGATGGTTGCCTCAGGTGCTTGTTTTAGCAATGGCAATGCGAGATGGGTAAGGGTATAGGCAGATGTTAGATTGATGTCGATGGTGTGCTCAAAGCGGGCCTTGTCGACCTTTTTGAGCGAGCCATAGCCTTTGCCCGGTGCACCCGCATTGTTAACGAGGATATCGAGACCACCAAAGGTCGTTTCAACCTGGTTAACCAGCTCGGTCAATGCGCTTTCATCGGTCACATCGCAGCTGATGGCCAGTGCCTGTCTGCCAAGGGCTATAACTTCGCTCGCTACTGCATCGACGTCGCTCTGGGTGCGAGCAACACACACAACATTGGCCCCCATCTCGGCAAACACTGTGGCTATGCGAGCACCAATGCCTTTACCAGCTCCGGTGATTAACGCAGTTTTACCCTCTAGTTTAAAACGATCAAGAATCATTGATCCGTCCTTTTGATTGATGACGAGTAGCGTCTCGTCAGAAAAAATCCATAGTCCTTTTGCGCGTGGTGTGCAGACACCTATGGGCCTCAGAATGATGCCTACGTTAGGACATATCTGCACGACGCGATTCGTCCGAATCAATGATGCGTCAAAGAGGGGGAGTGAATCAGTGGCAGAGTTGGAAAACAAGGTGGCCTTGGTCACCGGCGCGGGTGTTGGTATCGGTAGGGCGATTGCTTGCGTGCTTGCCCGCGAGGGAGCCGCCGTGGCAGTTGCTGATCTCAATGCGGATACCGCAGAGGAAACTGTCGGTTTAATTAACGCCGCGGGTGGTCGAGCGATAGCGTTGACCGCCGATGTGAGTAATGAAGAGCAAGTTGCCAAGATGGTTGGCGACGTCGTTGCGCACTTTGGTGGCCTGCATGTGGCTTGCAACAGCGCGGCTGTTAGTCGGGGTTCGGGTGCTATCCATACCTTCGAAAAAACCGTCTTTGATCAAACGTTGGAGCTATGCCTCACCAACACCTTTCTGTGCATGAAGTATGAGATTGCCCATATGCTCGAGCACGGTGGTGGCGCCATCGTTAACATTTCGTCCAATGCATCGTTGCGAGGACAGCCCTACAACACTGCCTATGCGGCGGCTAAGAGTGGGGTGAATTTGCTCACCAAATCCTCGGCCGCCGAGTACGGCGCCAAAGGCATACGCATCAATGCCGTTTCCCCCGGGGTAATACGAACGCCTGGCGTTGAAAAGTATTTTGAAGAACAACCAAAAATTGCCGAGGGGCTGAAACAAGCGGCCGTGATGCGTCGTCTGGGTGAACCCGAGGAGATCGCAGAAGCCGTGGCATTTTTAGCCTCAGAACGCGCATCGTTCATTACTGGGCAGTTGCTCAGTGTGGATGGTGGCGCAGCCGTACGCTGATTTAAGGAGATTGAACAATGATGATTGCTTCCGACGCTAGCCGTTGCCCGCTACCCATGCCCTGGGGGTGGTTTCAGGTGCTGTTCTCTGATGAGTTAGCCGTGGGCGAATCCAAGCCACTGCGTTATTTTGGGCAAGAGCTGGTTATCTTTCGGACAGAGTCGGGCAAGGCCGTGGTACTCGATGCCTACTGCCCGCACATGGGTGCACATTTGGGTTACGGTATTCGCGATCAGGCCGGTGGTGGTTCGCGCGTGGTCGGCGAATCGATTGAATGCCCATTTCATGGCTGGCAGTACAACGCTGAGGGTAAATGCACCCATATTCCCTACGCCAAGAACATGCCCCCAAAAATAGCACGGGACGAGCAAGTTATTGCTTGCTGGCCAGTGCGCGAGGTCAATCAAACTATTTTGGTTTGGTACCACCCCGACAAAGTACAGCCGTTGTTTGAGCCGCCGGTAATTCCCGAAGCAGCGGCAGACAACCAAGAGTGGTCTGATTTTGAGATCTATCGCTGGGAGATTAACGTGCACATGCAGGAAATGGCTGAAAACGCTGTAGATCCAGCGCATTTTCAGTTTGTGCATGGTACGAATGATGTGCCTGATGCCGAGGTGCTCGAGTTTGACGGCTATACGCGGCGGGGGTTTTTAAAGACGCGTAACCCCACGCCCAAAGGCGTGATTGAGGGAACCATCGAGAATCAGAATTTTGGTCCTGGGCTGTCTGTCGTCCGTTTTAAAGGTATTTACGACACGGTACTCATGGCGAACATCACCCCAATTGAGGGTGAGCTGACGCGGGCGCAGTACGCCTTTATACAACCTAAGGCGACCTTAAATACCTTGGGCAAAACGGTGGGTAAAGCCATTATTGGAAATATCGCCCAGCAGATGGAAGAAGACATTATGATCTGGAACCACAAGGCCTATTACGAAAAGCCCTTGCTGTGCGATGGTGACGGACCATTTGCCAAACTGCGTCGTTGGTATGGTCAGTTTTTAGCGAGCGAGGCCAATGCCCAGTAAGTTGGTTAAACCGTGGGTCGCATGATCGGCCCACTCACGCGTGTAACCCTTTGAGAGCGATAATAATGAAAGCATCAATAGCCAAGTCGTTGCGCAACACCCTCGTGTTATTCGCTGTGGCACTGTCCTCACTTGCTAGCGCGGCTGACAAGCCCAACATGTTGGTCATTTGGGGGGATGACATTGGCGTGTACAACGTCAGTGCCTATCACCGGGGTTTGGTGGGCGGGTCGACGCCCAATATCGACCGAATCGCCAACGAGGGCGCCTTGTTTACCGATGCCTACGGCGAGCAGAGCTGCACGGCGGCACGCTCGGCCTTCATTACCGGTCAGCATCCGTTTCGTACGGGCTTACTTAAAGTTGGTCGTCCTGGTTCGAAAATTGGCCTGTCGTCAATGGATCCAACCATCGCGACTTTTTTAAAAGCCGAAGGCTACGCGACCAGGGCAATTTGGTAAAAATCATCTGGGTGATCGCGATGAGTTTTGCCCACGGCGCATGGATTCGATGAGTTTTTTGGCAACCTTTATCATATGAATGCCGAGGAAGAGCCTGAAACCTATTTCTACCCTAAAGAGCCAGAGTTTCGCGAAAATATGGTCCTCGCGGCATTATAAAGTCCTCGGCGGATGGGCGTATTGAAGATGTGGGTCCACTCACTCGCAAGCGCATGGAAACCGTCGATGAAGAGTTTACCCTGGCGGCTATCGACTTTATGAAAAAGTCCCACGCCGAGGGCAAGCCCTTTTTTACCTGGTATAACTCCACGCATGCATGTGTGGACTCGCCTAGCACCACGCTGGCAGGGTGCTTCGGGTTATGGCTTATACGCGGACGGTATGGTTGAGCACGACCATTGGGTGGGCATGTTGCTGGACACGCTTGATGAGTTGGGCATTACCGACAACACCATTGTTATTTATTCCACCGACAACGGCTCACAAACCTTTACCTACCCAGACGGTGGCGTAGAACCCTTTCGAGGCGCCAAGGGATCGACCTGGGAGGGTGGGTTTAGGGTGCCGTTATTGGTGCGTTGGCCCGGTTTAGTTGAGCCGGGGACCGTGATTAACGATATCTTCCACCATATGGATTGGTTTCCCACGCTGTTGCGCGCGGCAGGCCAGCCTGACATCAAAGACCAACTTAAGTCTGGTGCCGAAGCCAATGGCAATCGCTACAAAGTCCACCTAGACGGTTACGACATGACCACGTTGTTAGCCGGCAAGGGGAAGGGGCCCAGAGAAACAGTCTTCTATTTTGACGACGGCGCCAATCTTAATGCGCTTCGCTGGCGCGACTGGAAACTGCATTTTGCCAGCGCAGACTCTTGGCAAAACACCGAAGCGCGAAGTGTTTACGCATTCCCACGTATGATTCATCTTCGCTCTGATCCCTTCGAGGAATCACTCGAAGCCAGTGGTTATGGCCGGTTCATGGCCGATCAGCTATGGATTTTTGCGCCACTTCAACAGGTGGTTCAGGAATTCTTAATGACCTTTAGAGAGTTTCCGCCGCGACAAATCTCGCCAAGCTTTAATTTAGATCGGATATTCCAGCGAATGCAGCCAGTGCTAAAACCCCCATCGCCAGAGCAAATGCAGGCACAGCAAAAGGGGCAGTGAGGTTTTGCTGATCACCGTCGGTATTTAATGCGAGACGAGAAAATAAAGGCGATCACCGAGCGATCGCCTTTTTCTTGGTCACTGTTTCATTGACTGACCTGTAGTCAGCCGGCGGGTTCATCGAGGTATTTGTGCCCACATCGAGCTTGGTGGCCCTATCGATCAGCCGAGGTTTGCTTGTCCACCGTCGACGGCAATCGTTTGACCGTTGATGTAACGCGACTCGGGACTGCACAGCAGTGCGACAAATTCGCCGATATCCTCTTCGCATTCGCCAATGCGCTGTAGCGGGATACTTTTAACGAACGCTGCGGCCTCATCGGGCCGGTGCTCAGCCCAGGCGGCGAGCGCAGGTGACTTGGCGTGGGGCAAGATGACGTTGGTGCGTATGCCCTGAGGCCCCCATTCACAGGCAGCGGCGCGGGTTAGGGCGCGAATCGCTTCTTTTTCGGCCGCGTATATGCCGTAGTTGGACGCATCCCAGCGCATGGCCGCCGTGCTCGCCAGATTGATGATGCTGCCATCGCCATGGGCTTTGAGGTGTGGTTGGGCTAGCTGCATGAGTCTCAAGGTCGCCAAGGGACCAACCCGCAGGCCTTTTTCGAACTCCCCAATCTCTACGGCCATCAGTGGCTTTACCTTGGTAGAAACCGCGTTATTGACCAGAATATCGAGGCGTCCAAAGCGCGCGATAGTTTGGTCTACGACGGTGGTTAAGGCATCGAGCTCAGCGATGTCACAACCGATTGCGAGCCCGTCTAGGCCAAATCTGTCACCAATGCTTGCAAGGGTTTGTTCACATTTCTCAAGCGTTCTACCAACCGCCACAATATGCGCGCCACGCTTTGCCAGGGAGTAGGCAATGCCCTGGCCAATGCCTTGGCCTGCACCGGTGATCAGAGCGACTTTGCCTTTGAGCGACTGTTCCATAGTGAGATCCTGATCAGTGTAAACGGGTGTCGGTGAGGTGAATGACTTCGCTTTGATCGAGGTCAATAAATTGGCTTGTACTCGCCGTCATCCTATCAATATGCCGTTTAAGCTTTTCTCGATCGCCCACGGCGTTGAAAAAATGCGCCACCGACTCGGCCGCACTTGCTGGGAAATACTCTTCAACGATGCCGTCAAAGTCCAGCGCTGGATGGCTGTTAACCCAGTGTTGCCGGTACCCTTCGGTACTTTGCGTCTCAAGGGCAACACCTGTGTGCCTATCTAACCACGCCGTTGCCAAATCATCGTCGCTCAGACCGCCTAGGCGGCGAAAGCAGCACAGTTGTAGCGTTCCCGCATAACGTTGCTTGGGTGCCAATGACAGCGCTTTTGGCGTGCGCGCATAGCTTTGAAAGCGGTCGTGCCTGTCAGTGTGTTGACGGCACCGATAAAAGACGTATCGAGCGCCTGTTTGGCGATAACAGCAAGGCGGCCTGAGGGTAATTGCTCAAGAGGATCTCGAGTCCACTGACTGGCGCGATCGACTCTGCTGATCACGCTCTCGGCCATGTACCCTTGCTGAGGGCTGGTATTGGGCCAATAGAGATTCAAGGATTGCCGATCTGGATGTTGGCCATTAAAGAATAGCCATATCCAGCTCAGCTCACCGAGTTTCGCTGATGCGGGAATGGACATATTAAAATCCACGCAGGGTAGCGAAGCGATCGCGGTGCCAGTGGGAGTCGCCAAACAGTTGGTTACACACGCGAGAGCGTTTCAAAAACAGTCCAATGTCCATTTCATCTGTCACGCCCATACCGCCATGAAGTTGAACCGCTTCGTTTGATATGTGCTCGTACACATCGCCGACCAACGCCTTGGCACGGCTCACGGCATCGCTCAAATTCGGTTCGCCTCGATCAATTTTTTGTAGCGCACCGAGCAACGCCGAATCGGCAAGCTCTAGCTGGCAGTAAGCCTGAGCGCAACGATGCTGCAATGCTTGGAAGCTACCAATCTTCACGCCAAATTGCTCTCGTTCAGAAAGGTATGTCACCGTTCTATCGAGGAGCTCTCGTGCGCCTCCCATCATCTCAGCACAAAGGCCCAGCGTTGCGTCATCGAGGGCTGCCGCAAAGCCCGCGCCAACATCCTCACCAGCAAGCCATTGGGTCTCATCAACCGCCACGCCAGTTAGGCTTACGGTTGCATAGCGATTACCGTCAAACAGCATCTCTTCTGATATGGCAACGCCTGCGCTGGTGGCGGGGAGCACTGCTATACCGAGGCGGCCGTCTTGTCGAAGTGCGGTTACCAGCAATAATTCGGCTTTGCTTGCGCCCATTACAAGATATTTATCGCCACTCAAACGGCCATCTTCGGTTTCGCGGAGCGAGGGCAGGGGGTTAAAGTGCTTGGTATCTTGAAAGGCCACAGTGGCAATTAAGCTGCCATCCATTAGGTTGCTCAACCACTGTTTGCGCTGAGAGTCACTGCCACAGCGACGGACCACACCGCCCGCGAACACAACACTCGATAGCAGTGGGGTAACGCTCAGGCGTCGTCCCATTTGTTTCAAGACAGCGCCGAGACCCAGCCAGCCAAAGCCCAAGCCCCCCTCGGACTCGGGTTGTGCGACGGCCGGTACGCCCATTTCACACAACTGCTGCCACAACGGCTCGCTCCAGGCGGGGGCGTCAGGGTTATCGCGCAGGGCCCTCAGAGCCTCCGTGGGCGCATGCTCGTCTAGAAAATCTGAAATTGTATCGTTGAGCAATTGCTGCTCTTCGTTAAGCACCACAGCGTCGTATCCTGTTGTTAGTCGGGGAGGCCAAGACCACGCTTGGCAATGATATTGAGTTGAATTTCAGAGGTGCCGCCAGCGATAGTATGGGCTTTGTCGTAGGCCCAATTGCGCACCATTCGATGCACGCTAGCATCGCTGTGTTCAGACTCGCAACTGAGCCCATCGACCCCCAGAATACGCAGTATGAGTTCGCCTTTGCGTTGCAACTCGCTGGTCCCCAGGTGTTTTACCAGCATAGGCAAACGCGGGTCAGCTTTGCCCGCTTTGTGCTCATAAAACATACGCTCATTGAACAGCGCCATGGCCTCATCGTTCATGAGGTGTTGGCTCATTCGGGTTCGCAGTTCAGCGTCGCTGAGTCGGTCGTTAGCATCAAATGGTAAATAGCTACGGGCTAACTCCACGAGCCCCACATCCACCTTTTCGGTAATCGTCTCCATTGTGCCCATGAGTTTGCGCTCATGTTTAAGCAGCTCTTTGGCGACGGCCCAACCACCATTGAGTTCGCCCACAAGATTGGCCTTGGGTACTTTGACGTTATCGAAAAAGGTTTGGCAAAACTCTGACTCCCCACTAATCAATTTGATTGGTGCGGTAGAAACGCCCTCGCTTTCCATGTCAATTAACAGAAAGCTGATGCCCTGTTGCTTGGGTGCATCCTGGTCGGTGCGCACGAGGCAGAAAATCCAGTCGGCCACATCGGCGCGCGTGGTCCAGATTTTAGTACCGTTAACAATAAAGTGATCACCGGCGTCATCGGCGCGGGTTTTGAGACTGGCTAAATCCGAGCCAGCACTGGGTTCGGAATACCCCTGCGCCCAGCGTACCTCGCCACGCACGATGCGAGGAATATGCAGGGCTTTTTGCTCATCATTTCCGTAGGCCAGTAGCGCGGGACCAAGCATCCACAAACCCATGTCGTAAAGCGGTGGGCGACACTTGAGTCTGGCCATCTCTTGCTGAAGCACGCGCGCTTCACCGGCGTTTAAACCGCCCCCGCCATATTCGGTTGGCCACTCAGGTGCCGTCCAGCCACGATCGCGCATGGCTTCAAACCAGCATCGGGCGTCTTCACTTGGGAAGGTGCTTTTCTTGCCTGCCCATATTTGCTCCTCACGTACAATGGGTTGACGCTGTGACGCCGGGCAATTGGCTTCAAGCCAAGCCCGCACCTCCTGACGAAAGTCGCGGCCTTCAGTCATTTCAAGAACCTCAAATAGTTGTCTAGCGCGGGAAATAGCGCGCTTGGATGGGTTTCTTCAGTAGCTTTTGTACGGCGTTGCGTGCCAACGGTTCATCGGCAAAGACCACGTGGCTCGGCACCTTAAAGCCAGCGAGATGCTTACGACAATGCTCCTGCACGGTTTCTATACTTAACGGTGCTTCCGTTCGAACCACCGCGCCAACCTCTTCGCCATAATGGTCGCTGGCGACACCGACAACCGCCGCCTCGACACAGCCCGGAAGCATGAGTAGGCACGCTTCGATCTCGGCGGGATAAATGTTTTCGCCGCCACGAATGATCATGTCCTTGGTACGGCCGCTCAAGTACAGCAAACCTTCGTCCGTGACGTAACCCACATCGCCAGTCTTCAGCCAACCGTTGCTGAAGTCACTGCTGTCGGTTACCCCGCTAACGTAGCGTTGAATAGCTGCGGACGAGCGTATCCATATTTCTCCAGGTTCTCCCGGCGCCACAGGGTTCCCGTCTTCATCGTGAAAGCTAAGTTCCACGATTGGGCTGACAAAGCCGGAGGATCCGGGTCGGTCATGCATGTAGCGCCCGGTGAATGCTGCGCCCGTTCCAGCAGTCTCGGTCATCCCCCAGCCGGCCCCAGCCAAGCCGCTTTGCACTTTGGCCAGAAACAGCTCATGGAGAATGTCAGGGGTGGCTGCCCCACCGGCGCTGATATTGGTGATATTTGCGGCATCCTCAGGGGTGAAATCATCACGGCTGAGCAACTCCAGCATCATGGCGGGCGCCCCCATAAGAACCGTTATGCCTTCCTCGCGAGTAAGTCTCAACGCCTCCTCGGCATCCCATTTGTACATGATGTACAAACCGCGTCCGTACCGCAGGTTGACTACAAACTGCGAAAACAGACCGCTGACGTGAAACAACGGCACGGCGAGTAATGTCTTAGCCGGGATGGCGTTAGCCATAATACGATTCATGTCATCGGTATTGGTGAGATACGTGCAGGCGCCTATAAACTCGACATTCATGAGTGCCTGACAGGCGCTGAAATGGCTGAACAGCGCACCCTTGGGGCGTCCGGATGTTCCCGATGTGAACAGAAGAATCGCGGGATCATGGGTATCAAGGCTTACTTCAGGCATGGCTTTATTTGCCACGACCATTTGGGCCCATGCGTAGTTGCGTGTATCGTCGGTTGTCGGTTCTACAACGATGGCGCTCACGTCGCTTCCAGCCTCGCGAACAAAATCAAGACGTTGGCTGTCACAAATGAGGACCTGCGCGTTACTGTCAGTTAAGCCAAGGTTGAGCTCTTCTCCCTTGCCCCAACTATTGAGTGGGACAACAACGGCGCCGGCCTGGAGGATGGCAGTAAAGGCAATGAGCCACTCGGGGCGATTGCGCATGGCTATGGCCACGCGCGTACCGGGCGTTACACCGAGTTGATAAATCATATTGGCGGTGAGGGCATCGGTCGCTTGCCAAAAGTCGTCGAAGGTGAGTGCTTGATTGGGGTACTGCACAAAAGCGCGTCACCAAATGCTCTACCAGGTGCCATAAATTCGATGAGGGTGGCGGCGGCATTTTTATAGGTTTTTAACGGGATGCCATCGTAATACGTCTCAATAACCTCAAAGGGCGCCCCCGGCGCTGTGAGTTGAGCGACGGCTTGCGTATTGGCTTGAGTCGTGTTTTCCATGGTCACATCGTCTTTTGTAGGTTAGCACCCCAGCGCTCGATGCCGGAAAGCCCGGCACCGCGGCTGATAACAATAATTTTCCCAGATGCCTATGGTGCGCTGTAGGGGCAGTCTCGTCATAGTCTCTTCAGCCTATAGCGGCTTGGGTGTCGCGATTGACCCACATTGGCCTAACGCAATAATGTCATTCTCGCCGACCTTCTGCCGGTGCAGTTGAGCGCATTAGTGCATTGTGTTGTCGTAGAGCGGCAAAGCAGGAAGCCAATCACCCCGTTAACAAGAGCGCAGTTGAATTGACTATGAAAACACCGCTAACCAAGTTGCTAGGTGCCGCTACCCTATTATCCAAACAGCCATGGGCTGGGTAGCTGATCCTGCCTTGGTTGCGGCCACATCGAGTGCTGGCGGATTTGGCTTTTTGGCGGGTGCAGTTATGACCCTTGAGGAGATAGAGCGGGGTATCGCAGAAATAAAAGCGCGCACCGATGCACCTTTTGGCGTTAATTTTCATATGTACGTGCCCTTTGCTGAGGACATTGTCGATCTGTGCATTGAGCAGCGGGTAAAGGCCGTAAGCTACAGCCGCTCGCCGTCCTCCGCATCGATAGAGAAACTGAAGCGGGCGGGAATTGTGTGCATCCCAACGGTGGGCGCCATGAAGCACGCGGTAAAAGCGGTGGAATTGGGTGCTGACGCGCTCGTGATTCAAGGTGCAGAGGGTGGAGGCCACACGGGGTCGGTGGCGACTACGATCCTACTACCTCAGGTTCGTCAAGCGGTGGACGTTCCTATCGCTGCTGGGTGGGTTTAGGAGCGGTGCGGGGTTGGTTGCAGCCATGGCCTTGGGCGCTGATGGCATTGCAATGGGCACACGTTTTCTCCTAACGCAAGAGTCACCTGTGCCGGCGCAGACCAAAGCGGTGTACCTCAAGACGCCCCCAGAAAAAATTGTAGTCAGCACCAAGCTAGATGGACTTCCTCAGCGGATGATCGCTAACGCCTATCTGGCTGATCTTATGCGGGCCACGGGTTTGGGTTTGTTGCTACGAGCTGTACGTAACGGCATCGCCTTCACCAAGCTAACCGGTGGTTCTTTGCTCGGCATGCTTGGCAGTGCTTGGAAGATGTACCGGGCAGGCAATACGACGTTGGGCCAAACGATTATGGCCGCCAATGCGCCCATGATGATTCAAGAGGCTATGGTAAACGGATATCCAGAAAAAGGTATTCTACCCTCGGGTCAGGTTGCGGGGGTCATTGATGACTTGCCCTCGGTGGCGGCGTTAGTTGATTCCATTATGCAAGAAGCCGACCAAACGCTCGCCACATTAACCACCTATAGAGAACCGTAGAAATCTTACTATCGCCGTCAACAACACGCTTACTAATCAAGGATTCGCGTTATGGCCTTTCAGACAACGATTTCCGACAACATTGCTCATATCGTTTTCAACAAACCGCCGGTCAACGCGTTTGACAGTCGGGAATGGGCGGCGATTGCGGCGGAAATCACCCGGTTAGGGATGCAGGCGGATGTGCACTGTCTGGTTATCAGTGCCGAGGGAAAAGGCTTTTGTGCGGGCGTAGACATTAAGGAACTTGGCGCCCACCCGGAGATGATCGTACCGGTGAACAAAGGTAACTACGACACTTTCGAGGCAATCCACCGCAACCCTAAGCCGGTGGTTGTGGCCTTACATGGTTTTGTTTTGGGAGGTGGTATTGGCATTGCCGGCGCAGCAGACATTATTGTGGCGTCCGATTGTGCGCGCTTTGGTGTGCCCGAGGTCGATCGCGGTGCGATGGGTGGTGGCGCGCATTTGCAGCGTATGTTCCCTGTACAGAAAGTTCGATATATGTACTTCACCGGCGAATTTATCGACGCGCAAGAAGCCTATCGGCTTGGCGCTATCGAACGCGTAGTAACGCGTGATGCACTGGTTGATACGGCGATGGACATTGCGCGCAGCATCGCTGCCAAGAGTCCCGTAATGATTACCCTTGCCAAAGAGGCAATGAATGCAATTGAAGACGGTAACCTTGAGGATAAATACCGGCGGGAGCAGGGCCTAACCCTTGAAGCCTACACCTATAAAGATTCTCAAGAAGCTCGAGATGCATTTAATGAAAAACGTGATGCGAGCTTTAAAGAAGACGAGCCGGCATCTGAATAAACAGTTACTGAGTAGTTGGCTCGTCCGTATGGACGTTTAATCGCATTAAGCTAGATCTATACTCACCTTTTAACGATTTTGATGAGCGAGGGCATTCCCCATGGCCACATCTGTAGATTACAACCTCGGGCCCAATACGTTCCCCCGTGGATGGTTTGTTATTGCTGAGAGTGCCGAACTCGATAAAGGCCCCATGGCCGTGCGATTTTTTGGTCGTGATCTAGCGCTTTATCGTGGTGAGAGCGGCAACCCGGTTTTACTTGACGCTTACTGCGCGCACATGGGTACGCATTTGCCCGCGAGCAACTCAGCCATGATTGTGCGTAACGGTTTGCAGATAGAGGGCGACTCGATTCGTTGCCCCTACCACGGTTGGCGGTACAACAAAGAGGGTGAGGTCGACGATATTCCCTATCATGATGGGCCATGCCCCAAATCGGCCGCCATCCAGTCGTACCCCGTGGTGGATAACATGGGCTGCATCATGGCATGGTTTGATGAGGAGGGCGGCGAGCCAGACTACGCAGCACCTTTTTTAACCGAGTGGGACAACCCCCAGTGGATCCACTGGCAGCTTGACCACTTGGGCGAATTGGATATCCATCCCCAAGAAGTCTTGGACAATATGTCGGATATACGTCACCTCGGTCCGACTCACGGGGCGCCATGCGAGTACTTCGAAAATGAGGTGCGCGACCATGTGTATATACAACGCCAGGGCGGTCCCATGCAGCTCTATGGCGGCATTATGCTGTACACCACAACGTGGTACACCGGCCCCGGTATTTTGTTGTCCAAGCAGGTTTGGGGAGACACCGTCCAATTTGAGCTGATTGCCAATACTCCAGTGGAAGATGGCAAGATCAAAGCGTGGCACGGTTGTTTAGTAAAGGCCGCGGGAGAAGTGGTGACCGAAGAAGACCGTGAAACGGCACGCTTGCAACAAGCGGGCGCTCTTGAGGCCTTCGCCACCGATTTTCAAATCTGGCGTTACAAGCGCCCGGCAACAAAGATTATGGCCCTCAAAAAAGACGGACCCTTTAAGACAGGCCGGCAGTGGTACTCACAGTTTTATCAGTCTCGACCTGATGCGCAGAGTACCGTAAGTTTGCTCAACGGTATTTACCATGTGCCGGATGTGGACACACCCGCCGATCGTCAACACGCCATCGACGACGGCCTACCTATTTAACGCCGGAGTACTGGGATGATAACGTTTGAGCAAGCCAAGCAAGCTTGTACCACTTATATTCAAGCGCTTGAGGCGGGAGATGTTGAGGCGGTTCTTGAGCTATTTTCAGAGTCAGCGACGGTTGAGGATCCGGCGGGAACCGAGCTCAAAACGGGCAAGGCTGCACTGCGGCCGTTTTATGAAGTGGCCTGCCAATCGGTGACGGCTGCTCAGTTTACCGGCGACCCTAAATTCGCCGGCGGTGAATTGGCGTTTCCTTTCGTCATTACGATTGGCACGGGAGACAGCGCAATGACCATCGATATCATCGACATATTCAAGTTTGATGAAGCCGGTAAAGTTATGTCGATGCGAGCTTTCTGGGGTCCAGAGAACATGGCCCCCTTGAGTCAATGATTGTCTGTCCTAAGAGTAGGTAACGACACTCTTAAGAATAAGGCTAACCAGCATAGATTGGCGTGAGACCCCAGTCTTGGCAAAGATAGAGCGAAGCTGCGCGCGCGCCGTGTTACGTGCAATGCCCAGGTCAGCAGCTGCTTGGTCTAGGTTGGCCCCCTCAGCCAGTTTCTTGGATAAGTTAACCTCGGCATTGGTGAGCCCGTAAAGCGACATGAGAATTTTGGTATCGATCTCATAGCTGCGTTCGGGCTCATTGATGAACACAATCATGTGTGGCGTATGCCCAGGTTCGACCGTTTTGTCGATCATCATAGGCTTGAGTAAAAACTCAAGATCGGGTTTGCCGGATGGGCGCTCAACCGCCAGTGCGTTAGTGGGCGCAGGCTCTTGTGCCCGTTGCGCTTGTACAATAGCCTCAATGTACTCGTTGAGCTTGCCTCGCGTTGTCGGGCTTTCCACATAAATCTGTTCATTGACAATCGAAAAGCCATCTTTCGCACGAATTAGGTTGTCGGCTACTGCGTTGCGCGAGACCACCTTGCCGCGTTCATCGAGCGAAATAATGCCAACTGCCTGGCGGGCGAAGGTCGATGAATAGAGCTTACGTTCCTTGTCCAATTGAATGAGTTGCATGCCATTGGCAACGGCTCTTTGGATATGTCCAGCCATTAGGTTGAGAATTCGCCGCTCATCTTCGCCGAAATTGGCAGCCTCCTTAGGCCGGCCAAAACGCACACTAAATCGCTGCCCATTGGCATTGCGAAGGTCCATGCCAATCATGTGGTACATGCCAATGGGGGCCATGCAATAGCGATACAGCTCGGTTTGTTCCAATGACCGGTAGGGAGGCATTCATCAAGCGACACCACCTTGCCCCAGGGCAAATTGGTCATCAAATTGGACGTGTAATAACGATCGCTATAGGGGTTTTCTCGATCATCGACATAGGTTTTCTGTAATTGTTCGTTGGATACAAACAACAAGCCACCGTCGTCACCTTGCGGCTCGCGCATTGTGATCGAAGCGAAATTGGCATCGATCACTTGGCGCATAGCGGTCAGGAAAGCGCTATACGGGTCTTCTTCAATGTGACCGTCATAAAGTACCGCGAGCAGGGCTGAGAATGTGTCCAATGTCGGATCATTCATGTTGGTGTTAGCTCTCGTCTTTGGGACTTGGTTGCTGGAAATTCTGTCGTCTCAGATAGATAACAGAATCTGGGGTCAGCATCCAGTGAGTTTATGGGCTAACGCGATAGGAAGTCGGGGCAACGCTCGTTGAATAGGGCGGGGTACTCACTCATCACCCAGTGTCCGCAGTGGTTGACGATCTGCGCCTCTACCCGTCCAGGCATGCTTAGGATTTTCCAAACGCCGTCTGCGGGACAGAAGCGATCTTCGGTTCCCCAAAACACAAGCGTAGGTGCAGTTATCTGCTGAAGCTGCTCTGTGAGGTCTGGAATCTGCATGGTTGCGAGTACATGAGCATTCTGAGTCTCTAGCGTTGCCCAGCGCTCATTAACCAGTTCATCGTCGACTTGGTTGGCATCGAACACCAATTGAGTCAATAGCTCCGCCAGCACATCACGGGTGAACTCGGGTGAGCCCATGGGGTATTTGACCATGGCTTGGATGCCAGGCATGCCAAAATACCGCTCGCGGGTTTCGATACCGCCGGGTGCCATTAAGATGAGCGACGCTACCCGCTGTGCGTGAGACAAGGCAGCACCAAGGGCCACTGCACCGCCGAGTGAGTTGCCAACCAGATGCGCAGTATCGATAGCGAGGGCATCTAACAAACCGAGTAAACCGTCGACAAAGAAATCCAGCGTGTGATCTCGATCTTGGGGTTTATCGGTTTTGCCGTAACCCCACTGGTCGTAAACGATGCAGCGCATACCACTGTGCTGAAACGTCGCTACGTTGTGCTTGAAGTTACTCCAGCCACTGGCTCCGGGGCCGCTGCCGTGAATAAACACAACAACACCGCGCTCATCACCTTGTGCGGCATGATCGGTGTAATGCAGACGCAGTCCATCAACGTCAATAAAACGCGATGGCGCGGGGTTGGCTGCCATTAGATGAAGACATCCTTGTTTTCCATGCCCATAGTGACACTCCCCAGGTTACGACCAAAAGCCGTGGGATTGTTGGCAACGTGGCAGCGTGCAATGTGGATGTCATGCCAAAGATTTTGCAGCGGGTGACCGTGAAAGACCGAGCGACCGCCGGCGACATCAAACAGGGTATCGATGGCCTCAATCGCTTTTTCAATCACCAGCGAGGCTTGATAGCGATAGAGAATGCGATCTTCAATGGAGGGCTTCCAGTTGGCGGCCTCCATTTTGTTAAAGTTGTGAATCATCACCGCTTCAAGTTCAGCAATGGTATTGAGTACTCGAGCCAGCCGCTCTTGGGTTTCTACATCATTGGCAAGCTTGGTCAAGTCGGTCGTCGCACCGTCCGGTGCGCGACTCTACAAATACCTTAACCGCCTTTTTGAGTGCGCCGATGGCTGCGGTATTAACAACCCGCACAAAGGTTTGCGCCCAAGACAGATCGTACATGGCGCTCTCTTGGTTGTGCACGCAGTTAAAGCCATCCATTTGTCGATGGGTTCGATGCTCAGGTACAAAAATAGGCTCCGCAATGACCACGTCATTTGAACCCGTGCCCTGCAAGCCCATCACGTTCCAGGTGTCTTCTATAACGTACTGGGTTCGTGGCACCAGAAAGGTTCGATAACCGTCTCCCGGGATCACACCGCCTAACAGGGCCCAGGTGCAATGCTCAGAGCCTGAACTCCAGCCCCAGCGGCCGCTTAACATAAAGCCACCTTCACACATCTCGGCTTTGGCGCCCACCGGGTTGTAGGAACTGCTGGCAAGCGTGTTTGGACCCGATGCGTAAACTTCTTCCTGAGCCTGTTCTGACATAAGCGCAATCTGGAACGCGTGCACGGCAATAATGCCGCTGGCCCACGCAGTACTCATATCGGCTTCTGCTATGCGCATTTGCTCGGCAAAGAATTCTTGGGGTTTATGTTCGGTGCCGCCCCATTTCTTGGGTAGCAGCATCTTGTAGAAACCACATTCTTTCAGCGCTTCCACCACTTCCTTACTCATCTGACGGTTTTGACGCTGCTCGTCAGATTTGCTCTCGATGAGGTCCAAAATCTGCTGCGTAACGACTGGTTCGTATGTGCTCATAGCTCGTACCCTGTTTTGTTATTGCTGGCTGCCCGGCAGACGGGCGCTTTTCTCTTGTGGCTAATCCTTACAAAGGCGGTGACCAGTGGCATACCCCGAATGCACTATGGGTTATAGCGGGTTTAGTCCGTGTGACCTACGCTGAAATCATGACCCCAAAAACTGGGTACGGTGCTCTCAAAGACTTCGTATGTATCCCAGTCATCGACGGTCCTGCCCTCGGCGCCGTATTCCACGTCAAAACCACTGGGACTGCGCATATAAAATGACACCATGTGGTCATTGGCATGCCGACCCAGTGTTCCCGAGAGTTTTACTCCCGCATTGATTCGACGGTCCTCGCACAAGCCCACCTCGTCTATATTGGTCACTTCGGTCATCATGTGTATGCAACCTGCGGGATGTGGCATCTCAAAAAAAGCCAAGCTGTGATGGCGCCGGTTGCAATGCATGAACCACAGCCGCTTGGCGGGTTCCTCGGGGTCAGGTGTAAAGCGAATATTCATAAGATCTGACAGGCCAAACCCCAATACGTCGCTAAAAAACCCCACGGTTGCGTCGAATTCGGGTGCGGGCAGGACGATGTGTCCCAAACCCTGATCGCCAGTGACAAACTCACGCACGCCCACAGGTGATGTAAAGCGGCGAAAATCTGAAACCACTCCCCAGTACACTTCATGGCGATTGCCCGAGGGGTCGGTGAATCGCAATAAATTTTGCACACGCCGTTTCGCGATCAGTTCGGCGTCTGCCCAATCAAAGGCCACACCGGCATGCTCGAGAGCCTCAGCCACCTGATTGAGACCTTGCTCATTATTGGCTTCCCAGCCACAAACAGACAGACCTTCGGCCTCGCCGGGGTCCACAAACAACCGGTAGGGATGATGATCCATTTTGAAGTACAGCTCGCCTGCTTTCGCCCCAAGCGCATCGCTCACGTCTTGCAGGCCCATTACACCGCTCGCGAAGGTTTGCCATTCATCGGTGAGCGTGCTGCTAACGCCTACATATCCAAGGCTTTTAATCGCCATAGTTTTGCTCCTGTGTTCAGCCAATCAAGCTGTCTAATTGTTTGCGTAATTCGGTTTTAAGGACCTTGCCAGAGGCATTGAGCGGTAGGGTGGTCAGGCGAATGAAATGGCGGGGTACTTTGTAATTCGCCATGTGCTCGCGGCTCCAAGCAATGAGCGACTCGCCGCTGGGGTCGGCGCCCGCTGCTGGCACGAAGAAGGCGGCGCCGACTTCGCCCATTCGAGCATCGGGAGCGCCGGTAACCGCGACTTGCGCTATATCGGGGTGTGCCAGCAGCTGGTTTTCAATTTCGGCGGGATAGCAATTGAAGCCGCCGCTGATATACATATCTTTGAGTCGATCGGTAATCCGCAGGTTGCCCTGTTCATCCAAAATGCCGATATCGCCGGTGTGTAGCCAGCCGTCCTTATCAATTGCCTCGGCTGTCGCTTTGGGGTTATCCAAATAGCCTTGCATCACGTTAAAACCGCGAACAACAATTTCGCCGGTCTCTTCAGGTCCCAGTAGGGTGCCGTCGGTTGCCATGATTGCCACCTCGACGTTGGGGATAGCGCGACCCGATGTGGTAGCAATCAATTCGGGTGCATCGCCATGGCGGCAGATGGTAACCAGTCCGCTGCTTTCCGACAGGCCATAGGCAGTGAGCACCGTATCGATGCCCAGTATGGCTTGCATGTCGACGATGAGCTGGGTGGGTATGACAGCGGCACCGGTTGTGGCTTTTTTTAATGTTGCCAAGCGCTTGGGTTCCAAGCCTGGGTGTTGAAGAATTGACTGAAATAGGGTTGGCGGCCCGGGCATCACCGTAATGGCATGGGTTTCGATGCTATCGATAACCTTGTCGACATCAAATACGGGCATTGGATAAATTGTTGCTCCCACCAGCAATGCAGCCAGCCAGCCCGCCTTGTAACCAAAACTGTGGAAAAACGGGTTGATGATGAGGTAGCGATCGGACGCGTCCAAACCAAGTATGTCGCCAAAAATGGTAAAAGCGCTAATATTTTGGCCATGGTGGGTAATGACGCCTTTTGGTGTGCCGGTCGTTCCCGATGTGAACAGGATATCTGACGGCGTGTCAGCAGAGACCTGTGTGCGTGCATGTGCCAGCGCCTGTGCGTGTTTGTCCTCCGTCAGTTGTTGCTCACCTGTCTTGAGTAAGTCAGGCATCGACTGTACGCGCCAGTTTGCGGTTGCTGGCGGTTCGTTGTCGTTCTGCAGGTCGATAGCCTGTGACTCATCGCCCGGCAGCGCGACAAACAATTCGGCCGATGCGCAATCCTCCTGAATAAGTTGCTGCAGGTAATGGTTGCCGAGAAAGCGATCGATAGCAAAAATCACTTTGCAACGGCTCGCCCGTATGATGGCGGCAGCTTCAGCGGCTTTGTAGCGTGTGTTGAGTGTAACCAGCGTTCCGCCGAGGTACTGGATAGCTAGCGCGGCGACTATCCAATTGGCGCTGTTGGGGCTCCAAATGGCGCCGTGATCGCCGGCGCCAAATCCCGAGGCTAACAACCCCGCCGCCGTAATTTTTACGCGGTTTTCAAGATCCTGAAAAGAAATCTCTTGTTGACCGTCGACAATGAAAGTTCGGTCGCCGAACCGCGCACTGGCCGCTTCCAATGCATCAACCGTGGTCACCGCAGGGCGCAATGTCTCTCGTGTCATGATTTTTCCCGCACAGAACTATCAGGTTGTCACGCTACGAGACCCGTTCAAAACTGTCATAGTCTCAATGGAGGATGCTGCCCCCCATGCTCACATCCAAACTGTCCGCAAACAGTATTGATGACATAGGCGTTCTGATGGACAAGCAGATTGACGCGCACGAGGCAATCAAGACGATTGAATCGGGCATGACGGTAGGTATCGGTGGCTGGGGACCTCGGCGCAAGCCCATGGCGCTGGTCCGCGAGTTGCTTCGCTCAGACGTTAGTGATCTCACGGTTATTGCCTACGGTGGCGCTGACGTGGGTTTACTTTGCGCCGCGGGGAAAGTCAAAAAGGTCATCTTTGCTTTCGTATCATTAGACTTTATGCCGTTGGAGCCAGCCTTTCGTAAAGCGCGGGAGGCGGGCGCCATTGAGGTCTCTGAGATTGACGAAGGGATGATGCTACTGGGCTTGCGAGCTGGGGCGTGGGGTTGCCCGTTCATACCCACACGCGTAGGTCTTGGTACCGACGTGCTCCGAAATAATCCGGATATCGCGCTCATTGATAGCCCCTATGACCATAAGGAGTGGGTGGCAATGCCTGCGCTCACGCCCGATGTGGCGCTACTCCACGCGACCTGTGCGGACAAGCGCGGAGTTTGTCAGATAGCAAGCCCCGACCATTACATGGACGATTGGTTCGCCCGCGCCGCTAACCACACGATTGTTTCGGTCGACAATATAGTGAGCAGCGAGCACTTCCACGATCCCGCCGTAGCGCGGCAGGTGTTTTGGGAGCGTAACCATACTCAGGCAGTGGTTCACATACCCGGTGGTGCCCATCCCAGTTCGAGTGACCCCCTCTACGGCTTCGATACCGCCCATTTTAAAGATTACGGTGCTTTGATAGCCGAGGCGGGGTATGGCGCTTGGGCCGAGAAATATCTGGGCACAAATGAGGCCGACTACCAGTCTGCGGTGGGCGGTCTCGATGCGATTCAACAGTTACCGCTGCCGGCGTATTAAGGAGCATTGCCATGACGTTCTCACTCGCCGAGTTGATGGTTTGTGCCGCAAGCGATGTATTCGATGGTGAAGGGGAGGTCCTCGCCACCGGTATCGGTTTGTTGCCTCGATTGGCGGCATCGCTAGCGATGCGCACCTGCAACCCTGACATGATGATGACGGACAGCCAATCTTACATGCTGTCCACGCCAAACCCCGTGAGCGGCATGCGCTCTCACGAAGGCCAGGCCAACGAAAACTGGATGGGCTTTTCGCGAATCTTTGACAATGTGTGGAGTGGTGCGCGCCACGCGCTGGTCGGTCCTAGTCAAATTGACCGCTTTGGACAAACCAATATCTCCGCTCTTGGCGGCACACGAGAAGCCCCAAAGGTGCAACTCTTGGGCGTACGCGGATTCCCTGGCAACTCAATCAGTCACGCCAATTCGTTTTTTGTGCCCAAGCACTCCAAACGCGTGTTTGTCGAAGCAGAGTGCGATGTTGTTTGCTCGATTGGGTACAACCCCGCGCGCTTGCCCAAAGGCTATCAGTTGACCGACATCGATATTCGCCGAGTCATCACCGATTTGTGCGTCATGGATTTTGGTGGCCCTAACTTTCAAGCGCGCGTGCTCAGTTTACACCCAGGCGTATCACTGGATGAGGTTCGCGATAACACTGGGTTTGACGTCGCTGTAAGTGACTCCCTCACCGAGACGGCGCACCCCACCATCGAACAACTTGCGATTATTGCCGAGCTGGATCCTAAGGATGCGCGCGCTAAGCAGCTCAAAGACAACCCGCCGGGCATTCGTGACAACGCTGAGGTCAACGCATCATGACAGATCAAACGCCCGACAACGTCGAAGAGACTGATATTGTTACGTACACCGCGGCCGACGGTATCGCGTGGATTGCGATGAATCGCCCCCAGTACAACAACGCTCAAAATGGTCGCATGACCTACGAGCTAGACGCCGCATTTAAACGAGCAGTCGCCGACGATGATGTGAAAGTCATTGTGCTGCGCGGCGAAGGTAAACATTTTTCCGCCGGACATGACATTGGTACTCCAGGTCGTGATGTCCATCTGAGTCAGGATCGCGTCACCATGTGGTATGACCACGCCAATAAAGAGGGTGGTGAGTACCTGTATGTGCGTGAGGCAGAGGCCTATCTGGGCATGTGCCGACGGTGGCGCGATATCCCCAAACCCACGATCGCAGCGGTACAGGGCGCGTGTATTGCGGGTGGGCTAATGCTCGCATGGGTTTGTGACCTCATTGTGGCGACCGACGATGCCTTTTTCTCAGATCCGGTCGTGCGAATGGGCATACCCGGCGTGGAATATTTCGCGCACCCCTACGAGTTAAACCCTCGAATCGCGAAAGAATTTCTGTTTACAGGTAATCGGATGAATGCCGAACGCGCCTATCAGATGGGTATGGTTAATCAGGTGAGCACGCGAGACACCTTGATAGCCGACGTGACTGACCTTGCAGCCAAAATTGCCGAAATGCCGCGTCTAGGTCTTGCGCTTACCAAACAGGCTATCAACAACGTCGAGGACCTACAGGGTAAACGCGCAGGAATGGAGGCAGCTTTTGCATGGCATCATTTTACTCATGCGCACAACGAATTGGTGTCGGGTGACAAACTGGGTGGCCAAAATGCCAAGACAATGGCGGCTAAGAATAAAGAACAGGACAGTTAATCCCCCATGGACCTTAACTACACAGATAAACAGCACGCCTTTCGCCTGGAAGTTCGCGAATGGCTAGCCGATAACGTCCCGCGCGAACCACTACCGTCTTTCGATACCGAACAGGGGTTTAGCGCGCACCGGGATTGGGAGCGGACCTTGGCCAAGGGTAACTGGGGCATGGTGACCTGGCCCGAGGCCTATGGAGGTAGGGGCTGTGACCTTATCGAGTGGCTCATTTTTGAAGAGGAATACTACCGGGCAGGTGCGCCGTTGCGCGTCAACCAAAACGGTATTTTTTTGCTCGGCCCAACCCTTATGGAGTACGGCACCGAAGAGCAAAAAGCGCGTTTTATTCCGGCCATGGCCAGCGGCGATGAGATTTGGGCACAGGGTTGGTCCGAGCCCAACGCTGGCTCGGATATGGCCGCTATCCGCTGTCGTGCCGATCGCGACGGCGACGAGTACGTCATTAACGGTCAAAAGATCTGGTCAACACGAGCCGTTTATGCAGATTGGGTGTTTGGTCTGTTCCGAACCGACCCGAATTCAGAACGCCATCGTGGCTTGAGTAAAATTTTAGTACCGCTGAACGCAGATGGAATCACGGTGCGGCCCATTCCACAGCTCAATGGCCTGCCTGGATTTGCTGAGATCTTTTTTGATGATGTTCGTGTGCCTGCGTTTAATCTGCTCGGCGGTGAAAACGAAGGCTGGAACATTGCCATGGCGACTGCAGGTTTTGAGCGCGGCTTGATGCTGCGTAGTCCTGCGCGCTTTCAGCAGGCATCGCGTCGATTGGTAGAGCTCTATCGTTCCCGTGGTAATGACGTGCTCGATCCCAGCATCGAAGATGCGGTACTGCGATGCTACATGGATGCCGAGGCCTATGCGTTGTCAACCTACCAAACCGCCTCCAAGCTCGCCGCTGGAGGCAGTATTGGCCCAGAGGCGAGCTGCAACAAAATATTTTGGTCCGAAATGGATTTGATGATTCATGAAACGGCCATGAAGTTGCTGGGCGCTCGTGCTGAGATCGAGCCGGAGACAGCAGCGGAGATGGCTGAGCTCGGTACGTGGCTTGATGGCTTTATGTTCGCTCAATCGGGGCCTATCTACGCCGGCACCAATGAAATTCAGCGCAATATTATTGCCGAGCGGATGCTCGGCATGCCGCGCAAGTAGCACAGCGAGCATCCTATGGATTTTACATTTAACGAAGACCAGCTGAATTTTCGTGACGCCATTGCCGCCATGCTCAATGGTGAGGTGACCCCTGACCGCATTCGTGCTCGCTGGAGCACCGAGAATGGCCGCGATGATGCACTGCTTGAGCAGGTACAAGCCCTTGGCTTGAGCGGCATGCTGGTCCCTGAATCTCTCGACGGTTTGGGCCTTGATCTGGTTGATTTTGTTTTGATTGCTGAAGCCTGCGGGCGGGTTGCCCTGCCCGAATCCGTGGTGGAGTCGGTAATGGTCGTGACGCCACTCTTGGTCGATATCTTAGATCGCGGGTTGGGTAATGGCGATGTACAGCGTGTGCTCGAAACCCTGGTCAGAGGGGAGGCATCGGTTGCGCTTGGGCATCCGATCAATCCCTTGTATTAATTTAGCCCAAAGCGCTGATTGGTTTTTGTTGGGCTACGGTGATGAATTGCATCTGGTGCCAGCGAGTGCCGTATCATTGCGAAAGCACAAGAGCGTCGACCCGAGTCGTCGACTCTGTAGCGTGGAATTTGAGTCGACCCCATCAACTTGTATTGCCGAGGGTGACGTAGGCGCCGAGCTGTGGCGTGCCAGCCTTAACCGAGGTTCACTCGCCGGTGCTGCACAGCTGTTAGGTTTAACCCAAGGCATTATTGATCAAACGGTTCAATACACCACGGATCGCCAACAGTTTGGTAAGCCCATAGGCGCAAACCAAGCCGTAAAGCATCTTATGGCCGATGTGGCTGTGCAGCTAGAGTACGCTAAACCTGTGGTTTATCGCGCGGCCTACACCGCGTCAGTGTCACCAACCCGCGCTGACTTTGCGGTGTCACATGCCAAGGTCACGGCTTCGCGGGCAGCGGGGCTTGCAACACGAAACGGGATTCAATGTCACGGTGCCATGGGATACACCTGGGAATGCGACTTACAGATTTGGGTGAAACGCGCCTGGGCGTTAAGTCGTGAATGGGGCGACGAAGGGTTTCATAAAAACCGCATTCACGAGTGGTTGTTAAGGCCCAAGGCGTTACTTGGTCCGGAATATACCTTTGGTCGTCGCTCAATCGCCGATACCCTCGCGCAAGCATAAGGAAACCTCATGAACCAACGTAGCGATGCATACATCGTCGATGCACTCAGAACACCGACCGGGCGTCGTAAAGGCGCGCTCGCGGGTATTCATGGCGCCGATCTAGGTGGTTTTGCTATCAAAACACTGGTCGAGCGTAATGGGATTCCCGATGCGGATTACGAGGACGTTATTTTTGGTTGCGTGGATACCATAGGCCCGCTGGCCGGCGATATCGCTCGCACAGCTTGGTTAGCGGCAGGGCTTGACCAGTCTGTGCCGGGTACCACCGTAGATCGCCAGTGCGGATCATCCCAGCAAGCGGTGCATTTTGCTGCTCAGGCTATTATGTCCGGCACGATGGACGTGGTGCTAGCGGGCGGTGTGCAAACCATGACGCAAATTCCCATTTCGTCGGCCATGTTGGCGGGGCAATCGTTGGGATTCAACGACCCGTTTACCGGCAGCGAGGGCTGGGTTAAGCGCTACGGCAACGGTCTGGTGACCCAATTTAACTCGGCTCAAATGATTGCGGATAAGTGGTCTCTGTCGCGCGAGGCAATGGAAGCTTTCTCACTGGAATCCCATCGTCGGGCTCGAGCCGCAACCGATGCGGGATTTTTCGACCGCGAAATCGTGCCTATGGCCGGCCTGTCGCACGATGAAACGATCCGCGATACCTCCTTGGAGGCCATGGCTGGGTTAGAGCCACTGCAGGAAGGCGGCACCATTACTGCAGCGGTTTCGAGTCAGACTTGCGATGCCGCGTCGGCGGTGTTGGTGGTCTCGAAGCGGCGCTTAAGCGTTACAACCTAACGCCTCGTGCGCGCATTGCCCACATTAGTGTCCGCGCCGATGACCCTATTTGGATGCTAACGGCGCCCATTCCAGCCACGGCATACGCGATGCAGAAGTCTGGTTTGTCGTTAGCCGACATCGATCTGGTGGAGATTAACGAAGCCTTCGCGTCGGTACCCATGGCATGGCTGGCAGAAACAGGCTATCCGCACGCGCAAACCAATGTTAATGGTGGCGCCATTTCACTTGGCCATCCACTGGGTGCAACCGGCACCAAGCTCATGACGACGTTGTTACATGAAATGGAACGTCGTCAGGTGCGTTACGGACTTCAAACCATGTGCGAGGGTGGTGGACAAGCCAATGTCACCATTCTTGAACGCTTGTAACTACCGATTAGGGGACATCAAATGACGGGAATATGTCAGGGGCGGGTAGTCATTGTCACCGGAGCGGGTGGCGGTTTGGGTGCCGCCCACGCCCGGGTCTTGGCCAGCGAGGGTGCGCAGGTACTCGTCAATGATATCAACGTTGATGCGGCCCAGTCGGTAGTGGATTCGATTATTGCCGCAGGTGGGCAAGCGGTTGTCAACCGTTCGGACATTACTAACTACACCAGTTCCGGCGAAGCGGTACAGCAGGCTATTGAAACCTTTGGGGGGTTGCATGGGGTTGTCAACAATGCCGGTAATAACCGCGATCGCATGTTTGCGTCTCTCAGTGAGGCCGATTGGGATGCGGTGATGGCCGTTCATCTTAAAGGTCATTTTTGCATTGCGAGTCATGCGGTGCAGTACTGGCGACACCAAGCGAAAGCAGGAGGGGCGGTGAACGGTCGGTTGGTCAATACCACCTCGGGCGCTGGTCTGCAGGGTTCCATTGGCCAGTCAAATTATGCGGCGGCAAAAGCGGGTATTGCCGCACTCACGCTCAATCAAGCTGCCGAGCTGGGTCGCTACGGCATTACCGCGAATGCAATTTGCCCAGTGGCACGCACCGGCATGACCACCGCCGTGCCGGCAATGGCAGAGCGTATGGCGGCGCCCACGGATGGTGGATTTGATCATTTTGCACCGGAGAACGTGTCTTCGGTGGTTGCCTGGTTGTGCTCTCAAGCGTCAGCACATATGTCTGGAAAAATCATTGAAGCTGAGGGTGGACGAATAGCTATTGCCGATGGTTGGCGCAGTACTGACGGAGTGGACAAAGGCGCACGATGGGCGCCTGCCGAGGTTGGCGAGGCCATGGAGACCTTGCTTGCCAACGAAGTTCCCGCACAAGCCGTCTGGGGTAGCTAAGCCCAACCAGAAACCCGGATGGCTGTCGCCATTAAACTCGGTCACATAAATTCAAGAGGCATTGTAGGTGGATTTTCGATTTACCGATGAACAGCGCATGCTGGCTGACACAGCCGCTGCGTTTATGAATGCAGTATCAGACAGTGCCTCCATACGCGCGGCCATGGTATCTGATGACGGTTTCGATCGTGGGGTGTTTCAGCGCCTGTGTCAGGAAATGTACTGGCAAGGCATCATCGTTGAAGAGACCCATGGTGGGCTTGGCCTTGGTTTTGTCGAATTGGTTATTGCTCTCGAGGCGATGGGAGAATATCTCCACTGCTCACCACTTTACAGTTGCTGCCTATCGGCCCTAGCGCTTCGCCAGTGCGCGCCGTCGGAACACCGCAATTTGCTGCTTGAACAACTGTGTTCTGGATCGATTATTGCGCTTGCGCACACTCATGCCGCTCGAGGTTGGACGGGCGTGGGCATTAACGCCGAACCAACCGCAGATGGCTGGGCGCTAACGGGTGAGGCGCGGTTCGTGCCCTATGGGCATGCGGCAGGGCACTTGCTCGTGGCAGCCAATACAAGCAATGGTCTCGCGCTGTTTGCACTGCCCGTCGACCAGCCCGGTGTTAGTTGTGTACGGGTACCAACCCTTGATCAAACCAGAGCCATGGCAACGCTTCGACTCGATGGGGTACAGGTTAGCGCCGAACAGTGTTTAGCCCCTGATGCGCAGGCATTGCTGGCGGCAACGATTGATGCTGCGCGAATTTTGGTCGGCGCCGACCAGGTAGGGGGTGCACGTCGATGCTTAGATATCAGCGTCGATTACGTAACAGAGCGGGTCCAATTTGGTCGGTCAATTGCCTCATTTCAGGCAATCAAGCATAAAGCTGCCGATATGATGGTTAAGGCCGAATCAGCCCGTTCAGTGCTGTATGGGGCAGCGTGTATTGCCGATGAGTGGTTGAGCGGCAACGCGACGACTGTTGCGTTACAGGAAGCCGCCGCCATGGTCAGTGCGAGCGCCGGTGAAACCTACTTTTTCTGCGCGGGTAGTGGTATCCAATTGCATGGAGGCGTTGGCATTACCGAAGAATATGATATTCAGCTGTACTTTAAGCGCGCACGCAGCACCGAAGATTACCTAGGCAATCCTGCAAGTCAGCGTGAACGCATTGCACAGCAATTATTAGACGGGGTGGCTTGATATGCACTTGCGATTTAGTGCCGATGACGAGAAATTCCGCCAGCAAGTAGCCGACTGGCTTAACGATAATTTGCGTGACGAATTCGAGCCAATCCGTGGTCGGGGTGGGCCCGGGGACGAACATGTGTTTGTAGACGAGCGCAAGGCCTGGGAGCAACGACTGGCCGATGGCGGCTGGACCTGCATCGGTTGGCCCGAGGAATGGGGCGGCCGCGCGGCGACCATTGGGCAACAGGTTATCTTTAACGAAGAGTACGCTCGGGCCGGTGGCCCTGGCCGTGTTGGTCATATTGGCGAGACGCTGACCGGGCCCACGCTGTTGGCGTTTGGCTCTCGGGCGCAGCAAAGCAAATACCTTCCGGGGATTCGCGCCGGTAAAGAGCTGTGGTGTCAGGGTTATTCTGAGCCCGGTGCCGGCTCTGATCTCGCTAATGTCCGAACCAAAGCCGAGTTCGATGAGGCGTCTGGCCAGTGGAAAATCACGGGTCAAAAAGTATGGACCTCCCTGGCTCATGAATCTGACTATGTCTTCGTTTTGGCGCGCACCGACGCCAATGAGCGAGCCCACAGAGGCCTAGGGTTCTTTTTAGTTGCGATGGATCAACCGGGCGTGACGATCCGTCCCATTACCCAATTAACGGGCACCGCCGAGTTCAATGAGGTATTTTTTGATGGTGCGGTCTGTGGCGCTGACGATATCGTTGGTGAGCCAGGTGATGGTTGGAAAGTCGCCATGGGGCTACTGGGATTTGAGCGCGGCGTATCAACACTAGGCCAGCAAATGTTGTTTCAGACCGAACTCGACGAAGTTATCCGCATTGCCAAAATGAATGGCGCGGCTCAAGACCCTGTTATTCGTCAACGCATTGCGGATGCACATATTGGCCTGCGCGCGATGCGCTATAACAGTATGCGCATGCTCTCGGGTGCTGCGGATGATGCCAGCCTTGGGCGCGAAGCAATGATTTATAAGCTGTACTGGTCAACGTGGCACCGCAATCTGGGTAAGTTAGCCATGGATATTTTGGGGCCCGACGCGGAGTTACTGGAGTCAGGTCCGTACAATTTAAATCGCCTGCAATCCCTATTCTTGTTTACCCGAGCCGACACGATTTATGGCGGTACTAATCAAATTCAACGCAATATCATTGCCGAGCGCGCATTGGGGATGCCCAAAGAGCCGCGCGGCCCAAGCAACTGAGGCCTCTCATGAGTCGAACCATTCCCCCGTACGTTAAAGGCCATCAACTGTTAGACGGTAAATCTGTGCTAATCACTGCTGCTGCGGGTGCGGGCATTGGCTACGCGGCCGCCCAAAAAGTCGTTGAGGAGGGCGCGCGCGCACTGGTTATCAGTGACGTCCACCAGGGGCGCTTGGAAAAAGCCGTGCAAACGCTCTGTGCTATGGCGCCCGCGTGTCGTATCGCTGGGCAGATAGCGGATGTGACACAGGAGACCGATGTACAAGCGCTTGTGGACTTTGCCGAAGCCCATTGCGACGGTGTTGATGTTCTCATTAATAACGCGGGACTCGGTGGTACCAAATTGTTGGTTGATATGACCGATGAAGAGTGGTCTCGGGTGCTCGACATTACCCTTACGGGCACTATGCGTATGACCCGCGCTATGTTGCGCCACATGCAAGCCCGAAAGCGAGGCGTTATTGTCAATAACGCGTCTGTGCTAGGTTGGCGAGCTCAAAAAGAGCAGTGTCATTACGCTGCGGCTAAAGCTGGCGTGATGGCCCTGACACGCTGCGCCGCGATGGAAGCGGCGGATCATGGGATTCGCATTAACGCGGTTTCGCCGAGTATTGCGATGCACGATTTTTTACGTAAAACCACACCGCCCGAATTGCTTGAGCAGCTGTCGTCCCGCGAGGCATTTGGGCGCGCTGCGGAAGTGTGGGAAGTGGCTAACGTGATGATGTTTCTTGCCAGTGATTACTCAAGCTACATGACCGGCGAAATTGTATCGGTATCCAGTCGACACCCCTAATTTAAGATGCGATTCTCGGGGATGGTTGAAAGGCGGTTCAGAACAATAGAGTGAAACGATGAGTGGCGAGCACTACGACAGAGAAGTCGATGTTCTGGTTGTCGGAACGGGAAACGGCGGGTTAACGGCTGCCATTTGTAATTACGAGATGGGCAGCCCCGACGTTCTCATTATCGAGAAATCCAACAAGGTTGGCGGCACCAGCGCAACATCGGGCGGGGGTATATGGATCCCGGTGAATCACTATGCGCGCGCCTGTGGCGCCCGCGATTCTGCCGAGGATGCCAAGGCTTACCTCATGGCGACGCTCGATGGCGAAGATGTGCCCGAGGAGCTAATCGATAACTACATCGAAAACGGACCCAAGATGCTGCAGTTTTTGCACGACCGCTCGGACGTGCGTTATGAGTCCCTCGAGCACTATCCGGACTACTATACTAATGCAGAGGGTGCACGTGAGGGGCACCGATCCTTGGAGCCCGCCCCAATCATGGCGTCAGAGCTTGGCGATAACTGGCGTAACATGACCTGGACACATCACATGATGCGCATGTTCAACCGTATTCACTTTACCCAGGTGGAAGCGCATCTTTTGATGGTCCAACTACCGGGTTGGAAGAAGCTGCTTGCGCGTCTGATGTGGGACTACGTCAAAGACTTCGGCTGGCGTTTTAAAACGCCCATATCTCGACGCTTGTGCTGTGGCTCTGCGGGTGTGGCGCGTCTTTATTTGTCGGTACTCAAGCGCAACATTCCCGTTGAGTTAGAAACCCGATTTGTCGAACTCATTGCCGATGGTGACGAAGTCTTGGGTGCTGTTATCGAGCATAATGGACAGCGAACGCGTGTACGTGCGCGTAAAGGCGTGGTCCTAGCATCTGGGGGATTCGAAAAGAATCAGCAACTTCGCGAGCAACACCTGCCGGCACCTACCAACACGGAATGGAGCGCAGGGTCGCCCGGCAATGAAGGCGATGGTTTATTAGCTGGGTTATCACTTGGTGCCAAAACACGATTGATGAATGGTGCCTGGTGGACGACCACCTTATGCGTCCCCGACGAGCCAACACCGCGGCTGGCCATTATGGAAAAGTCCTTTGCGGGGTCTTGCGTTGTTAACCGCGCCGGGAAACGCTTTGCCAATGAATCGCAGAACTACATGGCATTTCAGAAGGCCCTATTCGAAACACACACGGAAGATAGTCCTAATGCACCCGCATGGCATATTTTCGATGCGCGCTTTCGACGTAACTATATTGTCGGCCCGATGATGACCCAGGCGATGAAGCCTGATTGGCAAATTCCTAAAGAATGGTTTGATACCGGTTTTGTTGCCAAGGCCAACACCATTCGCGAACTGGCTGAGCAACTTGGTGTCAACGCTGATGGCCTCGAGGAAACCGTCGCACGCATGAACGCGTTTGCAGCGAGCGGCAAAGATGAGGACTTTGGCCGAGGCGATTCGGCCTACGATCGATACTACGCAGACCCCGAGATAAAACCCAACCCGTGTCTAGCTACTATTGACGAGGCGCCTTTTTACGCCATGCGTATTGAGGCCGGTGACTTTGGTACGCTTGGCGGCCTCGACACCGATACCGCTGCGCGTGTAAAAAAAGCAGAGGGCGGGGTGTTCAAGGGGCTGTTTGCCGTGGGTAATTGCTCAGCTGCGCTGTTACCCACCTACCCGGGGCCCGGTGCCACGCTGGGGCCGGCAATGACCATGGCATATCAAGCCGCCAAACACATCAATGGCTACACGGACTAAGGACTAACCTATGCTGGATTTGGAGGCTATTGAGCTTATTAAGCAGCTGAAAGCGCGCTATTTTCGTTTTTTAGACACTCGCGACCTAGTGGGCTTGCAGTCAGTATTCACCGCTGATGCTCAGGCACACTTTAAAGGCGCAGACTACGAGTTCACGCTAAACGGCTGGCCCGAGCTTGACGCCTTTTATAAAAAATCGTTTACCGACACCTCTTTTGGTATGCACAACGGGCACCATCCTGAAATTACGGTAGACGGGGACGAAGCAACAGGTATTTGGTACCTGCAAGACATCTTTGTGGAGCTCAATCACAAAATTACGGTTATGGGCAGCGCTCTCTACAACGATAGTTACAAAAAGATCGACGGAGAGTGGCGCATCGCCAGTACCGGTTATCGCCGTCTGTGGGAGGAATACCATCCCCGTGGTGACGGCATCAAACTCCGACTCAAACCCTTCAGCACACAAGACTGATTAACCATCTCGCCTCTGTGGCGCACTTAAGGAATTCACCATGACAGACGTCGTAATCGTTGACAGTATTCGCACGGGACTCGCCAAATCCTTTCGCGGCAGTTTTAACCTGACCCGCGCCGATGATATGACGGCACACCTTATTGATACGCTGCTCGAGCGTAATCCTGCACTCGACCCGGCAGAGGTCGATGACATCATCATGGGGGTGGCGAATCAGGCCGGGGAACAAAGCTTCAACCTCGCTCGAATGGCCAGTGTGTTGTCGCGATTGCCTATCGAAACCACCGGTACCACCGTTAACCGCTTTTGTGCCTCGGGTTTACAGACGATTGCGATGGCCGCTAACCAAATTGCCTCGGGCTATACCGATGTCATGATGGCGGGGGGAGCGGAATCGATTTCTATGCGTCTGCGTCAGGATCAAGGTAGCTTTCAGCAGAACCAGCGGTTGTTAGACGAAAAGCCGGCGATGTACATGGAAATGGGTAACACGGCCGAGGTTGTTGCCCGTCGCTATGACGTTTCTCGAGAGGCGCAGGATGTTTACAGCCTCCAGAGTCAGCAGCGTTACGGTGCTGCCCTCGAGGCAGGTCATCTGAGCGACGAAATCGCGCCGATGACGGTCACAATGAAGAAAGTCGATCGTGAGACCAAAGCCGAATCGTTCCACGAGGTTACGGTTGATCGCGATGAGTGTAATCGAACCGACACCACACTCGAGGGACTTGCCAGTTTGAAACCGGCTTTCGAGGAGGATGGCTCGGTAACCGCAGGCAACAGTTCGCAACTGAGTGACGGCGCGTCAGTTACGCTACTGATGAGTGCCCAGAAAGCCCAGGATCTCGGGTTGCAACCCATGGGCTATTTCCGTGGTTTTGTCACCGCCGGTTGCGAGCCCGATGAAATGGGTATAGGCCCAGTATTCGCTATTTCCAAACTCCTCGAGCGCGCCGGCTTGTCAATGGCGGACATCGATTTGTGGGAACTTAATGAGGCATTCGCTTCTCAGTGTGTTTACTGTCGCGATGCATTGGGCATAGACAACGATTGCTATAACGTGAACGGTGGCAGTATTGCTATTGGTCATCCCTTCGGAATGACCGGATCGCGCATGGTGGGTCATATCTTGCGCGAGCTTAAGCGCCGGGGCGGACGCTACGGTGTCGTCACCATGTGCGTTGCGGGTGGCCAGGGTGCTGCAGGTTTGGTGGAGGCGTGCTAGGCCACGCTTTAAACGCCCGTCGCGCAGTGACTCTTGCCGGGGCACTGACGGCCTGTTTCTCGATTGCCGGAGCACAAGCACAGCTCTCGTCTGCCGAGTCGGATCCGGTTGAGCAGGGCTGGATGGCAGCTTTTCCTCCCACAGAGGACAAGCGTATAGGCCAACCTTACAGCGATTTTTGGAGCTTTCCAAAAATACGTTGGTCGGTTTGTCACCTTAGAGAGTTATTGCCCACGCGCAATGTTAGCCGCGGCACAGGCTCAGCCAGGGTGCTAGAGTATGACCTCGACCCGGAGCTTGCTGTGCTACCGGTAGTCGCTGATGTGGAGACTTCTAGCCGTCAAAAAGGGGCGTTGCTCGATTTCATCGACCAGCAATATACCGACGGACTGCTGGTTCTTCACAAGGGGGTTGTGAAGCTAGAGTATTACTCTGGCTGCCTCACTCCTGAGCAACCTCATGCCACCATGTCTATGACTAAATCTGTGGTGGGACTGTTGGCCGAGATTTTAATCGCCGAGGGAGTTCTTGACGACGGTCTACCTGTGACCAATTGGATACCCGAGCTGAAGGCATCCGCTTTTAACGACGCTACTTTGCGCCAAGTGTTGGACATGACGACCGGCACGGCATTCGATGAAACCTACACCAATCCTCAGTCTGATATTTGGGTGTACGCGAGTGCCGTTGATGCCATGCCAAAGCCTTCGAATTACGGTGGCCCTGTTGGATTTTTTGAGTTCTTGGTGAATTTGAAGAGCAAGGAAGCAGAGCACGGCGAACGATTCAAATACGGCACCATAAACACCGATGTGCTCGGATGGGTGCTCTCGCGTGCCACAGGAGAATCAGTGGCTGATTTAATATCAGCACGGGTATGGAAACCGATGGGCGGCTGAACGCGACGCCTATATGAAAAATGACGCACTGGGTATTGTTGCAGCCGGTGCGGGTCTCAACGCTGGGTTACGCGACCTAGCTCGTATTGGGCAGCTGCTTCTCGACGGCGGTAAGGTAGATGGCAAGCAGGTGATTCCCGAAGCGGCTACCAAGGCTATCGTGGGTGGGGCGTCTAAGGCTGTGGCAGCCACTCCGGACCATGCGGCTTTCTGGCCTGGCTATAGGAGTATGTGGTGGTACGGTGGTACTGACACTCGCCCGCTCATCGCGGCTCGTGGCGTCTATGGGCAAACCATTTACCTTGATCCGGTGGCGGAGGTGGTCATCGTGCGTCTAGCCAGTGACCCCCAGCCATCGAGTCGGTTTATCGACCCACGCGTGCAGCCCGTGTATCGAGCGATTAGCAATTACCTCATGGGCGCCGAGAACTAAAACCTAATACACAACGGCTTGCGAACGCCTAGGCGGGTCGCCCAGCATTTTGCGATGGGAGGGTGGTTGTTTGCCCTCATCGAGTATGCCCAGTTGTTGCCCAAGCTCGGCGCCAATGAACACATCGCCCGCTAGCTCCTGCGCGTTGGGGTGAGTGGCGAGGGCCCAGGTCAGATGGCCTGAATACTCGGGGTTTTCGGCCACTTGCATAATTTCCTGATACTGCTCGGGGTGAACCTCGGCGGCTTTGAGTGCGCGCTCTGTTCGCAGCGGCCCCATCCACAGTGACAGCGCGCGAACGCCGGTGTCGCGCAGATCGTGTTGCATGTCAAAGGCCATCTTATCGACGCCCGCTTTTTGTGCGCCGTAGGCAGGTCCATGCATGTAGCAGTTGGCGCCAAAGGAAGAGCCAAACACGATAAGCCCGCTTTTTTGAGTCACCATGATCTTAGCTGCATGCCAACTAGCGACGTAGGCCGAGCGCAGGCCAACGTTCAATATATCAACCGCGCTAAGCGATTTCTCCCAAAAGGGTTTGGGTGCAATGAGTTCTTCGTGAATATAGGTTGCGTTGTTGAACAACACATCAAGACGGCCTTGTTCGCGCGTAATTTGATCAAAAAGCGCGGCTACTTGCGCGTCGTCTCCGTGGTTACAAGCTACGGCAACGCCGCACCCGCCTGCGGCAGTGACCTGGCTGGGCTGTCTCGGTGATGGTGCCAGGCAGCGGTTGCCCATCCCATCCACGGGCGTCGCTGATACTAACCGAGCGCCCGGTTACGTATACCGTCATGCCGTGCTGTCCCAGGGCCCGAGCCACACCGGCTCCGGCACCGCGACTTGCTCCTGTTACAAGTGCAACTTTTGGCTCCATGGCTGTTTTTTCCTACTGATGGGCGACTTTTGTTACTGGATATTCGCTAAGTTAGTCGAACGACAGCGTTTGTGTATCACCCAAGTGGACCATGTTGTTTTAGGTGGGGTATCGCAAACTGAAGGCGGTAAATTTTATTTCAACAATAACGATGGAGTCACAGCCATGTCTCGTATCACTCAAGTCAAATCCCAATACCGACAGCTATCACTCGCCGTGGTTGCCGTGCTTTACGGGTCGGCAAGCGTTGCAGCGCCTATGCTCGAAGAAGTTATTGTGACCGCGCAAAAGCGCGAGCAAACGCTGCAGGATGCGCCCATCGCCATTACGGCGTTTGGGGCTGAGGAGATTGCTACACGAGGCATTCGTGACGTGCAGGATATTGGGCTATTTGTCCCTAACGTACAGGTAGCACCGTCTCCAGGTGGTGCCACTGGGGCGACTATTGCCATCCGAGGTTCCACGACCATCAACCCTGCGATTACCTGGGAGCCAACGGTCGGCCTGTATTTAGACGGCGTATTTCTTGGCAAAAACTTAGGCGGTATTTTCGATGTGGCTGAACTTGAGCGCGTAGAGGTGTTGCGTGGTCCGCAGGGTACGCTTTACGGCAAAAACACCATTGGCGGCGCCGTTAATCTGATTACCCGGACCCCGGGCGAGAACTTCGGTGGCTTTCTCGAGGCAAGCGTCGGTAACGAGGGGTACACTGGTTTTCGTGGCCGTATCGACACCGGCTCGGCGGGTACAGTAGGCGAGGGCATTGGGGAGATCCGCGCTTCATTTGCTTACTCGATGCAATCGCGCGACGGGTTCTACGACAATATCGACAGTGACCCCACAGGTGGCTTTAATCCCTTTGTAAATCCCCGGTCGAACAATACCTTTGAAGACCTCGACTCGGACGCCTTTCGAGCCGATATTGTTCTTGATGTCACCGAACAGCTGAGTGTGCGCTACAGCTACGACCAAGCCTCGAACGACAAAGCGCCAAATATGGGCCAGTTGACCGATGTCAATGAGGCATTCTTTGCGGGGCTAGGCCTCGGGTTTCTGGCCGATCTTCAGGCTCTTTATGAAACCTCGCCCGATAGCCGCGCTGGCAGCATCAGTAATGACGAGTCGGGTTTTGAAGAATCGGAGGTCAGTGGTCATGCGCTTACGATTAGCTATGACTTGGGTAACATGACTTTTAAGTCGATTACCGCGAGTCGCGAACTGGACTGGCAAGATAAACTAGATATCGACGGCACCCCAATGAACTTGTTCACCTCAACACGTGACGTTCAATACGACCAGCTGAGCCAGGAGTTCCAACTTTTGGGTAGCTCAGATAATCTGGACTGGGTGGCGGGTTTGTACTATTTCAACGAAGAGGGTGACGTGTTTAACCCCATCTCGTTCTTTGGCCTCTTTGGTGCGCCCGCCGACAACAACGAGTATGGACTGGACAACACATCTTATGCGGCCTATGGCCAAATCGATTGGCGTCCTGCGTCCATGCAGGGCCTGACGGTTACAGCGGGGCTGCGTTATACCCAGGAAGACAAAGACCAGTATATTTTCCACCCCAACAGTTCAACCGGTGGTGTGGGCAGTTTTGACGTGGCGGCCAGCGACGACTGGAGCAATACCACGGGTACCTTGGTCCTCGCTTACGATCTCAGCGATGACATCAATGTGTATGTAAAAGCGGCACAAGGTTGGAAAGCCGGTGGCTTTAACGGAGAGGCCCCCACCGCCGATGCATTTTTTGATAGCTACGAACCCGAAGAGGTAACCTCTTACGAGGCGGGATTTAAGTCGCGATTGCTCGACAACCGCTTACAGCTCAACGTGGCGGCTTTTTATAACGATATCGAGGATATGCAATTTAGTGTATTCCTAGAGGGTACCGGTGGTGCGGCCTCCACGGTGGACAACGCGGGTGCGGCCACGGTCAAGGGTCTTGAAGTTGAATTGGTGGCGCAATTAACCGAAGACCTGCGTTTGGGTGCCAACTACGGCTATTTGGATACCCAGTACGATGAGTTTACCGAATTGGGTGTTGATGTCCGTGATCAAAAAGACTTTCCGTACTCTCCCGAGTCCACGGCTAGCCTTGATTTGGATTGGACGCTGATCAACAGTGACTGGGGCCGTGTTGATGCCCACGTCGATTGGAGCTTCAAGGACGACTACGTACCCTACACCAACAAAGACCAAAACCTGTTCAGCCAAATTGATGCCTACGATATTGTTAACGCGCGCGTTACCGTCGACGACATCAAGGTGGGTAATGGTATGACCTTGCGGGTATCTGCTTGGGGTCGCAACATCACCGACGAGGAGTATCGCGAAAATACCATTCCCTTTGGATTGTGGACCATCAGCTACTGGGGTCAGCCGGCGACATACGGCGTTGATGCGCGCCTGTCCTTTTGAGCATCAGAGCGGTCCTTTTAACCATCAGGATGGTCACTGGGCTGTGCCTTTTCAGCGCTACCCAGTAACGCTTGCCGCCCGAGGATAATGACACTTGCCACTTACGGTGCTGGTTGATGCGGATGCGTGCCCTGGAGTGATTCGGGACATCTTGTTTCGCGCCGCTCAAAAGCGGCAGGTGCCCTTGTTATTGGTGGCCAATCAAGCTATTGCCATCCCCAACTCTCCTTGGATAACGCGCTATCAGGTCTCTTCGGGGTTTGATAAAGCGGATGACGAAATCGTCGCGCGCGTGCAACCCGACGACGTTGTCATTACTCAAGACATTCCACTTGCGGCCGACGTGCTTGAGAAGGGTGGGCATGTGCTCACCCCCGAGGTGAGCGTTACACTCAAAACAATATTCGCCAGCGATTACAGATGCGTGATTTTATGGAGACCATGCGATCCTCGGGGCAGCACACCGGCGGACCGGCTCCCCTGAATCACGGCGATCGCAAAACGTTCGCCGACGCGCTGGACAGATTGCTAACACAGCTGAGTCGAGGTCCGGGCTAGAGTACCGGGATTAGAAGTGCCCAGTGCGACGGAGCTCTGTTATAAAGTCTCTAGCTGGGGGTCTTGATGTGATTGGCGTGCCACGCCAAGTGCTCGCCAATAAAGCTCGCGATAAAAAAGTAGCTATGATCGTAGCCAGCGCGCATGTTATGCGTAAGGGGGTAGTGCCTTTTACTCGCGGCGTCTAGTAAGTGCTCGGGTTGTAGCTGCTCGGTTAAGAAACTGTCCGCGTCACCCTGATCAACGAGTAAGGGTAGCTGTTTTTCCGCGTTGGCAATAAGCCAGGCACTATCGTGCGCTTGCCAGGTTTGCGTGTCATTGCCAAGGTAGTGAGACAATGCCTTTTGGCCCCAAGGACAATTCATTGGGGAGCTAATGGGGGCAAAGGCAGAGATACTTCTGAAGCGTTCAGTGTTATTCAGCGCGAGGGTAATAGCACCGTGTCCGCCCATGGAGTGGCCGGCTATGCCGGCTTTATCCAGATCCAGTGCAGTTATTGCCGCCAGAGTTTCGGGCAGCTCCTGCACGATGTAATCAGCCATTTGGTAGTGTTTGGACCAGGGCGCTTGGGTGGCGTTGACATAAAAGCCAGCGCCCAAGCCAAAATCATAAGCGCCGTCGGAATCATCGGGGACACCCCGCCGCGCGGGCTGGTATCGGGCGCGACCAGCGCAACACCAAACTCGGCGGCATAGCGCTGCGCACCCGCCTTGGTCACAAAATTCTCATCGGTGCAGGTTAGTCCCGAGAGCCAATAAACAACAGGAACGGCCGCCAGGGCTGCTTTTGGCGGCAGATACACCGAAAAGTACATGTCACACTGGGTCGTCTCTGCGAAGTGTCGGTAGCGACGTTGCTCGCCGCCAAAGCAGGCAATGGAAGAGACGCACTCGATACCCATCAGTAGAGCACCACCGAGCGAATGCTCTCACCCGAATGCATCAGATCAAATGCCTTATTGATGTCTTCTAGTGGCATGGTGTGAGTAATTAAATCATCAATATTGATTTTGCCGTCCATGTACCAGTCGACAATGCGAGGCACATCGGTGCGCCCCCGCGCGCCGCCAAAGGCGGTTCCATGCCAGGATCTCCCTGTTACCAGTTGGAAAGGGCGCGTTGAGATTTCTTGCCCAGCACCCGCCACACCAATAATACAGCTTTGTCCCCAGCCTTTGTGAGTGCATTCAAGCGCGGCGCGCATTACGTTGACGTTACCAATGCATTCAAAGCTGTAATCCACGCCGCCGCCGGTCAACTGAACAATGGCATCGGCTACGTTGTCGTGTTCACTGGCATTTACGAAATCGGTCATGCCAAACTGCTTGCCCAAGGCCTCTTTAGCGGGATTGGTATCCACACCAATAATGCGGCCAGCGCCAACCATCTTGGCGCCCTGGATAACGTTAAGACCAATGCCCCCCAAACCAAAAACCGCCACGGTGGCGCCGGGCTCTACCTTCATGGTGAAGGCTACGGCGCCTATCCCCGTAGTAACACCGCAACCGATGTAACAAATTTTGTCAAAGGGGGCATCTTCGCGCACTTTAGCGACAGCAATCTCGGGGAGTACGGTGTAATTTGAAAAGGTCGAGCATCCCATGTAGTGAAGTAGGGGAGTGCCATCAAGAGAAAAGCGCGAGGTATGGTCGGGCATCAACCCTTTGCCTTGGGTTTCACGAATCGCCTGGCAGAGATTGGTTTTGGGATGTAGGCAGAAATCGCAGGTGCGGCACTCGGGCGTGTAAAGCGGTATGACATGATCACCCGGCTTCACGCTGGTGACGCCAGCACCCACTTCAACAACGACCCCCGCGCCCTCGTGGCCCAATATCGCGGGAAAAGCCCCTTCTGGATCATCACCCGATAACGTGAAGGCATCCGTGTGACAGACCCCGGTTGCTTTGATCTCAACCATGACCTCACCGGGTTGAGGCCCGCCTAAGTCGACGTCGCATATTTCAAGCGGTTTACCCGCGGCGAATGCCACTGCAGCACGTGTCTTCATGTATTTTCTCCCAGATTTTGTTAGCGGTTGTCTTTGGCCCGCGCTCTCAATGACTGTAATCTGTCGTTCATGGCAGTAAAATCAACACCACTCACATGTGCTCGAGCGCGTTCACCTTCGAGCTCCAACGCTTGAGAGAGCGGCAGTTGCCAGCCGTCGGTCATGAGCTGGTTGAGCGCAACGACGGTTGGACCATCGGCGTCCGCAATGTCGCGTGCCACACGCATCGCGCGCTCAAGTAGGTTGGCATCGGGGATGACCTCATTGACCAAGCCCCAATCGTAAGCGGTGTTTGCCGAGATAAACCGACCGGTTAAGCTCATCTCTCGAGCGCGATTAATGCCAATAATACGCGACAACTTCTGTGAAAGCCCCCAACCCGGCAAAATACCCACCCGAGCGTGCGTGTCGGCAAATCGTGCTGACTCGCTGGCGTATAAAAAATCACAGGCCAAAGCCAACTCAAAGCCACCCGTTACTGCAGCACCGTTGATCGCGCCAATAATGGGCTTGCACTGACGAAAAGCGACCACCATGGGAGATTCGGTGCCGAGACCTTTGCCGGTGAGCATACCGGGATCTTCGGTGAGGGCTTTTAAATCCACGCCGGCACAAAAAGCACGGCCAGCACCAGTGAGCACAATGACACGCGTTGCCTCGTGGCTGGAGAGCGCCTGCATGGCCGTAACCAACCCCTCGCTTAGCGCGCGGTTCAGGGCATTGTTCGCCTCAGGACGATTGAGGGTGAGGGTAGTAATGCCTGCTTGGTGGCAAATGTCCAGCTCAGAAATAGCAGAGAGTTGCTCAAGGGTTTGCATGCGTGCCTCGTGGCTGTTGGTTTGCTTTTTATGGGTCTTCTCGATTTTGCAAAAATACCCGTCTCAGCGGCTATTAGCTATCACTGATGCTCCCGAGTGTTTTTCGACCGACAAATTTGTGGTGAGTGTCGGCTTTTTTGTCGATTTGTACCAGTTTTCGAACTAAAACTGTCGCAAAGGGGTTGCCATGAAGCTGGGAGAGTATAGGATTCGGATACTACCAATATGGCTGGTAGATAAATATACGTATAAAGACAAATAAGAGGTTTCTTATGGTGGGTCGTCACTCCAAACTTCCACTCGCTGTGTCAATGGTTATCGCAACTATGGCCGGCGGCGTCCAAGCTCAGCAACTCGAAGAAGTTATCGTTACCGCACAGAAGCGGGCTGAAAACCTGCAAGATGTACCAATTTCGGTTAGCGCTATTGGTGGCGAGAAAATTCAAGACGCCACTATTTTAAACTTCTCTGCGTTGGCAGATTTTGTGCCCAGCTTGCACATTGCCGAGGCGTCGGTGAATACCAATATCTATATGCGCGGTATTGGCTCTGGCAACAACCGCGGTTTTGAACAGTCCGTGGGTATGTACCTCGATGGGGTTTACTTAGGTCGTGGCCGTCAGTACCGCTCTGCCTTGATGGATGTCGAGCGCGTAGAGGTGCTACGAGGTCCCCAGGGTACCTTATTCGGTAAGAATACGGTTGCCGGTGCCATTAACATTGCCAGTGCATCTCCCACCCTTGGCGAAGGCGCTAGTGGTGAGGTAAATGCCTCGGTTGAAGAGAACGGCGGCGCAATTTACGAGGGTTTTGTTCAGGCCGGTGGTGATACTTTTGGTGCACGCTTAGCGTTCCGACGTCGTGAGACCGATGGCTATGTGTACAACGCGTTCCTTGATCAAGATGAAGGTGCAACCGACGAAAACGGCCTGCGCGTCACCTTGCTTTGGGAGCCGTCTGATACGTTCTCAGCAAATTTTAAGTATTCAATTAATAAGCGTGATCGCGACGGTGCGCCGAGTGCGACATGGAAATTCCTGACGCCTGCTGAGCGTGAGACCGATGTGCCGAATCGATCGGATTTTGCCAACACCGCTTACCAGATTATGGACGTCTTTTTCCCTAACTTTTGGTTCAATCGCCGGTCGTGATTTCACCACCTACAAGGACAATAACTACGGTCGCAGCCAGGAAGACGGCATAGGTATTGGCCTTAAGCCGGATAACAGTGTTGATGAAATCGAGAACTATTCGTTAAATATGAGTTGGGATATCGGCACCGGTACCCTGACGTCGGTTACAGGGTATGCCGCCTACAACTATTTCGATGACGTCGATGTAGATTGGCTGCCGCTGCAGTTTATTGATCGAAGCGACCAGCACGATTTCAAACAGGCGAGCCAAGAATTCCGCTGGACCGACGACATTGGTGATAAGCTCAATTACACCGTTGGTGTGTATGCCGACGACAACCAGCTCGATATGCAAGGTCAGGTACAAATTGATACCAATTTCGACGGGCTCTTCCCTGAGTTCCTGTCGCTTGCACTAACTGGCGGCCAGGTACCTGCCGCGTTTATGCCGCAAAACCTGCTGACAGTACTTACCTCGGATAGCCCACTAAATGGTATTCCGGGTTACGGCGTGTACACCGCCAATCAGGTTGCCAGAAACCATAACTTTGTACAGAACACAGAGTCGGTAGCGTTCTTTGCTCAAGGTACCCTTGAGCTCACTGAGACCTTGCGCTTGACCTTGGGCGCGCTACACCGAGGAAGAGAAAGACGCCGTGAGCGACCAGAAGCTAGGTGATAGCCTGTGCGGCCTGACCGGTAATAATGAGTTAGGCTGTGCCGGTGGGTACAATAACTGGTTAGCCGTGGTGCAGGCTAGCTCGTTTAATACCTACAACAAGTATTGGGAAGGCGAACGCAAGACTACGGACTTCTCACCTTCTGCCAACCTTCAGTGGGATATTAGTGACAGCTCGATGGTCTATGTCAGCTTCTCACAGGGCTTTAAGTCTGGCGGCTTTAGTGCCGCGGATGACGGCAACCCCGGTAATATCCCAGTAGGTGTGCCCCCAATCCCGCCGGTGGTGAACAACGGCTTCCAAGCCAGTCAGTTTGTCTCGACCGTACCAAACGAAGACTTTGAATTTGATGATGAATCGGTCGATGCCTTTGAAATTGGCGGTAAGCATGAGCTGATGGATGGTTCTATGCGCGTCAACTGGGCGGCGTTTTACTCGGAGTACGACAACCTACAGACCACTATCTTTAAGGGTGTCGGTTTCTCTGTTAAAAACGCAGCATCCTCTGAAGTTATGGGCTTGGAAGTCGACTTCCAATGGCAGTTAACCGATGAGCTGCGACTTGGTGTTAACGCGGCCTACCTCGATGCCGAATACGGCGATTTTGTAGACGGACCTTGTACCGCCAAGCAGCTTGATCAGAATTCTGCCTGTGGTACCACTCAGGGCATTGCAGCGGGCGGCCCAAGCTCTTCTAATGACCTGACTGGTGTCCGAACCCTGTATGCCTCTGAAGTGAGCGGTAATGCGTTCCTAGATTACCGTCGGCCGTTTATGGGAATGGAGTTGTTTGCGGGTTTAGACGTCAACTATCGAGGTGAGTTTGACTCAGCGGGTGATGCTGACCCCATTGATGTTATTCCGTCCTACACCAAGGTAAACGCGCGCGTTGGCCTGGTAGGGGAGTCTTGGGAGTTGATGGCCTATGGACGTAACATCTTTGATGAGGCGGCATTGCAGCAGAGCTTTGATACCCCCGTGTTGGCCGGTAGTCACACATGGTTCATGGATGAAGGCGCTGTCTTTGGTGTGCGTGGAACCCTGAAGTTCTAAGCTCGCCTAAACCAAAAAAAGCCCGCGCAAGCGGGCTTTTTTTTGCCACACAATCGTAACCTAAGGCTCAGGCCTTAGTCTCGCGCTCATCGCGAAGTGCGCCGCGACGGATTTTGCCCGCGTCATTGCGCGGTAATTTTGCGACAAACTCGATACCGCGAGGCACTTTGTAACGCGCGAGCTGCGCTCCGCAGAGATCGAGTAGTTCTTCAGCGCTCACAGCAGCTTTGTCGGCGTATAACTCCACCACGGCGTGAACACGGCGGCCAAGATCGGGATCAGACAAGCCCACCACGGCAACATCGTTAACACTGGGATGCTGGGAGATAACGGCTTCAACTTCGGCGGGAAAAATATTGGCGCCGCCAGAGATAATCAGGTCGGTACGCCGGTCGGCAAGGTAAAGATAGCCGTCATCGTCAAGCCAGCCCAAGTCACCCACACTGGCGTAATCGCCTTCGATAGTCTCCAGTGCACTCGCCCCCAGATATTCGTAATTGGCCGCTTGCCCTGCAAAGCGCGTAAAAATCTCGCCAACCTCGCCCGCGGGCAGTGGCTTACGCTCTTCATCCAAAATCAAAATGTCGGTCCCCACGCCTTTGCCGACACTGCCGGGGTGGGAAAGCCATTCGTTACCATCGAGCATGGTCATTCCGGTGCTTTCCGTGGCCGCCCAAAGCTCAAGAACGGTCTCTCCGCCAAGCCGTTCAATAAACCCTTTTTTTGCCCAGGCAGGGCAGGGGGCGGCTAAATGCCAAACAACGCGTAGCGATGAGAGGTCGGCGCTACGCCAATTAGGCGCGCGCAACATGCGTTGCATCATGGTGGGCACTAAATTGAGTACGGTTGGCCGTAAGGTCTCAATGAGTGACAGACAACGCGCAGCGTCAAAACGCTCATTGAGCAGTACGCGACCACCACTCATGAGCATATTGAGCGAAAACCAAAAAGGGCCATTGTGGTACAGCGGGCCGGGAGAGTACTTGAGATCACCTGCCTGAAAGCGGAGCGTTTGACCCACAAGATTTTCGCCCAGCGGTGCAGTGTAAGGCCCACTGGTTAAGATTAGTTTGGGTTTGCCAGTGGAGCCCCCGAGGCCAGTGCTTTTATGGGGTCGCTGATGCGAACGGGGATTGAGTGCATCTTTAAGCTATCTGTCGTTGATACACGGGTGCTTACGCTCGGATAACCACAGTCGGTCTCACTGAATACCGCCTTGGGTTTGGCCAGCGTTAATAAACCGTCTCGCTCGCTGTCGGGTAATTTGTGACTCACCGGCATTGGCGTACCGCCCGCCTTAAAAATGGCGGTCGTGGCAACCAGAAAGCTTACCGAGGTTGGCAGGATAATAGGAACGAGATCCCCGGTGTTAACGCCAAGATCAATCAGTTGCAGCGCAATCGCGTCACTGTGAATACGCAGTTCATGTCGGCTGAGTGCAGTAACTGATCCGTCTAGTTGGGCACACTGAAGGACGATTTCGTCAGGGTTTTGTGCAGCGAAATAATCTAAAGTTTGGCCAAAAGTCAGTAACTCGTCTGTCATAGGGTTATCCTGTGCTTTTATCATGAGCATGCTAAGCCGGTACCCAGCGCTGGAGGCTGACTGCTTTTCCGCGTGCGCCACTGTACGGCTCAACCGTGAGACTACTCGAATGGATCCTTTAAGTCAGGCGGCGGTTGGGGCCGCCATCCCCCAAAGTATGGATAGAACGGGTCACGTGGCCCGCGTTGCGCTCATAGGCGGATTGGCGGGGATGGCACCGGATCTGGACGTGCTCATCCGCTCTAGCAGTGACCCCCTATTATTTCTCATGTATCACCGACAATTTACCCACTCCCTCATTTTTATACCCCTGGGAGCGCTCATCTGTAGTTTGGCATTGTGGCCGCTGGTTCGGGGGCGGTTGTCGTTTGGGAGCTGTTATGGGGTGGCGTTGCTGGGATACGGCAGCCACGGTCTACTCGATGCATGCACCACCTATGGCACGCTGCTGTTATGGCCGTTTTCCGATGTCAGGGTTGCCTGGAATAATGTCAGCGTTGTCGACCCGTTGTTCACACTGCCACTGTTGCTGGCGGTGCTGTTGGCGGCCCGCACGGGGAGTGCTTGGATTGCGCGTGCCGGCACGCTTTGGGCGCTGACTTACTTACTGTTTGGTGTTGTCCAAGGACAGCGTGCCGGAGACAGTGGGTTATGAGCTTGCGCTGAGCCGGGGTCATACACCCATAGCGCTGTCGGCCAAACCGGGGTTTGCCAATTTGCTGCTATGGAAGGTCATTTATGAACACGACGGTCGCTACTATGTCGATGCGGTTCGTGCGGGCTTGACGCCTAGGGTTTATGCGGGAGACAGCGTTGAGAAATTGCAACTAGACAAGCACCTCCCTTGGCTAGATGGAGCCAGTCAGCAAGCGCGGGACATCGAGCGATTTCGCTGGTTTTCTGCGGGGTATCTGGCCGTCGATGCCAGTAACCCGCTGCGTGTGACCGATATGCGCTACAGCATGCTGCCCAATGAGATTGACGCCTTGTGGGGGATTGAGCTGGATCCCCAGGCTTCAGAGGACGCGCACGTGCGTTATGTTGCCCAGCGCAGCGCAGGCCGCGAGCGTATAGCCGTACTGCTGAACATGCTTCGCGGTTCGCCTTAAGCCGATGCGCGGGGCCAGTCTATAAGCTGATTAACCCGAACGCTCTGCCAATGCCTGTTGTCGAGCAAGCAACTGCTCGGCCTGCTCAAAATGGAGGCGTTCGACCATCTGGCCGTTTACCTGTAAGACGCCGGCATTCGCATTTGCCGATTGCTTAAAGGCTGCGACAATCGCTTCGGCGTGCGCGACTTCCTCGTTACTTGGCGAAAAGCAGCGGTTACAGATGGCAAGCTGGCTTGGATGAATGGCTGTTTTGCCATCAAAACCAAAGGCTCTGCCTTGGATACATTCGGCTTCGAGGCCCTCGGCGTCGTCAATTTGGTTGAATACCCCGTCAATAGCCGTGAGACCGTTGGCTCGACAGGCTAAAACCATCATGCTCAGGGACTGCTGCAAGGCGATGCGGTCGGCGCTAACCGTAATGCCCAAGGCTTTGGCCAGATCATTGCCACCAAAAATCAACCCAGCCTAGGCGCGTAATAGGCCCCAGCTGGGCAATCGATTGAAGATTCAACACCGCGCTTGGGCTTTCAATCATGGCCCAGAGCTGCGTGTTGCCGTGCAGATTCGCACCGCGAAGCGCCTCGTTCACCACCTGTATGTCGTCGGGTTCTTCAACCTTGGGCAGGACAATGCCATCGGGTTGTGCCGCTATGGCCATCTTTAAGTCTTCGCTACCCCAAGCACTTGCCAGCGAGTTTATCCGTATCCACACCTCTCTGTAGCCATACCCACCCTCGGCTACGGCGGCCATGACTTGCTCGCGTGCCAGTGGCTTGCTGTCGGGGCTACCGCGTCTTCGAGATCCATGATAATGACGTCGGCGTCGAGTGTGCGTGCTTTATTGAGTGCCCGGCTATTTGTGCCGGGCATGTATAAACACGAACGTCGGGGTGGAAACGGGCGTGCCATGGTGCTGTCCTATTTAGCCATCGATTGTTTGATAATAGTTCATTAGTATTTTGGCGACTTCGGGGCGAGAGAATTCGGGTGGCGGGGCAATACCCTGGCCCAGCATCTCACGAACCTTGGTACCTGAGAGCAGAATAAAATCGTCCTTCTCGTGATCTGTCGCTTCATTCATCATTACCACTTTACCCAGTTTTTTGACCAGGCGGTGTGGTCGGCCCTGAAAATCTCGATGGCTAGTGCACCCTCTGGAACAGCGGTGTCAAAAATGGTTTGTGCGTCAAAGGGGCCGTAGTAGTCGCCCACACCAGCATGGTCACGCCCCACAATAAGGTGAGTCGCTCCCATGTTTTGACGAAATACCGCATGCAGTACCGCTTCACGGGGCCCGGCATAGAGCATGTCGAAGCCGTAACCACTGACCATGACGCTGTTGGGTGGAAAGTACAGCTCTACCATTTTTCGAATACAGGAATCGCGTACATCGGCGGGGATGTCGCCCTGTTTTAGCTTGCCTAGGAGCATGTGGACAATGCAGCCATCCGCATTGAGGCGCTCCATGGCCATACGGCACAGTTCTTCGTGGGCAAGGTGCATGGGGTTGCGGGTTTGAAAGGCCACCACTTTTTCCCAGCCACGCTCGGCAATTTCCGCGCGAATCTCATAGGCGGTTTGGAATGTATCCGGGAAGTCGGATTGGAAGTAACTCAAACTGAGGACTTCGATGGGGCCGGATAAAACCGTGTTGCCCAAAGACTTGAAGGTGCTCACCCCGGGGTGGTCACCGTCTAGCGTGCCAAAAATCTGTACCGCCATGGTGTCTATTTGGTCGTTGCTTACCGCCTCAACATTAGCAACCTGCATAATGGCGATGACTGGATTGCCATCGACATTGGGATCGCGCAGAGCAATACGCTCGCCGGCGGTGACCGTCGTATCGTGTGTCAGGTTGAGCACCGGTACAGGCCAGAACATCCATCGACGGTGTGCAGCGTTTCGGCAACACTCAGTGCATCAGCGAGGTTCATATAACCGCTGAGGGGGTTGAAGTAGCCCGCGCCCAACATCACGGCATTGGCGGCCGCGGCGGAGTTTAGTAACAGCGAGGGGAGGTTTTGAGCCTCGGCGAGCAAAAGCACTACGTTTGGCATCATCGCGTACATACAGCGGGTTAAGCTGGTCGGATCCGTGGGGTTTAATCATGGCGCTAGGCTCCTTGCTGGTCTGCAGTAAGCAAACCCTGGTTTTCTAAATACGCGATGACCACAGCAACTTCTTCTTCAAGGGTCATTTGATCGGTTCTTAAATGAATTTCTGGGTTCTCGGGTGCCTCGTAGGGGTCGTCAATACCCGTGAAGTTCTTGATTTCACCGGCGCGGGCCTTTTTGTACAGTCCTTTGGGGTCGCGTTTCTCGGCTTCGGCCAGTGTGCAATCGACATACACCTCGACAAACGGCATACCCGACTCTTCATGAAGTTGTCGCACTTTATCGCGGTCTTCTCGATAAGGACTGATAAAGCTGCTTAGGGCTATGATGCTGGAGTCAACAAACAGTTTGGCAATTTCACCAATGCGACGAATATTTTCCGTACGATCCTCGGCCGAGAAACCCAGGTTTTTGTTAATACCAAAGCGAATATTATCGCCGTCAAGTCGGTAGGCGAGGTGGCCTCGCTCATAGAGTGCCTCCTCAAGTGCCACGGCCACCGTACTCTTGCCGCTCCCTGACAGACCGGTAAACCACAGGGTTACGCCTTTTTGCTTCATCAATCGATTGCGATCATCGCGGGAGATTTCGCCGTCATGCCAGTGTACGTTGGTTGCTTTTTGTTCAGTCATGGAGGTATCCAAAGGTCAGTTATAGCGACGCAGTGTAGAGTGGCATAACTAATCTGTAAAACGGGTTTTATTGGTCAATCCAACCTGTATAATTGGTTAATTGAAGTTGTCTGGTCACAGTAAGCCGGTTGTTTAACTGTAGCTGTCGACCCATGACGTTCAGTCATTGCTGTCCACATCTGCCTATAAGAGGTTATTAGCGTTGAGCAAATTTGGACCATCGCCAACCCTGCGTTTGTCTCTCCGTCAGCTGGAAGTTTTTGTGGCCATTGCGGCGGGCCAAACTACTGCCGAGGCGGCGTCTCAGTTATCACTCTCTCAGTCTGCGGTCAGCGCTGCACTGAAGTCCCTGGAAACCCTGTACAGCGTGGAACTTTTTGACCGTGTGGGACGACAACTGGTTTTGAATGCGGCGGGTCAGCGGGTGCGAGTGCACGCCGAGGCGCTGCTCGCGCGAGCGCGCGAGCTTGAGGCAGAGTTGTTGAGTGTCGATCACCGGGGCGATTTAGCGCTGGGTGCCAGCTATACAATTGCCAATCATCTCGCGGTCGACTTTTTGGCCGAATGGCTTAAGACCTATCCCGATGCCAAGGTCGATATTGCTACCGGTAATTCCCCGGATGTCATTGCCCGCGCGTGCTGAGTCACGAGATTGATATGGGTATGATTGAAAATGAAATCACCCATCCAGACATCGAGTTATTACCCTGGGTTGGCGACGAGTTACTGGTGTTCTGTCGGCCGGATCATCCCCTCGCTGCGAAAGCGACTATCTCCGACGATGACCTATTGGCCGCACACTGGATTTTACGGGAGAAGGGGTCGGGAGCACGCGCACATTTCGACCTTACCTTTGCGGCGCTGCTACCGCGCTTACGGGTATTTCTTGAGTTCCAACACAATCAACCCATTGAGCACGCGATAGAGCAGGGGCTGGGTATTGGCTGTTTGTCGGACCGGGTCCTTCAGCCGCTTATCGATTCGGGTAGGGTCGTGAAGTTGCGGCTAAGTAAACACTACACCATGAAACGACGATTCTTCTTTGCACTGCGAAAAAGCGGTTACCGAGGGCCGGCCGTCAGCGCGTTTATTGACCTGTGCCGCAAGGTACGCGTCGATGACCATTAACGTCTGCGGTGCTGTGTATTGGTGTTTATCGGTTATCGGCCAATAGCACACGTGCGTGCTTAAGCTGATAGGTCTGCCTTTACCTAGCGTAATACAATGAGCGGCGTATCTGCGCGCGCTATCATCCGCAGGGTATTACTACCTAGGAAGAGATGGCGTACTTTCGAGTGCGAAAACGCCCCCATCACCATTAGCTCAATGTCGTGCTGCGCTTTATAGCTTTGCAGTGAGTCAAAAACCGGGCCATCCAGCAAAGCGGCGGTGACATTAAATCCCTCACCCTGCAATCGATTGACTGCCTGCTCAAATTTTTCTGCGTCGCTTGACCACTTTTAACCATAACCAGATGACAGGGGAGGTCATTAAGCAGCCCGCCCGCAATAATCCGCTCCAGCGAGCGATCAGCCGTGTCGTGGCCGTCATAGGCCAACATAAAATTGCTAGGCGGCGCAAACGGAGCACAGGCAATGAGTACCGAGGTGTGTACCTGCCGAATGAGGGTCTCGATGTGGGACCCAATGGCAGTGATGTTGTCACCATGATCAAGGCCCGTTTTACCCACCACCATAAGTCGTGCGTCAGCCTCGAGTTCAACGAGAGAGTCAACAAAGTCACCGTGTCGAAGTCGTGTTTCAACCAAGATGTCATGGCTTCGCAAGCTGCGTTCTTGCGCGCTCTGTAATAGACTTTTGCCAAGCTGTAAGGCTAGTTTTCCGCGCTCTTGGTCGAGCTGCGCCATTTTTTCTAACAGCTCCGACTGGGCCCCGAGACCAATGGATCCACTTAAATCGTCGGCGCCGTGCTGGGGTTGTCTTTCAATACTATGGAGCAACAGGAGCGGCTTTTGCAGTTTGTGTGATACCCAGGCCGCAGCGTCGCAGACGGCATCCCCAACAACTGACCCGTCGATACAGGCAATAATCGATTTCATAGCTTCCCTCTGGCGCTTAATGCGCGCCCATCAATTTGGCAACTTCATCCGGATCATTGTGAATGCCAAATTTATCCACCACAGTTTCGGTTGCTTCATTCATTCCCACTAAATTCACGTCGGCACCCTCGCGGCGGAATTTGATCACCACCTTGTCCAGTGCGGCTACCGAAGTGACGTCCCAGAAATGTGCTGCACTTAAATCTATCACCACGCGCTCAAGTGCTTCTTTAAAATCGAAAGAAGCGACAAATTGTTCGCTCGAGGCAAAAAACACCTGTCCAACTACACGGTAAGTTCTTTCATTTGGGCTATCCGCATCGCTGGTGCTGACCACCATAAAGCGGCCGATCTTATGAGCAAAAAACAGCGATGCCAGCAGCACGCCAACAAAAACGCCAATCGCCAAGTTGTGAGTGGCGACCACGACCGCTACCGTCACCAACATAACAATATTGCTAGAGAGCGGGTTGCGGGGGATGTCTTTAATGGACGTCCATGAGAAGGTGCCAATCGATACCATGATCATGACCGCAACGAGGGCCGCCATGGGTATTTGGCGAAGCCAATCGTCAAGAAAAACCACCATAACAATGAGTACTAGCCCTGCGGTGAATGTTGATAAACGGCCCCGCCCCCCAGATTTTACGTTGATAATCGACTGACCAATCATGGCACAACCGGCCATGCCGCCAAAAAAGCCACTCACAATGTTTGCAATACCCTGACCTTTGCATTCGCGATTTCGATCGCTCGGTGTGTCGGTAAGATCGTCGACAATGGTGGCCGTCATCAACGATTCGAGCAGGCCAACGACCGCTAAGCCTACCGAGTAGGGCAGTATGATCCACAGGGTTTGAAGGTTTAATGGTATGTCCGGCAGTAAAAAGACAGGCAGAGTATCGGGCAAATCCCCCATGTCCCCCACGGTTCGTATGTCAAGCCCAATAAACATGCTAAGTGCCGTCATGCTCACGATACACACTAGGGGTGAGGGTAGGCTTTTGCCAATCATGGGCAATAACGGAAATAGATAGATGATGCCTAGCCCAGCTGCTGTCATGGCATACACCTGCCACGAGACGCCGATCAGCTCAGGCAGCTGCGCCATAAAGATAAGAATAGCAAGGGCATTAACAAAACCGGTGACCACCGAGCGAGAAACAAAACGCATAAGCCCACCAAGCCGTAACTGGCCGGCAATAATTTGCAGGCAACCCGTTAATAACGTAGCAGCCAACAGATACTGCAGACCATGGTCGCGAACCAAGGTCACCATAACCAGGGCCATGGCACCGGTGGCCGCGGAAATCATGCCGGGACGACCACCGACAACGGCAATCACCACGGCGATACAAAGGATGCATACAGGCCGACGCGCGGGTCAACGCCTGCAATAATTGAAAAGGCAATGGCCTCGGGCACCAGGGCTAGAGCAACCACAAAGCCCGCGAGTAAGTCAGCTCTAATGTTACCCAACCATTCTGTTTTCAGTGTTGCTTTCATTCGACTACTCGAGTAACTGGTTATGATAGGCGCAGGGACAGCAAGAGCTGATGGACAAAACACAAAATGTCCACTGATTGAGCTTCTTGCGAGCGAAATGCGGGAAAAATAACCCGACCGGATGTTCACTTCGGCGCGCAGTCTACCAGTGGATGGCTCGGTTGGCGACGTCGCCAAAACCGAGCGTCAGTTGAAACCTACGATGCAGTGGCGAAGGCAGATCCCCAAAGGGTAGCAGACGTCCGCTCGAACACTCCAGCGCCAATGCCACACTTGGCCAAAAATCGGGCATACTTGCGACCAATCGTGGCCCCGGAATCTGCCATTATGCCGTCGCGTTAATGGCGTTGTCAGCCTACCAGTGAGTCCTCACTTTAGGAGAATAGAATAATGAACCCCGAGTCATCGCCTGCGAGTCGTGCATTGGATACGAACCACCGTGTGCTGCAAAACGCCATCCGTATAAAGCCTGCTCGCATTGATAGGGCTAGTGTGTTTTCGAATCGTGGCGCCCTTTTCGGCAATCATGATGTGGGCTCTCATTTTAGCGGTCACGCTGTTTCCAGTCGCTACATCATATAGCACCGAGGGTGGGTGGGCTAAGCAAAGCCTCCATTGTGCTGGCTGGTCTGGGTGTTGCGCTGATTGGCATACCCTGTGTGTTACTGGGCATGTCTTTTGTCGATCATGCCAATGCAATGCTCAGCAACCTTAAAGCGGGAACCTTGACGATTTCTCCCCCTGCCGACACGGTGGCGACCTGGCCCATTGTGGGCGAGCGATTACACGGTGTGTGGCTTGAAGCATCTGAGAATCTCCCGGAGACCATTAAGCTACACGAACAAACGGTCCGAGACGCGTTACTCCGTTTATTAACCCTTGGTGGCAGCGTTCTTGCCTCTGTTGGTTTTTTCATTGGCGCATTTATCATCGCTGGGATAATGATGGCTTACGGGTTGAAAGCGCATCAGGGTGTACGTCAAATCACTCATGCATTTGCGGGTACTGAGCGTGGCGATGAGATCCATCGATTATCTATTGCCACTATCCGCTCAGTCGCTCTTGGGTGGTAGGCGTTGCGTTTATTCAGGCCTTGTTGTTGGGCATGGGCTTCTTGGTAGCGGGCATACCGCCGCTGGAATTTTGGCTGTCGTTACGCTGATCATAGGCATCGTACAGCTGCCCGCGTTGATATTGACGATTCCTGTTCTTGCTTGGCTCTGGGGTGCCGGTGATGGCGGCACGGCTTTCAACTTAGTGATGAGCCTTTATATTGTTGTAGCCGGCTTATCTGACGGTGTGCTGAAACCGCTGCTATTGGGCCGCGGTGTCGATGTGCCGATGCCCGTGGTGTTAATTGGTGCTTTGGGTGGCATGGTGAGCATGGGATTGTTGGGATTGTTTGTCGGTGCGGCTGTGCTATCGGTCGGTTATCGCTTGTTTATGTCCTGGGTCGTGAGCGAAGTCCCGGCATTGCCTGAGCAAAGTACATCGAGCGACAGTTAATAGTGGGAGTTTGCAAGCGACTTCTTCGCGGTGTGCTGGTCTCTGCCATAGTGACAGGCTGTACAACAGTCGGTCCCAATTTTTCTGAGCCAAAAATCGAGTGGTTACAGCGCTTGGAGACCGGCATCTACGGTAATGCGAGCACCTACGCACCACAATCGACTTTGAGCCTGGGTCAGTGGTGGCAGCATTTCAACGACCCGGTTCTTTCTCAGTTAATTGAAATAGCGCGTCGCGAGAATCTTAATCTTCGGCTGGCGGGTTTGCGGGTTTTAGAGAGCAGAGCATTAGTCGGCGTCGCCGATGCTGCACAGTATCCTCAAGTGACAACCCTCGATGCGGAGGGCGCATGGCTTGTCAGGGACGCTGGTGCATCGAACGACGATTTCAGACAGTGGAATAGTGGCCTCAAACTGGGCTGGGAGCTGGATTTTTGGGGCAAATTTCAGCGCGCAATTGAGTCTGCAGACGCTGCTTTCATGGCATCCGTTTTAAACCAGCGTGATATTCAGGTGCTAGTGACTGCCCAAGTTGCCGACGTGTATTGGCGTTTTCGCGTTATTGAGGAGCGCATTGCTATTTTGCGGCGCAATGCGCAGCGGCAGAAACGCAGCTTTGACATTACGCGGCAGATGTTTGAGTCGGGGCAACAGTCAGAGCTAGACCTCCAGCAAGCCAAAACCCAATACCTAAGCACATTGGCAGGGCTGCCGGGCCTTGAACAAGCGTTGGCTCAGACTGGTAACGCGCTCTCGGTCTTGCTTGCTCGCCCGCCGGGAGAGATACCTGAGTTGACCACAGATGAATTTTCGCTTCCTGTCGCCCAGGCAGTGCCGGTTGCTGATTTACCGGCAAGTCTCATTCAGCGACGTCCCGATGTGCGAGCAAGCCTGTGGGCGGCGGCTAGTGCCTCTGCGCAAATTGGTATTGCAGAGTCGGCGTATTACCCTAGTCTCGCTCTTGGAGGTTCACTGGCCTGGGCCGGAACGTCTCCCGGCGCTGGCACAGCAGGCACGGCGGGGATTGGCCCTGCATTGACGTGGACGATCTTTGATTGGGGTCAAATAGAAAACAGTATTCGGCGTGAAGACGCGCGTTTTGAGCAGGCTGTAACCGCCTATCAGAGTACAGTGCTCAGTGCTGCGCGAGAGATCAGTGATGCGGTAATCGCGGTAGATAAAACAGCGGCGCAGCGCACGCTCCTAGAAGAAACCGTGACGTCTTCAGAGCGGGCTTTGGCATTGGCAAATTCCCGCTATCGAGAGGGTTATGCCGACTTCCAGCGTGTATTGGACGCTCAGCGGGTCGTCTTTAGCCAAGCGGACAGAAAGCTTCAAAATGACGCCGCTCATTTGAGCGCTTTGGTAGCCTTATATAAGGCGTTGGGCGGCGGCTGGCAGGATCAAACGATCAACGAAATGATCTCTCCAGCGGTCCGAGCAACTATGCAGCGGCGCACAGACTGGGGCAGCTTCTTGAGGGGCCTGTGTTACCCGAAAAATTGGAGCAGTAGCAGTGACTGAATCTCAAAATAGCGACGGCATTAATCGTTCAATGCGTATTGTAGCCATCATCATTGGGCTACTTATCATGTGGTACCTCGTATCGAGCGATTAACCCCGTTTACCTCCAGGCTCGGGTTAATGGCTTTGTGGTGGGGGTTGCACCAAAAGTGGCGGGGCTGATAACGCAGGTGGGTGTTGTCAACAACGCCGAGGTGGAAGCAGGGGACGTTTTATTCCAGATCGATTCCGCCGACTATGACATTGCCCTTGATCGCGCTATGTCCGAGCTAGATAAGTCGCGCAAGCAAGTTCAGGCTGGGGATGCGGGGGTCGATGCCGCACGGGCTCAGCTCGCCGCGGCTGGCTAACCAAGAGAAAAGTCAAAAAGACTTTGACCGTTTGAGCCGATTATTTTCTCAGGACCCGGGAACAATTTCCGAGAGACGGCTTGAGGTGTCAGAAGCCTCATTAGAGGCTGCGAATGCCAAAGTTGCTGCGGCGCAGGCTGATATCCAGCGCGCCATCGAGTCAAAAGGCGGAGACGATGCTACCGACAACGCATTTTTGCGCTCCGCCCAAAGTGCGGTTGACAAAGCGTTGCTCGACAAGAGTAACACGCAGGTGCTAGCGCCGCGCTCTGGCGTTATTACCGATTTACAGGCGGAGATAGGTCGTTTTGCGGCCGTCGGTAAGCCAGTCATGACACTGGTAGCCACGGACGATCTGTGGATTGATGCTGAATTTACTGAAAATAACCTTGGCAATCTCGCAGTGGGCACGCCCGTCGAGATAGTTTTTGATGCACTGCCCGGCGTGGTTGTCGATGGTCTCGTGTCTAGTATTGGTTTAGGTGTCGCATACGGGCAGGGCAATCAACCCGGCTCCCTGCCCAAGATCAATAACGATCGAGATTGGCTGCGTCAGGCTCAGCGATTCCCCGTGCAAATTCAAATTGAAGAACGCGATGTGCTTGCTCAACTGCGCATTGGCGGACAGGCATCCGTTGTTGCCTACACCGATGCACCCGCACCCATCCACTGGTTGGCTGCGCTCGGCATTAGGATGACTAGCATTCTGACTTATGCCTATTGAATGCTCCCACGCTAGCCCCATGTCGCTTCCTACTCGCCGGGCGTTGAGACTCGCCGCTGTGGTTTCCCTTTCGCTATGCTTGGCCTATGGCTTTGGGGTCCCATTACCGTATATCGCGCCATTATTTGCGTTTTTGTTAACAGCTGAACCGGCGATCCCTATGGCTCCTAGGAAGCTATTAGTAGCACTTGGAGCACTGGCTGTCGTTTTAGGCGGTGGGCTTCTGGTGGCACCCATGCTCGAGGGTGTGCCGCTTTTGGGAGTGGCCCTGGTGGTTGTCGGGTTGTTTTTTAGTGCCAAGCTGAATTTGGGGTCTGGAAAGACCGCGTTGGCGACGATTTTTGCAATTGCTTTGACACTTGTCTCTGCCGTTGCGGTCACTGAGCCTGCGCTCGCTCGTATGCTAATAGAGGCAATGGTGGCAGGTTTCGGGATTGCTGTACTCAGTCAGTGGGTAATCTATCCGCTGCTGCCAGAACCGATCGCAACGACTCCTCCGGAGCTGGTCAAAGAAACCATTCAAGCCGACGCGAAGTCTCTTAACGGTAAAGCCTTTCGATCGGTGATCGTGACCTTGCCAGCATTTATCTTTTTTTACTCATCAATCCCCTTGCACATACGCCCGTAATGCTTAAGTCGATTGCTCTCAGTCAGATTGGCGAGTCGAATGGGACAAGACAGGCGGCGTTTGTGCTTCTGCAAGCCACGGTAATCGGGGGCTTATGGCGGTTACGCTTTGGTTCGGCCTGAAACTAGCGCCAGTATTGCCACTGTTTGGACTGTGGATATTTTTGGCGATGTTGTGGATTGGACGTCGTCTCTACGTTGCCGGTGCAAGTCGCTATGGTGCCCCTTTTGGATTGACGCAGCGGTAAGCTGCTTTAGTCTTTGGGTCCAGCTGTGGAAGATAGTGCGAACGGTAAAGATCCTTACCAGGCTTTTGCTGTTCGATTTGGATTTTTTTTGCTTGTCGCTGTTTACACAACGATGGCTGCTCATCTCATTGACAGATGGTCTTCCCACACCACGCGTAACAAGGATCTCCATTGTGCTAGTTAACATTATCGTAGGCGTATTAATCATGATGCTTTGCTTGCTGGTGCAAGCAGTGCTGTTGTTACCCGCGGCACAGTACTATCGTCGGCATCTTAGCTGGATTGATAGTCGCTCGGTGTTCGCAAGCACCGCGGTCATCGGCGTGGTCATGTTGTTTCTGGTAGTGGGCAACCTGGTTCAAGGCGCTATTTGGGCAGCAATATTTTTGATGCTCGGTGAGTTCTCAGATTTTCAAACAGCCTACTATCATTCACTCGTAAATTTCGCCACCCTCGGGTATGGCGATATGGTTATGTCTGAACGGTGGCGTTTACTTGGTCCGTTACAAGCTATTAATGGAGTGATTATGATTGGCTTTAGCACGGCCGCGTTGGGCGCCGCGGCCCAAGATAGTCTTAGTCGTGGGGGTAGGGGCAAGTCCTAATATGACAGCATCTTCACATGCCCATCTGAATGACAACGATAATCGTATGTTATGTATCTTGGTTAAAACGAGGAGGTTCATGGTGTCCCTAATGAGCCGTTGGTCGTTGCTACTGTTGGTCGTGACCCTGCCACTTACTGCCCATTTGACAGCGTGCTCAGTGCCTGAGTTGAAACCAGTCAGTGGTGCAGCGGTGACAACGGAGTCGGGTATTGTCAGCGGTGTCAGCGCCGATGAGCGGGTGATTCGCTGGCTTGATATACCCTACGCCGAGTCTCCTGTTGGTGAGCTACGTTGGCGAGCACCCCGTAGGCTTACTGTCCGAGAAGCCCAGTCGGTGGCCACGCAGAGCGCGCAGATACTCTGCCCACAGATGCCCAGTGAAACATCCGGTGTAGACGGCGACGGGCCCATTGGCCAAGAAGACTGCCTGTATCTGGATGTCGTGGCGCCCGCCGATTTTCAGCAAAAGCACTATCCAGTAATGGTGTGGATTCACGGTGGTGGCAATACCACGGGGCACAAGGGCAGCTACGATTTCAGTGAACTCGCGGCGCGTGAGCAGGTGGTTGTTGTTACCTTTAATTACCGTTTGGGGCCGCTAGGTTGGATGACTCATCCAGCGCTTTATACCAATGCCCAGGGTCTGGATAAAAGTTCCAATTTTGGCACCCTCGATATTCTAGCCGCGCTAGAGTGGACGCAACGTAATATTGAACGCTTTGGTGGCGATACCAGTAACGTGACGGTCTTCGGTGAGAGTGCTGGTGGGCATAACGTTTATGCACTGCTGGTGTCCCCATTAGCGGACGGATTGTTTCACCGCGCTATAGCGCAATCGGGTTACACGACCGATGTGTCACCTCGGCAGGCCATTAATCGGGAGCGTGAATTTCCTAGCATTGATCGTGGTAGTTGGGAGTTAAGCCAGGCACTGGGTCTCGACTTTGAGTCAACCGATGCCCAAACCTTGCGCGGTGTCGATATGCAGAGGTTGTTAGGGGCTTACTACGGTTTGGATAAAGATCATTTGGCACCGCTGACGACCGCCGACGGTATCGTTATTCCCAAAAAAGGCATAGCAGCCGCGTTGGCAGACTCAAAGAACAACAAGAACATCCCCGTGATATCCGGCTCGAATCGCGATGAGGTGACACTCTGGTTGGGCCTTAACCGATACTTTGTAGAAGGAACGGATTTCTCCTTTGGTCTACTTCCACCAAAAGTATCCATCAAAAATCCGCCCCTTTACCGCTACTGGATTGATATGCGCTCTCGAGGCTGGAAAGCGCGCGGTGTCGATGGTCCACTACACGCCCTAGAGGATGCAGGCTACCAGCAGCTCTATGCGTATCGTTTTGATTGGGATGAGCAAGCCGACAACTGGTTATTCCCGTTTTCTCAGTTACTAGGGGCTGCACACGGTGCCGAAATCGCGTTTGTCATGGGCAAGCCAATGTATGGCCCCATTGGCGATTATATGTACCCTGATAGCGAGTGCGCAGACCGTTACCCGTCGAATGATGACGGCATGGGGCAACTTTGCGCGTTCAGGCGACCCAGGTGTGGTTGATGGCAAAACTTGGCCGACCTACAGTGCCCGTGCGCCCCATGTCATGGTGCTCGACTCGGAGGATCAACATAGGGTTATGGTGGAGAGTCTGACATTGAATGGACTACTCAAAGAGTTTGTCAGGTCAATCACCTCTGTCGCCACTCGAGCGATGTTTACTCGCTTGGGAAATGGTCGTAAATATTGGCCGACCCCAGTATGACGATTATCGCCGCTGGAACAATGGTGAGTGTGCGAGTGTAGATGCACCGCGCGAGCAAGCGTTGATTCGCAAATCACTCTCTGAAACCTATGGTGCTGCTACGATTTTGTAGGCTAGCAGGCCGTTTAACGACCGAAGGTGTTTTTTGTATTTGATCAAGCCAGTCATTGGAGCCGCTGGTGTCTAAACCCTATCTCATAGGTGTAACAGGTGCGTCCGGGTCGGGTAAAAACCACCTTGGCGGCGGCCTTGTTGGCTCATTTTCAGAAACACTCGGCAACCCAGTCAGCGGCCTGTATTTCCCTCGACTGCTATTACCGAGATCTTGGGCATCTGCCTTTTGCTGAGCGTGATCAATTGAATTTTGATCACCCCGACGCCATTGAGTTTGAGTTGCTCAATCGTCAGATGGCGGCTTTGGATCAAGGGCATGCTGTCACCATACCCGACTATGATTTTTCCCAACATACGCGGCGCGCAGGTGGAGCAGCGCTGCAGCCGCCAAGCATCCTCATTTTAGAGGGGCTGCTATTGGGTGCGAGTGCTCCGCTGGTACAGCGTATCGATCATCTTATCTTTGTAGAGACCGATATAGCTTTGTGTCTGGCTCGACGAATCACCCGTGATGTCGCTGAGCGAGGTAGGTCAGAGCAGTCTGTTAGGCAGTTTTGGACAGAGCGCGTGGCGCCAATGTATGAGCAATATGGTGACCCCGTAGCCGCCTTGGCGAACACCCGTATCAGCGGCGAATTGGCTATTGAGGCTATGGTGCAGGTGGTCGTGAGCGCCATAGGTGACGGCCGCTAAACCCTCTCTCGCTGACGAGCCACCCACTCAAAATGCGTTTGTAACTGGGGATCGTTTTTGAGTGCTTCGAGAGAATTAAGCGACTTACCCAGTGTCATTTCGTCATAGGATTTGTGAATGCCGGTGTGGCAACGCCGGCAGATCATGATGCCAAGATTCAATGTCGCTTTGGTGAAGTGCTTTTTAAAGTGCGCCCGTCTGTGTAACTTGCGGGGGATCAGATGGTGAAAGGTCAATGGCACCGTGCGGCCGCAGCAAACACACGGTGCTATCGCTTTGCGCTGACGCGAACCCGGATTACAGGACGCTGTCGATGGTTCTTCGGAGTTTGTCGCTCTCGGGTCCGACATTACTACTGAAATGCTCAACAACGTTTCCTTGACCGTCGACTACGTATTTATTGAAGTTCCAGCTTGGGTAACCTTTAGCTTCGCCAAGGCCCCTAAATACTGGGTTCGCGCCCTTGCCACGTACCTCGCTGGTGGCCATTACCGGAAAGGTCACATCGTATTTTTCGAAGCAAACCGCGGCGGCATCTTTTTCGTCATTTTCTTCTTGGAAAAAGTCGTCACTTGAGAACCCAATGACAACCAGGCCTTTATCTGCATACTCTTTGTGTAGCGCTTCCAATCCCTCAAACTGAGGCGTATAGCCACAGTTGCTTGCGGTATTGACAATAAGCATTGGCTTGCCCGAGTAGGCCTCACAAAAATTAATCGTCTCCTTGGAGCCCAGTTTGCGCATGCTTTGATCGAGATAATCTGGGCAGGAGGCCATTGAGACTGTGCTCAGCAGGAATGCTATCACTGCTACCCCAAAAGTTGCTAAACGATGCCTAGCCATTGTTGACTCCTCTAGGTTGTTATAGAAAAAATGTTCCTGCGTTGATACGCCTTAAGTTAGCTTTCGGATGCCGCTCTGCCCGCCTCAATGGCCAAAATACCCAAAGCCGACAGATAGTCATTCAATGCGGCTATCACCCCTATGTTGTCACATTTAAAGGCTGCGACATGGCTACCCCAACGTCCCTTATTTGCAAGGCACTGGGCATCGGGACGAGGCGAAGCTGCCAAGTGCAGATCAATATAATTGTTAGCTTGCGCCAGTTCTTGAGCGAACGGCAATCGGGTCACCGGGTCCTCGGGATCTTGAATCAGCAATGTCGGTAGCCGCAAGGTCTTGGCCAGCTCAAGCGTATCGGCATTGCCACTCGGCAGTGGGTAGAAATTGACGCTTGCCCAGGCATACAGCGTAAACAGTGCAGCCGGTAGCCCCGTATTAACTGAGGCACCTTGCATCAGGCTATCGGAAGTGTGTAACGCCGGATCAAACAGGATTGCACCATCAACATTGAGCCCATTGGCGAGCGCGTGTATCGCCGTCGCGCCCCCATCGAGGCGCCCATAACAAGTTTTGGTAGGTGTGTGCTTTGGCGGGCATCAAGCCACGCTGCCATAGCCAAAACATCACGATGCTCATCGAGCCCCATGGTTAGATGGCCAGTGGTCTTGGGTGCATTACCGTGATTGCGCAAATCGATGCTTAGGACTGATATGCCCATGTCGGTGAGTGCTTTATAAAGATTCAAGGAATCAATAAAGTGGGACGTTCTATTAGAGCCTGCACCGTGTATAAACATCAATTCGGCGATGGGTGAATCGGCGGGCATCCACCAACCGGGCAGCGCTAGACCGTCGCTCTCAACAGTCACATCCTGGTACGCTAATCCCACCGCTGCAGGTGTTTTGGTGACTGGATTGGCCGCAACGCGTGTCGCATAGGATGGCAATACAAAGAGCGAAAGCACAAACCACAGCGTTACGATAAATAGTGTGCTCCACAACAAGCGCTTTTCATGCGTGTTAGCTCTGTCGCTTGAGGGTTTAAACAGAGAGGATTCGCCGAAGCAACCCGTCTCCATGGCGGCGTTGCTCTCGAAGTAACAGCAAGTTCTTTATCTCATTATTGATGGCTGTTTCAACTTGCGTCCTCAGGGTAGTCTGTTGACGTTTGGAAATCTCTTGACCCTTATAGTCGCTCAGGTCAATGGGCTTGCCAAATCCAAAGAAGGTTGTTTTGGGCTTTGGAATAATTGAGCCGAGCATGCCGGCGGGTAGGGGTGGAACTAGGTCGCTACGCATATCGCTCGAGAGTAAACCGATGGTTGTTAGCCATTGAATGAGCTGAGTTTGCTGTACCTCGGGTCCACTTAGATATTGATCAAAATATTCGTCTGGTCCCACTGCCGCCAAGGGAACAATGGTATAGCCAGCTTGAGCGGCAAGCCGAATAAATCCGTAACGCTGTTTCCACATGAGTTCGTAGCGTTGATTTGGGTTTTTCACGGCTTCGTAGGTGCCGCCAGGGTACAGTAATAAGTCCTTGCCCTCGGACATAAGGCTCAGCACGACTTCCGGGTAGCCAACAGCCGCGCCCAGGCTTATTACTAGGTCGGCATACTGCTGGTTGGCAAACAGGGTCCTGTCGCCAAGCGGGCGAAGAAAGCGGCCGTAGTCATAGTGCATTAGCAAATGAAAGACAAATGCGTCTAGCGCCAGAAAACTGTGGTTTCCCACAAATAAAGCGGCTTGCGGGTAATCGCTCTAGCCCATAGAATGTGGGTTTGAACCAGCGACCGAGCACACGCTGCACCCAAGCTCACCAAGGGACCGGTTGGCGATCGGACGCGGACGCGCTCCAAGTGCTGTAACTCGGGACTCAGCTCGAGTTGCTCTGTCATAATCTAGTTCTCTGGACCATTGCGTATAGGCAAGGTTACCAGATCTGCCGTTTTTGCGCCGTTGAATCGGCGACCTGTTCGAGGTAACGATTATGCAAGCACCCACAACTCGGCACTGGCTACTACTGACGTACTTAGTCATAGCCTGGGGCTTTGCTTTTTACCTCATTGCCCTTGCGCTTGCGGGGTTTGAGCCGATCACCGTGGTGTGGGGACGACTTACCTTTGGTGCCGTGGTCATGCTTGGACTGCTCGCTTGGCGCGGATCACAACTGCCACGTTCGTGGCTATGGTGGCGCAGGCTTTTAGCCCTGTCACTGACAGGTAACATCCTGCCGTTCACGCTCATTGCATGGGCTGAGCAATCAGTTCCCAGTGGCGAAGTTGGACTGCTGATGGCGCTAATGCCTATTACGATCATGCTAATGGGGCACTACTTTTTAGAGAATGAGCCACTCACCCAGTTACGTATCTTTGGCGTGGTGGTTGGTTTTGCGGGCGTCGCAGTGCTATTAGGCAACCAAATTACAGCGTCTCCGTCTGGTGAAGGCCGGCTGAGCGGCCAATTGGCCGCGGTATTGGCAACCTTTTGCTACGCGACAAACGGTATCTACACCAAACGATTGCCGCCGTTTGATACCGTGTCGGTATCGGCCGGGTCGTTGCTCGTGGGGTCGTTGTTACTGTTTTTCCCGGCTATGCTCATGCAAGACTGGCAGGTTGCGCTAGGTCACAGTGGTGCTTGGGTAGCGGTGGCAATCTTGGGGTTTTTCGCTACTGGGATGGCCACGTGGGTTTACTTTACGGTCGTTAGCGAGGTGGGGCCCGGGTTTCTTTCGACCATTAACTATTTAATACCGGCCTTGGCTTTTCTTGTTGGTGTTGTCGCGCTCAACGAGCCCGCAGAATGGCCGCAATGGTCGGCGCTGGCACTGATCATTGCCGGGGTTTGGCTGATTCAGCCAAGAGCACCCAGAGGGTCTCAGAAACCCTCATAAGCCCGACACGCACTCAGTGAGTCAGGTTAAACCGCTCGCGCAGATAGCGGGCCACGCCATCCTCATTGTGGTGACCAATTACGGCCGTGGCCAACGCTTTGACTTCCGCGTCGGCGTTGTTGGGTGCATAGGCCTCGTCGGCAATTTCAAACATGCTGACGTCATTGTCTCCATCACCAAAGACGATAATATGATTGAAGGCGTGCTCCTCACGCAGTGTCGTGATTGCGTTGCCCTTACTGCCCTGATGATGATGGATATCCAACCAGCACAAATTCTTGGCCTCAATCGCCGTTCCCGTGTAGGCGACAAGTGCTGGTTCGTCTCGCACGTTCTCGATGATGTGAGCTATGGCTACATCAGGCCCCATTGCACTGACATTGATAACATGTGCATGATTTGGCATGGCGCTTAGCGGCTCAAGTGGTAGGGCGCGCTCGTCTTCAAAGAGTTCGGCAAGCTTCTTCTCAGAACTGTTTTTTAGTGGGCCGTGATACACCGCGTGTCGTCCGTCATCCTCAAGGGTGAATACAAACGGCGTAATGTCTTGAAGGGTAAAGGCTGCCAATACGTGCCATAACTCGGCCTGAGTGAGCAGGTGAGTGTGACTGTAGTCGCCTTTCTCTGGGCACCAAATGGCGGCGCCATTTTTGACGATGTGGGGTAGGGCAAAGCGATGCCCGGTTATGGGACCTCGGGCGGCTTGTAGTGTGCGCCCCGTGGCAACGGTGTAGGCTATTCCAGCCGCTTCCAGGAGTTTTAGTGTCTCTCCAGTATAGGCGGATATCCGGGACTCGGCATTTAACAGAGTCCCGTCCATATCAAAGACCAAGAGTGTCCCGGGCTCAATCGTCCGCTCATTTTTACTCTCGATCGTTGTTGCCAAGGTTGACCTCGTCAATGCTGTGTGGCTTGTAGGTCATTGCTGAGTGAATCACGTATCGCGCTCTCTACAGCGAACCTATCAATGGTGTAGGCAGGATGATCAATGCCCGCGTAAAGGCTTGCCCCGGCCTGCATTTGATTGACTTGTTCAGGCGTTAGCTCAAAACGAAGAAAGTGTACCGAGGAGGTTTTCTCTTGAGTTTCTCGCTCAAGGTCTTCGTCGGCAATGGGGGTGATACGCTCACCATCGCCCACTTGCAACCAAACCGCATTTTCGATGCCAATCATTTTGGCGAGGTGCTGAGCGCGTTCGGTAGGATCACCAAACTCAATCATAAAGGTGGCTTTCCAATTGCTCCCATCCGGAATCAGCGGGTTGTATGCGCTTAATTCCTCTTCGATGCCATCGGCCTCAAAGGTCTTTTCAATTCGTAGCATTTCCTGAACTTGATACCGAATGGTGGTTTCGTCCTCGAAATACAAACGCGCATTTTCGCCCAAGGCGAGTTGCCGGGTCTTCTTATGCGCCATGACCTGGGCACGAAAGTCGTCGCGTCGCTGCGCATACTCCTCAAGCGACCAGAGATCTGCACGTGTTAAATGGGTCATGATAATGAGCCTCCTAGTGAAATGTTAAAGTCCGTATGCCATACGCAGAAGCGTCATTGGGTGCTCTGCCTTGTCCACCTTCTCGGACAAATGGGCAATTTGAGTGCCAGCCATTGGACAGTCGCTGATGAAATGATCGGGTGCTTGGGCATCTACCTTGCGAACAGTGGGTCGAGCAATCTTCACCGACTTATCGCGAGTTTCCTTTTTTACGGCATAGGTCCCGTCGTGACCGCTGCATCGCTCGTGGGCAACAACCTCACTGCCTTCCACCAGCGCTAGAACGTCACGGGTCTTCAGGCCAATGTTCTGTACCCGCTGGTGACAAGCAACTTGATAGGCAACGTTACCAATGGCATTGGGGAATTCCAGTTTGAGCCCACCCGCCTTGTGGCGTATCCATAGGTATTCAAATGGATCAAAAAACGCTTTTTGTACCTTAATAACGTCAGGGTCATCAGGGTACATTAGTGGCAATTCCTGCTTGTACATCAGCACACAGGATGGGATTGGTGCAATCAGGTCGTAGCCCTCATCCACAAGTTTGGCTAAGACGGGGATATTCGCCTCTTTTAATGCGTTTACCGCTTCCAGATCACCCAGCTCCAGCTTTGGCATTCCACAGCATTTCTCTTTCGGTACAACGTCGATGTGAATGTTGTTGTGCTGAAATACCTTTACAAAGTCTTCACCAATTTCAGGGCTGTTGTAATTTCCGTAGCAGGTGGCGTACAAAGCGACTTTGCCTGTGGTTTCGCCCATCGCCTGTGGCGCGATTTCGCGGATCGAATCTTTTACGCGCTTTCGCAGTGTATTGGCGTGGAATTTTGGTATTGGCGCTTCGTGATGTATGTCGAGGGTTTTTTCCAAAACCTTGCGAAAACTGTTGTTGCTGTTGAGCGCATTGACTGTCACGTCTACCAGTGGGATCGACGTCATACCAAAAACAGTGTCGGTACTCGTTAATGTCTTGTCTCGGAAACTGGCACCCTGGTCTTTAAATTTTTGCGCTTTAGCGCGCAGCATCAGATGCGGGAAGTCGATATTAAAATCGTGGGGTGGAACGTAAGGGCACTTGGTCATGTAACACAGGTCGCAGAGGTAGCACTGATCCACAACCTTGATGTAATCCTCTTTGGCAACACCATCGACTTCAAAGGTATCAGACTCATCGATCAGGTCGAAAAGCGTTGGGAATGAATCACAGAGGCTGACGCAGCGTCGGCAGCCATGACAAATGTCATAAACTCGCTCAAGCTCCGATTCCAGTGCTGTCTTATCCCAAAACTCTTCCTCTCGCCATCCTAATGGGTGGCGGGTGGGTGCCTCTAGACTTCCTTCGCGCATGATTGTTCCTCTGCTGCGTACACTGGGGAGTTGCTGTTGCGGTACTTAGTGTTGGTGATTCAGATTGATTCTTGGCATGGCATTGCGCGTTGTAGCTGCGGCGAAAGCGCGCGCAGAGTAGGCAAAGACGTGCATGGATTAAACGTATAAAAAAGGGAGCGCATGGCGCTCCCCCGGCGCGAAGAGGCCTTAGGCGTCCATGGTATCCAGAGTCTTCTGGAACTTGTTCGCGTGGCTGCGCTCGGCCTTGGCAAGTGTTTCAAACCAATCGGCAATCTCATCAAACCCTTCGTCGCGGGCGGTTTTAGCCATACCGGGGTACATGTCGGTGTACTCGTGGGTCTCGCCGGCAATCGATGCTTCAAGGTTTTTCTTGGTGTCGCCCATAGGCAAGCCAGTGGCAGGGTCGCCTACCGCTTCGAGGTACTCGAGGTGACCGTGTGCGTGACCGGTTTCACCTTCCGCCGTTGAGCGGAAAACGGCCGCAACGTCGTTGTAACCCTCAACGTCGGCCTTGGCGGCGAAGTAAAGGTAACGGCGGTTTGCCTGGGATTCGCCCGCAAAAGCGTCTTTTAGGTTCTGCTCGGTTAGGCTACCTTTCAGTTCCATTGTTGATCTCCTGATTCGTTCTACAAAAAGTGACGTCACTGGCGCACCTTCATGGCCGCCGTCAGTAACTATACGGCGTAAATCCCACTTGGCTCACACGGTTTTTTCTGTAAAGTTAATCGATCGAATCGATAAATCGTTAAATGATTCTCAATTAGGAAAAACGATGAGTAGGCAGCCCACCCTGAAACAGCTGAAATATCTTTGCGCCGTGGCCGACCACCAGCATTTTGGTCACGCGGCTAAAGCGTGTTACGTCAGTCAAAGCACACTGAGTGCAGGTATCCAAGAGTTGGAGGAAACCTTGGGTGTTTCGCTAGTAGAGCGAAACAACCGCAACGTTCTGCTCACCGGTTTGGGGCAGGACGTTATCACGCGAGGGCGGGAAATTCTCGTCAGTATCGAGGACATGATATCCATGTGTGAAGCGGCTGGGGTACCATTTACGGGAAAGCTCAGGCTGGGCGTGATACCGACGATAGCGCCGTTCCTTCTCCCTAGAATGCTTCGCAGCTTGCGCACGCAACATCCTGAATTTCAACTATTTATTAGAGAGGATCAGAGTCAGTCACTGGTTGATGCCTTGCATGCAGGAGAGCTGGATGTGCTGCTGTTGGCGCTGCCTTTTCCTGCGGATAATGTCGATGTTATGGGCCTCGCCCGGGACAATTTTCTGTTGGCATGCCCACCTGATCACAGCCTTGCCAAGAAAAAGCAGCTTAAAACAGCCGATCTTAAGGGAGAAGGCGTTTTATTGTTAGAAGATGGTCACTGCTTGCGCGACCATGCGCTCGAGCTTGTAAGCTGCGTGACAGTCAGATTTCAGTGCCTTATCAAGCCACGAGTTTGAATACGATAGTCCAGATGGTGGCGAATGGCATCGGTATTACCTTATTGCCCAAAATGGCTGTGGATGCCGATATTACCGCGAGTACAGACCTCACGCTAAAACCATTCGATCAGGAAGGCGTTTCTCGCGAAATTGGCTTGATGTGGCGTAAAAAGACGCCTCGGCAAACCGAGTTTCGTATGTTGGGCGAGTTCATCAAGCATTGTGTAACCGCAAACGATTGCGCTGGCTCCCGCTAGTCAGAACAGAGCCTTGCATCGCCCTTAACGACATGATTCGGTTTTGGCAGGGCATAAAAAAGGCCCCGCAGGGCCTTAGGTATGAGCGAATCAGTGGTCAGAACCGCATTCCCAGCGTGAAGCCCGCGGTCTGAGGGATCTAACAGGAACAAGTTGCGGAAGCTGCCTGACGTCATATCCGTGAGATAAGAGCCAGTGACATAGTCCTCGTCTAGGATATTCTTAATCCAGGCTTCGGCATACCAACTGTCATCTTGGGACTGCAAGCGAATACTGCCGTTCCACACATCCCACTCGTCAACCTGATCGACCGGGTCGTTGAAGATACGAACGTAGTAGCTATCCTGCCAGTAATAATTAGTGGAGATAATCAGGTCCATATCACTCAGGCCAATCGTGTAGCTAGCGCCGATATTGAAGCTTGCATTGGGCGAGCCAGGGTACTCGTTACCGGTGAGATCCTGGACGACGCCGGTCGACCCGGGTATGGCGTCTAAGCCGCTACCTGCGAGAACGGCACACTGACCAACGGGCGCGGCGCCGGTGGGTGAGAACAGGTAGTTGTCCCTGCTAAATCGAAAAAGGAAGGCCGTTGAATAGTCGCCACCAATATTTGACGTCGTAGTCGCCGAACTGTCAATTTCAGTTTCGAGCAACGACAGTTGCGCTGTGATCATGAGCGCGTCGGTAGCTGCCCAGTTGAGCTCACCCTCGAAACCGAATACGGAGCCATCAACGTTTAGGGTTGAGCGATGTCTGATTGACAATCTTAGAGGTTTGGCGATCCTTGTAGTCATAATAGAACGCCGTTCCGTTTAGGAACATGGTTCCATTGAGCAACGTCGACTTAAATCCTACCTCAATAGCGTCAATGAACGCCGGCTCAAAGGTTGCCAAACTTGGGTCTCCACCTTGGGCAGGGTCAAGCGCTGGGTTATTGGGTTGAAGGGGGTTAAAGCCGCCGCTAGTGAAGCTTGTCGACAGCTGGCCAAATACCAGCAGGTCATCGCTGACGTTCCATGCAATATTTAAACGCCCCGTCGTTTCTTGGGCATCGTTGTTAAAATATGCCCAATCTCCGTCGGTGCGTTGGGATCGGCAAAACTCGAGAGATAAATGGTCCGCTGCTGTGAGTATTTCTCCTCGTCGGTATACCGAAGGCCAAGGGTAACGGTTAGGTCGTCGGTGGGAGTCCAGTAGACCTCACTGAAGGCAGCCCATGTATCTAGCTGAAAATCGCGCGTGTGGTTGTCATAGAGCTCGCTGGTTAATTGGCAGACCTACAATTTGGCCGTAGAGTGATAGCGCTGCGTCGTAGATTGTGTAGTGGTTTTCTCCCTCGTAGGTCAACCAAAATCCGCCGGCCATGAAGTTCCAGTTGCCGTCATAGCTACTCTGAAGGCGAATCTCCTGGCTCCACTGTTGCGCATCGGTGGTCGATACGTCCATGTTAAAGGCCCCTTGGACCCGGAAAGGATTGGTCGTGTTCACGCCATCGGGCGTGGTAAACATGGGTACGCCCTTGTTGTATTCCAGCGCGCTGTAGGGAAGCAGTCCTAAATTTGATGCCAACGCAATGGCATTGAGCGGTGCGGTCCAGTTTTCGCTGGGCACGGCCTTGGTGTAATCCTCAGAGGACCAGATCAGACTTTTTTGGTAGCCGCTTAGAGTAGAGGGTCAGCTCGTCAGTGATATCGACACTGATGTCCAGCGTAACAATGTCCTCTTCAGAAATGTAGCGGGGCTCCCAATCGGTGCTCACAGTCCGAATATCTTGCGGGTTCTGTGTCTGAGCGTAATCGTCAACGGGGAAGCCAGTGGATCCAAAACCTTGGAACAATGGCGCGAAATTACTGTTGAGTGCCGAGGTCAAAAAGCCGCTCACGGTGCCTGCGCCGTTAAGTGTCCCAAAACCCAATGTGTCATTGGGGCCTACTGGGGCGCAACTGGTCACGCCATACTGTCCCGTAATTGCACTGAAACCAGTGTCCTTGTTGCAAAGCCTGTTTCTGTGAGCGAACTCGTGAGTCGTCTTCACGGAATCGCTGCGCCATGAGGTTCACATCGATCGCATCAGTGGGCGTCATTCGCAGGGAGATACGCCCCATGTACATGTCGCGGTCGTCCACATCTTTGCCAAGGTTTTCGTCTTCAACGAAACCATCCCGTTTAAAGGTATAACCACCTAGGCGCATGGCAAACTTATCGCCCATGGGTATGTTGATGTGCGCGCGACCTTCCATTTCGCTGTAAGAGCCAAAACTGCCCTCGGCCATACCGCTTATCGAATCCATCTGCGGCTTGGCGGTAATCATATTAATGACGCCGCCGCTGGTGTTGCGACCGTAGGTGGTTCCCTGCGGCCCACGCAGCACTTCCACGCGTTCTACATCGAGAAAGCCGGTCTCAAAAATACGTGGCGCATTGAGGTACACGCCGTTCATGTGGATGCCAACAGGCGCATCGGCCGAAGAGCCAACTGCGGTCTGACCAATGCCTCTCAACGAAATGGTGGCTCCGGTGAAATTACCTTGGACATGAGCATGTTCGGTACACTGAACTGCATATCCATGGCATTAAAAATCAGCGCTTGATCAAGCATATCCTGGCTAAACGCCGACACAGCGAGTGGTGTTTCTTGAAGGGATGCCTCGCGCTTTTCTGCGGTCACCACAATTTCCTCGAGGGCGTTTTGTGCATAGCTTTGAACCGAAAAAGCAAGCGCGCTGAGGGCGAAGGGAAGAACACGCGTTGACACGCGATTTTGCACACGTACATTCATGATGCGACTACCTCATTTTTTTTGTTAGTAGGGTCTATCAGAGAACCGCCAGATTACATTAGCAGTGCTTTGAAGAAGTTGCTAGCGGTTGGTCACGCTAGGTGGACAAAAAGGTGTTAAGAAGGCGTGTTGATCAAGTGTCACCAGTAAATAGTTGGCGGATGTTGATGCTTAATCATTTACGTGGAGATTTGGGCTTACGCCGACCTGGGAGACCCGTATGCTGAGTAGCGAACGGTCTATCACCGTTACCTTTGTTTGGGCTGTTACGGTTCGCCTCATTTATGCCCACGGTCCGGTGTCGCTTGGGTGGTTGGCGCAGTGGAACAAGGTGCATTTTGCCATTGCCTATTAAATCTCTGCGGCCCATTTTCTTTAACTCATCTCGCAACAACGGCCAATTTTCTGGGTCGTGGTAGCGCAAAAAAGGCCTTGTGTAACCGGCGCTGACTCAACTTGCGAATAGCGGGTACCGACTCGCTTTTGCGGGTAACGCGTTTAAGCGGGTTTTTGCCGCTATGGTACATGGCGGTAGCGGTAGCCATAGGTGATGGATAAAACGTTTGCACCTGATCGGCTCTAAATTTATTGCGTTTGAGCCACAGCGCTAAATTCATCATGTCTTCATCGGTGGTTCCCGGATGCGCGGCTATGAAATAGGGGATGAGGTACTGCTTTTTTCCAGCCTCGCGCGTGTATTTCTCGAACATTGCTTTAAAGCGATCGTAGGTTCCTATCCCGGGCTTCATCATTTTATCGAGAGGTCCACGCTCCGTGTGCTCTGGTGCAATCTTTAAATAGCCGCCGACGTGATGGGTTACTAGCTCCTTGACGTATTCTGGCGTTTCCACAGCGATGTCATACCGAAGCCCTGAAGCAATCAGCACTTTTTTGATACCCGGCAAGGATCTGGCTCGACGGTACAAACTTATGAGTGGCGTTTGATCGGTATTGAGGTTTTTACAAATCCCTGGGAATACGCACGACAGTTTTCGACATTTGGCTTCAATTTCTGTGCTTTTACAGGCTAATCGCCACATGTTCGCGGTTGGCCCGCCCAAATCAGAGATAATACCTGTGAAGGCGGGGCTAACATCTCTGATTTTTTCGACCTCTCGGATAATGCTGTCCTCAGAGCGATTCTGAATGATGCGCCCCTCGTGCTCAGTAATGGAGCAGAACGTGCAGCCTCCGAAGCAGCCGCGCATTATGTTCACCGAGTGCTGAATCATTTCAAATGCCGCGATCTTGGCGCCGCCATAAACGGGGTGGGGGAGGCGGGCGTAGGGCAACTCAAAGACCCAATCTAGCTCATCAGTCTCGAGGGGGATGGGTGGTGGGTTGAGCCAAACATCCCGCTCACCATGGCGTTGAATCAGCGGCAACGCGTTGTAGGGGTTAGTCTCTTTATGGAGAACTCGCGACGCATGGGCATACAGCACGGGATCTTGGGTAACCTGCTCATAGCTCGGTATACGGATGACAGTTTTTGAAGGGTCATTACTTGCGAGTAATCGTATGGGCTCGGCTTTTACCACTGCCTCTGCTGCTGCGGGTGCAGTATCCTCGCCTGGCTCTTGTGTGGCGCTGTCGCATTGCTCAGGCTCCATTCCCTCATAAGGGTTTGGGTGCGCCTCTACTGAGCCCACAGTATCCACAGATGTTGAGTCAATTTCCCGGAAACCCGCCTCAGGGCCACGAGTGAGAAATGCCGTGCCTCGAATATCGCGGATAGCTTCGATGGGTTCACCCGCAGCCAAACGGTGAGTAAGCTCCACGATCGCCCGCTCTGCATTCCCAAAAAGCAATAGATCAGCCTTGCTATCGAGTAGCACTGAACGCCGTACTTTTTCCGTCCAATAGTCGTAGTGTGCGATGCGACGCAAGCTTGCCTCAATGCCACCAGCAACGATGGGTACACCTTTGTAGGCTTCGCGCAGCCTTTGACTGTAAACGGTCACGGCTCGGTCAGGCCTTTTACCAGCCACGTCGCCGGGCGTGTAGGCATCGTCGTTTCGACGCTTACGGTCGGCTGTGTAATGGTTGATCATCGAATCCATGTTGCCGGCTGCGACCCCAAAATACAGATTGGGCTTGCCCAGAGCTTTGAAAGGCTCTGCACTGTGCCAGTCGGGTTGAGCAATAATACCTACGCGGTAGCCCTGTCCTCAAGCACGCGACCGATCACGGCCATACCAAAGCTCGGATGATCAACGTAACCGTCACCGGTGACAATAATCACGTCACAGCTGTCCCAGCCAAGTTGATCCATTTCCTCCCGGCTCATGGGAAGGTAGGGCGCGGCCCCAGGCACTCTGCCCAATATTTTCGGTAATTAAAGATAGCGGTGGGAGAATTAACGCTCATTCGACAATGATCCATGGGCTATTTGGCGAAGCTCGGCTGGTACGTCCAGCTCGGCACCACAGTGTTTACAGAAGCTCGCATCCAGGGCGTGATCGCCCATTGCGCACACTGGGCAGTTCCAGTTGAGTAGCGTTTGCTTGCGGTTGTTAAGCCGTTCCCACAGCTTGGTCGTGATAATAGCCGTAGGCACCGCTAAAATGGAGTAGCCCACAAGCATGCCGAAAGAAGCGATGAAACGGCCGAGATTGGTTTGCGGGATAAGGTCGCCGTAGCCAACGGTTGTAATGGTAACAACTGCCCAATAAATACTCATGGGAATACTGGTAAAACCATGCTCCGGGCCTTCGATGACATAAATGGTGCAGGCAAAAACCACCACCACAATGATCACCATGATAAAGAAGACAAAAATAGCGCGCGCTGTGTTGCGTAGCACATTGATTATCTCTGCAAGCTCGGAAAAGAGCTCGAGCAAGCGCAACACCCTGAAAACTCGCATGACACGAATGAGCCGAATGACAAGTAGTGGCGCCGCTTGAGGCAGTAGCAGGGCAATATACGTGGGTAAAATTGAGAGCAAATCGATCACCCCCAGAAACTAAAAATGTACGCGCGTCGATGGCGAACACACCAAATGCGAACGACATACTCCACCGTAAATAGCAGTGTGAAGCTGAGCTCAACTAAGTACAGCGTTTTTCCCAAACGGGCATGAACACCAGCTAGTGAGTCAATGATTACCACTGCCACACTGGTGACGATGGTAAAAAGCAGCAGTAGGTCAAACGTTCGCCCTGCACGAGTTCCCGTACCGAAAATAATGGCTTCAAGTCGTTTCTGGCGGGCCGATTGGGCTCGTTTTTCCACTAGGATTCCTCCAATAACGGCAACAGGGCTGGCCAAACGTTTGCCACAATTTTTGCCTGAGCTTTTTGCGGTTGGGTGAATGCCATCAGCCTGCATCAGCTCGCTATTGGTGGCAATGCCATCGAGGATGAATGGTGTGGCTCGTGCGGAGGTGGCTTGGGCCACATGGGCGAAGCTGCTGCGAAACAGCTGAGTGTATCGGGAGCCAAGATTGGGCGGGATTTCCATGCCCAGAAGCAGCACTTGAGCCCCCAGCTGTTGCCAGATTAACCATTTGGGCAAGGTTTTGCCGCATTTGTGCTATTGGATAACCGCGCAAACCGTCGTTACCGCCCAACTCAATGATCACAACGGCAGGCCGGTGCTCGAGGAGCAGGGGAGCTAGGCGGCGCAAACCACCGGCTGTGGTATCACCACTAATGCTAGCGTTAACTGCGTTGTATGGTAGCTGCTCGTCGTCGAGCCGCTGTTGCAGTTTGGCCACCCAGCCTTGTTCCAAATCCATGCCATAGGCGGCACTGATACTGTCACCAACAACCAGAATCGTGCGAGACTCGCGATCGGGTAGTTGGGTGGCGATCACGTAATCAGGTAGTGTCAGCAGCAAGAACCCCACAACGCTCACGATACCTACCTGCGCGGCGCAGGTGGCGCGCGTTGTCAAACTAGCAAGGACAGATAGCAATCCAGCGCCGATAGCAGGGCGTACTTGAGGTCGGAGGCGTAATTGCATGATCAAAGTAACCAATCTCCTAAAGCGGGTGACGGTGGCTGATGGTGAGCTGGAAATCCTGAGAGGGATTAACCTCGAAATCAAGCCAAGTGAATCTCTAGCTATTGTAGGGGTTTCTGGGTCTGGAAAGTCGACGCTTTTGGGTCTTTTGGCAGGTTTAGATACGGCCAGTGCAGGTGATGTGATTATTGATGGTATCTCACTTGCCGGGCTTGACGAGGATGCTCGAGCTGCACTTCGTGCGCAGAAAATTGGCTTTGTCTTCCAGTCATTTCAGCTGTTGCCGGCATTAACCGCCCTTGAAAACGTAATGTTGCCGCTTGAGCTTGCTGGTGTCACTGATGCCCAGCAGCGAGCGCGTGATTATCTTGACAAGGTAGCCCTGAGTCATCGACTCGATCATTACCCAACCCAGCTGTCGGGTGGGGAACAACAACGCGTGGCGATTGCCAGGGCCTTTGCGGCCCAGCCGACGATTCTTTTGCCGATGAGCCGACCGGCAATCTCGATACGGCCACTGGTTCAACCATTATCGACTTATTATTCGAATTGAATGCCCGCGAGGGCACGACGTTGGTGCTGGTTACTCACGATCAGCGCTTGGCGAGTGCCTGCGAGCGACATGTGATTATGGAGAACGGCCAGTTGGTAGAGGCAGCATGATTGGGCGTGGCTCGGTTTTGTCAGCGAGAAAATTGCTGGTACGTGAGTGGCGCGGCGGTGAACTGGGTATTTTAATGGCGGCGCTTGTTCTCGCCGTGGGCGTCGTCGTCGGCATTAGCGCCTTTGTAACATCGCTTCAGTCCGCTCTAGAGAGCGAAAGTCGACGTTTCTTGGCGGCCGATCAAGTGGTGAGTTCTCGTCAACCAACGCCCGAAGAGTGGGGCGTTCATGCTAAGCAATTATCGCTCACGGTAGTTGAGTGGGCGGGCTTTCCCTCAATGGTTATGAACGCCGATGACGGCATGTACCTTGCCTCTGTCAAGGCCGTCGCATCGGGTTATCCACTCAAGGGGCGCCTGCAAAAAAGCACCGAACCCTACGAGTTGCCACAAGTAGCCGATGACATACCCGAACCGGGTACCGTCTGGCTTGCTCCTCGGTTGTTTTCGCTGCTCGGGGTCACCGCGGGTGATCGCGTATGGATTGGTGACGCATCCTTAGAGGTTTCCGCGGCCATACGCGCTGAGCCCGACAGCACCTCGGCGCTGTTTGGTTACGGCCCTCGGGTGTTAATGAACATAGCTGATTTAGATAGTACTGGTGTGATTCAACCAGGCAGCCGAGTCAATTACCGGCTGCTGCTCGCAGGCGGTGCCGACAAGCTGCGGGCATTTAGCGATTGGGTAGAGCCGCAACTTCAACAGGGGCAATCATTACTGGACGTTGACGATGGCCAACCCGGTATTGGGCGAACGTTGGATCGTGCGCGCGCTTTTTTGCTGCTCGCGGGTAGTCTGGGCGTAGTGCTCGCAGCAGCAGCTATAGCCCTAGCCGCTCGACGTTTTGGCGAACGGCACGCGGATTACGTCGCGGTGATGAAGAGTTTGGGGGCATCAAGCAAAACGATCAGCTACCTTTATGGCTCGAGCCTGTGCTTGATGGGAGCTATCGCGAGCGTCTTGGGCTGCCTCGCAGGTTTTGGCATTAAATGGTCGTTCTTCTCGGCCGTTGGAGAACAGCTTGGTGTATCCCCTGGTCCGAGTGGTTATTTGCCCTACCTATTAGGCAGCGCTACAGCGGTGGTGTGCCTAGGCTTCTTTGCCTGGCCACCGCTGCGCCGATTAGCGACCGTCTCGCCGCTGCGTGTTTTGCGTCGCGACTTGGATATCGCATCGGCGCAATCAGCGTCCGACTTTTTGCTGGGTGGTGTCGCCATGATAGGTCTCATGTGGTGGTACGCAGCAGATATAACCATGACGTTGAGCGTGGTTGGAGGACTAATAGTCACCGTTGCTGCAGGTTTTTTGGTAGCCAAACTATTGCTGCGTGGAAGCCGAAAAATCGGTAGCAGCGCGGGCAGTGTATGGCGGCTCGCTGTTGCTGGTCTTCAGCGGCGCGGTAGTGCCAATGCGCTACAGATGGTGGTTTTTGCAATCGCAATTATGCTGATGCTCGTGCTGGTCATGGTTCGCACGTCCCTGATCGGACAGTGGCAGGCGCAACTTCCCGAGGGAACACCCGACCACTTCCTGCTCAATATTGCGCCGGAGCAGCGCGATCCGCTGGTGGCAGATTTACAGCGCTTAGATATTGATGACCAACCGGTGTACCCCATGGCTCGCGGGCGTGTAATGGCCGTCAATGGAAGGGCCCTAGCGGAGAATCGAGCAGATCCGAAGGCTGAATCTGGGCGTCAACGAGAAGCCAATTTTACTTATTCGTTGCTACTCCCCGAGGCTAACCGGATCACGAAGGGACATTGGTGGTCAGCAACTGAGTACGGTCAGGAGGTTTCGCTTGAGCAGCGCTTTGCTGAAAGTATCGGGGCACAATTAGGCGATCGAGTGACATTTCGTATTGGCTCGCAGTCTTTCGATGCAACACTCTCCAGCCTACGAGAGACAGATTGGCAGAGTATGAAACCCAACTTTTTTGTTATTTTTCCGCCTGGCGTGCTCGATGCGTTTCCTAAAATGTATCTCTCCAGTTTTTATTTGGGTGCAGATCGAAAGGGCTTATTGAATGAGCTGGTGCGCCGTTACCCCACCATCACGGTAATTGAACTCGATGTGGCCATTGCGGAAATTCGCACCATTATTGATCGGGTAGGGCAAGCGATAGAGCTGGTGCTTGCCGTTATCCTAGTTGCGGGGCGCTGGTCTTAGTGGCGGGAGTGCAATCCAGCGTGGATACCCGGCTTCGCGAGAGCGCTCTGTTGCGCGCGCTGGGTGCTTCTAGGCGGTTACTGCTTGGGTCGTTATGGATTGAGTTTTCGGTGCTTGGCTTCTTTGCCGGGTGTCTAGCGGTTGTTGGAGCCGAAGCGGCGGCCTGGGCGCTGCAAACCCAAGCTTTAGATTTGGTCTATTCACCAACGCTAAGTTTGTGGCCTGCTGGTCTCACTGCTGGGGTCTTGATTATCGGTTGTGTTGGCGTGTTTAGTTGTCGGTCTGCAGTGAATACGCCGCCCCTAGTGGTGCTTCGCGATGTTTAGCGCTGCACGTTAGCCGCGGCCTATTGGCTAGTTTGCACAAGCGAAGCAAAAAAACCGGCGCAATGCGCCGGTTTCCCTAGTAAAACGCTCGTCTCAGCCCACTCCTATCAGCCGAGAAGGTGCGCCACAGCGTCGCGCTCCTCGGTAAGCTCCTGGGCTGTCGCATTCATCTTTGCGCGACTAAATTCACCCACGTCCACCCCTGAACAATGGTCCAATCGCCGTCTTTGCAACGGCACGGGAAGGAATAAATTAGGCCTTCAGCGATTCCATAGGAACCATCTGAGTACACGCCCATAGAGACCCAATCGTCTCCTTCAGTGCCCAAAGCCCAGCTGCGCATATGATCAATCGCTGCGTTGGCTGCAGAGGCAGCCGAAGAGGCTCCTCTAGCCTTGATAATGGCGGCGCCACGCTGTTGTACCGTGGGAATGAAATCTTCCTCGTACCATGACTGCTCGATCATATCGATAGCCGCTTGGCCGTTGACTCGCGCATTGAATAAATCGGGGTATTGGGTGGCCGAGTGGTTACCCCAAATCGTCATGTTGGTAACGTCGTTGACGGTCGTGCCCGTTTTCTGGGCGAGCTGAGTCATCGCTCGATTGTGGTCAAGTCGGGTCATTGCCGTGAAGTTGCGTGGATTGAGGTCTGGAGCGTTGCGCTGGGCGATTAACGAGTTGGTGTTGGCTGGATTGCTTACTACCAGCACCTTCACCTCACGTGACGCATGATCATTGAGTGCCTTACCTTGCACCGAGAAGATCGCTGCGTTGGCCTCGAGCAGATCTTTGCGCTCCATCCCCGGACCACGAGGACGTGCGCCGACCAGCAGCGCGTACTCGGTATCTTTAAATCCGACGTTGGGATCGTCAGTACACACAACGCCTGCGAGTAGTGGAAACGCGCAATCATCGAGCTCCATGCGCACACCTTCGAGGGCGTCCATTGCGGGTGTGATGTCCAGCAGTTGCAAAATCACAGGCTGATCATCACCGAGCATGGCGCCGGAGGCGATACGGAATAATAGCGCGTAGCCAATTTGGCCTGCGGCGCCAGTCACGGTAACTCGAACAGGAGCTTTCATCTTCATACCTTGCTGTCAGTGGTTAAAAAAGGGCGGGATTGCTAATGGGGGCGAATTCTCGACTGCCAGCGCCAAAAAAACAAGTCTAGCCGGACGAGAGTCAATAGAGGACACGATCCAACTGTTTTGCGTGGGGGTGGCATGTTTCTATATCATGCTGACTGACACCATTGGGACATCAGCCCGTATGAACACCGCCGCCGCATCTGCGCAGCGAGATTCTCGTCGCCAGCAGAACGAATTCAACAAGCTGCGCAAGCGTTTGCGCCGCAACGTCGGCAACGCCATTGTCGATTTTAATATGATCGAAGAGGGCGATCGGCTCATGGTGTGTGTATCGGGCGGTAAAGACTCCTACGCCATGCTGGATATCTTGCTGCACCTCCGAGACAGCGCGCCGGTTAATTTTGAGGTCATCGCGGTAAATTTAGATCAGAAACAGCCGGGATTTCCCGCAGACGTGCTTCCCGCCTATCTCGAGCAGCGGAATATTCCCTATTACATACTTGAGCGCGACACCTACAGCGTTGTGAAATCCGTGATTCCAGAGGGAAAACAACCTGCGGTCTTTGTTCACGGTTGCGCCGCGGAACCCTTTATGGCTTTGCACAACAAATTGGCGCCAGCAAAATTGCCCTTGGGCACCATCGCGATGACATTGTTGAGACACTTTTTCTCAATATGTTCTTCGGGGGCAAGCTCAAAGCCATGCCACCCAAGTTACTCAGCGACGATAAGCAAAACGTCGTCATACGGCCGCTTGCCTACTGTAAAGAGCATGATCTCGCGCGATATGCCGAGGCGATGGCTTTCCCAATCATCCCTTGCAATTTATGTGGCTCTCAGGACAATCTGCAGCGTCAGGAAATCAAGAAAATGTTGACTGGCTGGGAAAAGCAATATCCCGGTCGCATAGAAACCATCTTTCGCAGCCTCGCAAACGTCTCGCCCTCGCAGCTCGCTGATCGCCATTTGTTTGACTTTCAATCGCTCAAGGTGGAGGTGGACACTGAGATCCACCTTCCCGAATTGCGTGTTGTACAACTGTAGGTCTCGTTTGTGCTAACTGTCCGTGATGTCAGTATTGAGCGAGGGTATCGGAGGCTGTTGTCCGGTATTAGCTTTGGCATTGCGCCCGGGGAGCTGTGGCAAATAGTGGGTGCCAATGGGGCTGGGAAAACAAGCTTGCTTCGCGTGCTAGCCGGGTTAGTAGCCATTGGCGTCGATGGCGAGATTAATCGAGAGGTTCCCATGCTCTATCAGGGACATGCATTAGCGCTAAAACCCCTGCTGAGTGCTGAAGAAAACCTGCGCTATCACCCTAGTGGCGCGGGTAGTCGCGACACTGAGTCTGTTAGTCATGCGTTAGCGGCCGTCGGGCTTGCCGGGCACGAGACGGTGTTTATTAATCAACTATCGGCAGGGCAACAGCGCCGGGTGGGGCTGGCGCGGCTATGGCTAAGCAAAGAGCCGCTATGGCTTCTGGATGAGCCATTTACCGCAATCGATGTTCATGGTGCGGCGTTATTAGAGAAAAAATGTCGGCGCATGTTGCGGAGGGCGGAAGTGTTATTTTCACCAGCCACCAACCGAGTCGATTTGGCGCCGACGTTCGCGTTCTCGATTTGGCATCCTATGCCGAATAACCCGTCAAATTATTACGTCGATCAGTTTAGCAGGCACCTTCGCACCGGTCTGAGGCGCCCTGGCGACCTACTTAACCCCGTGGCCTTCTTTTTGATGGTGGTCACGCTGTTCCCGTTAGGGTTAGGCCCAGCCCCAGAGCGGTTGGCAGAATTGTCTGCAGGTCTTTTTTGGGTTGTGGCGCTGTTGTCAAATCTAATGAACAGTTCGAGACTTTTCGCTGCTGATTTTGAGGACGGCAGTCTTGAACAAGTGGTTATTTCCCCGCATTCAACGGCATTGACGGCATTGACGGAGGTTGCCAGCCACTGGCTGTTCAGCGGTGTGGTTTTGGCTATCCTATCCCCGTTGTTCGCTGTCCTCTTGCATATGCCTACGGCGGCAATTGCGACATTGGTACTGTCACTGTTGCTGGGGACCCTCGTGCTGGCATTGATAGGTGCCATTGGCGCTGCACTAACGGTGGGTTTGCATAGGGGCGGGATGTTGCTATCACTACTCATTGTGCCACTTTATATACCCGTGCTTATTTTCGGTGTGGGCGCTGTCAATGAAGCCGCCTCGGGACGGGATCCAAGCGCATGGTTGGCATTGCTCGGTGCATTAGGTGCCGGAGGTTTAGTGCTTGCACCGGTAGCGATAGGGGCCGGTCTTAAAATAGCGGTAGATCGCTGAAGCGATACGTTTCGCGCGCTTTTCTGGATATAATCAATACATGTGGTCATTCATTCACAAATTAGGCTCTCCTCCTTGGTTCTATCGATTTTCGAACCAGTGCATTCGTTGGCTGCTGCCCATCGCTGTGACCGCCTGCATGGTCGGTGCATTTTGGGGCCTACTGGTTGCGCCACCGGATTACAGGCAAGGAAATAGCTATCGAATTATTTTCATCCACGTACCCTCGGCGGTGGTGGCATTGGCCGGTTATTACGCACTTGCCTTTGCAGGCCTGGTGAGTTTGGTATGGAAGATCAAAATGGCTGACACCGCCATGCGCGCCATCGCGCCCGTTGGGGCTGCATTAACCCTGGTTGCGCTCATCACTGGAGCCATATGGGGCAAGCCGACCTGGGGTGCTTGGTGGGTTTGGGATGCGCGCATCACGTCAATGCTCAAATTGTTATTTTTGTTTGTTGGCGTGGTTGCGCTATTCGAAGCCTACGAAAACAAAGCCGCGGCCGCGAGGGCATGCGCCGTTTTGTCTCTAGTCGGTACGGTGAATATCCCCATAATCTACAAGTCGGTAGATTGGTGGTACAGCTTGCACCAACCTGCGTCAATTAAATTCACGGGCGAATCCGCGATTGATGGGTCAATGCTTTACCCATTGTTACTGAATATCGTGGCTTTTTATGTACTGTTCGCCGTCACCGTACTACTCAATATGCGTGCCGACCTTGTTGGGATGCACCGACAATCAGCTTGGCTCAGAGATAGCTTGGAGCGATTTTAATGGTATTCGATACCTTGTCAGCGGCCTGGGAGATGGGTGGGCACGGACCCTTTGTCTGGTCAGCCTATGGCATTACCTTGGTGGTTTTACTCTATCTCATTGTAGCCCCGGTTCGTCGACACCAACGCCATGTCCGTCAAATCCAAGTCGATCTCAGGCGGGCTCGTCAGCCGCGTGATAATGAGCCAACAAACGCCGAGCCGCACACCAGTATTGCCAACGGTTCGAGCGTTGCGCCGGATCTAGAAGCGATGGCCCATAAGGGGCGTAGCCATGCATCCTAAAAGAAAACAGCGGCTAACGGTGGCCCTTTTGGTAGTGGTTCTTTCTAGCACGGCAGTTGGACTCGTTGGTTACGCGCTTCGCGGCAACATTAACTTGTTCTACCCGCCTGCTGAAGTAGTGGCAGGCAAAGCACCATCAGACCGCTCAATTCGAGTGGGTGGAATGGTAGTGGCCGGAAGCATTACACGCAGCACGACGGATTTAACAACCACGTTCTCGGTAACTGACTATGATGCTGAGGTCACCATAAGCTACACGGGCATATTGCCCGACCTCTTTGCTGAAGGGGAGGGCGTTGTAGCGGCAGGCACACTCGATGACCGGGGAGTTCTTATGGCCACTGAGGTACTGGCCAAACACGATGAAAACTATATGCCACCAGAAGTGGCCGCTGCGCTCGAGGGTAAGCAGCCCAACACAGGCCGTACTCGTTACAGCAACGGTGCCTACCAATGATTGCTGAGCTGGGGCATTTCTCGCTCATTCTTGCCTTTGTGCTTTCGTGTTTACTAGCGGTTATTCCGCTGTGGGGGGCTTGGCGCGGGAATGAAGCCGCCATGAATATGGCGCCCACACTTGCGGTGGGCGTGTTTGTATTTTTATTACTGGCTTTTGGGCTGCTGGCGCGAACGTTTGCAGCAGATGATTTTTCAGTGAAGGTTGTTGCTTCCAACAGTAACAGCCTATTGCCTGCAATCTATAAATTCTCAGCGGTGTGGGGGAATCACGAGGGATCGCTGCTGCTCTGGGTGCTGATTTTGGCAGGGTGGATGGTGGCGGTCAGTTCGTTCAGCCGCGGTTTGCCCTGCCCGTGCTTGCTCGCGTGCTAGGCGTTATGGGGCTTGTAGCGGTTGGTTTCGTAGCGTTTTCTTTATTTACATCCAATCCGTTTGAGCGCCTGCTTCCAGGGACGCCCGCAGAGGGGAGGGACTTGAATCCCCTATTACAAGATCCAGGTCTTATTATTCACCCTCCGCTGTTGTACATGGGTTATGTGGGTTTTTCCGTGCCCTTTGCCTTCGCGATTGCGGCGCTCCTAGGCGGTCGATTAGATGCGGCGTGGGCGCGGTGGTCACGACCTTGGACCAATGTGGCATGGGCTTTTCTCAGTCTTGGCATCATGTTAGGTAGCTGGTGGGCCTACTACGAGCTGGGCTGGGGAGGATGGTGGTTCTGGGACCCTGTTGAGAATGCCTCTTTAATGCCCTGGTTGGTGGGCACGGCCTTGCTCCACTCGCTAGCGGTCACTGAAAAACGCGGGTTATTCCGATCCTGGACAGTCCTGATGGCGATTGCTGCGTTTTCACTATCCTTGTTGGGTACCTTTTTAGTTCGCTCGGGGGTTCTGACCTCGGTACACGCCTTTGCGGCTGACCCGGATCGCGGCCTTTTTATATTGATATTCCTTGCCATTGTTATTGGTGGCTCCCTGATTCTGTATGCCCTTCGTGCCCCTACGGTGGCGAGCCGTGTTCATTACGAACCGCTCGCGCGCGAGGGGCTGCTACTGGCAAACAATTTTGTGTTTTGCCTGTCGGCGCTCACCGTTTTGTTGGGAACGCTTTTTCCACTCATTATGGACGCGCTGGGCCAGGGAAAATATTCGGTTGGGCCACCCTATTTCAACGCGGTTTTCGTGCCACTAATGGCCTTGCTTGTACCCTTTATGGGCCTAGGACCTATCAGCCGATGGAAGCATGACAGCGCGGTGCGCTGGCTTCATGAACTGGCGTTGCCAGCACTGTTAGTTGTGATTGTCGCTGCTTTGGCACCACTCGCAGCTCAGACCTATAACCTCTGGGTAGCACTAGCCGTATTGCTGTCGGGTTGGCTTTTGCTTGGATTAGTCCGCGATCTTATTAACCGAACCAGAACGGCGCCGTCGCTGGCGAGTAAGTGGCGCCGTCTCTCTCCGAGTTATCTGGGTATGCTTTGCGCGCACGCGGGCTTTGCCGCTGTCGTTCTAGGCGCAACAGTTGTAAGTCAGTACAGCGTAGAAACTGATCTAAAAATGGCAGTAGGCGATAAGGCAGACGTCGCCGGTTACACGTTTGAGTTCGTAGCACTTGAGCGCAATGACGGACCAAACTATCGCGCGGACCAGGCGACCATCGATGTGTGGGTCGAGGGTAAACGGCTCACCACCTTGGAACCACAAAAACGCCAGTATCTGGCTAGCCGGCAGATCATGACCGAGGCAGCCATTGACGCGGGCGTGTTTCGTGATCTTTTTGTTGCCATGGGAGAGCCGATTGGCGAGGAGCTTGGGCTATTCGGCTGCAGTATAAACCCATGATCCGATGGATTTGGGGCGGTGCCATACTCATGGGATTGGGTGGGTTGGTCACCGTCTTCGATCGCCGCTATCGCGCCAAAGTCCGCTCATCAAACGCGGACCCAGTTAGCGTTGATGCTGCAGCTTTGGGAAAGGCTCATGGGGCGGCTTAAGCTTTTTGTCCCTCTGGTCGCATTCCTAGTCCTTGCGGGGGTTTTATTTCGTGGTTTATCGCTAGATCCAACGGCCTTGCCATCGGCGCTGATTAATGAGCCCCTTCCCCCTTTTGAGTTGCCCGCGCTGGGTACGGATATCCTCATAACCCAAGAGGACCTCAAGGGCAGGCCTGTCTTGCTTAACGTCTGGGCTACATGGTGCTACAGCTGTCGCGTAGAGCATCCCTACTTGCTGGAGTTGGCTAGTTCTGGTGTAAGTATCATTGGCTTAAATTACAAAGATAATCCCTCTGCTGCGCGTAAATGGCTTGATGATTTGGGCAATCCCTACGCAATGACGATTAGCGACACCAAGGGCAAACTTGGTTTAGATCTTGGCGTCTACGGAGCGCCGGAAACCTACGTAATCGATGCAAATGGCAGAGTGAGGCACCGGCATGTCGGTGTTGTTAGTCCGACGGTATGGGAGCAAGATCTAGCGCAGTTTTTTACTGCCGAAAAGGTCGTATCAAACCAAGATGGCGGGGAGGCTGGGGCATGAAACTAGCGAGCGTTTTGAGGTGCCTTTTGTGGGCGCTGCTCCTCTGTGCGGGTCATGTATCAGCGGTCATCGAAACCTATGAGTTCAGTGATCCTGTGCTCGAGCAACGCTACCACGCCTAAGTCAGGAACTTCGTTGTCCAAAATGTCAAAATCAGAATATCGCCGACTCTAATGCACCCATCTCCCGCGACCTGCGCGTGCTTTTACACGATCAATTAGAGGCCGGTGCAAATGATGAGGAAATCCTAGGGTTTATGGTTGCACGGTATGGCAATTTTGTCCGTTACCGGCCCGCTGTTGATGAGAATACGGCGGTTCTGTGGTACGGCCCCGGTGTTCTTGCTGTGCTAGGTTTAATTGCTCTTGGGGTGCACTTAACAGGGCGCAAGAAAGCCACTGAAACAGCACCAACATCAGAGGAGCTTGCGGCATTACAAGCAAAACTTAGTGATGATCGCCTTAATTCGCACAGCGACACGGAAAAATAGTGAGCATATTTTTTTACGGTGGAGCCGCGCTCATGCTGGCGCTTGCCACGTCAATGGTATTTCTACTGCCTAAGTATTGGCGCCATAACGGGCCGGGCGAAACCTCAATAGACTGGTTACGGCTTCGGCAAGAAGAGCTCGTCCAAAACGAAGAGCGTGATGCGCTGTTAACTGACGCGCAGCTACGAGTACTCGATGAACTTGACGCTCTCGATGAGGGCGCGTCTGAGCATCAACCCGGCGTTGTGTCGCGTAATTCCCCGACCACATCCGGGGCCTTGGGCTTACGGTTGGGATGGACGATAGTGGCGCAATACTGGTAGGGTCATGCTCGCTTTACTTGGCGTTAGGATCGGCGATGATGTGCGTATCGCTCAACAGCTGGATACGTTAGCCGATGCCGATCCAGCGAGTATTCCCGCGTTAATCGAGAAAATTGAGGCCCGCATTGAAGCTCGGCCCGACAGGTGATTACCTTTCGCTACTGGGGAATACTACACGGCACAGGAGCGCCACCGCGACGCGCTACGAGGTCTACAAGCGCCTTCTCGAGCTGTTTCCTGAAGCGCCTGAAGTGCTTGCACGTACTGCCCAAGCTGATTATCTCTCCCGTGACAGGGTGCTGAGCGATGACGCAAAACGTTGGGCCGAGGCCGCATTGGCCGCCGATCCCGATCAGCGAACTGCCCTCGGCACGCTGGGTATGGCAGCCTTCGAATCCGAGAATTACGTTGTGGCTGTTGGCTACTGGCAGCGCCTACAGCGATTCGAAGCGCCGGGCTCACCGGGTTATGCAATGATGGAATCGGTGATTGCCGAAGCTCGACGGCGGCTCGCGGGAGGAAGCAATCAAACCGACGACCCTGAAGGCGCCAGCGCCGCATTGACTTCGAGCTTAGATGTTGGCGTTGCCGTCAATGTACAGTTGCCCGATGGCGCGTCTCTGGCGCCCACGGAGACGATCTTCGTCATCGCCAGGCCAGCGGGTAGTACGCAGCGCATGCCCACCGCTGTAGTCAAGCGAGCTGCTCAAGACCTACCATTCATTGTGCGCCTTACTGACGGCTCCGCTATGGCTGGGCAGCGTATTTCCATCCTGAAATCGGTTGATATTGAGGTTCAGGTGAGCCCCTCGGGACAGCCCGGACGAGCTCAGGCGAGCTGGCTCGGTCAGGCCTTCGGCATAAAGCCTTCGGTGGATGCCGAAGTAGCAATCACCCTTAAATCGCTAGCGCCTAAGCGCAATTAAACCGATGCACCTATAGTGTTATCGCCTCGACGGCGATACACTACATATTGTGTTTGATGTGGCTCCCAAGCCCCGTATCGGAAAAAATAAATGCGCCTTAAATCGATAAAGTTGGCCGGCTTCAAGTCATTTGTGGACCCAACCACGGTGAACTTCCCCAGCAATATGAGCTCAGTGGTCGGCCCCAACGGCTGCGGCAAATCCAATATTATCGATGCCGTGCGGTGGGTTATGGGTGAAAGCTCAGCCAAAACCTTACGCGGTGAATCCATGACGGACGTCATTTTTAATGGCACAACCAACCGTCAGCCCGTGAGTCAGGCATCTATTGAGCTACTTTTTGATAACACCGACGGCAAGATTGTCGGTGAGTATGCTGCTTACAGCGAAATCTCGGTTCGACGTCAGGTCGATCGTGATGGCAGCTCGTACTATTACCTTAATGGAACAAAATGTCGTCGGCGCGACATCACCGACTTGTTTTTGGGTACCGGTCTGGGCCCGCGCAGCTATGCCATTATCGAGCAGGGCATGATTTCCCGTCTCATCGAATCAAAGCCCGAGGAACTGCGCATTTTCATTGAGGAAGCGGCGGGGATCTCCAAATACAAGGAGCGCCGCCGAGAAACCGAGAGCCGGATGCGGCGGACCCTGGAAAACCTGGAGCGGTTAACGGATTTACGGGACGAATTAGACCGTAATCTGCAACATTTGC
>JAYQIT010000012.1:0-30503 GCA_038141785.1 Luminiphilus sp. | reverse complement strand
TCTTATGACGCGCTCGTCATCGTCCAACAGGTCCATCTTGTTTAAAACCAACCAGCGTGGGCGGGCAGCAAGGGTAGGACTAAATCGCTCCAGCTCTCTAACGATACTCAGCGCGGCCTCCGCGGGATCAGACTCATCTAGCGGGGCAAGGTCGACAACATGAAGCAAAATACGGTTGCGCGTAAGGTGTTTGAGAAAACGGATTCCAAGCCCGGCGCCGTCAGAGGCCCCCTCAATGAGACCCGGAATATCGGCGACAACAAAAGAGCGGTAGGCGTCAACCTTAACAACGCCAAGATTGGGCACCAGCGTGGTAAAAGGGTAGTCAGCAACTTTTGGCGTGGCTGCCGAGACGGCGCGAATAAAGGTTGATTTACCCGCGTTAGGCAGACCCAACAAGCCCACATCGGCCAGCACCTTCAGCTCGAGTTTCAACCGCCGAGACTCACCGAGTGAACCAGGCGTTGACTGCCGCGGTGAGCGATTAACGCTGGACTTAAAGCGTGTGTTACCCAAACCATGGAATCCGCCCTGGGCTACTAATAGCGTCTGCTCGTGATCACGAATATCACCCAGCACCTCACCGCTATCTTCGTCGATAATGGTTGTACCTAGGGGCACCGGCAGATACAGGTCGGCCCCGGCTTTACCGGTGCAATTTCGTCCCTTACCTGACTCGCCGTTTTGTGCGCGAAACTTGCGTGTGTAACGGTAATCAATCATGGTGTTTAGCGAGTCATCGCCGCGCAAAAAGACACTGCCTCCGTCGCCGCCATCACCTCCATCGGGACCGCCGCGCGGAATATATTTTTCGCGTCTAAAACTGACACAACCGCCCCCGCCGTTTCCGGCGAATACGTCTATTGATGCTTCATCGACAAATTTCATGGTGTCAGTTTACTGTTGATCCTATGTGATGGGTGAATAACCCAGAAACAAAAAAGCCCCGTCCAGAGACGAGGCTTTCCGGGTTACTCGGGTTGCCCCGTTCAGGCGCTAACGACGCGAACGTGCTTTCGCATACGCGGGCCGCCAGTGTAGAACTCTACCTTGCCATTCGCAGTGGCGAACAGGGTATGATCCTTGCCGCAACGAACGTTGTCACCCGCGTGTACCTTGGTACCACGCTGGCGAATAATAATGCCGCCTGCCGCGATTTCTTGTCCGCCGAACACTTTGACGCCAAGACGTTTGCTTTCGGAATCGCGACCGTTGCGGGTACTACCGCCTGCCTTCTTGTGTGCCATTGCTAGTCTCCTATCAGCCTTTGATACCAGTAATCTTTACTTCGGTGTACCACTGTCGGTGGCCCGTCTCGTTACGATAATGCTTACGCCGATTGAACTTAACGATACGAATCTTATCGTGGCGGCCGTGGGCAACGACTTCGGCGGTGACTTTACCACCTTCTACGGTGGGGGCACCGATTTTTACCCCTTCGCCTTCGCCAACCATCAAAACGCGATCAAACTCTACGGTTTCACCCGTTGCGGCGTCTATTTTCTCAAGCTTGAGGGTTTCGCCCTCAACGACGCGGTGCTGTTTACCGCCCGCTTCAATTACTGCGTACATTGCGCTTCTCCAATCAGTTAGCCTGCTCGCTGACAAGGGCCACCGAGGTGGTGGGGCAGAGTTCAGGCACTGCTTTCCTCGCCACCCTAGGGTGAGAGGGACTAATAAAATCAAGGGCGCGGAGTGTATGCAACCAAGCGCACAAACGCAAGCGTGAAATTTCCCAAGGGCTCGGCGCTTCAAGCCACCCGTGACACTGGCGGCGCTGGGCCTTTATACTTGCCGCGCCAACCGGAGAGTTCCCAGTGATAAATGATATCCGCGCGAGCGTAGCGGAGGAGTTCGGTCAGGTTAATGACCTGATTGTCGATCAATTGCGCTCCAACGTCGACATGGTCGAAAACGTCGGGCAGTACATTGTTGCTGCCGGCGGCAAGCGCTTGCGCCCCTTAATTGTACTACTCGCCGGTCAAGCGCTCGGCGAGCTGTCGGACAAACACATCAAGTTTGCGGCTGTGATTGAGTTTATTCACACCGCGACGTTGCTGCACGATGATGTGGTAGATATCTCTAGCCTACGACGCGGCCAGCCTACTGCCAATGAAGCCTTTGGTAATGCACCCAGTGTGCTGGTGGGTGACTTTTTATACACCCGCGCCTTCCAGCTCATGGTTGATCTGGCCGACTTGCAGCTGCTGCGCAACATGGCTGACACCACCAATACCATCGCCGAGGGCGAAGTATTACAGCTAGTTCGGGCCGGTGACGCATCGGTTACGGAAGGCCAGTATCGCGAAGTGATTGAGCGCAAAACCGCGATCCTGTTTGCTGCCGCCTGCGAAGGCGCGGCGCTTTTGCAGGGTGCCAGCGCAGAGTGGCAGCGCAACCTTTACCAGTACGGCCTGCATCTGGGCGTCGCTTTTCAGATGATCGACGACGTTCTGGATTACACAGGCGACCCGGCACTGACCGGTAAAAATGTGGGTGATGATCTCAATGAGGGCAAGCCAACCTTACCGCTTATTCACGTGATCAACACCGGCAACGAAGTCGACAAAGCGCTTATCCAGCGAGCACTTACCCACAAGTCGGCGGATGATTTAGATGCGGTGATCGCAGCCGTCCTTCGGTCAGGGGCGTTGATTACACCTATGAGCGCGCGCTGTACCATCGTGATCAGGCGTTATCAGCCATTAAAGAATTAACCGCGTCACCCGCCAAGCAGGCCCTTGAGCAACTCGCCAATCTGGCCACCAACCGAGCTTCCTAACTATGAACCCAGCGGCCAAGCCACTTGACGAGGCACTTCAACAGGCGGCACTGAGGCTCAGACGCACACCCGTCACGGATTTGTTTACCGCAAACCACCAGCGGGCAGCTGCCTTCAGCACCTCAGCGGCAGGGATTCACCTCGACTACAGCAAGCAGCAACTCGATGAGGATGCGCGTTCCGTTTTGTCAGCGCTGGCCGATGGCTGTGAATTAAGCCAAGCATACAGGGCGCTGATTGACGGCGAGGAGCTCAACAATACCGAGCAACGCCCCGCATTGCACACGCTGCTAAGGGGCACCGCTAGTAATCAACACACGGCGCGCTACAAGGAAGTTATTGACGCCCTCGAAGCCATGCAAACCCTAGTGAGCAAGGTTCATAACGGTACCCGCAAGGGATTTGACGGGCGCGCATTTACCGACGTCGTTAACATTGGTATCGGCGGCTCAGACCTAGGCCCTCGCATGGTTTGCAGAGCCCTATGGACACCCAACCCATGTCTTCGGCCGCATTTTATTGCCAATGTTGATCCACAAGACCAGCTAGAGGTACTCGGGTCACTGGATCCAGCCACAACACTGTTTGTCGTTTGCTCAAAGTCTTTCACCACAGAAGAGACCCTTTCCAACGCGCTTCGCGCGCGGGAATGGCTATTGAATGCCGGCGCAACCCATGCCGATATTGCCCAACATGTTGTCGCGGTTACCACCAACCTTGATGCGGCCGAGCAATTTGGCATCGACCGAAATCAATGCTTCCCCATGTGGGACTGGGTGGGTGGCCGCTACTCCGTATGGTCTGCCATAGGCCTTGTTGTCGCCCTTCATCGTGGCTGGTCGACCTTTGAGGCACTCTTAGCAGGCGGACGGGCGATGGACGAACACACTGCCGCCACACGGCACTTTTCCAACCTGCCCATGGCCATGGCACTGCTTGAGTGGTGGAACACGCTGTACTTGGGCACCGAAACACACTTGGTGCTGCCCTATGCGCAACGACTGGAGGCTTTCACCGACTTCTTGCAGCAACTCACCATGGAATCCAATGGCAAACGAGTAACGCTGTCGGGTGAGGCGCTTAGCCACAAAAGCGCTCCCGTGCTCTGGGGATCCGCTGGAACCATTGGCCAACACAGCTACTACCAACTCCTCCACCAGGGCAATCGTCAATTCAGTGCCGACATTATTTTGCCCCTGACGAACGGTGACGTAGATCAAACAGCACATCGCAAATTAGCCGCCAACGCGCTGGCCCAAAGCCGGGCCATGATGATTGGCCGGAATACCGAGGAGGCGCTGGCGCTGGCTGCATCGCGCGGGCAAGAGCCATCACTGGCGAGTCATTTTGAAATGCCGGGCAATCACCCCCATTCGCTACTGAGCTGCGATCAACTGAGCCCCGAACGCCTTGGGGCCTTAATAGCAGCCTACGAGCATAAGACCTTCTTTTTGAGCAGGCTATTTGATATCAACCCCTTTGATCAGTGGGGTGTTGAGTTGGGCAAAGTAATTGGTCGCCAGATAGACGCGGTGCTAGAGTCAGGTACCGGAGTGGACATGCTCGACCCATCGACTGCACAAGCGGTCAGCGCCTGGCGAGCAGCAAATCAATAAGACCTAGACGCCTATTAAGCGCCGTCAATCATAGCGAGTAACTCGTGGGTTTTTCGCTCCATAAGGTCACGATTACCGCGACTCTCAACATTGAGGCGCACCACGGGCTCGGTGTTAGACATGCGCAGGTTAAAGCGCCAGTCGTCCATCTCAATGCTCAAACCGTCCACGTACTCCACGCGCATTGAGCCCGGACCATAGTGCGCTTCTACCGAGGTAATCAGTGCTTTGGGGTCATTGATAGTGCGATTGATTTCACCGGAGCAGGGAAACAGTGTCTCGCGCTCAGCCACTAGATCAGCAAGTCCCTTGTTGTGACTCGCCATCAGACCGGCCACCAATAACCAAGGAATCATGCCGCTGTCACAGTAGGCAAAATCTCGAAAGTAGTGGTGTGCACTCATCTCACCACCGTAAATGGCATCGACCTCGCGCATGCGCTCTTTAATAAAGGCGTGACCTGTCTTACTCTGAATAGCCTCACCGCCGGCGCTATCGACGATATCGCGCGTATTCCAGGTAAGACGCGGGTCATGAACAATGCGCTGTGGACCATGGCGTTGAATGAATGCCTCTGCCAATAAGCCCACAATGTAATAGCCCTCGACAAATTCACCGGTACTATCAAAGAAAAAGCAGCGGTCAAAATCACCATCCCAGGCAATCCCCATATCCGCCTGCTCGCGACGAACCACATCCGCGGTGGCTGCACGATTCTCAACCAGCAGCGGGTTGGGCACACCATTGGGGAAGTGACCATCTGCCTCGTGGTGCACCTTGATAAATTCAAACGGCAAGCTTGCCTCAAGGGCATCAATAACGCGGCCCGCTCCACCGTTACCCGCATTACACACAATTTTCAGGGGTGTAAGGGCCTTGATATCAACATAGCTCAACAGGTGAAGAATGTAGGCCTCAAGGGTAGACACCTGTTCATAACTGCCAGGGGTTTGTGCCGCTGTAAACGCGTTTTGCTCGGCCAGTTGCTGAATGTCCTTGAGCCCCGAATCACCGGAAATTGGCTGCGAACCAGCGCGAACAAACTTCATTCCATTGTAGTCTTTGGGGTTATGGCTCGCCGTTACCGCAATCCCGCCGCCCACGCCCAGATGACTGGTAGCAAAATAAATCTCCTCCGTACCACACAGCCCAATGTCGAGTACATCTACGCCCTGCTCGCGCAAACCATCGACTAGCGCGGCTTTAATAGCTTCGCTCGACAGCCGAATATCATGCCCCACCACCACCGAGCCGGGATTGATTACTTGCGCGTAGGCGCGACCAATGCGGCGAGCGACATCCTCGTTGAGCTGATCAGGGATGCGCCCTCGAACGTCATAGGCCTTGAAGCATTCAATTGGGCTAGCCATCAGCTGTCCTTACTGTAGATGTTTTCATAAACGTAGTTGGTGGCCTCTACAAAGCCTGGCACGCTACCGCAATCAAAGCGGCGCCCTTGGAATTTGTATGCCATGACACAACCGCTTTTGGCCTGGGTTTGAAGCGCATCGGTAATCTGCACCTCACCGTTGGCGCCGGGTGGAGTATTGCGCAAGATTTCAAAAATATCGGGCGTCAGCAGGTAGCGGCCAATGATGGCAAGATTACTCGGCGCCTCCTCGGCGGTGGGCTTTTCCACCATGCGGTCTACCCGGTACAAACCATCTTTTATGCATTCACCGGCAATTACGCCGTATTTGTGTATCTCGTCCGGTGGCACTTCTTGTACCGCGACAATAGAGCAACGAAACTGCTTATAAAGCTCGGTCATTTGTGCCAAAACGCCAAGACCGCCTTCATTGATACAAAGGTCGTCGGATAACACCACGCCAAAGGGCTCCGGGCCAACGAGTGACTCACCAGTAAGGATGGCATGCCCCAAACCCAGCATGGCTCGCTGACGAACCATGGTGAAGGTTCCCCGGTCAATAACATCGCGGATACTCGTTAACAGTGATTCTTTACTCGTCCCGGCAATTTCGTGCTCAAGCTCGTAATTCATATCGAAGTGATCGGCGATAGCCCGCTTGCCTCGACCGGTGACCAGCGCACAGTGGGTCATGCCAGCCTCCATGGCCTCCTCGACGCCATACTGCACCAGTGGCTTGTTGACCACGGGCAACATTTCTTTGGGCATACTCTTGGTGGCCGGCAAAAATCGGGTTCCGTAGCCGGCGACAGGAAATAAGCACTTTCTAATCATGATCAATCCTCGTTTTATCCCTGCAGTGGCATTTGCGTTGATATTTGTAAATCAGACCAAACAGGCTGACGCTCGTACCAAGCTCAGCGTCCGTAGACGTCCTCAAAACGAACAATGTCATCCTCACCTAGATACGCACCAGATTGTACTTCGATCAGCTCAAGGGGGATTTTTCCAGGGTTAACCAACCGGTGTTTAGTACCCAGCGGTATATAGGTCGACTCGTCCTCACTCAACATAAATACCTCATCGCCCCGAGTAATCTCCGCCGTACCCTTAACAACAATCCAATGCTCGGCGCGGTGAAAATGCTTTTGCAGCGACAGTTTTTCGCCGGGATTCACCACAATCCGCTTTACCTGAAAGCGATCTGACTCAATGAGTGATTCATAGGATCCCCAGGGACGGTAGACGCGCTGGTGTACCGTTGCCTCGCTGCGTCCTTGGGCTTTGAGGGTGCTTACCAGCACTTTAACGTCCTGCACAGTTTCACGGTTGGCGACCATCACCGCGTCAGGGTTTCAACGATGACTAAATTACTGACACCCGCCGTGGCTACTAACCGGGTTTCAGATCGTATGTAACTGCTTTTAGTGTCGTGGAGCAGCACATCCCCTTCGGTAACATTACCTGAGGGATCTGCCGCGCCCACCTCCCATAGCGCCGACCAAGCACCGATATCGCTCCAACCACAGTCCAGTGCGACAACCGCGCCGCGGTCAGTATGTTCCATCACCGCATAATCAATGCTGTCAGACGGGCAGGCCAAAAACGCCTCGCGCTCAGGCCTAACAAAATCCAGGTCGCTCACCGCATTGTCCATGGCGGCAGCGCAGGCATCGGCCATAGGACTGTTGGCGCTACGGAGCGCTTGCAGGTAATGGTCAGCGCGAAAGAGGAACATACCGCTGTTCCAAAGGTATTGGCCCGCTGTCAGGTACTGCTCTGCTGTAGCCCGATCAGGTTTTTCAACGAACTCGGCAAGCTCCGATATGCCATCGGCTAGCGCATTACCGCAACGGATGTAGCCATATCCGGTCTCTGGGCGATTAGGAACCACCCCAAAGGTCACCAAATGCCCCGCCATGGCTGTGGGCAAAGCGGCTTCTACAGCCGCTCGAAATCCTCCTGCATCACCGATGTAATGATCGGCGGGCAGCACGAGCAGCACGGCATCCGCATCAGTTTTGAGCGCCTCTATAGCCGCCAAGGCGATGGCTGGTGCAGTATTGCGGCCCTCTGGCTCCAAGAGGATGGCCTGAGCATTGACCATTATCTCGCGCATTTGCTCGGCCACCATGAACCGGTGGGCCTCGTTGCATACCACGATGGGAGCGCTGGTATCGAGGCCCGCTAAGCGCCTTTGGGTCTCCTGCAGCATAGAAAGTTCGCCGCCTAATGGCAGAAATTGCTTTGGACGTCCTTCGCGGGACACCGGCCACAACCGGCTACCGACGCCACCTGACAGTAGTACAGGGGTTAACATTGTGTGATTCCAGAATTACGTGAATGAGCAGAAAACCCAAGTGTAAACCAGCTGGGGCCGGCTGACATGGACATCCGTCTCGCTATTACTCAGTATTGACTCACGGGATTGCGCCATCATACCCGGGTTTTCATCACCGGCGTAAACTGGACATGTGGCGACAAGGAATTACAATTGCGTCTGCCGGCGTCAACAGCACTAGCTACACGGAAGACTCGGCCCGCGATAGGACGCAAAAGCCTGCGACTCCTCCCAACCCCATCACAAATGGTAATGACATGACTGCACCGGTGCATACTCCAAAATCCTCCTATGAGAGGGACGAATTAATCGCTTGCGGTCATGGCGAAATGTTTGGCCCCGGCAACGCGCGCCTGCCGGTTGATAACATGTTGATGATGGACCGCATTACTCATATCAGCTCGGAAGGTGGGGCCTTTGGAAAGGGCGAGATCGTCGCCGAATTGGACATTCACCCGGGCCTGTGGTTTTTCGACTGCCATTTCCCTAGCGATCCCGTGATGCCCGGCTGTCTGGGACTAGACGCCATGTGGCAGCTGGTTGGGTTTTTCCTTGGATGGCGTGGCAATCCCGGGCGTGGTCGCGCGTTGGGTTCGGGCGAGGTGAAGTTCACTGGCCAAATCCTCCCCACGGCGAAAAAGGTAAGCTACAACATCACCATGAAGCGCGTGATAGAGCGCAAACTCATCATGGGCATTGCTGACGGTACAGTAGCTGTAGATGGCCGAGTCATTTACACTGCCGCCGATTTACGCGTTGGCCTCTTCACCTCGACGGAGTCGTTTTAATGACCACACGTGTTGTCGTTACTGGATTAGGCATTGTTTCCTGCTTGGGCAACAACGCCAGTGATGTATCCGCCGCGTTATTTGACGGGCGATCGGGTATTGGTCACTGTCAACAGCACGTTGATGCTGGCATGCGTTCACACATTGCGGGAACACCCAACATCGATCTTGCCGAGCACATTGATCGCAAGCAGTGGCGTTTCATGGGTGATGCTGCGGGCTACGCTTACTTGAGCATGGCGCAAGCCATTGACGACGCCGGGCTCACGCCCGAGCAAGTATCCAATCCGCGCACCGGTATCATAGCCGGGTCTGGCGGGGCCTCATCTGCCAGTCAGGTCGAGGCGGCAGATATCTTGCGCGAACGTGGCTTACGTCGTGTTGGCCCCTATCGGGTCACCCAGACCATGGGCAGCACGGTTTCGGCTTGTCTGGCCACACCTTTTCAAATAAAAGGTGTCAACTACTCCCTATCATCGGCGTGCTCTACTAGCGCCCACTGCATTGGCAACGGGGTTGAGCAAATCCAACTTGGCAAACAGGATGTGGTTTTTGCCGGTGGTGGTGAGGAGTTGCATTGGACCCTCAGCTGCCTGTTCGATGCCATGGGTGCGCTGTCGACCAAATACAACGACACGCCAAGCAAAGCATCAAGAGCCTACGATGCCGATAGAGATGGCTTTGTTATCGCCGGTGGTGGTGGCATGGTGGTCTTGGAATCCCTCGAACACGCTCAGGCGCGCGGCGCCAAGATTTACGCCGAAGTCGTTGGCTACGGTGCCACCAGTGACGGCTACGACATGGTCGCACCATCAGGAGAAGGGGCTATTCGCTGCATGCAGCAAGCCATGAGTACGGTTGATGGCCTATCGACTACATCAACGCCCACGGCACCAGCACCCCAGCGGGAGATATGCAAGAACTCAATGCAGTGCGCAACGTCTTTGGCGGTATGGGTAATGCAGGCCCTTGGATAGGCTCGACCAAGTCGTTGAGCGGCCATTCACTGGGTGCGGCCGGCGTTCAAGAAGCTATCTATTCGCTCCTGATGATGCAGAGTGATTTTATTGCCGCATCAGCCAACATTGAGAATCTTGATGCCGACGCAGAGGGTATGAAAATTGTGCGTGATCGGGTTGAAAACGCCAACTTACAACGCATCATGTCCAATAGCTTTGGTTTTGGCGGCACCAATGCCACGCTGGTTTTTCAACGCTTTAGCGCTTAATTAGAATCCGAGAACTAGACCGACAGGGGCGACAACAAGTCGGCAATGGGCAACACCTCAATAGGGGTCCCCCAACGCAACCGTTGCGCCCAGGGGTACTACTGCGAGTGCGTCTGCCTCACTCACACCACTGAGCACGCCACTACTCTGATCTCGTGTCGGCAGCGCCTTGACGGTGAATAGCCCACTGACAGGGCAGCTATCGCGCTGCTAGTTGAGACGCAAATATTCCTGACGACTACCCGGGCGCGCCACCTCAAACTGGGCCTCGGCGACGATCTTTGCGGATTTCAAGCCCCTTGCCCCCTGCGCCCTTAGCAGCCAGGGTTTCACCACCAGAGCAAAAGTCACCCAGGCGGATACAGGATTGCCCGGCAGACCAAAAATGGGACAATCCTGAACCTCACCAAAGGCCAGTGGTTTTCCCGGTTTAATGGCCAGCTTCCAGAGCTTGAGTCGGCCGCGCGCCTCAATTTGCGCTTTTACGTGGTCTTCTTCTCCCACCGACACGCCACCGCAAGTCACAATACAGTCGGCCACGCGGGCCAAGCGCTCCAGGGCGTCGCCAATGCGCGTTGGGCAGTCTGGTAAAACTTCAGAGGCCACAACCTCGCAACCCAGAGCGACCAACTGCGTAGATAACTGGGACGCATTACTGTTAAAAATTTGCCATGACTCCGGCTGACCGCCCGGCTCCACGAGCTCATCGCCGGTGATCAACACGGCGACTCGCAAGCGGTTATAAACGCTGACATCCGCATGTCCCACAGAAGCAAGCAGGCCTATATCTTGTGGTGTCAGCACACTACCCTGCGGCAGGATTGTTGACCCCTGGACAATATCGGCGCCCCGACGGCGGATATGGGCGCCAGGGGTTACACACCCAAGTATCGAGACAACACCCTGCTGCTCTAACGCATCCTCCTGCATAACCACAGTGTCAGCACCCTCCGGAATCGGTGCTCCGGTAAAGATACGCGCCGCCGTACCCGGCTCTAGGCGCGCCGCACGCGATCCCGCGGGTATGCGCTGCGAGATACCCAGTGCGCCGGGCAGGTCATGCGCGCGCAACGCATAACCATCCATCGTAGCGTTGTCGAAGGGTGGTACCGCTACCGATGCGACAACATCGGACGCCAGCACACGCCAGAGTGCGCTCGACAACGGGACACGCTCTAAAGGGGGCGGCTCTGGTACGGAGCCCAGCAAGTGATTAAGCGCGTCGGCAAGCGGCGTGAGTGCCATTAGTGCTTCCCCTTCAGCACACCCACGTAATTGCAGGGTTTGTGGCGACTGTTGAGCTGCTCAGAAATAATACCCGTCCATGCCGTTTTGCAGGCGCCAGTGGACCCCGGCATGCAAAAAATAACCGTGTTGTTGGCGTAGCCGCCCAGCGCACGACTTTGGATAGTTGAGGAACCGATTTCCTGAAAGGAAATATGCCGAAACAACTCACCGAATCCTTCAATCACTTTATCAAAGAGCGGCATGACAGCTTCAGGAGTGGAATCCCGGCCCGAAAAACCCGTTCCCCCTGTGCACAAAACCGTATCAATCGCCGGATTAGCTATCCATGCCGAGACCACAGCACGAATGGCATAAATATCATCGGGCACGATTTCGCGCGCCAAAACCTCATGGCCCGCGTCGGCAAGTGCGGTATTGAGGTAGTCCCCTGAGCTATCGGTCTGGGGTGTGCGGGTATCGCTAATGGTGAGAACAGCGGCTCCCAAAGCGACACTGTGGAGATCACTCAATGTGCTCCCTCCTTACAATATAACTCTATGTAGCGCCCGACCGCTCGTTCTATAAAGTCGCGCCACGGGCGTTGCTGGATACCAAATTGGTGGCGAATAGCCGAGCAATCGAGCGCGCGGTTCTCAGCAGAAATAGTGGAGGCGTCTATCTCTTTGAGTAATGAAGCTGCCTGGCTGAAAGGCTCGCGCTGACTGGCGTGTGCCACCACCGCTTCACAAAAATTGTAGTAGCCCGTGTCACCAGCGCTACCATAGTGATAAATACCTTTGTCATTGGCGCCAACGGCTAACTGATCGATGACGCCCGACACAACACGCGCGACCTCCGCGGCGTGCACCGGACAGTCCCGCCAACAGTCAGTGGCGTGAATATCGTGCCCCCGCTCGAAAGCGGTCGAGTAGTTGCTTAAACCTACCCGGGCCTCGGCCAGAAAACATCCAGCCCAGGCGTAGCACAACCACGTGCTCCAAAATCGCTCGTAGCTCGGTTTCCGCTTGGGCCAAAATAAGACCGGCGCCCCCACGAGCATCGGGAATATCCGACTCCCGATAGGGCCGCGATAAACTGCCACCAAATACCTGAGATGAAGATAAAAACACGTACCGTGCGTCAGTTTTGGCAACAAGCCCGGCCAACGACCGCGGCCTTTCCAAGTCCGGCTGACCCAGGGGATCGGCGCTTTCCATTTGGCTGATAAGGCGTGCGTCAATAATCAGATCTGCAGCTGCAGACTTAATCATTTTTTTTGCTTGCCGCTCGCGGCGCCACCGACTGTCATCGAGCGACAACAACAATAACTCATGGCGGTGAAGCGGCGGCATGAAAGCCCTGAGCGAATGGCCCACAGGCGTATCGGCACCCAGTAACAAGACACGCACAACTACATCTCAGTGTTAATCAGCTTTAAAACGGTATATCGTCGTCGTCCATCGGGCCAATACCGCCCTGCTGACTGAAACCGCCCCTTGAGGTGACGACGGCTGATCAAAGCCCCCCGATGCGCCGCCAACATAACCACCCGACATGGCACCATCACCCTGGCCACCGCGACTGTCGAGCATCTGCATTTCATTGGCGACAATTTCGGTGCTATAGCGATCCTGCCCAGTCTGCTGATCTTGCCATTTGCGCGTACGCAATGCCCCTTCTACATAAACCTTGGAGCCTTTGCGCAAATACTCGGCCGCTATCTCGGCGAGACGGTTAAAAAACACGACGCGATGCCACTCGGTACGCTCTTGAGGCTGGCCGGTGTTTTTGTCTTTCCAGGTTTCTGAGGTCGCGATACTAATATTAGTAACCGCACCGCCCGATGGCAGCATACGGTGCTCGGGATCATTGCCGAGGTTGCCAACCAAAATAACTTTATTGATGCCGCGAGACGCCATATTTCTCTCCAGTTTCCGGCACGTTACCACGTGCACTCATACGATGTTTTTTTAGTGACTAGGACTATAGCAATCCACCGACATGGTGGCGACAGGCTCGACCGCTTTTAGCAGCGAATAGCTCACACCGATGCTATCAAACGCAAATTGACGACCGACAGTGACCACAGTAACGCCAGCGCAACCACAGAGTAAGCAATCGCGGTAATACCGCCCTGTCCGAGAACGTAGCCACCCGCAACGCCACCCACAAAAATACCCAAAAATTGGCTAGTAGAGAAAATGCCCGATGCCGTGCCACGTAAGTTGCTCGGCGCCAGGCGAGTAACGAGCGCGGGAAGCACGGCTTCGAGGGTATTAATCCCAGAAAACAACATCACCATGCCAACACCTAACCACCACAGTGATTGCGCCTGCAAAGCCAGTAGCGTTCCCATGGCCAAGAGCGCCATCGCGAGCAAAATAATACGTCTAGGATCGGCATCAGCCCGGCCACGGCGCATGAGCAGTAACGCCGGCGGTAAAGACAACAACACCGAGCCCAAATAGAGAACCCAGTGATGGTCGGGCGGAAATCCCAAGCGATCTGCCATGATCTTTGGCACAACCAAAAAAGGTGGCCATCAAAATGGCATGCAAAACAAAAATACCAAAATAAAGCACCGGAAGACCGCCGCCAAACAAATGTTCGGCCTCAAACGCACCGCGGACGCCGCCCACTGCAAGGCCCCGAGTACTGGGCAGCACAAAAATAACGATGCCTAACCCTATCGTCCCCAGCAAAGCGGTTGCGTTAAAGACCATAGCGAGACCCCAAAAGCAGCCAGTAGCGGACCTATTACCAGTGCCAGTACAAATGACATACCCACGCTTGCGCCAATAATAGCCATTGTCTTGGTACGTTGGGCATCCCGCGTGTAATCGGCCGCCATGGCAGTCAGAGCGGCAGCAATCGCTCCGCAACCCTGAAGAAAACGGCCCAGTACAATGCCGTTTATGTCCTGAGCACGTGCGGCAATGGCGCTACCCACAATAAACACCAGTAGCCCCGCAATAACGACGGGCTTGCGTCCAACTCGATCGGATAGCCAACCTAAGGGCAGCTGCAAAAGCGCCTGAGTCAGCCCATAAGCACCCAGGGCGAAGCCGAGCATTTGGGGAGTGGCACCGGGCATATCGGCGGCATACACGCTGAGAAGCGGCAGCACCATAAATAAGCCGAGCATGCGAAAGCTGTACAGGCTCGCTAGGGATATCACCGCGTGACGCTCGGCACGATTGAAGGGTTCTTTACTAATCACAGGTATGCCGACCAACAAAAACCGCAGTGTAGCACGACAGCAGTTCGACTCTGGCAGTCCATGGCATCGCTTACGCCACCAGTTGCGTATAATGGCCTGTTTCCCGCTACCCTTTTGCAGAGAATCACTATGGATACCATCCAGGTCCGCGGCGCGCGCACGCACAATTTAAAAAACCTAGACCTGGATATCCCGCGAGATAAATTGGTGGTGATTACCGGCCTGTCTGGCTCCGGCAAGTCTTCCTTGGCTTTTGATACGCTTTACGCCGAGGGTCAGCGGCGCTACGTTGAATCGCTCTCTACCTATGCTCGTCAGTTCCTGTCGATGATGGAGAAGCCGGACGTCGATCATATAGAGGGCCTGTCGCCGGCTATTTCAATCGAACAAAAATCCACTTCCCACAACCCACGCTCCACCGTGGGCACGATTACCGAGATTTACGACTACCTACGCTTGCTGTTTGCTCGCGTAGGTGATCCGCGCTGCCCAAGCCATGGTGTCACCCTGCGTGCACAAACCGTGAGCCAAATGGTGGACACCGTACTCGGCATGCCCGAGGGCGAGAAGTTAATGCTGTTAGCGCCGGTCGTTCGCGATCGAAAGGGTGAGCATCTGCATGTGTTTGAGCAAATGCGAGCAGCGGGTTTTATTCGTGCTCGGGTTGATGGCATTTTGGTCGACCTTGATGACGTACCTAGCCTAGATAAAAAACGTAAGCATAGTATCGACATCGTGGTCGACCGCTTTAAGGTCCGTGATGATCTGGGTCTACGCTTGGCTGAGTCCTTTGAGACCGCACTGGAGTTAACCGACGGACTCGCTTGTGTAGCGCCCATGGATAGTAGCGGCGAGGAGCATCTGTTCTCAGCACGCTATTCATGCCCCGAATGTGGCCATGCCATTGACGAGCTCGAGCCCAGGTTATTTTCCTTCAACAACCCCGCTGGCGCCTGCCCAAGCTGTGATGGGCTCGGCGTCACACAGTATTTTGATGCCGACCGCGTGGTTTTGCATCCTGAAGCAAGCCTGGCGTCGGGGGCCATTCGAGGCTGGGACAGGCGCAATGTCTATTACTTTCACCTGCTCACCTCACTCGCCGATCACTACGGCTTCGATATTGATAAGCCGTTTGAAGCGTTAGCGAAAAAGCACCGCGATGTGATACTGCGCGGCAGTGGCAAGGAAGAGATCGAATTTGCCTACATTAACGATCGCGGTACCGTCTTCAAACGCCGACACAGCTTTGAAGGGGTGCTCCCCAATATGGAGCGCCGCTACCGAGAAACCGACTCCCAGTCGGTGCGCGAGGAACTGGCCAAGTTTGTTTCAACGGCGCCCTGCCAGTCCTGTGGTGGCGCTCGGTTGTGTGAAGATGCGCGCAGTGTGTATGTGGATGAGCGTACGCTGCCCAGCATCACGCACATGGCCGTCGGCGAGGCCTATGACTACTTTGACGCCCTAGAACTCGAGGGCCGCAAAGGGGAGATTGCCGATAAAATTCTCAAGGAATTACGCGCACGCTACCGCTTCTTGGTAGACGTGGGGCTCAACTACTTAACCCTAGATAGGAGCGCCGAAACCCTCTCGGGGGGAGAAGCCCAGCGCATCCGCTTGGCCTCACAGATTGGTGCGGGGCTAGTGGGCGTCATGTATATCCTTGACGAGCCTTCTATCGGCCTTCACCAGCGAGACAACGAGCGCCTACTGCGCACGCTTACTCATCTTCGTGACATTGGCAACACCGTGTTGGTTGTTGAGCACGACGAGGATGCCATCCGCAGTGCGGATCACATCATAGATATTGGCCCCGGTGCCGGCGTCCATGGCGGTTCGGTTGTTGCAGAAGGAACTTATGCAGACATTATTAAAAGTGAGCACTCGCTAACCGGCGCCTACCTGTCGGGTAAGCGTTGCATTGTGGTTCCCGATAAGCGCCACCAACCCGACCCAAAACGCATGCTGAGCATTAAAAGTGCATCGGGTAACAATTTACAGAGCGTCGATTTAGATCTGCCCATCGGCCTTCTCACCTGCGTTACCGGTGTTTCAGGCTCAGGTAAATCAACGCTAATTAACGGTACCCTGTACCCCATTGCGGCCACGGTATTAAATGGGGCAACCACGCTAACGCCTGCGCCCCACAAAGCCGTATCGGGTCTAGAGCAGTTCGATAAATGTATCGACATTGATCAAAGCCCCATTGGCCGGACACCGCGTTCAAATCCTGCCACCTACACAGGCATCTTCACACCCATTCGAGAATTATTCGCCGGCACGCAAGAGGCTCGCTCCCGAGGTTATAAGCCGGGTCGGTTCAGTTTTAATGTACGTGGCGGCCGTTGCGAGGCCTGCCAGGGTGATGGCGTGACAAAGGTCGAGATGCACTTCCTACCCGATATCTACGTACCCTGCGATGTGTGTAAAGGTCAGCGCTACAATCGAGAAACACTGGAAATTCGGTACAAAGGCAAAAATATTTCCGAAGTTCTCGAGATGACCGTAGAAGACGCGCTAGGCTTTTTTGATGCGGTGCCAGCCATTCACAGGAAACTGCAAACGTTGATGGACGTGGGTCTGACCTACGTCAGACTTGGGCAGGCTGCCACAACCTTGTCAGGGGTGAGGCTCAACGCGTCAAGCTGTCTCGGGAGCTCTCGAAACGCGATACCGGCAATACCTTATACATATTGGACGAACCGACAACGGGTCTTCATTTTGAAGATATCCGGCAGCTGTTGGAGGTCCTGCACCGACTCCGCGACGGGGGTAACACGGTGGTGATCATTGAGCACAACCTGGATGTCATCAAGACCGCCGACTGGCTGATCGATCTTGGTCCAGAGGGCGGTTCCGGCGGTGGGCAAATCATAGCCACGGGTACACCTGAGACGGTTGCCGACAACGAGGCGTCTCACACCGGTCGATTCCTCAAGTCGCTACTACATAAATCACACGCAACGTTAGTGAGCAAGCAAAAGCCTGCACGTAAAAAAGCCTAGCCAAAGGCCTTGGAACGAAGCGTAAGCTATTAGTAAGCAAGCGAAGCAACATCGTCCCCTGCGCTATTACAAAGTAGCCTACAAACTTGATCGCCGACCCATGTGGCGCAAAATGACACTGTTATGGTCGACTCGCCACCTGCGCGCCTCATCCAAGTGTGGTGTTATTCCAGCCGACATAAGAATAACCACCGAGGTCATCAATGCACCCCGCAGTCCCCAACCCCTACACCTAGCCATAGATGATATCGACATTAGCGATCCGACACTTTATGCAACCGACAGCTGGCCAGCTTATTTTGAACGGTTGAGAGCGGAGGATCCCGTGCACTGGACCCAGAATCAGCAGTTTGGTGGATTTTGGTCGATCACCCGCTTTGATGACATCGTAACAGTAGACAAAAATCATCAGCTGTTCTCTTCTGAACCAGCAATAACCATCGGCGACTACGGCGAGGACCTTCCCGTTCGACAATTCATTGCCATGGATCCGCCGCTACACGACGTTCAACGCAAAGCAGTGCAGGGGTGGTTGCGCCCCGCAACCTGGCTGATCTGGAGTCCGTCATTAGAGAGCGAGTTATTAATATTCTTGAGGGCTTGCCCATTGGCGAGCCTTTCAATTGGGTCGAAAAAGTTTCGGTGAATCTAACGACACAGATGCTGGCCACCATTTTCAATTTTCCCTTCGAGCAACGCGACAAGTTACCCCTTTTGGTCAGATATGGCCACATCATTGCCGGAAATCGCCGGCGGCGATGCAGACAACGACGAGCGTACGGCGGCCCTGATGGATTGCCTGCAAACCTTCACCGAGCTTTGGCATCAACGTAAAAGCAATCCACCTGGCACAATGGATTTAATCAGCATGATGGCTACTAACCCAGACACCGCCAACATGGTAGACGATCCACTGGAATATCTAGGCAACATTATCCTGCTGATCGTCGGCGGCAATGACACAACCCGAAATTCAATTACGGGTGGTGTTGTCGCCCTCAATAAGCACCCGGAACAGTTTGAAAAGCTAAAAGCTAACCCCGCACTTGTCGAGTCACTAGTCCCTGAGATCATCCGATGGCAAACCCCGCTCATGCACATGCGGCGAATAGCGACCCAAGATGTTGAATTGGGCGGCAAAACCATCCGCAAAGGTGACAAAGTGGTTATGTGGTACGTTTCAGGCAACCGGGACGCCGATGCCATTGATCAACCTGATGAATTCATCATTGACCGGGAGAATCCCCGCTTTCACCTTTCGTTCGGATTCGGCATCCATCGCTGCATGGGGAACCGACTTGGAGAAATGCAGTTGAAAATCCTCTGGCAAGAAATTCTCAAGCGATTCTCCCATGTGGAGATGATGGCTGAGCCCACGCGGGTCCAGTCCAACTTCGTTCGTGGCTACACCGATCTGCAAGTGAAACTTCACTCGACCTAAAAAGAGGGACCCATCATGCTCAATTGGCAAGTAAATCGAGTGGTCCTGATATTGGTACTCATCTTGAGCAGCTTAACGTCGATATCGCAGGGATCAGAACAAAAGGTTAATCCTGACTTGGTTGCACTTCACGCGAATCAGGAGCCTGCCCTAACGCGAGTCGGCGACCGTGTTTTTGCCAGCATGTTCTACGAGTATTCGAATTTCGCCTTCATCGAAGGCGACGATGGCGTTATCGTCATCGACACCGGTTGGTTCAAGAGTGGCACACAAAAAGCCTATGATGAGCTGCGGAAATACACCGACAAGCCGATTGTGGCAGTAATTTATACGCACTCGCACCGTGACCACACCGGCGGCGCCTCCATTTTGCTGGACGATGTGCAGAATGACATACCCATTTATGCTCCCGTCAACTGGCAGCGAGCTGTCAACGACCGCCTGTCACCCATAGCACCGACCGTTTCGCGGCGCGTATATCTGCAGAGGGGCATGCTGCTACCTCACGGCCCCGACGGGACGGTTGGTCAAGGGATCGGTCCTTCACCAATACCAGAACCTAACGAGTTTCTATCGCACCCACCAACTATCGAGGTTGGTGAACGCACAGAGGTGACTCTTGCTGGTGTGGATCTGGTTATCTTTCCAATGCAGGGGGACATGCCTGAAACTATTTGGGTCTGGTTGCCAGATGACGAAATTCTGTTTGTCGGAGATGCGCCACCCCACGGCGTGTTTCCCGCCATTGAGACGGCTCGCTTCGAAATAGATCGGGACCCGTATCAAATGCTGCACTCCGTCGAAACTGCTATTGAATTGGCACCCGAATATGTTGTGCCAGGACACAGTCGATTGCTAAAAGGCAAAGCGGACGTCGCACATGTGCTTAATATGAACCGTGATGCAATCTCTTGGGTAATAGACCAAGTCGACCGTTACTACCTCAGCAACAAATCGGTCGAACAGCTCCTTGCGGAGCAGGCATTGCCAGAGGGTCTAGCCAACGACCCCGACCTGCAGCCTGGTTACCATCGCTGGGAATGGATGGTCAGGCAACGCTTTATCAAGCAGTCTGGCTTCATTGATGATTCGATGGACTATTTGAAGTTGAATGAAGTCGATGAGGCCTACAGATTGGTACCGCTTCTCGGTGGACGCGATAGAGTTCTGGCGCTCGCGAGTCAACTCGCTTCGGAAGATCCTCGCTGGGCGGCTAGGCTAGCCACCTACCTTCTGCTGATAGATCCTGCCGATATCGCCGCAGCGTCGGCGCGGCAACAAGCATTTCTTGAGATTGCTCAAACAACGCTCAGTGCGAACGAGCGTAACTACATGCTTGGTCTTATCAAAGAAGAACGGGGTGAAATTGATTTCGAACATGTACTTGCCCCCTTAGAGGCGGCGAGAATGGCCGAACTACCAACACTTAAGCTGTTGCAATCCTTTAAAAGTCGATTTAAAGCGGAAGCTGCCAGCACCGCTAGCCTGAGAGTTGATATTCACATCAATGGTGTCGTGATCGGCAATTTTGAAGTGCGCAACAGCGTGCTTTATGTGAACCCCGTCGACTCAGCGTTTTATAAGAACGCAACAGCAACCCTATCACTCGCGCGCAACACTTGAGTCATTGGGCGCGCGAACCTTATCTTGGCAACAGGGCATTGAAACAGGCGTCATTAAGATGTCAGGCGATACCGGGCACACAACGCCGTTGTTAACATTGATTGAGTAACTCTCGGGGGTGCGATGCTAGGATACACACCATACATAAAAAAGCCCGGCTATAACCGGGCTTTCTTTACATAGGATTACAGCTTGAGCCATTAATCCTCGTCGTCTGCCTCGACTTCTTCAACGCAATCGGGCTCTGGTCGATCGACAAGCTCGACGTAGGCCATGGGCGCCTTGTCACCTGTACGATAACCACACTTGAGAATGCGGATATATCCACCGGGGCGCTCTTGATACCGAGGGCCTAACTCGTCAAACAATTTACCTACCGCTTCTTTGCTACGGGTACGGTCAAAAGCAAGCCGACGGTTGGCAACACTATCCTTCTTAGCCAAGGTGATGAGCGGCTCAGCATAGCTACGCAGCTCTTTAGCCTTAGGCAACGTTGTTTTGATCAACTCGTGCTCGACCAAAGACACAGCCATGTTACGGAACATGGCTTTTCTGTGGGAGCTGTTACGGTTGAGTTGGCGACCGCTGTGACGATGACGCATTGTCGAAATTCCTCAATAAGGCTGCCTTCACGGCAGGCCGATAGTTCCTTAAAAGTTAGACGCTTAACAGACGCTCGTCGTTCTTGAGGCTGGCAGGTGGCCAATTCTCAAGACGCATACCTAATGACAGGCCACGCGAAGCGAGGACGTCCTTAATTTCGGTGAGAGACTTCTTGCCAAGGTTGGGCGTCTTGAGAAGCTCAACTTCAGTGCGCTGCACCAAGTCACCAATGTAGTAGATATTCTCTGCTTTCAGACAGTTCGCAGAGCGCACGGTCAACTCCAAATCATCAACCGGGCGCAACAGGATAGGATCAACCTCATCTTCTGCTTCCTGAGCCGCAGCTTGAGTTTCACCTTCTAGATCCACAAACACCGACAACTGCTGTTGCAGGATAGTTGCAGCGCGACGAATAGCCTCTTCCGGATCGATGGTCCCGTTAGTTTCAAGATCAATGACCAGCTTGTCCAAATCTGTGCGCTGCTCGACACGGGCCGAATCTACAACGTAGGACACGCGACGCACGGGAGAAAGAAGCGTCCAGTTGCAGCCGTCCAATGGAGCGGGTTTCCTCCTCAGGATCCTGACGTGCATCGGCGGGTACATAACCACGCCCACGCTCAGCCAATAGACGCAGGGTCAACTCTTTGCCCGAGGTGAGCGTGCAAATAACATGGTCGGGGTTGCAAACCTCAACATCGTGATCAACCTGAATGTCAGCAGCAGTCACAGTGCAGGGGCCTTTAGCCACAAGCGTGAGCTCTGCTTCATCCTTACCGGCCATCGAGAGTGCGACACCTTTGAGGTTGAGCAAAATCTCAATGACATCTTCCTGAACACCTTCAATGGCTGAGTATTCGTGGAGCACGCCATCGATCTCAACTTCGGTGATTGCACATCCAGGCATAGATGACAACAAAATGCGACGCAGCGCATTGCCGAGCGTATGGCCAAAACCACGCTCAAGCGGCTCGAGTGTGACGTGCGCCAAAGTGGGCGATTTTTCATCGACTTTGATAACACGCGGCGTAAGAAACTCATTTACTGAACTGGACATAAAGCACCTGCAATGAAAACGGGTTTAAGGGCTGGCCACTCACAATTACTTAGAGTACAGCTCCACGATCAGGTTCTCGTTGATCTCGGAAGAGAGATCCTGACGCTCTGGACGGCTTTTGAAGGTACCCTCCAACTTGTCAGTGTTGACTTCAATCCACTCAGAACCACCACGCTGCTCAGCCAACGACACCGCCGCCTGAATGCGCAACTGCTTCTTTGCTTTCTCACGAACAGAGACAACATCACCGGGTTTCACCTGGTATGACGGAATATTCACCACAGATCCGTTCACGAGAATGCCTTTGTGCGACACCAACTGACGCGCTTCAGCGCGAGTAGAGCCAAAGCCTATTCGGTAAACAACATTATCTAAGCGACTTTCCAATAGCTGCAGCAGGTTTTCACCGGTTGCACCCTTGAGGCGGGCCGCCTCTTTGTAGTAGTTACGGAACTGCTTTTCGAGCACACCGTAGATACGACGTACTTTCTGCTTTTCACGCAGCTGGACACCGTAGTCAGACAGACGACCGCGTCGGGCGCCATGTTGACCGGGAGCAGTTTCGGGTTTGCATTTCGCATCAAGTGCGCGCACGCCACTCTTAAGCTGAAGGTCGGTGCCTTCACGACGAGAGAGCTTGCACTTGGGTCCAATATATCGAGCCATTCTGTTTAATCCTCGGCGCTTACGGCGTTATACACGACGCTTCTTGGGCGGACGGCAACCATTATGGGGAATGGGCGTCACGTCAGTGATGTTGCTGATGCGGTAGCCGCAGGCATTTAAAGCACGGACCGCTGATTCGCGACCTGGACCGGGGCCTTTGACTTGGACATCAAGATTCTTCAGACCGTATTCCTTGGCAGCCTCACCGGCGCGCTCGGCCGCAACCTGCGCTGCGAACGGTGTCGATTTACGAGAGCCACGGAAACCAGAGCCACCGGCTGTTGCCCAGCTCAAGGTATTTCCCTGACGGTCTGTAATAGTAACGATCGTGTTGTTAAACGATGCGTGAATATGTGCAACACCATCGACAACCTGTTTGGTGATTTTCCGTTTGGTTGTTTTGGTGTTCTTGGCGTTTTTGGCCATGTTCTACCTATTTCAATATCAACGCTACAAATTGGGATGTAGCTACACTAAATACCGACTACCGAGTGAGCGATTACTTACGAATCGGCTTACGCGGACCCTTGCGGGTGCGGGCGTTTGTTTTGGTTCGCTGTCCACGTAGGGGCAAGCCTTTACGATGGCGAAGACCGCGGTTACATCCAAGATCCATCAGACGCTTAATGTTCATTGAAACTTCACGACGCAGGTCACCCTCGACGGTCATTTCGCTAATCATGTTACGCAGTTGGTCGAGCTCGCCTTCGGAGAGGTCGCCCACCTTGGATTGATAACTGATTCCGGTAGCATCCAACAGACTTTGGGCCTGAGTGCGACCGATTCCATAAATGTACGTCAGTGAAACCACTGCGTGCTTGTTGTCGGGAATGTTGACACCGGCGATACGCGCCATCGATTTATCTCCAAACGTTACTTGTGCTACCTGCCAAAACGACAAGGCGCACGTGAGCAGCACACCCCTTTAACAAGGGGGCGCGCATATTACTGATTTGCCGACTAAAACTCAATGCCCTTAGCCCTGACGCTGCTTGTGGCGTGGGTCACTGGAACAAATTACCCGCACAACACCGTTGCGACGGATAACCTTGCAGTTGCGACATATTTTTTTAACTGAAGCTCGTACCTTCATCTCTTGCTCCTGGAACCTACCGCAGCCGGCCGGCGGGACCGGTATTGGCCAGGTTGGCTTTCTTCATCACACCTTCATACTGGTGTGACATCAAATGACTTTGAATCTGGGCCATGAAATCCATGACCACCACTACCACGATCAACATCGACGTACCGCCCAAGTAAAACGGCACGTTGAACATAACAACCAGGAACTGCGGCAGCAGACAGACAAGCGCGATATAGGCAGAGCCAAATACCGTTAGTCGAGTCAACACACCGTCAATATAGTTCGCCGTTTGCTGTCCGGGGCGAATACCCGGTACAAATGCGCCAGAGCGCTTTAAGTTATCCGCCACCTCTACAGGGTTGAACATCAGAGCCGTGTAGAAAAAACAGAAGAAAATGATGAAGCCCGTAAACAAAATGATATTCAGCGGCTGCCCGGGGCCAATAGCAACGGCCAGATCCTGTAACCAATCGGCACTGTCAGCACTGCCAAACCACTGCGCAACAGACGCTGGGAAAAGCAGTATTGAGCTCGCAAAAATAGCGGGGATCACACCGGCCATGTTGACCTTGAGTGGTAAATGCGAAGACTGAGCCTGGTAAGCTTGTCGTCCCTGCTGACGTTTGGCGTAATTAACCGTAATGCGACGTTGACCGCGCTCGATATACACCACCAAATAAATCACCACGACTGCAAGCGCAACAATAGCCAGCAATATCAATATATTGAGTTCACCCTGTCTCGCCTGCTCCAGCGATTGACCAATCGCTGCGGGCAGACCCGCCGCGATCCCGGCGAAAATTAACAGCGATATACCGTTGCCAATACCCCGCTCGATGATTTGTTCGCCCAGCCACATCATAAATACTGCGCCGGTTACCAATGAGGTCACCGCGATGACAAAGAAACTGAGGGAGCTATCAAATGCCAAGCCCTGATTCGCAAGGCCTACGGTCATGCCCGTGCCTTGTACCAAGGCCAGTAGCACCGTGAGGTAACGGGTGTATTGGCTAATCTTTCGCCGGCCAGATTCGCCCTCTTTTTTGAGCTGCTCCAGCTGCGGCGTCACTGCGGTCATCAACTGCATGATGATTGACGCAGAGATATACGGCAGGATACCTAAGGCAAGAATACTCATTCGCTCGAGTGCGCCACCCGAGAACACGTTGGCTAAACCCAATATCGTGCCTTGATTTTGATCAAACAGCGCACTGAGTTGCTCAGGGTCAATGCCTGGAACCGGTATATGAGTTCCAATGCGGTACACAACCAATCCTAACAATACAAAGCGAAGACGGGCGAACAATTCGCCCATCCCTGCTGTATTCATTGATGGCATACCGTTGGCCATGAATTACGCCTCAACGCTCCCGCCAGCAGCTTCAATTGCCGCACGCGCACCCTTGGTCACAGCTAAACCCTTAACGTTTACCGCTTTGTCGATGGCACCCGAGAGAAAAACACGTGCGCGCAGCACATCGTCTTTAACCAGATTAGCCGCCTTCAGCGAGGCTAAGTCGACAACGTCGCCGGCAACATTGTTGAGCTCGTGCAAACGTACCTGCGCGGTTGTGCGACCAATACGCGACGTAAAGCCGTACTTTGGCAGACGCTTTTGCAGTGGCATCTGGCCGCCCTCGAAACCTGGCTTGACCGTGCCGCCCGAGCGAGCCTTAAGACCTTTATGACCGCGACCAGCGGTTTTGCCAAGTCCCGAGCCGATGCCGCGACCAACTCGCTTGGCGTCACGCTTTGCACCAGCTGCTGGGCTCAAATTGTTCAAACGCATTTCATCTGACATTGGTTTAACCCTCTACCCGTACGAGGTAGTTAACCTTGTTAATCATGCCGGGAACGGAGGGGGTATCTTCTACCTCTACCGTATGACCAATGCGGCGCAAGCCCAAACCCTTGACGCAAGCCTGATGATTTTTCAATCGACCTGCAGTGCTCTTAATTTGGGTAACTTTAATTGTTGCCTTACTCATGACTTCGGACTCCGGCCTCAGCTGAGGATGTCTTCGACCGTCTTACCACGCTTGGCAGCCACCGAATCCGGTGAAGCCATATCGCGAAGACCATTATAAGTAGCGCGTACGACGTTCACCGGATTGGTAGACCCGTAGCACTTAGCCAAAACGTTGTGTACGCCAGCGATTTCAAGCACGGCGCGCATGGCACCACCTGCAATCACGCCGGTACCTTCCGACGCAGGCTGCATGTAAACCTTGGATGCACCATGATTGGCCTTGACGGGGTACTGAAGCGTTCCGTCAACAAGGTCGACATTGATCATGTTGCGACGCGCTGCTTCCATGGCTTTCTGGATAGCAACAGGCACCTCGCGGGCTTTACCGCGTCCGTAGCCGACACGACCTTTACCATCACCCACAACGGTGAGTGCGGTAAAGCTCATAATACGGCCACCTTTTACGGTTTTAGCAACCCGATTAACCTGCACCAGCTTTTCCTGCAGGTCGCCCTCGGTTCGTTGATCGCCTTTCTTTTGATCATTAAACGCCATAACTTAAAACTCCAATCCGCCTTCGCGCGCTGCATCAGCCAGTGCTTTTACCCGACCGTGGTATTTGAATCCGGCACGATCAAAGGCCACCTCTGTCACACCCGCGGCTTTGGCCCGCTCAGCAATGAGCTTACCAACAGCAGACGCTGCATCGATGTTGCCAGTGACACCCGCACGCAGGTCTTTATCTAATGTGGAGGCACTCGCCAATACTTTGTCGCCAGTAGACGCAATGACCTGCGCGTAGATGTGACGTGGCGTACGGTGTACAGTGAGGCGGGTTGCACCATTCTTACGCATACGGATGCGCGACTTACGAGCGCGGCGCAAACGTGATTCAGTTTTCTCGTTCATTGCCCTACCTACTTACTTCTTCTTGGCTTCTTTACGACGAACGTATTCGTCAGCGTAGCGAATGCCTTTGCCCTTGTAAGGCTCTGGTGGACGGAACGCGCGAATTTCCGCGGCCGCCTGGCCAACAGCCTGCTTGTCGATACCGGTAATCACAATTTCTGTCTGAGTGGGGGTTTCAACTGACAGCCCCTCAGCCACCTCGTAATCAACGTTGTGTGATAGACCCACGGTGAGATTGACCGACTTGCCCGTAGCCTTGGCTCGTTAACCAACGCCATTTAAGACCAGCTTCTTCTCCCAGCCTGACTTACACCAATAACAATGTTATTGAGTAATGCTCGCGTGGTACCTGCCATAGCTCGGTGAGTATCGAAGTCGTAGACAAGCGATGCCTGACCCTCTTCGACTTTCACTTCGATTCCATCTGACAAGGCCATTTCCATGGTACCCTTGCCGCCCTTAACAGATACGCTGCTGCCATCGACCTTGATGTCGACGCCCTTGGGCAGCGTAACCGGATTGTTTGCAACTCTTGACATAACTCAGTCTGCTCTTCAGATACGTCGTTTTAGAAAACGGTACAAAGAATCTCGCCACCGACACCCGCTGCGCGAGCAGCACGATCGGTCATAACCCCACGAGAGGTCGAGATAATTGCCACACCCAAACCACCACGGACCTGGGGCAGCTCGCCTTTTGCCGCATAGCGACGCAGACTAGGGCGGCTCACGCGCTCGATTTCCGCGATGACGGGCTTACCGTCGAAATATTTCAACTCAATAGACAAGCGAGGCTTGGCCGTGCTGTTGTCAGCTTCAAAAGAAGCAATGTAACCCTCTTCTTTCAAAACACTGGCGACCGCCGCCTTGAGCTTAGAACCGGGCATTTCGACAGATTTCTTGCCTGCCATTTGCGCGTTGCGCAACCGGGTCAACATATCGCTGATTGGATCCTGCATGCTCATAAACTTATTACTCCGTTACCAGCTGGACTTAACCAGGCCCGGTACATCGCCGCGCATTGCTGCTTGACGCAGAATGTTGCGGCTCAAACCAAACTTTCGATAGACACCATGCGGACGACCTGTCACCTGGCAGCGACGCTGCTGGCGGACTGGGCTCGAGTCGCGGGGCAATTTTTGCAACTGAATCTGCGCATCCCACTTCTCATCATCGCTCGCAGTGGAGCTGCTGATGACTGCCTTGAGTTCCGCGCGCTTGGCAGCGTACTTTTGAACCATACGCTCACGCTTAGCTTCACGGGCGATCATTGACTTCTTGGCCATTACTCGTTACCCCTCAACCTTTTAACGGGAAGTTGAATGCACGCAACAACGCCCGACCTTGCTCGTCCGACTTTGCCGTGGTGGTGATGGTGATATCCATCCCGCGCAACGTATCGACTTCGTCGTAGTTGATCTCGGGGAAGATAATTTGTTCGGTGACGCCCATCGCGAAGTTGCCACGCCCATCAAAAGACTTAGGGTTGACGCCACGGAAGTCCCGGATGCGCGGAATAGCAATACTGATGAGTCGATCCAAAAACTCGTACATACGCTCATCACGCAAGGTGACTTTGCAGCCAATAGGCCAGCCATCACGAATCTTGAAGCCGGCGATGGACTTGCGAGATTTGGTCACGATAGGCTTTTGACCCGCAATCTTGGCCATGTCGGCCAGCGCGTTCTCCATAACCTTCTTGTCACCAACGGCCTCGCCTACACCCATGTTGAGCGTGATCTTAGTGATACGTGGTACTTCCATAACGTTGGTCAAACCCAGCTCTTCTTTTAGCTGTGGTGCGATCTCGTTGCGGTATTTTTGCTTCAGGGTTGCCATGTTTTCGCTGCCTCATGCGCCGAGCAATGCTCAGGCGTCAATCACTTCTCCGCTAGACTTAAAAACGCGTACTTTCTTGCCATCGTCTTCGATGCGATAGCCCACGCGGTCTGCCTTATTACTGCTTGGGTTCAAGATTGCGATATTAGACACCTGAATCGGCGCCTCCTTCTCGACAATACCACCAGCCACACCCGCTTGAGGGTTGGGCTTGGTGTGCTTCTTGATCATATTGACCCCAGAAACCATTACCCGGTTATCGTCGAGCACCTTACGTACGGTGCCGCGCTTTCCCTTGTCTTTCCCAGTCAAGACGACCACTTCGTCGTCACGCTTGATCTTGGCCATTACCTAATCCTCTCTGCCTGTCGCTCAGATGACTTCTGGCGCCAGAGAAATGATCTTCATGAACTTCTCACCGCGGAGTTCACGCGTCACGGGACCGAATATCCGGGTACCAATGGGCGCTGCCTGGTTGTTCAGAAGAACTGCTGCGTTTTCGTCAAACTAAATCAAAGAACCATCGGGGCGACGCACACCTTTTTTAGTACGCACCACAACAGCAGTCATCACCTGGCCCTTCTTAACCTTGCCGCGCGGGATGGCTTCTTTTACAGTCACTTTGATGAGATCACCAACACGTGCGTAGCGGCGCTTAGACCCACCAAGCACTTTGATGCACATGACCCTTCGGGCACCACTGTTGTCGGCGACTTCCAAATACGACTCGGTCTGAATCATTTCTCTACTCCAACTTGCGACGAATGCCGCACACGGCTACAGATGGTTAAATCTGCGTCGCCTTTTCAACAACTTCTACTAACGCCCAGGTCTTGGTCTTAGACAAAGGGCGTGACTCCGCAACCAGAACCGTATCGCCAATTCCGGCAGTATTGTTCTCGTCATGGGCATGCACCTTTGACGAGCGAGTGATGTACTTGCCGTACACGGGGTGCTTAACACGACGCTCGACCAGAACCGTGATGGTCTTTTCCATCTTGTCGCTTACTACGCGACCCTGAATTTGGCGCGTACGCTTTTCTGTGGTTCCCATTAGCCTTCTACCTTCTGTTGCAAGACGGTCTTCACGCGCGCAATATCTCGCTGTGTCTGTTGAAGCAGATGTGTCTGACCCAACTGTCCCATTGACTTCGCCATGCGCAGCTTGAATTGCTCTTCACGCAACTTAAGCAGCTCAGCGTTCAGCTCATCAGCTGACTTTTCACGCAGTTCACTCGCTTTCATCACATCACCGACCGTTTAACAAACGTGGTTTGCACAGGGAGCTTAGCGGCGGCAAGAGCAAAAGCCTCACGCGCCAATTCCTCGGGCACACCCTCAACTTCATAAAGCACGCGGCCTGGCTGGATTTGTGCCACCCAGTACTCAACGTTACCCTTACCTTTACCCTGACGAACCTCTAACGGCTTACCGGTAATTGGCTTGTCAGGAAAAATACGAATCCATATTTTCCCGCCACGCTTGATGTGACTGGTCATTGCTCGACGAGCAGCTTCGATTTGACGCGCTGTGATTCGACCACGACCAGTCGACTTTAGAGCGTATTCGCCAAAGCTCACCTTGCTGCCGCGCTCTGCCAGACCACGATTGCGGCCCTTTTGCATCTTGCGGAATTTAGTGCGTTTCGGTTGCAGCATTATTCAGTCCTCTACCTGGATCAGTTGGCCGCTGCGCGACGCGGCTCTTGAGCCTCGTCACACCGCCACCAATAGCAATATG
>JAYQIT010000011.1:0-59801 GCA_038141785.1 Luminiphilus sp. | reverse complement strand
AGTTACGTATTGCTGCATCTGATACGGCGAAAATTGCCATTTGTATGGCGCGCGGGCGATTGCGCGAAGCGTAGATCGCACTCGGATCAAAGCCCGTGGGTAATCGTTCCGCTGCGCTTTCTACCTCGAAGGGGCGCGTCCCCGGAATAAGCACCCGGCGCCCTCGTCCAGCTCACACGTACGACGACTTCCATGGCTCGACGGCTTTGCGCGTTGACCGAGCCCATCTACATACCGAGTGGCGGCCATATCGGCGCCAGTCCCTAGCAATTGTGCCTGCCGAGCAACGGGTGCACCGCATTGGCATCGAAGTAAGACGAGTCAATGCTTTAACAAGTGTACCCGCCATTTGCGCAGCTGGGTCTTGCGGTGCCCATCAACTGCCCAAGCGCAGCCCGGGTCTTGGCCACCTCATTATCAGAGAGCGCGCTCAACACCAGCTGCCGAAAGGCGTAAGCGATGGGGAGCTTCGCTCCAGCACCGCTAATACCCGCCAGCGGCAACGAGAATAGGCAGGCGCAACATCTGACACTCCAACTACGGATCCAACATGAGGGCGCATTGTACGGCCTTCCTCGCGTGCTAATATGTGGTTATCGCCATTTTTTATAGATATTAAGCCACTCACATGCTCGGTTCCCACGTCAGCCGAAACAGGAATTTTATTGTTTTGCGGCACTGGCACACCCGCGGATGCTGGCCACGTCGCTCACGCTACCCCTAGAGATTTTACGCGCGGCCGCGCAGGCAAGCCGCGAGCGGCCCCACGCCCAATGTATCCCTGCATCTGGCAGGCCACTCCCCGGACAATCTCATTGGCAGACGGCTTATCGCTAGCAACACAGCCCATAACGCCGGATTTAAAGCCCCATGTGCTCCTGATTCCCGCTATCTGGCGAACGCCTCATTGGGTTCTCAAGCATCACGGGTGGCAAGTTGAAATTATCAAAACCGCTATCGAGCGAGGCAGTTATGTGTGCGGCGTAGGAACGGGCAGTTACCTTGTGGCCGAAACCGGTTATTTGAACGACACGCAGGCAACCACACACTGGCATTGGTTTGACGACTTTGCCGCAAGCTACCCCGAGGTGAAGCTTCGACGGGACCAACTCATTACGCAAAGCGAACGCATTTTTTGCGTGGGCTCGGTCAATTTCTATTGCCGATCTCATGGTGTATCTCGCCGGCGAACTGTTTTCCCCCGCCAGTGCACGCGCCATCGAGAACCAGTTTTCCCCTGAAATTCGCAGGCGTTTTGAGCCTCACGCATTGGGTAGTGTTGGCGACAGTCACAATGACGAAAAAATTCTAGATGCACAGCTTTATCTTCGCAACAGAATGCAGCAGCCGTTACATCTTGCCCAGTTGGCTGAGGCGGTAGACTTGACGCCCCGCACGCTGAGCCGGCGTTTCAAAAATGCCGTTGGACTGTCTGCCAGCGCCTACCTCAACCATCTGCGCATGAAAGAGGCTCGCACCCTACTCAAGCACAGCAACTTATCCATTGCAGATATCGCCTGGTCTACGGGTATCAATGACGCCTCTGTTTTTACGCAACGCTTTAAACATGATGTTGGGATGACACCTCGTCAATACCGGCAGGCCGTACGTGGCAAAACCTTTCGTGTTATTTGAGTTAGTCAGAGCCGTTGAGCGCATCGCTCAGGTGTGGCTAAATGCCCGCCCGCTTACATGAACTTGGTTTGGAGATGTAACATGAGTGAAGCTATTTACCTGGTGAACGGTGCCCGTACCCTGATGGGTGGTTTGATGGGGGATTTGGCAGAGGTTGCGGCCACCGAACTGGGCGCGGTAGCCATTCGTGCCACGTTGGAGCGCACCGGTGTAGACCCCAGGCCATCGACGAGGTCTTCATGGGCTGTGTATTACCCGCAGGCCTGAAACAGTGCCCCGCTCGCCAAGCAATGCTCGGTGCTGGCATCCCCTCAAGCGCAGGGGCGGTAACGGTCAACAAGGCTTGCGGCAGTGGTATGCAAGCGACCATCTACGGCGTAGACAGCATTCGCGCAGGCACCAACGACTTAGTGATAGCAGGTGGCCTGGAGAGCATGACCAATGCGCCGCAAATCTTACCCACAGGCCGTAAAGGAATTCGCCTGGGTCACGGCAAGATTTACGATCACATGTTCCTTGATGGGTTGGAGGACGCCTACACGGGCGGCCCCATGGGCGGCTTCGCGCAGAAAACCGCCAACGAGAACAACATTTCTAGAGAAGAAATGGACAGCTTTGCCATAGCCAGTCTAACGCGCGCCAAGCGTGCCATTGACGAGGGCCTCATCAAGGACGAAATGGCACCGGTAACCGTTAAAACCCGTAAAGGTGAGCACGTTATTAGCGATGACGAACAACCTCATAAAGGTAATATCGAAAAGATCCCTTCGCTACGCCCCGCGTTTGCTCAAGATGGGACGATTACCGCCGCTAATGCCAGCTCTATCTCAGACGGTGGCAGTGCGCTGCTGCTTGCAAGCGAAGCTGCTGTTGCCAAACACAACCTGGCGCCTATGGCACGCGTGGTTGCTCACAGCCGTTTTAGTCGGGCTCCCGAGGACTTCACACTCGCGCCCGTGGGCGCCATTGAGGCACTGCTCAATAAAACCGGATGGGGCGCACAAGACGTAGATCTGTGGGAGATTAACGAGGCGTTCGCTATGGTGACTATGCTGTCTATGCGCGCTTTTAACCTTGATCATGACAAGGTCAATGTGCACGGCGGCGCGTGTGCGCAGGGACACCCTGTAGGTTCCACAGGATCACGCATTATCGTGACACTGATGCATGCCCTAAAACGCTACAACAAGCAGCGCGGTGTTGCTGCCCTGTGCATTGGCGGCGGCGAAGCCACCGCCGTTGCCATTGAAATGATTAACTGAGGACGGCATTTTGGCGCTCGCTTCTGTACCTGAAATACTCGACGACATTCGTGCGGGAAAAATGGTCATTCTTATGGATGACGAAGACCGCGAGAACGAAGGCGACCTGATCATTGCCGCCGAAAAGGTAACGCCAGAGATTATTAACTTCATGGCAACAGAAGCCTGTGGGCTCATTTGCATGCCTATTACACCAGAGCGGGCACGCCAGCTGCGCATTCCGCTCATGGTGCGAGACAACCGCTCTCAACACGAAACCAATTTCACCGTGTCGATTGATGCCGCCGAACAAGTGGGCCCGGGCATTAGCGCCGCTCAACGTGCTCACACGGTGCTCAAAGCGGTGGCAAAGGACGCGGGGCCTGCTGATATCCGCCAACCCGGGCACATTTTTCCTCTGGTTGCTAAACCTGGTGGTGTACTCAAGCGTGCGGGGCATACCGAAGCGGGTGTCGACCTTGCGCGGATGGCCGGCTTGGCACCCGCGGCGGTGATCATAGAAATCATGAACACAGACGGCACAATGGCTCGTCGACCCGAGCTAGAGCGCTTTGCCGAGACGCATGGCCTGAAAATGGGCACCATTGCCGACCTCATTGAGTACCGCTCTATCCACGAGCACTCTGTGCAGTTTGAACAAAGTCACCCCGTACACACCGAGTGGGGCGATTTCACGCTGCACACCTTCCGCGATCTCATTGACGATACCAGCCATTTTGCCTTGCAACGCGGCACCGTCGAGGGAGACAAAGCCCTACCCGTGCGCGTTCAACCTATCAATTTACTACGCGATGTTCTGGGAACGCAGCTCGAATCGGGTCAGCAAGGCTGGTCATACCGCACGGCTATGGCACACATCGCCGCCATGGACCGGGGCGTCGTGGCATTGATAGGCCAGCCACAGGGTACTGATCAGCTTTTATCCGATGTGCATCAATTTTTGAGCACCAACTCGCCGCCACCACAGCCGCAAAATTACCGCCTCATTGGCACGGGCGCCCAAATCTTGCGCCACCTCGGGGTTACCCAAATGCAACTGCTGTCTGCGCCGCTCAAGTTCAATGCCCTCTCGGGCTTTAACCTTGAAGTAGCCGAGTTTATTAGTGAGCCTATGTACTAGACCTGCGCGCAAGAGCGCAGGTACTTAACTGTGAAAACTAACAACAGAGTCTAAGGATGCGCGATCGGTGATCGCATTGTTGGCGGGGGCATCCCAATCGGGGTAGCCGAAAGAAAGCCCCCACAACAAAAGTTGATCGTCGGGAATACCTAGCGCCGGCTTAATGGTATTCGCCATAAACCCAAGCGCGGTTTGCGGGCAGGACCCCAGACCATTGGCCACCAAACCCAGCATGATCGTTTGTGCAAACATGCCCAGATCACAGGCCTCACGCAAACCAAAATTAGCAGGCAACGTAAACAAGCACACGGCGGGCGCATCAAAGAACCGGAAGTTGTTGAGAAACCATGTTTGACGCTCTACTTTCTGCTCGCGAGCAATACCCAAGGCATTATAGAGCGCTGTGGCGGCGGCATATTGACGCTCTTTGTATACACCGTCATAGCGTCCGTCGTAAGGGTAGTCAGGCTGCATATCACCGGCCATGAACTTCTCGGGCAACTGCGCTCGCAGCTGCTCCAGTTTGTCACCAGTAACTAGGTGGGCAAACCAAGGCTGGGTATTACAATTGCTTGGCGCCCGCAACGCCGCGCCAAAAACCCGCTCGATGATCTCTGTGGGGACTGGATCTGCCGTGTAGGCGCGCACCGATTGGCGCGCACGAACAATCTGATCAAATGATTCACCAAGCGAAAGTGTTGCTACCACGGTCACATTCCTTTTCAAGTGGGTAATGATTTATACATTCACCGCAATGAGAGCAGCGCTTGTAATAGTCTTGCGTTGTCATAATACGGTGAACTGTGGGGAGTGACGAGAGGCAAATCCACAAGTTCAATACCCAGTTCGCGCAATGCGGTGCGATTGACGGACGACGCACTCAGCCCATGCTGGGTGTCTGTGATGACGTGGGTCAGCACATTGGCCGGCTTCACATTGGAGGCGCCTCGTATCAAATAGTGCAGTAACACGGATAGCGATTGCTGAAAGCTCATCCCTAATTGTTCGGGGTCCACGCCCAAATTAGGAATAAACACTTTTGGCGCCCGGCTAGCGGCAATCGCTGCGCCTACTCCTTGGGGCAGAAGGTTAGCAATGAGACTGGAGTAAAAGCTCCCGGGGCAAAACAAATGAGATCGGCTGATGTTATGAGGGCTCGGTTGTCGTCTCCGAGAACTACATTTGCCGGCTCATAATGCCCTGCCCGTCGACTGAGGAACAAGTGTCTAACAGGCGATTCAATAGGCAGCGCTTCTTTGCCGGTTAGCTCATGCTGCCCCATTAGGACTCGACCATTCTCTAGCTCGGCAAATAAATGGGCATGGTCATTAACAATAGGCCGCACTATTCCCTGCGCACTCACTAGCGCTGAAAAAACGCTCAGTGCACTCAGCAAGTCACGGTCGCTCTCGAGATAGCCACCGGCAAGAAGTAGGTTGCCCACGCACGCTCCGCGCAAATCAACGTCGTGGGAACGCGCCTCCAATAGAGCTCGCAACAATCGAGCAACAACCGAATGCGCCGTCGGCGGAACACCCAGCGCCAGGGCATGATCGCCAGATATGATCGTTGCCAATTCGTGCCGATGTTCATTGCCACTGCCATCGAGAGGTAGTCTGTGAGCACATAGCCGACAGATCGCTGAATTCCCCAATACTGATTCATCTGCCAGCGCCATTAAACGTTGGCGTAAGTCACCCACTGCCGGCATAGCGAATGCGTGCCGCAGCGCAGCGGAACTCCCGCCACTGTCAAAGGGTGTGAGAAGATGAATACTGTTGTGCGTGTAGTCTTTCAACGCTCGGCACAGTGTGGAACGCCGAACCGCCAGAGAACATTAGAACATGCGGACCACTCTGTGGCATGATAGGCACGACCTGCCTCGAAGCGCTGGTGCACTTGCGGGCGCAAGCCTAACGAGTTGGCACCCCCAGTAACACTGACGTAGATTTGATCGTTCATCAACACGCGTCATTGCACCCAGGGACTTTGACCAAACAGCTGGTCAGTTTGTCGAGTGAGGTCCCAATCGAGTAACGGCGCAAACGAATCAACGGCACGCTTGGCACCAACCGCACTGCAGGCACCACTGTTAAGCCAATCGAGCGCTACGCTCATCGAATTTTCAGACGTATCGGTAAATGAGCGAGTCAGATCGTCCTGAGCCGGACACAGGGTGAATCGGCCCGTGTCGGCAAGCCCGGTATAGTAACCGCCCTGGCCCTCGCCATTGACAATTTCAAAGGAAACCAAGCGCAGTCGTGTATCGCAGCCAGACTGATCAAAAGCGTACTGCCCCACCGCTTTACCCAAGGTGTCCTCGCCAACCATCACCAGCTCGATGTGGGGCGCAATGCTGTTAATTACCAACTCACTGGCAGAAGCAGAGGCGCCCGTGACAATAAAAGCGATTCGCAAAGGACTCAAGGGCGCCTGGGGCGGAGCAAAGAATGTACTGACATTTTCATTTGAGCGTTTGTCATTATGAGAGATCCTAAAACTTTCCTGCCCGGTAGCTACCTCACCCGCTAGCACATTGAGTAACTGCTCCGCTACACTCAACAAGCCACCGCCGTTGTAGCGAAAATCTACGATAAGGTCGGTTACACCGGCATTAGCGAAGGTTTGCGCCATGGCGTTGAGAGGCTCTACGGCGCTGTTGATGAATGCGCGCATATGCACATAGCCCACCGGCGACATTCCCTGGCGTTGGATAAGCGTGGGCTGGCTTGCCAATGCGGGTGTCACCAGCTCGCGTTTAACCAGGGTCACTTCACGAATATCGACGCCTTGTTGAATACGAAACGTTCGCTCAACACCCAGCTCTGGCGGTCCAAACATTTCTTCATTGCTTGCGTTTCGAGCAGCCAGCTGCTCGGTGGTTTCAAAACCATTGCCGCCATCTATTGCCAGTAAAATATCGCTGCGTTCAATGTCAGCGTCGCCAGCAGGCCCCCTTCAAAAACATCGGAAAAGCGCAGGCGGTTGGCCTCATCAAAGCCATAGCGAAAACCAAACCCCACGTAGGCCCCAGAGTTTAATGCCGCCTCATCTTCTTGCTTGGTCGTCAAATAAGAGAAACCCGGGTCTCTAGCGTCCGATGCCAATGGTGCCGTCAGCGCATTGAGATAGGCCTGAGCATCGCTAAAATCGGCGGGGTCAACTACCGCTATTTCGTCGTACCAAAGGTACCAATCGTCAGCGACTTGTTTGACAAAGGTTTTCTGTGAATCCACACCACAGGCCCCCGTGTCGCCACCACCGGAACTGGGATTACCGCCGGTGCCAGTATCTCCCGAGGCTCCGCTTGTGGATGCGCCACCACCACCGCCTCCACCACAAGCGACAAGTACGCTGAACAACGCTGCGCTAAACGCGACCAGCGGCAGCCGCCTGTGCGCCTTACGAGGTAGGTTGCAAGGCACACTAAGACCGAGCTTGACGGCCAATTTAACAACAGCCAAAGGGTATAATATCCTCGCTAGTAAATTCACTGGCATAATCCTATAGTCTCAAGATCAATCGTATAAGTCTAAGTGTGACAAAGGTTTAAACAATGACCACGTCCGACGGCGTTACTAACCAAAACAAAGAAAAGCGCGGAACACAAGCCGCTTTCCCCTACGGCTACGAGACACTTCTCACCGAGGATCAACGGCTTCGCATTGATGCCTGTCTACGATTTGGTTGGGAGCTGCATTTTATTCGCAGACCCTTGTTTGCTACGCCTACTGCGGTGCTGCTGGATAGTAACAACAAGACCTGGGAAGTATTGGCAAACGGTGAATTATCACCTTTTGCGGACTCAAGAAACCTGTGATCAATACCGCCCGATAGAGAAATGCGATGACCGACGACCTTAGCGCCCTAATTCTGGATGGCATTGAGGCTGCGCCCAAGACACCGCATTGGCATTGGCGCAATTTAAAGCACTGCAGGAAGGTACCTGGGTCCACCTCAAACCCGACGCGTCCGACCCGGCCACATGGCTTGAAAAAGAAAGTGATCTCCACGCTATCGCCATCCAAGCCTTACTGACAGAGGAAACACGCCCACGCACGCTAACCCGAGGAAACCGCCTGCTCCTAACTCTGAGAGGCGCGAATACCGCAATATCTAGAGACGCTAGCGACCTTATCTCTCTGCGTCTGTGGTCAGACGGCAAGCGCTTGGTCAGCAGTTACCTTCGGCCCCTCGATTGCAGCACCGACCTGCGTCAATCGCTTAAAGAGGGTGAGGGCCCCGTTGATGTCGCTAGCGCAATTACACTGATCGTTGATGCAGTGGTGGACTCACTTCATGACACGATGACGATCTTTGAAGATCAGGTATTGGTTTTTGAGCACACCCTGTTTGAATCGTCAGACAGCGACAGCCGGGTCAAGCTAAGCCAGCTTCGCAAACAACTCATCTCGGTTCGCCGATATCTCGTGCCTCAGCGAGAAGCATTGGAACGCCTGGCCGCTAGCAGCATTGACTGGTTAGACGACAATCACCGAATTGCCATAAGAGAGAGCAACGATCGATTGACGCGATTCATCGAGCAAATTGAAGAGCTACGGGACCGCGCCGCACTGGCTCAGGAAGAGCTACTGGCACGCTTGTCTGAGGATACAAGCCGTCGTTCTTACGTTTTTGCTGTTGTTGCGACACTGTTTTTACCGCTCGGCTTTATCACGGGCCTATTGGGAATCAATGTGGGGGGTATGCCGGGTGTAGACAGTGAGATGGCATTTTGGTGGGTAGCGAGTCTGTGTGGTGGGCTAGGGGTGGCGTTGCTCACAGCATTTAGACTTAGCCGCTGGCTCTAGCATGCGCTCCCCCGGGGTATTGGCGACCCAACGCCCCAGGGACAAGCACTCACCAAGTAAATCACTCGAAAGGTGAGCTGTCCTCGGACATGTAGAGCGAGCGCTTAGGACGCGATAAGACCTCTTGCAACATGGGCTCAAAAAACGACAGTGGATAAGTCTCCATGTCAGGGTCGAACGCGGGCGCATCATATTTCTCGATAAACTCTAGCGTGCGTTGATAGTGCGGATGATCTCGATACTGCTCACGTAAGTTCTTATCCAGGCCTAGATGCTCAAAGAAGTAGTACCCCTGAAAAATCGCGTGGTGCTTTACCATCCAGTGGTTGGCCTCGCTAATAAAGGGTTCAAGAATAGTGGCCGCGATATCGGCGTGATTTGAAGGGCCTAGGGTATCGCCAATATCATGCAACAGCGCACAAACAACGTATTCAGCATCTTTGCCATCGTTGTGGGCGAGTGTCGCTGTTTGCAAGCTGTGCGTTAGGCGATCGACGGCATAGCCACCATCATCACCGTCGAGTAGCAACAAATGCTGCGTAACACGCTGATACAGTCCGCTAAAGCATTTTTTGGCCTCTGCGCCAATAATTGCCCAATCTTCCGCTGTGCCATCTTTCATGTGATGAAATTTGGCTTTTTCTGTGAGTGCTTGATTCATCGATTTGCCCTTAAAATACAGCTGGTTAGAACGTACTATTCAACCATGGAAGCCCGCGCCAAGCCAAGGGTCATCACCTAGCCAAAGGCACTGTGAATTCCACGCGAGCTAACGTATTGTTGGTCGTGTAGCGTAGTAAGTAACCTATTGAAAGTACCGCGCGGCACTGGAAAAACCGGGAGCATTCATTGTGAGTTCATTGCAGGAACAACTGCTCAAGGCAGGGCTTACCGACGCCAAAGCGGCAAAAGCGGTGAATAAAGAAAAGCGCAAACAAGCCAAAGCCAACAAAGGGCACGCCACCCTGCCGTCGATGAGATTAAACACGCTGCGCGCCAAGCGGCCAAGGAAAAAGCCGACCGCGCCAAAGTCATGAACGCTGAGCGTGACGCCAAAGCCAGCCAAAAGGCGATTAATGCTCAAATTGCGCAACTCATCGCTACTCACCAAGAGAGTCGCGCCACGGGCGATGTGAGCTTCAATTTTACTGATGGCAAAAAATCAAAAAGCTGTTGGTGACACCACGCCAGCAGGCACGCCTCATTTCAGGGCTATTAAAAATAGTGAAGCACGGTGACGCCTACGCCGTAATACCCGCCCCCATTGCCGACAAAATCGCTCAACGTGACCCAAACCGGGTAATTAATTGCCAAAGCACTGCTGAACCCGAGCTCACCGAGGAAGAAAAAGACTGGTACAAAGATTTTGAAATCCCCGACGACCTGGACTGGTAGCGCAACCCTATTGAGCCGAGGCGGTATTACGTCTCGTTTTCTATCCTGAGTCATCGACTCATCAGGTTTAGCTGTTTAATCCGAGTCATTTCCATTAAACTATGGCCGTCCATCTAATAACAATCAGAAGCGCCTCAGGCGCCAAACATCGGATGTCTAACAGGGTCGTTAGACGACAAGCCAAGAAGGCCTGACGTAACATTCAAGCGGCGTACCGTGAGAGATTGCACCGCTTGAGGGGGAAAAGTAATGAGCGATTTAGCCACTAGAGTCATTCAGCGAGCTAAAAGGGAGGCTACTGAGAGCACCCCTAACGCCAGTAAAATTAAGATCGCGGTACAACCTGATGCCGTTATCGACATTTTTGACAATGCCCAGCGTGTAGAAGCCGCCCTTGATCAAAGCCAATACCTCATCATTGAGTTAACAGCCAGCGACGGGGTTCCAACTGTACTCCTTGAGCAACTCGAGAAAACCGCCGCCCGAGCGAGAGAGCTATCCAAAATGGTTATGTTGCTCGTACCCTCACCCGCGGCGAGGCTGCGCATTATGGCTTGGGGTTAGACGTTGCAATACCCTGCTTTGGTTCGGAAGACGAGATGTGCCTTGCCTTTGGCTGGGACGGTATTACCTCTCCTAATCACTAAAATGGCGAGCAAACAGCGCGCGCAGTGACATCAACAATCAGAAGATTTTGCCCGGATTTAGCAGACACTTGGGATCTAGCGCCGCTTTGAGGGCCCGCATCACGCCTATTTCGACCTCGGATCGACACAAATGAAGATAAGGCTTTTTCTCAAGGCCTATGCCGTGCTCGGCAGATACTGACCCACCAATAGCTTGAAGTGGCTCATAAACACAACGCTCAATCGTTTCACGGTGACTCATTGCGTCACCCGACGAGGTTTGCACGCAAAGGTGAAGATTGCCGTCCCCCAGATGACCAAAGATCCACACCTGAGCACCCGGCAATTGCGCTTCCATATCGGCTCGGACCTTTTGGGTGTATGCCTCCATGGTGCTTGTCGGTAGCGACACATCGAAAATAATGGGTTCACCCCAGCGAAATGTTTGCTCAACATCGTCACGCAAACACCAAAAATCCAAACAATCTTGCTCGCTTTGAGCAATCGCCGCATCAACGATGAGCCCCTCGGAAAGCGCCGATTCCAAGACCCATTGAAAGGTGTTTGCATCCTGTTCGGGCGATGCACCCTGGGACTCTATCAACACATAAAAGTCATGACTGGGCTCAACCGGCGGCTTGCTCTGGGCGGGTTCACTGGTCACGAGCGTGTAGAAATCACGCCACATCACCTCAAAGGCCGACAGGGATCCACCCAATCCGCGATCCATGTGTTTGAGTAATTTGGCAACACAGCCGAAATTCTCGGCTGCCACAAACGCCATATTACGAGTCAGCGGCTTTTCGCGCAGCCTAAGCACTAGGCGGGTAATAACACCCAGCGTACCTTCAGAACCTATAAACAGCTGCTTCAAGTCATAGCCAGTATTGTTCTTTATAAGGTGATTCATCGATGACACAACCGTGCCATCAGCGAGCACCGCCTCTAAACCAAGCACCATGTCGCGCATCATGCCGTAGCGGATTACCCTATTGCCCCCTGCATTGGTCGCCGCGTTACCACCCAGCGTTGCCGTACCCCGCCCGCCAAGGTCCAACGGAAAAGATAATCCCTCCGCCTCAGCCGCCTCCTGCAGCGCTTGCAAGGTAACACCGGCCTCGGCAACTGCAGTACGCTGAATGGGGTCGACATGCTCGATAGTCCGCATAAGCTCCAGCGACACAATGACGTCACAGGGTCTTGAATCAGCCGCGTGAACCAAGCCAGTGAGGCCTCCGTGGGTAACGACGGTAACGTCATGGTCATGACAAAGCTTTAGTACCTGACTTACCTGCTCGGTAGTGCGCGGACGAGCAATGCAGGCGGCCGTAATCGCATCGCTACGCCATACACCGGCGGCACGCTCGCCAGCCTCCTCGGCGGACAATAGGCCACCCGGGCCGAGTATGGCTTGCAGTTGCGGCAGTATGGTCATGGCATGTCTACTTTGATGTCATTGTGGGAACCTTAATCGTAGCGCGTGGCGACTTACATTGCCTCAAGGCTACCCGGCTGTTGTCACTGCCAGAGCTAGTAACGGTTGATGTCAGTATCGTCGCCATCACCGAGCGATTTTTGTGTCAGGCGTCTAAGCGGCACCAAGATCACCAGGCTAAAGATACCGAAAAATGTCAGCAGCGCCTGCCAATTTTGTGTGTAGGGTAACGGCAGCGTCTCACTTAATAATAGCGATAACGCCGTCATCGCTGCCCCAACGCCAAAGGCGAGCAAAATAAAGTCGAGGCCAAGGAAAACATCCACCGCAATAAGCACCAACGCGGCGATCAACCAAATCTCGTATCGTAAGATCCATTCCAACATATCAAACACTACTCTCTGTAGGGTATGCGATTAATTGCAAACGTGTATTCAATTGGCCGCAGAAAGGCATCGTAAATATCAATTTTGCACACTCGTGCTACGCATCACTTCCTCGTCGAAACAGCTCGTCCAAGGTCGACAAACCACCGATTGTTTTAGTAACGTCAGAGGGCAGCACTATGGTTTTGGTGTTCTCGGAGGACGCCATTCTTCCAATAGCATCTACCTGTCGCTTCAAAATTTCAAAGTCCACCGCCGGCTGCCCATTGTCGGCGATGGCCTGCGCAACAACCCGTGTTTGCTCGGCGTCGGCCTCGGCTTTTTTGATAACCGCATAAGCTTCGGCCTCGGCCGTTAAGCGAATCGCCTCGGCTTTTTTGGTCGCTTCATACAACTGAGCGTCGGCCTCGAGCTGAACGCGCTGGCGCTCACCTTCGGCCTTGGCCACCGTGGCGCGTCGCTCGCGCTCGGCATTGAGCTGCTGTCGCTGGGCCTGCTTGGTGGCTTCATCCACGCGCACATCGGTAATTTCTGAACGCGTAATCTCCAACCCCCAGACCTCAGCAGCATCACGCAGGTTCTTGAGAATTTCGTCATTCATCTGCGAGCGACTGCTCTGAATGTCGTCCAGCTCCAGCTTGCCCGCCGCGCTACGAATGATGGACTCGGCTGTGGTGCGTAACGCCAACGGCACATCGCGGATACGATAGACCGACTTGGCCGCGTCAATAACCCGAAAGAACACCGTCGTTTCAAGCACAATCTCTACGTTATCGAGGGTGATGACCGAAATATCGAAGGCATCAAGTTGTCGCTCCAGCACAACAACCTTGTGTTCAACCCGATCTAAAAACGGAATCAGAAGACTAATACCCGCTGACAAGGTCTGTCGGTATTTTCCAAACCGTTCAACAACGTATTCATCCGATTGCGGCACAATGGCTACACTTTTTGCCGCAAGCAAAATGGCAAATACAAAAAACACTATTGTTAACACGACGTCCAGATCGATGCCCATGCCTTGTCCCCCGATTGTTTCGTTATGCGTGGTTTCTACGTCCGTGGGGCTTAAGCTAGCGCAGAGTCTGGGTGAACTCAATGAATGACTGCCGAGTGACAATGATGCCACTCTCAGCCGGGATACCTTTACTTAGCCAGCAGCTGTTCGCGCGCCACATATTCAAAGGTGTCATTGAGGCCTGAGGCGAGTTTTTCCACCAGCTCATCCACTTGAGCGGGCGACTCAATATTCACAGTGTTGCAGCCGAAATCGTTCCCGCTCCCGCCAAACCCACAGATCACCTCATCCGCCCACATGAGGATGTCATGGCGAGCAAGCACGTCCTAGACTTTCTCATAGTAACCCGGAGGCGGCACGATGACTCCGCTCGCTCCAGTGATGGGCTCAACCAGGAAAGCCGCGATAGTATGGGCGCCTTGTCTATCAATTAGCGCCTCGAGGTTCCCGACGATCCGATCAACAAAGTCAGACTCGCTCTCGGGGTCCAGAATAGGGTCGTGCGCTCCCTCTCCTTGGTCGGTCTTTCGAGTTCATACAGCTTTGCGGGGCAAGGTCAAATCGAAAGCAGCCCTGGGGCTTACAGCCAATATCGCAAGGCGACAAAAGTCTGCTCGCTTTTCAGATCTGCTTGATCTCGCCGACCTGAATCAACAGATCGTCGCGGCCATCCCGGACCACACGGATGTCGCCGATTTCGGTCTGAACCTTGCCATGATCGACATAACGGAATCCAGCTACCAGATCGAGGCGCTCTGCCAGAGTGATTTCCAGCCCGAGCCCTGCGCTCCAGGCGAGCTGGGTGGTGCTGCCACCCGGGACATAGGTCGCGGCTGTCGCGCCAAGTTCAGGGAAGAGGTAGCGGCTTTGACCAAGCCGGTTCCGACTGGCCCCGAGACCGATGAACAGGACCGGGGATACGGGGCCTGTATCGATGTCCAGCAGCGCCAGCGGGGCCACCTGTCCGGATAAAAGGGCCGTGGTTCCCGAAAAGTCTGCAGAAACGGGTTCGGTCCCGACAGATACATTCAGAAAATTGGCCTGACCCGTGAACCGAGCCCCATTCCAGTGGACCAAGTCGAGGCGAAAAGTCAGGGCATCCGACAGCTGGTAATCGATACCGACCTCCATCAAGCGACCAGCTGATATATCGCCATAGGCTCCACGTGGTTTCGCGTCCGGCCCACTGCCGCAGCCGAAATAAGCGGCCGGCGAGATTGCCTCACAGTCCTTGTCGAAAAAGGCGGTACTCTGCGACGTGGCGACGCCCAGCCCGACGCGCACGCTGACGGGCCCAGGGTCGGCAAAACCGGGTGTAGTGCAGCCCAGCCCGATAAGGATTGGTAACAGCAGTTGGGGACGGCGTAGTTTTATCATAGTCAAATGTCCTTCGGTGGAGCGTGGTCCCTCAAGTATAGGAACAATAAACGGTCTGTTGGCTATCGAACGCCTTTGGCGGTTCGACTGACTAATCTGTCCCGCAAACAAAAAACCACCCTATCGGGTGGTCTGTGTTTGGTGGAGCCAGGGAGGATCGAACTCCCGACCTCAACACTGCCAGTGTTGCGCTCTCCCAGCTGAGCTATGGCCCCTAATTTGGCTCGCCATCGGCGAGGACGCGAATACTATGCACTGCCCCTCTCCATGTCAACACCACGCCGTGTCATCAATTTCACCCACAACCCTTGAGCGGCGCGAGCCACTGTAATACCGTGCTGTAAAACAACTGAACAGGATATTCCCCTATGGCAGGTCAAGGCTCAGGCGGCAATGTATTGGCGGCGATTGGCAGTTTTCTGATCCCCGGTCTCGGACAGCTGGTGCAAGGCCGACTTATGGCGGCGTTTTTCTTTTTCATCATGACGACGGTTTGTTATGCCCCTGGCTGCCACCGTCATTCTATTTATTATGTGGGTACCCGCGGTCATTTTTCATCTGTGGTCGATTATCAGCGCCGCTCGCTTCACGCCTTATGACTAGCGGTGCTGCGCCACTTAGGCACGCAGGTCAGGGACGGTGCTGGGTGAGCATACGCACGCTTGTGGGCCGCTTGTTGCTATTGTTTGTCGCTGGGTGTGAATCTACCTATTACTCAGCCATGGAACAGGTAGGCATAGAGAAACGCGACATATTAGTAGACCGCGTAGAAGAAGCTCGCGACTCGCAGGAAGAGGCTCAGGAACAGTTTGCATCGGCGCTTGAGCAATACAGTGCCCTGCTCAACTTTGACGGCGGCGACCTGCAAGACATTTACGAAACCATGAGCGACGAGTACGAGTCGAGCCATGACGCGGCCAGCGACGTATCGGGCCGCATCGACGCGATTGAAAATGTTGCCGAAGCGCTCTTTGATGAGTGGCGAGACGAACTCGACGAATACTCCAGTGCAAAACTCAAGCGCGACAGCGAGTCGAAGCTGCGCGATACCGAGCGCCGCTACGCTCAGCTTTTGCGGTCTATGCGGCGGGCCGAGTCGCGTATGGCACCCGTACTCGACGCCCTAAAAGACAACGTGCTTTACCTAAAACATAACCTCAACGCCAAGGCAATTGGCGCTTTGCAGGGCGAATTGGGCTCTATAGAGTCGGATGTAGCACGACTCATTGCCGCCATGAATAATGCTATCGCCGAGTCAGACGCTTTTATTGCTAGCCTAGAGTAGACCGACATGATGACATTTCGTTTTCCCAATTTATTATTGCTCATCTCGGGGCTGTGTTTCTAGTCTACGGCGTTGTGTGCTGGATAGACCCTGAGCTGCCCGCGCAATATGCGGGGCTTTTTATTGCAACGCACAACGGCTATGCAGAAATGGCCGCCGTTTACGGCGGCTTGCAAACGAGCTTGGGCGCCGTGTTCATGGCAAGCGGATTTTTAAAGGGTTATTTACGCCCCGGGCTATGGCTATTGTTCATTGTAGTAGGCGGCATTGCCGTAGCACGCGGCAGTGTCGCCTTGGGTGACCTGGACTCAAGCGTCCGGGTAGCCGGGAAACACTGGGCATGGCTGTAAGCTCAAGCTTTACTAGCTATACCTGGGGGCGCTTGCCTTCGAATCCTTGGTCACGGTGCTTGCCGCTGTTGCTCTGCTCTCATCGCGCAAGGCCTAGTGCCACGGTGGCGCAACAAAGATTGCGCCGCCCAACGACATTCAGGGGCAGCTCACACCTAGCTCGCTTTTAAAAACAGCGAGTTATTCGGCGCTGGATAAGCTAGCGTATTCCTTCTCCAGTCGTTTAGCCGCTTTTTTAGATACACCGCCAAGCACCTCAATCGCTCTACGCAAGCGCGCTCGGGTCATATCGGGTCCCAAAATCGACATGGAGTCGGGCATGGAATAGGCGGCGGTGCTCCCTGCTACAGCAATAAAGAGCGGTGCAAACAATGCTTTGGGCTTTAGGCCTAACTCATTGGCAAGCCCTTTCAAGCACTCAAAAATGGCACCACGCTCCCAGTTTTGCAGCGCTTCAAGGCGCCACAACACAAACTGCAAACGCTCAACTGTCTCATCGAGCGGTTCGCTGAGCGAGGCAAAATCGTCGATCGCCAGCGATAACTCACCCGATGCCAAATAGGCCGACATGGGCACAAAGTCAGCCAACACCTCCATACGCCCCTGAGCATGCGGCAACACTTTCATCAGCATCGCCTCGTTCAGCGCCCAATCTTGTAGGCGCTTAGCAAGTGCCGGCACATCCAAATCTTCTCGAATCCACAACCCGTTAAGCCATTTAAGCTTTTCAACGTCAAAAATCGGCCCGCCAAGAGAGACCCGCTGAATGTCAAAAGCGGCCTCCATATCAGTCAGCGAAAACTTCTCTCGCTCATCGGGCATAGACCACCCCATGCGGCCCAAATAGTTGACTAGCGCTTCTGGCAAAAGCCCATGCGCTGGTAATACAAGATGCTGGTGGGATTTTTGCGCTTACTTAATTTCGACTTATCGGGATTACGCAACAGCGGTAGGTGGCACAGGGTTGGCATATCCCAACCAAAGTAACGGTAGAGCAGCTGGTGCTTGGGCGCCGAATTGATCCACTCCTCACCGCGAATAACATGGGTAATTTCCATCAGGTGGTCATCGACCACGTTGGCGAGATGGTAGGTTGGCATACCATCAGACTTGAGCAAGATTTGTGCGTCTACCATACCCCAGTCGAGTTCGATATCGCCGCGAAGCATGTCATGAATCACACAAGCACCGTCTTCCTCTGGCACCATCATGCGAATAACAAAAGGCTGCCCGGCAGCTTTTCTGGCAGCCTGCTCAGCCTCGGGTAATAATAAATCCGATGGCTTAAGCGCCGTGCTATTACCCGCCGCCCTGCGCGCTTCCCTAAGTTCGTCAAGCTCTGCTGCCGTGCGATAGCAAACAAACGCCTTGCCCGCCTCGACCAACTGCCATGCATATTGCGCATACAAATCGCCCCGCTCACTCTGCCGATAGGGTCCATGGGGCCCGCCTATATCGGGGCCCTCATCCCAGCTCAGTCCCAGCCATGTGAGCGACTCGAGAATAGCGCGCTCCGCCTCGGGGGTACTACGCACCCGATCGGTGTCTTCAATCCGAAGAATAAATTGCCCGCCGTGAGCGCGCGCAAAACAACGGTTAAACAAGGCCATATAAGCGGTGCCAACATGGGGGTCGCCGGTGGGCGATGGCGCAACGCGAGTGCGAACAGACATACCGGAAGATTCCTTAAAGAGCGCGGATTGCAGTGATTCAACAAGCGGGCAAGTCTATCAAACCGGGCAGAAATTTCCTGTAGACCTTTTACTACTCTCAAATTGATGTCTTGCGATCGTAGCGGGGATGTGTCCCTCGCTACGGCACTGCATGGCGTTAGTTTTAACAATCCGCTGCTCCTACGAAAAACTCTCGATAACGCATTATCGGGGTCACGCCCAGGGCTCTTTTTGGGTAGCATAGGCCTTTTGGCAGAGAGCTGATGGCTACCGTGATACGCACAAAGCACGCAACCCCCGTTACCCCGTTCTTACTGGTTCTTCTGTGTAGCATGCTCACTGCCTGTGGCACGGGCGAAAGCAATGTGGTGCAAGGCAACCGCGACGGCATATTGCATTACGGCAATGGCGCCGAGCCTCAGGGGCTCGACCCCCACGTGGTCACGGGTGTCCCTGAGAACCACCTTATCCGGGCGCTATTTGAAGGACTGGCGGTTAAAAACCCGGTAACCCTTGAGCCTGAGCCCGGTGTTGCCGAGCGCTGGACATTTAATGACGACCGCACGGTAATCACCTTTTACCTCAACTCCAACGCCCGCTGGTCAAATGGCGAGCAAGTCACTGCCAGTGACTATGTATGGAGCTGGAACCGAGCGCTCCACCCCATGACCGGCAACCTGTATGCGTATATGCTGTACCCGGTAAAAAACGCCGAGCGTTATGCCAAGGGAGAGATTGACGATTTCGCCGATGTAGGCGTTAAAGCGCTGGACGACACCACCCTTGAGGTCACCCTTAACGCGCCCTCCCCCTACTTTATTCAGCTCATGGATCATTACAGCACCTTTGACGTACATCCAGAGACGCTTATGCAATTTGGCGAGATGACCGACCGCTTTACACCTTGGACGCGGGTAGGGAATATCGTCAGCAATGGTGCCTTTGTCCTCACCGACTGGGCGCTGAATCGGCACATCAAAATGGCCAAAAACCCGCACTACTGGGATCGTGACAACGTGAGTTTAAACGGCGTGGTGTTCTACCCCACCGAGAACGAAGTCAGCGAGGAGCGCATGTTCCGGGTAGAGCAATTGCATCGTACCGAGGGCGTACCACTAGACAAAGTACCCGTGTATCGCGCCATTGCCGATTCGCCCTACATGCAAGACCCTTACCTAGGCACCTATTACTATCTGATTAATACCGACAGAGAGCCGGTCAATGATGTGCGCGTACGCAAGGCGCTATCCATGGCGCTCGACCGCGACCAATTAGCCCGAACGGTGATGCAGGAGGTTGTGATCCCCGCCTACAGTATTACGCCACCCAACACGTTGGGATATCACCCACCCAAGCTCTTTAATTTTGATCCCGAAAAGGCGCGCGCGTTACTCGCGGAAGCAGGTTACCCAAACGGCGATGGCTGGCCGGGGTTAGAGGTTATCTACAACACCAACGAAGCTCACCGAAAGATCGCGGTAGCGGTGCAGCAAATGTGGAAGAAACATCTCAATATTGACATAACCATCTCTAACCAAGAGTGGAAAGTCTACTTAACCGCCGTTTCGCAGCGCGATTTTCAGGTAGCCCGCCGCGGCTGGATTGGCGATTACGTCGACCCCAATAACTTCCTCGACCTGTTCATCACCAACGGCGGCAATAACAACACCGGCTACGCCGATGAACGCTACGATGACATGATTTTGCAACAGGCTCCCCCGCGCGGCAACACAAGAAGAACGGTTTGAGATTTTTTATGACGCCGAAACCCTGCTCATGGAGCAAATGCCCATTATCCCTATTTACACCTATGCCACACGTCACTTGGTGCACCCAAGCGTAGAAGGTATGACACCCAATCTTATGGATTCATTAAACCTTAAATACGTGAAGCTGGTGCCTGGCCGCCGACTACCAGAGGCACTCCAGTAATGCTGAAATTTATCCTTATCCGTCTGCTGCAAGCCGTGCCGGTCATCTTTATTGTTATTACCGCCACGTTCTTTTTGGTTCGTGCCGCTCCCGGGGGGCCATTTGATGACGAAAAAGTGGTACTACCCGAAGTCAAGCGGGCGCTAGAGGCCCAGTACAAACTGGATTTGCCCTGCACGAGCAATACCTGGCCTATCTGAGCGATCTGTCACAGGGCGATTTGGGCCCGTCTTTTAAATACCCCGGTCGAAGCGTGAACGAAATTCTGTTTTCTGGCTTACCAGTTACTGCCGAGCTGGGCTTCTACGCCTTGATGATCGCACTGGTTATTGGTGTGCTTGCTGGTGTTTCGGCCGCGTTAAAACCCAACACCCGTCAAGATTACATCCCCATGACGCTGGCAATGATCGGTATCTGCATGCCGTCATTTTTATTGGGGCCGCTGTTGGTTTTAATCTTTGGCATCTATCTAGAGTGGCTACCAATCTCTGGATGGGGAGCCATTCCGGGCGACAAGATCTTACCCTCTATTACCTTGGGGGCCGCCTATGCCGCCTATATTGCTCGCCTCAGTCGTGCGGGCATGCTGGAAGTCCTCTCGCAAGACTACATACGAACAGCACGAGCCAAAGGGCTATCCGAGCTCAAGGTCATTACCAAGCATGCCCTGCGCGGTGGCCTCATTCCGGTCATCGCATTTCTTGGCCCTGCATTTGCGGGCTTGTTAGCAGGGTCGTTTGTCGTCGAGACCATTTTCCAAATTCCCGGTCTTGGGCGTTTTTATGTACAAGCGGCATTCAACCGCGACTACACCATGATTTTGGGCACGACAGTTTTTCTCTCAACACTCATCGTCCTCTTTAATTTGTTGAGCGACATCACGGCAGCTTGGCTCAACCCACGGCTACGTGCACAGTTTAAAGGAGGCGCCTGATGTCAGACGCTCAAACCATGCAGGAACCGAGCGAGCTGCTGAGCTGCTGAACAGGGCTCATCCCTGTGGCTCGATGCCTGGATACGACTGAAGAAAAATCGCATGGCGGTTGGCGGCGGTATGGTGCTTGTCGTCATGGTGGTGGTGGCCCTACTGACACCCTGGCTTGCACCCTACAACTATGAAGTTCAAAAATTTGGACCTCGGTGCTACACCACCCTCGCCCCAGCATTGGTTAGGCACCGATGTTTTTGGCAGAGATCTGCTAACACAAATTATGTACGGCGGACGCGTATCTTTGGCAGTTGGCTTTATTGCGGCGGTCGCCTTACTTATAGGGGTGACTTGGGGGCCGTTGCTGGTTATGTTGGCGGTCGGGTAGACGCCGTCATGATGCGCTTGGTCGACATTCTCTACGCGCTGCCCTTTATGATTTTCATTGTCTTGCTCATGGTGGTTTTTGGCAGAAATATCCTGCTGTTATTTCTGGCCATCGGCGCTGTTGAATGGCTTACCATGGCTCGCATCATGCGCTCACAAGTACAGTCTCTGCGCCAGCAAGAATTTGTAGAGGCGGCCATTTCGCTGGGCTTGTCACCCGCAGCAATCATCCGCAAACACGTCATACCCAACGCCCTGGGGCCCATCATCGTTTACACCACGCTGACCATTCCAAGTGTTATGTTGCTAGAGGCGTTTCTGAGCTTCTTGGGGTTGGGGATACAACCACCGCAGACATCCTGGGGCTGCTTATTAGCTATGGCGCTGAAACCATGGAAGAGTACCCATGGCTGCTTATTTTCCCGGGGGTTGGCACTCACCATCACCCTGTTTTCCCTTAATTTTCTCGGCGATGGACTGCGCGATGCGTTGGACGTTCGCGGATCAAAGGACTGAAGCATGAGCCTTTTGAGTGTCGACAATTTACAAGTCAGTTTTACTACGCGCAATGGAACCCACCAAGCGGTACGTGGTGTAAGTTTTACGGTAGAGCCACGACAAATCACAGCCATCATTGGCGAAAGTGGCTCGGGTAAATCAGTCTCCTGTTACGCCATGCTCGGGCTCATCCCCATGCCCCCCGGTCGCATCGATGGCGGCACCGCCATGTTCGATGGCAAAGACCTATTGTCGCTGAGCGAGTCGGAACTCAGAGCCATACGCGGTCGCGATATCGCTATGATTTTTCAGGATCCAATGACCTGTCTCAATCCTTATATGACGATTGGTGAGCAGCTGATAGAGCCGCTGTTGATCCACAAGAACATGAATAAATCCGCCGCCAAGGCGCGCGCAATTGAGCTGCTAGAAGAAGTGGGGATACGCAGCCCCGCCACCACGTTTAACAGTTATCCGCATGAGTTTTCGGGTGGTATGCGCCAGCGCGTCATGATTGCCATGGCGCTTATCAATGAACCCAGGCTGCTCATTGCCGACGAACCAACTACGGCGCTGGATGTGACGATTCAAGCGCAAATTCTCAAACTCATTGCCGAGCTGCAAAAGAAACACGACATTGGCGTGCTATTTATCAGCCACGATCTGGCGGTAGTTGCCGATATTGCCGATCAAATAGTCGTCATGGAACAGGGTGAGGTGGTCGAACGTGGAGCACCCTCAGCCCTTTTTCAGTCTCCCGCCCATCCCTACACACGCAAGCTTCTCGATGCCATACCCACTGGCCAGCGCGCATCGGGACAGGTGGTCCCCGATCCATTAATCCGTGTTAACAGCTTGCGAACCTGGTTTTATCCCAACGGTGTCGATGAACCGGTAAAGGCGGTGAACGGCGTCTCGCTCGATATTCATCGCGGCGAAGTGCTCGGTCTGGTTGGCGAATCGGGCAGCGGTAAATCAACCCTCGGACGCTCACTATTGCGTCTCGCCCCCATCACCGAGGGTGAAGTGATCTTTGACGACACTAGCGTCACGGCGCTGCAAGGACCGGCCCTCAAAGACTTCAGGCGTAGAATGCAAATGATCTTTCAAGATCCCTTTGCGTCTCTCAATCCACGCATGACCGTCTATGACACACTGGCAGAGCCGCTGTTGTTGCATAACATTTGCGACAAAAACGCGCTCGATAGTCACATTGCCAAACTCATGGATGACGTGGGTCTTGCACGAGCGTTTATTCGCAAATACCCCCACGAGTTCTCGGGTGGCCAGCGACAACGCATTGCTATTGGCCGTGCACTAGCAACCAAGCCCGAATTTATCGTAGCCGATGAGCCGGTTTCAGCCCTCGACGTGACTATTCAGGCCCAAATCCTTGAGTTGCTGCAGGCGCTGGGGCGTGAATACGGTTTAACCATGCTATTTGTGTCCCATGATATGGCCGTTATTCGCCACATTGCCGATCGTATTGTCGTCATGTATCGCGGCAAACTGGTCGAGGAAGGCACGGCCAAAGATATCTTTGAAACGCCACAGCAGGATTACACCCGCTCGTTATTGGCGAGTATTCCGGGGGCGGCACTGGGGCGATAGCTCGAGACGCACGCACCGCTACGACGACATGCTCGCCACTGGCGTAACAACAGCGACAGTGCGCAACGTTACAGGGTAAATCCTGAATCAAGGGTCAACAGCTGACCGGTGACGTAATCCGAGCCTGTCAGCAAGGATACAATGGCATCGGCGACATCTTCGGGCGTTACTACGTGTCCCAAAGGCGTTTGATCCTCAAACATCTTCTTCAAACCGGTGTATTGATCGTTGTCGCCACCGCCCCAGGTTTGATAGGCCCAATCACCATCAATAAGACCGGGCAACACGGCATTGACCCGGATGTTGTCGGACCCCAAGGTTTTGGCAAGCGTTCGTGTCAAACTGTTCATCCCAGCTTTCGATGCGCAGTAGGCAATGGAGCTACCGTTAGCTGTGAGACTGGCGATGCTTGAGGTCATCACAATTTCACCACCACCGGCCGCGCGGATGTGTGGCGCTGCCAGGCGCGACATAAAGAAAGCCCCCAAAAGATTGACCCGCAGGGTTTTTAACCAGATTTCCTCCGTTAGCAAATCCAGTTCGTGATGCGGCACAAAGGTGGTAGTGCCGGCGTTGTTGACCAAAATATCCAGTTGTCCAAAGTGCTCGATGGTCGTGGCAATAATGCGCTCGCAATCGGCTTGCTCACCCACGTCACCCTGAACAACCAAAGCTACGCCGCCAGCGGCCTCAATGGCTTGACGGGTGTGCTCGGCGCCCTCTGCCGAGCGACTGTAATTAATAACCACGTGCGCTCCCCGGGAGGCAAGTTGTTTTGCCAGTGCCGCGCCCACCCCCGAACTTGATCCGGTAACAACGACAACTTTGTTGGTAACTTCCATGATGACTCCTTAATCAATCTATGGGGTACAGTGGGTGCAAACACTCATCGACGGTGGCACTAGCTGTCTAGATGCGCAAGGTCATCCGACTGATAATCCGCCGGCAAGACCATCCACTCGGGGGCGTCAAACTCCCCCAAGAACCGAATAGTCACAAAGGGTAACTGAGCATCAATGATGGCTTTTATCGCTTCGGGGGTTAGCTTCCATCGCGTCGCGATACTGTTTTGATTCCCACGTAGCGATGGCTAGTACGGTTTTAGGGTCACCAATTTTTCTGTGTAGCCGGGTGCCGCGCGCACCCGGCGCCTGCTGAATATGTTGACTGGCGGCGATCCAACCTTTGGCGTACTCATCGACGCTGTAACCGTCCTTGACCGTCACTTCAAAAATATAATGCATGACTTCCCCTTGGCTTCGCCGTTCAAACAGTCTCTGTGTCGCTGCAAGTAGGTTCAGCGGCGTTCGTGGCTCTGGCAATTATGCCAGCATCACCGCTGTTGAGTGCGTACTCTCGGTAAAAGTCGGTTACCCTAACGGCCATGACCAAGCTGCTCTCACAACCCGATGCCAACCCCTGGCGATTTTGTACCGCGCCGTGCATGGATTGGACCGACCGGCACTGTCGGTATTTTTGGCGACTGTTATCAAAACGGGCGCGTTTATATACCGAGATGGTAACCACCGGGGCGCTACTTCATGGTGATGTAGAGCGTCATCTGGGTTTTAATGAAAGCGAGCACCCCCTAGCGCTGCAGTTGGGTGGTAGCGAGCCACGGGCGTTGGCCGAATGCGCCGCGTTAGCGCAGTCCTGGGGTTATGATGAAGTCAATTTAAACTGCGGATGCCCCTCGGATCGAGTGCAAAACGGGCGTTTTGGCGCCTGCCTGATGGCCGAGCCCGAGCTTGTCCGGGACTGTGTCAGTGAAATGCGCGGCCGTACCTCAATACCCATCACAGTGAAACACCGCATTGGCATCGATCAGCAAGAAAGCTATACCGAGTTGCAACACTTTGTGGGCACGGTGGCCGAGGGGGGATGTGAGGTTTTTATTGTTCACGCAAGAAAAGCGTGGCTCCAAGGGTTGTCGCCCAAGCAAAATCGTGAAGTACCCCCCCTTAATTACCCCTGGGTGTATCGTCTAAAGCAAGATTTCCCCATGCTCACGATTGTGATCAATGGCGGCATTGAATCCTTACAAGAGTGTCAGCCCCACCTGGACGCTGTCGATGGCGTCATGCTGGGCCGCGCAGCCTATCAGAACCCATGGCTGCTGAGCCAAGTAGATAGCCGTCTTTTTGGCGACCAAAATCCGGCCGCTACTCGCAAGCAGGTAATAGAGAGCCTTATTCCTTACATTGACGAGCTGCTAGCGCAAGGTGGTCGCCTCAATTGGGTAACACGCCATCTACTCGGTATTTTTCAGGGTGAGTTTGGTGGCCGCCAATTTAGGCGCCTACTCAGCGAGGGGGCACATAAGCCTGGCGCCAATACAGCGTTGCTGCGTACCGCTCTGGCTAGCTGTCAACGCCCTGATGACGAGAGACAAACACCTGGTCCGTTGGGTTTGGCGCCATCATAGCCACGCCCATGTCACCCGCGTTATTGAGTGGGTCGATGCCAAAGTGCTTGATATGGCGCTGCCTAAAGTCCTTAAGGGATTTGAAGTGGTATGACTTGACCAATATTTTTAAAAAGCTGTCGTCACTGTAAGGTGACTTGCGCATATCGTCATAACAGCATGCGAGGCGCCGTGACTGAAGATAGTGCTTAACCCCGCCAAGGTACTGCATCTGTCGGTAAAGCGTTGCACGAGACATGTGAAAACGGTCGCAAAGTAGCTTAACGCCCAACTGTGGGTTTCTGACATTTTCGTCAACAAAGGCCTGAATCGCCATCATACGGTCTTCTGATATGTGCGATAACCGCAGGAACTGTGATCGAGCCACCTGATCAACAAGCACTTCGAACGCTGTTAGGATCGGCCCTAATGACACATCATCCCTGCCGCTCAAAGCGCAACGAAGCTGGTGTAGCATCGCTGACATGACTGGCCTGACACTGTCTGGCACGCTCGCTTCGATAACGGGATGGGCGTCTGTCAGGCTGGTTGCGCTTAGCATCTTAGGGCGCGCAATATACAAAATGACATAGCGGGACGGAACCGGCACAGTAATCTGTGTGGAAGCCCTGGTTAGACCAAGCACGAGTTGTCCGGGCGTTGCCTTAACCTGGTGATCGCGACTGTAAGTAAGAACAATCTCACCCTCGAGACAAACTGTAATTGCCACCGAAGCTCGAGCGCGCACATCGGGATTTTCCAGCGCTTCGCGCTGATATTCTAAGGGCGACAAATGACAAAAAATCGCCTGCCCATCAGTGGTGTCATACAGCTCAAAGTCGCTCAGGATCCTCCAGGGCTCCGCTGTACAGAGCGATCGAACGGTAGCAGAGCGGCCCAAAACCTGAGCAAATCGAGTCAGGTGCTCGCGCGCGGGATCACACTGGGATCGAGGATCAATTGGGCGATGTGGCGAACGTCGGTCAAGTACCGTTCCTTAAAAGCCGTGACTCATCAACAACGTCTCCCACAAGCGACCCTTGCGTCCAGTTATCTCAGCGCGACGACTGCAAATTGAGCCATAAAGGCAATATTGTATGAGACAAAATTTGAGTCACCGCATCACCTAGAACCCTTCACAGGTTTTGAAAGCACCGTCAATACCATGGTGTAATAGCCCGAGTGTCCGTAGTTCAACGGGCGTAGACAAGCGAGACGACCATGGACAAGCTCACCCAACTAAGACAATTTACGGACGTCGTCGCAGACACAGGCGATATTGATGCTATAGCGCGATTACGTCCCCAAGACGCCACCACAAATCCTCTTTGCTACTCAAAGCAGCCGAGCTCGCGCGCTTTCAATCGCTCCGACGGCGCTGTGCGGCCGATGGCAAAGACGCTAGTGATGCCTGTGACTTATTCGCTGTGGGCGTTGGACAAGAAATCGTGGACCTGATTCCCGGCAGAATTAGTACCGAAGTCGATGCACGGCTGTCATTTGACACCAATGCCATGGTGGCAAAAGCGCGGCGTTTGATTGGTCTCTATGCCGATGCTGGCGTGGCAGCGCATCGGGTGCTCATCAAAATAGCGGCCACCTGGGAGGGCATCCGCGCGGCGGAAGTTCTGGAGCGCGAGGGCATCAACTGCAACCTGACGCTGCTGTTTGGCTTTCACCAGGCTCAAGCCTGCGCGGACGCGGGGTGTATCTGATCTCACCCTTCGTAGGTCGCATTCTCGATTGGTACAAAGCCAATACAGCGCTGACTATTAATACGCCCGAGGACGACCCGGGCGTGCAATCGGTCCGGCGCATCTACCGTTATTACAAACAGCACGGCTACGCCACGGTTGTCATGGGAGCCAGCTTTAGAAATGTGGGCGAAATCGAGGCCCTTGCGGGCTGCGACCGTCTGACAATAAGTCCCGACCTGTTGGACGCACTGGCTGCTGACAACGGCGTCCTCGAGCCTGCGCTTAGCGCCGCCGATGCGGTTTCACCCAAACCCACACCATTGCTTGAACAAGCCTTTCGGTATGACCACAACGAAGATGCTATGGCCACCGAAAAGCTCGCCGAAGGCATTAGAAAGTTTGCTGCCGATCAGCTAAAGCTAGAAGCCATGATGGCAAATCATTGAACGCCGCTGACAGTAGCCGAGCAAATACAAGGGCTTTAACAGCAGGGGTCGAGGGTCGGTAAGAGAACGCTTATCGGCGCCTTGACAGCAGGGGTTAGCGGCTACTGTCGCAGCAACCGGTTAATCGAGCCCCTCTGGCTCAACTCTCCTCAAGCGTTCGCACCAAATCCTCAAAGGCCGCCTGATTTTCAACGCTCATCGCCATCAGTGTACGGTGGGCCTCGATAACTTTTTCTCGCACTTGCGCTTCAGTTGCCGGTGGCAGTGGCAGAGGTTCTGCTGCCGATGCCTCGTCATTCCCGCAATTACAAAGCTCAAAAAGTTGCGCAAAGCCCATTGCCTGTAATAGCCGATCGATCCCCGCGTTGGTGCTGTAGAGGCGCGGCTTAAAACCAAAGCGCTCTTTCGTGTTGAGCGCTAACTTTGCCAACATGCCCAACACGGTGCTGTCGAGCCCCGTAGCATGGGTAACATCTACCGCCACCGAGGCAAACTTCAGGTCGTTGAAAATCCGCTCGCAATACTCATCAAGGGCTGTACACATGGTCAGACGTACATCACCTTCGAGTCGCAACAAATGGACACCCTGCTCGCTGGCCGCGCTTATGCGACAGTCACTCATCCAAGCCCCCGGCTTATAAATAATGTGGCCACGTCATCGGGCAGCGCGTCTTGATCTACATCGTCAAGACCCAACCTGTTGATAAACGTGACAGGTCGCACTAACGGACCGCGCAACCGGTCTATCAGTTCGCTCTCTTTCGCAATAAGGTCAGAATTTTCCAACAGCTCAAGAATCCCATCAGACATCAGCGTCAATAAGAATCGCTCCGGGAGATCAATTGCGATCTCTGTGTACTGCGCATCACTGACCAATCCCACGGGCGATCCACCGCCCTCCAAGTAATGGATATCGTGCTCAGTAAGCATGATTGGCATGGGCAGATGCCCTGCCACGCTATAGCGCAACTTATTACTATAAACATCCAAAACGCCCACGATCATAGTGGCGTATTTGTTAAGTTCCAACTCCAAAAGCTCTCGATTGGCCAAATTCAACATTTTTATTGGCGATACAATCGAGGCATCTTGTCTCCGTAAAAAGTCCGACCGCTTGCGTGCAAATAAATTCTTGAGCAGTACGGTGGCAAATGCCGATGAGCTTCCATGTCCCGACACATCGGCAAGAAAAAATACCACCTCATGCTCACCTACCTGAAAGTAATCGGCAAAGTCACCGCTCAAATACAGCGATGTGTAGATAGCATGGCTAAACCAGTAATCATCCAGTTTCAATCCGGCCGACGGTAGCAAGGCCATCTGCACTTGCCGCCCTGCTTGTTGGTCCTGCTCGAGTATGCGTATGGAGTGGCGTAGCTGTTGATTCACTGACTCGAGATGTTCTTTATTCGCTCGCAACTCTCGCTGCAGCCGACGATGATGCACACAGCGCTCAACAGAGCGTATCAACAGATCGGAGCGCTCCTGGGGTCGGACAATAAAATCAGCGGCTCCCAGACCAAGCGCCGTTTTCATACTGTCATTGCTTCGGTCATCGGCCAGCACAATCACCGGTACCTGTACATCAAAATTGCGCATGGCCCGACGCACTGAACCCCAGGAGACGTTCACTAAATCGATGTTGCAGAGTACACAGTCGTAAGGGCTGTCCGGCCCTAATGCTCCCTCGATGTCATCCACTTCAGAGCGCACATCGATTTGCCAAGCGCACTCGGCAAGGCGGCCTATGAGCTGCTTGGCTCGTGTTGGTTGATCGTCGACCAACAGTATTCGACCATCTGTGAGCACCGCGAGCATAGTCAGGCAGCGCCCTCACCGTAACTCACAGGTCGTCTTCCTCCCAGGTATCATCAAACTCAGAGAATGAATCTTTAGCCTGTCCATCACTGATTAGAGCCGCTCTCTGCTGAAGGTAAGCATCGCGGAAAAAGATGTACTGGTCTCCGGATAGCAATCGATCGGTCCCCAACAAACCGGCCCGGAGATCTATCAGTTCAACGGCTCTGAGACCCCACTGGGCGTCAGTGCCATTTACCTGCCCTGTGGGCGAGGCATAAGCGTCAAAAACAGTGCCAAGCCCCGAGCGCATGGTGCGCGGTCCTAATAAGGGGACAACGACATAGGCACCCTCTGATGCCCCCCACAACGCCATGGTATGGCCAAAGTCGGTCCGGTACCTGAGAATACCCATGTCGCTGGCGACATCGAAAACGCCGAAAAATCCAAGCGTCGAATTGGTAACAAAACGCAGCGTGTTATCCACGCCGTACCGAAAGCGCCCCTGTAAAAATGCATTAAGTGCGCCGTTGATATCCCACAGATTGGCAAAAAAATTGTTGACTCCCCGACGGACAACCGCGGGAGTAACGGCGTCATAACCCTGAGCTACCGGACGCAGTACATAAGTATCGGCATGATTATTAAACTCAAAGATCGCACGGTTCATGGGTTGCAATGGATCAACTACCGTTGATTCACTCTCGGCCCCAAAACTTGCAATAGACCCGCTTAGTAGCAGTGCGAGAGCACACTTAAACACGGCTCCGCCCGCGCGCGCGCTCCTCAGGATTTTTTTGGCAACGCTGAACATCTCTTGATTGCGTCCTTCGCTGATAAGCATTTGATACATCCAAGCAATAAAGCATACGCCCAATTGCCAACCCGCGTGACCCCATTATGGAACAGAAGTGTGGAAATTACCGCTCTTAAGCACATAATTTAGCGCGGATTTGCCTGAACCCAGTCTTCTACCTTACACCACTGCTCCTCCAAGCGCTTTAGGGAAACCGGTAATTTCGTACCCAGCTGTTGAGCAAATAGCGACACTCGGTATTCCTCTAACATCCAACGGAATTCCGTAGCGTGAGGACACAACGCCACCAGTTGTGGATAACGCTGCTGTCGCTCTTCTAGTCGCTCGATCAAGGGCTGCAACGCGGCCATACTTTTTTGATCTTTGGCGTACTGACCACTGAGGCGCTCCACGCGGTGTAGGAGTGCTTTGCCATAACGAGGATACTGCCCAAGCCACTGGCTTGGCGTTGAGAACCAGGTTCCGGGCTTTGTGAGCCCCGCAAATTGCACCGCTATATCTGCTCGAGTGTCAGCATAGTCGCTAGACGAATAACCCTTGAGTCGGGCCATAGCCGTGGCTACGGGTTTAAGAAAGTTGAGTAACGTGCGTTCCATTTCCAGCGCTGTAGGCACCCACTGACCGCGCGCGTTTTCAAGCAGGGCAGTAAATGCCGCTGGCTGACGTGGAATCGCAGTGTCATCAAGCGTTTGCATCAAACTTGACATAATGACCTCTTCGACTAGCGCCGCGCGCTCAAGCTGACAGCCGGCAATCGCCAGCGCAGCCTCATTACTGGCAAAGAGTTGCTTTTTTAAATACTTGTTTGTTTGCGCATTGCGTTTAATGGCTAATCGCGCTACACCTGCGCGATGCGCTAACGTTGCTTCTGCTGGATAATCGAGAAGCGCAAGCTCCACGTGGTCGCCTTTATCGACAAGCGCTGGATACGCCACGATGTCCATACCCGCGGCACGACCCTGCCATTTATCTGGCAAATCGCCGAAATCCCACTCAGACACGGTTTTTTGCACAAAAGCGCTATCAGGCGATGTATTGCTCACCGAGTCACCATCCCTGAACTGCGCCACTAACTCAGTCATCGATCGGCTCTGTGCTAGCAGTTTACCTCGCTCGTCGACCACCCGAATGTTCATTCGATAATAGTCTGCCAGCGCTTCAATTTGCCAATCCTCCGCCCCAATAGCGACCGATCGTTGACGCTTCAAAACCGCGCTCAAGGCCTGACACAAGTCGACATCATCCGGCTCGAGCTCCGCCAAGGCGGCGTCGACAACATCGGGTACTGGCACCAACTGTTTGCGTAGGTGTTTGGGGAGACCTTTAAGCAGCGCCACACATTTCTCACGAAGCAACCCAGGGACAAGCCAATCAAATCGGTATCGGGGCATACGATTAAGTAGCGGCAAGGGCACCGTTATTGATACCCCGTCGTTGGCTTTGCCTGGTTCAAACTGATACCGAAGTTTGTACTCGGTACTTGCCCAAACGAGCGTCGATGGAAATTGCTCGGTTAACTCGGCACCAGGGTCACGAGTAAGGATTTGTTCGCGCTTGAGCTCAAGGCTGTTAGCAGCCGACTGATCGCGTTTTAACCAGCGTTCCAGAGCAGCGGCACTGACACATTCTTTGGGTAGTCGCTCATCGTAAAAAGCGTAAAGGGCTTCTTCGTCAACCAATAAATCACGGCGTCGGGCACGCGACTCAAGGTCCTGCACCTCTCGAATAACCCTAAGATTATGCTTTAAAAACTGGGTGGCGATTTGTAATGCCCGGGGACTAGGGCCTCTCTGATCATCAAACTACGCGATACCTCAGGGTCTATGTCGCCGTAATGGACGCGCTTGCCATCACTGATGGTAAGACCAAACAGGGTTATGCGCTCGGAGGCCATGACCCGACCTGAGCGCATTTGCCAGGCAGGCTCGTAGTAATGATGCTTGAGGAGATACGGATTAATCCGCACCAACCACTGGGGCTCGATCGCCGCACACTGACGGGCAAAAACCTGCGACGTCTCTACAATTTCACCGGCAACCAACCAGGGGGTGGCTTTTTGTACTGTCCCGAGCCCGGGAAAATCTGCACCTTACGGTTACGCGCCGCGTTGAACATCCGTCCTTCGTCTTGCTGTGCTATCTGACCCAGCAAGCCTGCCAGCAAGGCCTTGTGAATACCCTCGTAGTTTGCCTCTTCTTCCAGCGAAGGTTTAACACGCAGACCTATCTGACGACAGGCAATCGTGAGCTGACTGTGGATATCGCGCCATTCACGCATACGCAAATAAGCGAGGTATTCGCGTTTACAGAGCTTACGTAATTGGTTCTGACTGAGTGTTTGCCGCTGCTCTTCGTAATAACGCCACACGTTCAGCCAGGCCATAAAATCTGAGCGGGGATGGTTAAAGCGAGCATGGGCTTGATCGGCTTGGGTCTGTTTGTCAGCCGGGCGTTCGCGCGGATCCTGCACCGCCATTGCACTGACAATCACCAAGACCTCGGCGAGACACTGCTGCTCTTGAGCCGCCAGAAGCATCCGCGACAGTTTGGGGTCGACAGGCAACTTTGCCATTTTATGACCCAGCGCGGTGAGCTTGCCTCTTTTAGAGACGGCGCCGAGCTCCTCAAGCAGCTTAAACCCGTCGCGCACCATTTTAGGCTCGGGCGGATCAACAAAGGGAAATGCACTGGGTTTGCCCAAGCCAAGCTGTAGCATGCGGAGAATGACCGCCGCCAAGTTGGTTCTCAAGATTTCGGGGTCAGTGAATTCGGGGCGCCGTAAAAAATCCTCTTCGCTATATAACCTCAGGCACACGCCCTCTGCCACACGGCCACAGCGCCCTTTGCGCTGATTGGCACTGGCCTGTGAGATCGCCTCAACTGGCAAGCGTTGCAAACGCGAGCGATAGCTGTAGCGACTAATACGGGCGTCACCCGGATCAATCACATACCGGATACCCGGAACCGTCAGCGACGTTTCGGCCACGTTGGTTGCCAAAACAACACGCATGCCCTTGCCAGAGGGGTTGAACACACGATTTTGCTCAGCTGCAGACAGACGGGCATAGAGCGGCAAAATCTGACGATGGCTATCGCCCTTTAAGCGCTTGGATAATTCACGAATTTCACGCTCGCCGGGAAGAAATACCAGCACATCACCCCGGGGACCAAACCGCTGGGCATCAATATCATCAACAAGCTGGGCAATTTGCTCGGTTACTCCCTCTTCACGGTCTTCTATGTCACCCAGGTAGTGAACATCGACCGGATAGGTACGACCCGATACTTCAATCACCGGAGCGTCAGAAAAGTGCTTTGAAAAACGCTCCACGTCGATGGTGGCTGAGGTAATGATGACTTTAAGATCGGGGCGCTTGGGTAAAAGCTGCTTGAGATAACCCAGAATGAAGTCAATGTTCAATGTTCAAGCTTCGCTCATGGGCTTCATCGATGATGAGCGTATCGTATTGGCGAAGCTCCCTGTCTCGCTGCAACTCGGTGAGCAAGATGCCGTCGGTCATCAGCTTGATAGCCGAACTGGGTGATACCGAGTCGGTAAAGCGTACTTGATAGCCGACCAGATCCCCAAGCGGACTCGCTAGCTCGTCAGCAATACGTTGGGCGACAGTGCGTGCGGCCAGTCTGCGAGGTTGTGTATGGCCAATGCGCGCAAACCGTCCTCGCCCAAGCTCCAGACACAGTTTGGGGAGTTGCGTGGTCTTGCCCGAACCGGTCTCGCCCGCAACTACCACAACCTGATGGGACGCTATGGCGCGCTTAATGTCCTCACGACGCTCAACAACAGGAAGTTGTTCTGGGAATACAATCGTCTGTGGAATGGTACGCCCAGTGTCGCTACCGGCAGAACTTGTCATGAGCTTATCAATGCTTCGTCAGGCCCTCTTGAGCCCGAGGTGAATTTAGCTGTCGCGCAATTCGCGGCGCAGTATTTTACCCACGTTGGTTTTGGGCAACTCCTCGCGAAACTCAACGCGCTTAGGCACCTTGTAGGCAGTGAGATGCTCACGGCAATAGGCGGTTACATCCGCTTCGGTCAGCGCGGGATCTTTGCGAACCACAAACATCTTTACCACTTCTCCTGAGGTCGCGTCAGGAATGCCCACTGCCGCACACTCTAAAACCCCGGGGTGGCGCGCTAAAACGTCCTCCAACTCATTGGGATATACGTTAAATCCAGACACCACGATCATGTCTTTCTTTCGATCTACAATGCGCAAATAACCGTCAGGCTGAATGACGGCCACATCGCCGGTGGCAAACCAACCGTCCTCATTAATCACCTCGTCGGTGGCCTCCGGACGCTGCCAATACCCCTGCATTACCTGAGGCCCGCGAATACATAGCTCGCCGGGTTCATTGAAACCCTGGACCTCGCCCCCATCGCTTACTACGCGGACTGCTGTCATCGGTAATGGCAAACCAATAGTGCCGAGCTGCTGTGCGTAGCCAGGGTTACTGGTAGCAACCGGCGACGTCTCTGTGAGGCCATACCCTTCAGATACGGCGCAACCGGTAATACGTTGCCACTCTTTGGCCGCAGCCTCGGTTAGTGCCATCCCGCCGGAAAGGGTGACTTTTAGCTCGCTAAAATCAAGTGCCTGAAACGCCGCATGATTACTCAAGGCAACAAACAGGGTATTCAAGCCGCAAAATAACTTGGGTCGGTACTGTTTGAACGCGGCCACCACTGATTCAAGGTCGCGGGGATTGGGAATAAACACGGTCTGGGCCCCCACAAAGAGGCCGTACATGGAAGCGGTAAACGCATAGATATGATACACCGGCAACGGCTGCATAAAGACATCACCGGCACCGGGCAGCTTGTGCGATGCAAACAGCGCGTCGCATTGCAAGACATTGGCCACTAGATTGCCGTGAGACAACATAGCGCCCTTGGCGACGCCTGTCGTTCCGCCCGTGTATTGCAACATAGCGAGGCTATCTCGGGAGGGATTGCGCCGTGTGTGCGACTGTTTCGCCCCTCGCGTTAGCGCCTGCCTAAGCGAGATAGAGGCAGCAAACGCAAATGGCGGCACCATTTTCTTAATGTGCTTGGCGACAAAATTAATCAGCGTGCGTTTGGGTTGAGGATGTAAATCGGCCAGTTCGGTAACAACCACCTGGGTCACCGATGTGCGTGGCACCACGGTAGCCGCGGTCTGCGCCACATTGGCCTGGACAACCAATAATTTGACACCCGCATCGTTGAATTGATGCTCAAGCTCACGCTCGGTATACAGCGGATTGGTGTTGACCACCACCATCCCAGCACGCAAAACCCCCAAAACGACAACCAGGTACTGAATCAGATTGGGCATTTGTACCGCGACCCGATCGCCTTGTGCCAGCCCGGACTCATGCTCTAGCCACGCGGCAAAGTTTGCCGACAGCTTATCGAGCTGGGCAAAGTTTAAGTCATACCCCAAGCTGGAACAGGCCTTGCGCGCACTGTGACGCACAAGCGCGTCTTCAAACAACGCGACAATATTGTCATAACGGTGAATATCTATATCGGTAGAAATGCTTTGCGCTTCGAGAGCAGTCTTAACAGCTGCATCGATCTGTGCTTGCTGCATACCGGCGTTGACCTCACATGATTAAATTGGCGCGTATAATGGGTGTTTGTTGTCATGGTAGCAACATCCGACACGCCCTCTTACCGCCAAACTAACCCTTTTGGAGTTACCCATGGATCAACCCGTACAAATCACCAACAAAACCTTCGATGAAATCAATGTTGGCGACACGGCCAGCTACCAACGCCTGGTAACCGCACGCGAGGTGCAGCTCTTTGCCGCCGTGTCGGGTGATCATAATCCGGTACACTTGGATCCCGAGTATGCGGCGACCACGCAGTTTGGAGAATGCATTGCCCATGGCATGCTCATCGGCGCCTTTGTATCTGCCGCCATTGCCATGGAATTACCCGGCCCGGGCACCATTTATCTCGGTCAGCAATTGAGTTTTCGTGCGCCGGTAAAACTGGGCGATACGCTCACCGTTAACCTTGAAATCATCGACAAGCACGCCAGCAAGCCGTGGCTCACTATTAACTGCGTCGTCACCAACCAAGAGGGCAAAAAGGTCGCCATGGGCGAAGCCTCGGTAATGGCCCCCACGACCAAAGAGACAGTGACACTGGTACCACCACCGGCAATACAAATGACCGAAGCGTAAGCGCCCGCGGCGTGGTGTTTGAGCGAGGCCGATTACTCAGCTTGCGCAGATTGATCGTCGACCTTGAATTGATTGGGGTCAACGTACATCAACTGCAGGGTAACCACAGGCTGATCTCGGTTCGGCTGAACGCCCAGCATTAATACGTTAGGCGTTCCGTCGTGCACGGTCAGTCCACCTACCGCGAACAAACGGGTATTAAAACTCTCGGCGGGTAGTGGCTGCTGATTGTCGTCAATGGCCTGAAAAACCTGTACACCCTTGCCTTCGCGGATGGTATCCGACAAGCGGGCAACAAGCGCCAGCACGCCGTCTCGAAATGCCGAATAATTGATACTGCCCTGAAAGGCCTGATAGTCGAGGGATAGATCGATTCGGGTTAAGCCACCATCTTCCATCTGCAATTTTGTCAATGTAACCCGTCTACCTTCCTCCAGCTCACGAAAGATTCGCTTCGCGGCCGTGCGGCCCGCTTCTAGTAATCCCTGATTGAGCAAGTTAGCGGCGATAGTGGCGAACTGGGTCGGGTTAAGGTCCTTGGTTTTTTGCATGTTAAGAGCGCCCAAAAAGTTGCTAGTGTACTCGGGGACAGTATAAAGACTCCAGCGCTCTGCTAAGCTTGGTGCAAATCACTGCAGGTACAACGCGTTGATCAAACGGCAAAACGATCTCTGGCACCTGGCGCGGCGACCAAATTTGCACTGGCAGGCAAGTGGCCCCGCGTCGAGGGACTTTGAGGATGTTTATTTCTCTAAAGAGGATGGCATAGCCGAGAGTCGCTATGTGTTTCTCTCCGGTATTGCGCTTTCAGATCGCCTGGCAGGTTTGGCCCGTGGCGAGACCTTGGCGCTCGCGGAAACCGGCTTTGGCACAGGTCTCAATTTCTTGCTCACGCTACAAGCCTGGTTACACGCTCGGGCTGACCCCGACTTCGCTGCAGACACCCAGCTGCACTACATTGGCATTGACGCCTATCCCTTGCGGCGTAGCGACCTACAGCGGGCAGCTGCCCTACATCCTGAGCTGACCGACCTCAGCTCTGCGCTTATTGCCGACTGGCCACAGACGTCGGTGGGCTGTCACCGTATTCGCTGGCCGCACTGGCAGGTGGTTTTGGATCTTTGGTGGGAGCTAGCGGAGGACGCGTTGAGTGACCTGGCAAGTTATGGCGATCAGTGGGTTGATGCCTGGTATCTGGATGGCTTTGCGCCCGCACGTAACCAGGCCATGTGGACTGAGCGTTTGTATCACGCTATGGCCGCGCTCAGTCGACCTAATGCTGGTTTCGCCACCTTCAGTGCCGCCTCAGACGTGCGCAGAGGACTCGCAGCGGCGGGATTCATAGTTTCCAAGCGCCGGGGGTTTGGGCGCAAGCGCGAGTGTCTTGCCGGCACCCTAGTTCAGCAACAGCCGCCCACTCTCACAGTGACACCGTGGGATGTACCCACCGCAGCTGCCCAACCTCAATCGGCACTGGTTATTGGTGCCGGTCTTGCCGGTAGCTTTATTGCACGCAGTCTGGCCGAGCGCGGTATAGCCGTCACAGTTTTAGAGCGCAACCGCGTTGCAATGGGAGGCTCCAGCAACCTTCAGGGCCTTACCTATACGCGACTTTCGCATCGCTTTGCACCGCTGTCCGATTTCTCCATTGCCGCCTATGACTTTGCGACGCGACTCTATAAGCAAGGTTTGAGGTCGCGAATCTTAATTGACGGATGTGATGCCGGTGCAGGGGGCTATCTGCAATTGGGCACCGACCCCAAAACCCTCGAGGCCTTACGCTTGGTGTTAGCAGATTCAGAGGATCCCATGCACTTGCTCAACCCCAAACAGGCCAGCCACACGGCGGGCATCCGTGTAGACCACGAGGCGATTTATTTTCCCGATGCCCTGTGGCTCAACCCACCCGCAATCTGCAGAGAGCGACTGGCGCATCCGCGCATTCGTGTTATCGAGCAATGTGGCGATGTGTCACTGACATCGACGCAGCGAAGCTGGCGGGCCCATTGGGCCGGTAATCAGGAGCAGCGTGCCGATATAGCCGTTCTCGCCACCGCCGCAGACTTGGCGCGTTCGCCTTACACGTCCTGGCTACCACTTCAGGCGATAAGGGGTCAGGTGAGCCACATTGACGCCACCGATGCATCAGCTCAGTTACGCACATCGATTTGTCATGCGGGCTACCTGCCCATGGCACGCCACCAAGTTCACTGCCTGGGCGCTACCTACGGTCCCAACGATGAGCGCCTCGACGAGCGCCAGGAAGATCACTACGCCAACGTAAGCACGGCGTCAGAATGGTTACCCGCGCTAGGATTTGACGCCATCTCAAAACCGGCCTCGGGTCATGTTGCGCTACGTTGCACGACGGCAGATTATCTACCGGTGGCTGGCCCTGTTGCTGACGTCACGGCTTTTAACCAGCAATATGCAGAACTCGCCCATCGCAAAACAGCCGTTATTAACCGCCATTGCCCCGTGGTAAAAGGTTTGTGGGTCATTGGTGGCTTGGGCTCACGTGGCTTAACGGCTGCACCACTGACAGCCGAAGTGGTGGCCGGGCAAATTTGCAGCGAGCCGCCCGTTCTGCCACGTTATCTACAGCAAGCCATCTCACCCAGTCGGTTCTTAAGACGCGCACTTGTTCGGGGCGAGCCACTGGGCGAGCAAGCGCGATCACAGGCACCACACCGCGAGAGTAGCAACGGTGGTTAAGCCGGGCATCCGCCTTTTCGTTCTGGTCTTGGCCGCGCTAAGTCTTGTCGGCCAGGTTAGCGCCGGCCAGGGCGTCGCGCAGCCAGCGGCACAAAAAACCGTCAACGATAACGACCAAATACAGTCCAACAAGCCGACTCCACACCACAAGGCGCAACCCCCGGCTACACCACTGTCACCGCATTACTACCGCGCCGTGGTGCAAGCAAAAAAGCCCTTTGATCGTTCAAACTTTACCCAGGGCCTCGAATTTCATGACAACCGATTACTGGTAAGCTCCGGGCTGTATGGCCAATCAAGGATTCGCAGTTATCGCTGGCCAGCGCTTACCCTGGAGCGAGAGCGGGTATTACCCAAAGAATGGTTTGCTGAGGGCTTAACGCGAGTGGGCAAGCGCCTCTTTGTGCTTACCTGGCGTGCGCGGCGCCTTGTTATTCTAGATTACCCTGAGCTCACACTATTGGGTGCCACCGCCCTCCCCACCGAGGGTTGGGGCCTTACCCATGCGCATGATCGACTTTATTGGAGTGATGGTAGCGACAAGATATACAGTATTGATGCCCATGAAGGCGGTAAGATTGATCACATCAGCGTAACGCTTGAGGGACGTCCGCTTCAGCGCCTCAATGAGCTGGAGTGGATCGATGACGAGTTATGGGCCAATGTGTGGCAAACCGATACCATCGTTCGTATTGACCCCACATCGGGAGCTGTCGTGGGTGTCATTGATCTCACCGGTCTGCTTGCACAGAGCGAACGCCAAACCAATACCGATGTACTCAATGGCATTGCCTACGACGCAGCCAATAACGAAGTATGGGTAACCGGCAAGCGATGGCCATGGTTGTATAAAATTGGCCTGGAAAGACAGTAACTTCGTCCCCATACCGTTAAACTAGGCAAGTTTTCTCATCACGCGGGGCGGTTAGTGATCCGCCTAACGCCCAACAACACACAATGGGAGTCCCATGGAAGCCAGCACGAGTCAAGTGAGTGACGTCAACAGCTTTGAACTAAACCGTCGCGTCACCATAGAGGCCTTGAATTTAGACGTCGAGGAGTATCGTCACCCAAAAACCGGCGCTGTTCACCTTCACCTCGCCTGCGATAACCCAGAAAACGTATTCATGGTGGCTTTGCGCACCGTACCCGAGGACTCCTCGGGGGTTGCACACATTCTGGAGCACACGGTGCTATGCGGCAGTGAACGTTACCCAGTTCGCGATCCGTTTTTCATGATGTTACGTCGCTCACTCAATACTTTCATGAACGCCTTCACCAGTTCAGATTGGACGGCCTACCCATTTGCCACCCAAAACCGCAAAGACTTTGACAACCTATTATCGGTGTACCTCGACGCGGTCTTTTTCTCGCGCCTCGACCCGCTAGATTTTGCCCAGGAAGGTCATCGGGTTGAATTTGAGACCAACGATGAAAATACCCATGAAACCAACAATTGGTCTTTAAGGGCGTCGTATACAACGAAATGAAAGGCGCCATGTCATCTACCTCATCGGTGCTCTGGGACAAGCTTTGTTTCGAACTTTTTCCCACCAATACCTATCACTTCAACAGTGGCGGCGACCCCGAAGCCATCCCTGATCTCAGCTATCAGCAGCTACGCGATTTTTATGCCAGTCACTATCATCCGAGCAACGCCATATTCCTGACCTTTGGCGATATACCCGCCTGCGAGCACCAAGCCACCTTTGAGCGTTTGGCCCTGCAGCGCTTTGATAGGCTGGACGAGCGTATTGAAGTGGCACTAGAACAACCTTTCACAACTCCACGATCAGCCGTGCATCACTACGCGGTCGATGCCGGTGAGGATACCACTGCCAAGACCCACCACATCCTAGGATGGAAGCTCGGAGAAAGTGCCGACTTAACGGCCATGCTCGAGGCCCAATTAGTCTCGGCGGTGCTGATGGAAAACAGTGCCTCGCCCTTGATGCATTTTCTGGAAACTACCGACCTAGGCACCGCCCCCTCCTCTCTGTGGCGTCGAAGAATCCATGCGCGAAATGGTGCTCTGCTGCGGTATCGAGGGCAGTAAACCCGAATTGGCCACAGCTTTTCAGACGCAAGTGTTAGAGGTAATAGCGCGTGTCGCCACCGACGGCGTCTCCGCGGCCAAGCTCGAGTCCATTTTGCATCAAATCGAACTCCATCAGCGTGAGGTAACCGGTGATGGCATGCCTTATGGACTCAACCTCATGTTACGCGCGTTGAGCGCGGCGACGCACCACGGCGACGCCATAGCCGCATTAGATCTCGATCCAGTGCTTGCGCGTATTCGCCAAAATATCCAGGATCCGGATTACATACCATCACTACTGCGCTCATTGGTACTCGACAATCCTCACCGTGTGTGTCTGACGGTAGAGCCAGACACCTCCCTTGCCGAGCAACGCAACCAGGCCGAACGCGCCAGACTCGACCAAATGACTGCGACCATGGATGCGACGCAGCGCGCTCAAGTGCTCGACCTGGCTGAGAAACTACGCGCGCGACAAGCGCAAGAGGATGACCCAGCGCTTTTACCTCGGGTAGAAATTAGTGACATCCCCGCGTTGCTGCCCGAACCCCAGCCTCACGGCAATAGCAACGACAACATTCACACATATCAATACGCCGCGGGCACTAACGGCTTGGTCTATCAGCAATGGCTCGCACCATTGCCAGCACTGAGCGACGCCGAGTTTGAACGCTTGCCACTCCTAACGGGGATCATCTCCGAGGTAGGCGCGGGAGCAAGTGACTATCTGGCTATGCAAGACCGGCACTCCGCAACCGTCGGTTCGCTGGGCGCCGGCACCCTGACACGTAGTGCCCGCGACGATATTCAATCGTGCTCGGGGTGGTTCCTGCTATCGTCAAAAGCGCTGGCGAATCGCTCTGGGGCTCAAATTGATTTAATGCGAGACACCTTCGCGTCTGCGCGCTTCGACGAGACAAGCAGGATTAAAGAACTCGTCAGTCAGGCGCGCTCCAGACGTGATCAAAGCATTACCGGCAACGGACACATGCTGGCCATGACAGCCGCCACCGCGGGTATGAATCCGCTTGCCAAGCGCAGCCATGAGCAAGGCGGACTGGAGGGGATAAGACGTTTACGCGCCCTTGATAAATCATTATCCAACGCATCGAATCTTGATGGGCTGCTAGACGACTTAACGCAATTGCACAGTAAATTAACGGCCGTGGCGAGTTTTACTGCCGCCACAATTGCCGATCAGGATAATCTTGCCTTGGCCCATAGCGCTTCACTTGAGGCCTTATCGTCACTGAAATCAGAGACCAACGCAGGCACTTGGTCTCCCGCGGCCGTGCGCGAAGCGCGCCGGGAATGTTGGGTAACCAACACGCAAGTAAACTTCTGTGCCATGGCCTTTCCCACGGTTGGCTCGGGCCACACGGATGCGCCGTTACTCACAGTACTTGCTGCTATGTTGCGCAATGGATTTTTACACCGAGCCGTCCGCGAACAAGGTGGCGCTTACGGTGGCGGAGCAAGCCACGATGCCAACATTGGCGCGTTTCGCTTCTTTAGCTACCGTGATCCGCGGCTTAAAGGCACGTTGGAAGACTTTGAGCAATCTATAGAGTGGTTTATTGACACCGACCATGCGCAGCTGGCCCTGGAAGAGGCCATTTTAGGCGTAATTGGCAGCATGGATAAGCCCGGTTCGCCGGCAGGCGAGGCTAAAAAGCACTTTCATGAGCAAATTTTTGGCCGATCACAAGCACACCGAAGTGCTTTTAGGGCCGGCGTCGTTGGCGCCTCTCTCGACGAGCTCAAACGGGTCGCGAGGGATTATCTCCTTGCACCCGATCCAAGCATTGCGGTCATCACCAATGCCGATAATGCCAAGCAAAACCAGAGTTATCTCAATGAGCTTGCTCTGCGCCGAGAAGAGTTAATCTAACGCGTCCCGTGCAGACGCGCTGGTTAACGCAATCAGCAAACCCGAGGTCCGATCGCCCATCCAGCGATCGGCAAGCCGGTCTCGACTCAACCAGTAGTGGCCTACCGCCGGGTCAAACAGATGAACCGCTCGGGACGTTACGGCAAGTAGCACCACCACATGACTACGGCCGCTCTCTTCCATCCATAAAAGCGCCGGCAGAGGCTGCTGGTCGATTGCAGCCAAAGCCAAGCGCCAGGGGTCGGCCCGGACACCCAATGCTGTACTGAGGCGGCGAACATCACCAATGCTGTAACCGTGCTCCGGTGGTAATCCGCCGCTGCCCGGATAAAACGCAGCCGCTCTGCGAACCAGCTCCCCCTCATGACTGACTACACCATGCCCACGATTAAGGGCGTAGGACAAGGCCGCAAGTGCGCAACTATTGACGCTTTTCTGTAGCCAATCACTGCGGTGAAATAACGGCTGTGCTTTTACCGAAGGTGACAGTGACAGTAACAAACACAGCAGCGACCCACAGGTACCTGTAACGATACAATGCAACGGGTTATTGACCGCATTGTTCAGCTGCACCGTTAACGCCGGCGACTCAACAACACAGCCGCACTTACCACCACACCAAGCCCACCAGCAAACATACCCACTAATGCACCAATGGGAATGTCATCGGGTAATAGCCAGTAACCCACGGCGAAAAATGGACACCCAGATCGCTAATAGTCGAATAAACCAGTGTTCCCAACGCCGTTCTTGCTCGGCTTCGCGCCGTTGTTGGTCACGTTTATCGCGCAGTTGGTCACGGGCGTCCATAAGCACAGCCTCCTGTTAGGGTATGGCAACGAAAGATGGTTCCTTCTGGGCGTACATGGGCACATAGACCCCCAGTACAAGCCCATTAATGCAAGATCAAACGAGGCAATGCCCAGGGCAAATGCCAGCGGCGCGAAGCCACCCCGAGTGCTTTCCAGTTCGATGGGATCGGCCATATATACCGCAGGCGTTGTGACCGATGCCGGCATTAAGTGCGCTCTTGCACCTTGTTTGTTTGCATCATCGGCCGCAGCACTCTGAGCAGCTGTTACGGCCATAGCGACGGCTAGAACCGCGTTTTTCATTGGTTTGTCAATCATGGTTACTCTCCCTGTTTCAGTGATATCCCCGTCCTTGGGAATCTGCACAAACACCCCTCGGGTATTTGTATGTTCTCTCGGCAACACACGTTGAAACCATAACGATACCGTAGTCCAAAAGCGCTTGCCTGCACCACTCGAAAAGCACCAAAATGCCGTCAACATTAGCACTTATGAGTCATTATCCATGCAAGTTCATCGCGTAGCCGGTGCCCTTGGGGCAGAAATCCATGGCGTCAATTTTGCAGAGCCACTCTCCAATGAGTTAGCTAAAGAACTGCGCGCGCTGTTAAACGAGCATGAGGTGTTGTTTTTAAGAGACCAGGTCATTGAGCCCGCCCAACAGCGGGATTTAGCACGTATTTTTGGGCCGCTTCAAACGCACCCCGCCTACGGCACGGTGGACGGACTACCCGAGGTCATGATTCTCGAGAGCACCAAGGAGAACCCGTCTAAAATTGAGGTGTGGCACTCAGATATGACCTTTCGCCAGCACCCGGCATCGGTGACTGTTCTTCGGGGCATTGTGATACCCGAGGTGGGTGGCGATACACTTTTTGCCAGCATGACCCGAGCCTACGACACGCTTTCGCCGGGCATGCAACAGTACCTCGATGGTCTTGTGGCGGTGCATGATTTTACCCAGGGGTTTAAAGAAAGCCTTGCTGAACCGGGTGGTCGCGAGCGTCTGGCCGATGCTGTGGCAGCCAACCCGCCGGTTCGTCATCCCGTTATTCAAACCCACCCAGAAACAGGTAAAAAAGTACTCTTTGTAAACGCGCTGTTTACGTCCCACATCGAGGGCTTACCGCCCTTGGAGTCGGCGCACGTACTGCAGTTTCTTTACGCCCATGCAGCATTAGCAGAACATACCTGCCGCTTTCACTGGCAGCCCAACAGCATGGTTATCTGGGACAACCGCAGTACTCACCACAAACCCGTTAACGATTTTTATCCCGCCACACGCCGCTTAAATCGCGTTGTGAGTGAAGGCGATCAACCCTATTAAGATCGCGCGAGACTCTTTAGCTCTAACAAATAGTCATTGAGCTCGCGCTTGACTGCGGGTGCATACAGGTAAAGCGCCAAAATATTGGGTACCGAGATCAAGAACACCATGGCATCCGAAAAATCCAGCACGGGTCCGAGCTTGAGCATTGCGCCAATCACAATAAAGCCACAGAACACCAACTGAAAGGCCAGCGCTCGCTTTTGCCCCTCTCCCACAAGATAGGTCCAGGCTTTCAAGCCGTAGTAGGACCAGGCCAGTGCGGTTGAAAATGCAAACAGCAGAGCTGCAACAGCAATGACGTAGGGTGCCCAAGCAAAGTGCCAGGCAAAGGAGGCACTGGTCAGTTCAATCCCTGCAAGACCATCGCCCATCAAGTTGTTGGGTATTGCGGTTGTTAAAATAACCAATGAACTCAAACTGCAGACGACAACCGTGTCAATGAACGGCTCGAGTAGCGAAACCAAACCTTCTGAGGCGGGACGTTCGGTCTGAACCGCCGAGTGAGCAATAGAGGCTGAGCCCAACCCCGCTTCGTTAGAAAACAGCGCTCGCTGAAAGCCCACAATCACTGCGCCTAGCCCGCCACCGAGTGCCGCATCTGCCGAAAACGCCGAGTCAACAACCATCGCAAGTGCCGGCAGGATGTGTTCGTGACTCAGGACAATGACCACTACTGCGCTCAGGGCATAGAGTATAGCCATAAAAGGCACCAATACGCCCGCCACGCGAGCAATCGCTCGAATACCGCCAATGATGACTAGGCCGACAATGAGCGCCAAAATCACACCAAACAACCAGCCACGATCGGCCAAGAAACTCGCCTCGCCACCGGTGATGACCAGCATTTGTGCATAGGCCTGATTCGACTGAAACATATTGCCAATACCGAAACAGCCAATCACCAACGCAATGGCATAAAAAGCGCCAAACAGCTTGCCTAAGGAGGGCATTTGTCGATCTCGAAAGTAAGCCTCGAGATAATACATAGGACCGCCCGAAACCGAGCCGTCGCTGTTATAGCGCCTAAAGCGCACGCCTAGCGTGCATTCAACCAGCTTGGTTGACATAGACAGCAGGCCTGCCGCAAACAGCCAAAACGCGGCACCGGGTCCACCAATACTTAGGGCTACCGCGACGCCGCCAATGTTGCCCACGCCAACAGTGCCCGAGATAGCCGTGGCCACCGCTTTAAAATGACTAATCTCGCCGCGCGCCGTTGGGTCACTGTAGTCGCCTCGCACATGGCGTATTGCCAACCAGAGTCCGCGAAAATTAATGAAGCGGAAATATAATGTGAAGAACACGGCGGCAACACCAAGCCAAACGACTATCAGTGGTAATTGCTGCCCGGCAACAGGAACAGCATAAAAAACAAAATTCGCAAAAGCTGCCGTCAAAGGGCCAAGCACACTCTCAACCCACTGGTCGGGTGAATTCACATCACCTCCTCATTGTTCCGTGTTATTTATGCCAGTGTAAAACGATTAGCCACCCAATGGAAAAGCAATGGGTATCATCGTCAATACGACCACACTGTAGGCAATCGATACGGGGGCACCAAACCTGAGGTAATCCGCCCGTCGGTAACCGCCAAGGTTTTGCACCATTAAGTTGGTTGTGTACCCAAAAGGCGTGAGAAATGAGGCGCTTGCACCAAAAGCAACGGCCATCACAAACGCCATCGGGTTTACGCCGCTTTGGGTTGCCAGTGTATAGGCCAGTGGAAACATCAAGGCCGCCGCGGCGTTGTTGGTCATTAGTTCAGTTAATAACAGCGTCAGCAAATACACAGCGATCAGGGCTACCAACGGTGATACCAACGACAACAGCGGATCAAGACCGGCTACGGCATAATCGATTAACCCAGTATTGGAAAGCGCCTGGGAAATAGTTAGGGCTGAGGTAATAATAAGCCACATCTCAAAGGGGAAGCGCCGCCTTAAATCGCCACCATTGACCACACCTAGCACCAGCATAGATGCAAGCAAGAACCCCAGTCCTTTGAGCAGACTCATCAAACCCAACCCCGACAGCGTCACAAACAGTACGAGCATTACGGTGAGATAAGTGCTCTTACCGAAAGACAAACTGGCAGAGTCAATCGAGCTGTCGACAACGAGAAAATTTTTACTGAGGTTGGAGCGCTGCGAGAAATCCGGGCCCACTGCAAGCATTAACGAGTCACCCGCTTGTAGGCGTATGGTACCCAGCTTTCCTGAGAGGCGTTCACCATCGCGTTTCAAACCCACCACCGCCGCATCAAAGCGAGCACGGAAACGGCTTTCCTTGATGGTCTGACCAGCTACGGCAGCGTTTGGCATAATAACGACTTCGGTCATGTTGCTACTGAGCAATCCTTGATCGGCGGCAAATAATCGCAAGCCGGGAAATCGCTCTAGGCGCCCTACCCGCGTCACATCGCCAGAAAAAATGAGCTTGTCGTTTGCCTCGATTCGCTGCGTGGGAGCCACGGGTGAAAGCAGCTGATCTCCCCGGACAATCTCGACAAGAAACAACTCACCTAAATCGCGTAAGCCGTTTTCTTGAATTGTTTTTCCTATCAAGCGTGAGTCACCCATCACCTCGGCTTCTATAAGGTAATCATCAAGCTGCAACGTCGCCTTGCCTCGATTGGGCAGACGTCGGCGGAACAAAAATATGACCGTAACACCCACCAAAACTGCTGGAATTGCTACCGGCAAAAAAGCAAAGAAGCCCAGGCCAACACCGGTCACATCTTGCAAAAAACTGCTCACAATCAAATTGGTGGAGGTTCCTATCAAGGTCAGCGTACCACCCAAAATGGCAGCATAAGAAAGCGGTAGTAACAGCTGGCTTGGCGCATGGTGACGGCTTTTTCGCACGGTACTTGCCAAGGTCGCGACAACAGCGGTGTTATTTACAAAGGCTGAAAACAATGTTGTGAGTAAGGACAATCGCAAAATTGATTGGCCGTGGGAAGGCACTAACAGGCGTTGGGACAACACCGAAAGCCAGGGCAAACGCTCAAGCCCCACGGAGACAAGCATCAATAAAACCAGCGTCAGCACACCCTCATTGGCCGCCTTTTCAAGGACCGTTTGGGTATCGACCAGACCCAAAAGATAACAGCCCAGCATTGAACTACTGAAAACCCAAGGCACGGGCCAGCGGGTCAGTATGAGCGCCCCCAATAACCAAGCGACAACAAGCGCAACAAGCAATTGATCCATGTTTTTAACACCACCCCTGAACACCGACCACAGAATACGCGCTTTGCCCATCTGGGAACAATGCCTGTCCCACCTAGGGTAAAGCAGGATGAGCCCTCATGGCCTTCCTCAGTTGTAATCAACCTTGTCGATGCACTTCAACCAAGATCATGGCAACATAAGCAGCGCGAGTTCATTGGCCTTGGCGTCTAGATTTTGTCTCTTGCCTCACCGAAAGGATTAAAGCCGCTATGCGTCCGTTCATTGTTTTGTGTACATTTATCTTATCTATCTCAGTTGCTCACGCTCACCCAAAGACCGATACCATAACCCTCTACAACGGCGATCGTTTAACTGGCGAAATCAAGGGTTTGACCAGCGGCATTCTCCGCCTTAACACAGACTATGCTGGCACCATCAATATCGAGTGGCGCAATGTCGCCCAAGTAAACTCCGACTACAACTTTGAACTGTTGCTGGAAAACAGCGCTCGATTATTCGGCAACATCGCTCAAGCAGAAGCAAAAGGAGTGGTCACCTTCACGAGCATCGACAAGCTCCATCAGCTTGAGCTTATGGCCGTGACACAGATACGCCCAATAGAGGCGGAATTCGCTGACCGCCTGAATTACAGTATTAACGCTAACTTTCAGTTAGAGCCTGAATTACGCAGTAATCGGATGCAAGCGGAAATCACTTATGAAGACAAAGCGTTCCAAACATCGGCGGTGGCCTGGGTAATGGAGAGCGTTACTCGTCAACTTGACGAATCTGGCGATGTCACCAGCAGTGAGTCCACCAGTTCCGCCAAAGTTGCTTTAGAACATCAACGCTGGACCGATCGAGGTGAACTATATCGGACCTTTACCGCTAGCTACGACCTCAACGAGGCGCTACAAAACGATGGCCGAATTTCACTGGGAGCCGGGCTCGGCAGATACTTCATTGATCAACCTGGCATGCGCTTAAGCGGTGCCGCAGGTATCCAAGGAACATTTGAGCGCGCATCACTTCAGGATGCAGTGCCTCCAGCCGAAGCAGAGCCTTTTGAAGCGGAAACGGGAACCGATAAAGCTATCGAGGGGTTTATTCAAACTCAGTGGCAGATATACGAGTTTGGCAATCGCGATCTTGATGTCACGCTTAACGCCAATGTATTTCCATCGTTTTCAAACTGGGGTCGCGTTCGAGCCAACGCCAATGCTCAAGTGAACTGGGAGGTAGCGGATGACTTCTACTGGAATGTAACCGCCACTGCCGAATATGACTCAGATTCTGACACAGCAATTGGCAGGACTTTGGAGACAAGGCAGAACACGCCAGTGACCCGTTTCGACTACAGCCTGACCATGGGATTAAAGTGGGCCCCCTAACTAGCGCACCGACGCGCAAGTCTCACGCATTATGAATATGGATGTCGCGCTGCGGAAATGGGAACCTGATGCCCTCTGCATCAAAACGTAACTTCACCTGTTTTTGTAGCGCCCAGTAGGTCTCCCAGTAATGTTCCGTTTGCACCCAAGGTCGAACGATAAACTCGACCGAACTCTCACTCAAACGATGCATACGAATAACGGGCTCGGGGCTGGGGAGAACGGTTGGGATATGGCTCACAACGTCGGCAAGAATTTGCTCGACCTTCTCAACATCGTCGCCATAACCAACACTAAATTGGGTGTCTACACGACGCATTCGCTGACCGGTGTAATTACGAATGACGTCGCCCCAGATTTTACTATTGGGTACGATCAGAACCTGGTTATCGATGGTCGTTATGGTGGTAGACACCAAGTTCATGCTGTTGACATTTCCGGCGACCCCGGCAACCTCAATATAATCACCTGTATCAAAGGGCTCGTAGGCCAAAATCATCGCGCCCGCGGCAAAATTGCCTAGCGTATCCTGCAGTGCAAAGCCAATAATAAAACCCGCGACTCCCAAACCCGCAAGCATCGGTGCTACCGAAATACCCACTTGAGCAAGCGCCAGCAGTACCCCCAGCGTCAGTACCGTACCACCCATGAGCGATGCCAGCACGTCACGCATAAGCACTGACATTTTTCTACCACGGGATTTAAAAGCACGGTTGGCGGCCGCTCTAGCAAAGCGGGCAAGTAGGCGGGCAAGTAGCACAATACCAAGGAAAATCACTACCTGCGTAAGCGTATCAAGCGCATGTGTTTGCAACCAACGCTCAGCGCTGGCTGCTAGATCCGCAAGCAACGTTGATAAAACATCGGCGTCTACAAGCGAGACCGACACGCCCTTTGCTTGGGTTAACAACACACGTCTTTCGGCACTGGTATTGATAGACAAACGCTCTAGTTGAAGCACCACCCGCTCCAAACGCCGAGCTGCTCGGGAAATATCAGTCGTGGCTAGGGCAACGGCGGCAAGTAGGTCGGAATCTTCTGGTCTGCGTGCCAACTCCTCTTCTAGCGCTGTGCGTGTTGCCTGGCTAAAGAGCACAGATCCCACAAGCTCCTCTGAATAGGATTTCAAGCGCTGCGTAGCTAAGGCCTCGATAGGGCCTTCCGCAAACTCCAGCGCGCGCCGTAATTGCGCTATGTCGATGATGAGCTCGAGGTAGCGCAGCCGTTGGGCCTCAATACTTGCCAGCTCGGCCCGAGCGGTCGCTCTGTCCTGACCGGTGAGCGACTCTATTGCGAGCATGGTTCGATCGACGCGCTGACTGAGGTCGATCAAGCGGGACTTCAGCTGATCGTCTAATTTCACTGAATAGAGCGACAATCGAGCAGCGAGTTCGCCGCGATCTCCGCTTGCTATTGGCTTTTGCAATATCTCCTCGGCCGCCCGGATAAATGTCGTAAGCAAATCGAGAGTTCGTTGATCCAGTCTAAATTGCGCGGCGCGCAATCGATCACCTTGTAACTTTTTAATGAGTTCGCGATCAACTGTGAGAATGGCAAATTGCTCTTCGATACTGTCAAGCAGCTCACGGGTATCAGCCGCCCGTGGGATATTTTTGCCTGCCACTGCCGCGTCATCAGGTAAGACTTGGGCCAAGGACATTGAAACCTGAAGGCTCGCCATGCAGAGCAGAGCAACGAGCATCCGCCTTGCTATTTGCGCTCTCATCCCATTGACACTACCGAGATTGATCATGAAAAGCCCCTCATATCATTGAGTCAAGGGTACGAATAGTAGAACCGATGCAAAGGATGCCTATCCGCTGCGATCTCGCAGGCCAATGGCTACCCTAGCCGGCGAGCACTCACTGCCTCGGCAAGGCGCTCCAACAACCTTTCGGTTGCATCCCATGCCATGCAAGGGTCAGTAATACTCTTACCATATACCAGCGCCTCGTCTTCTTTAACGTCTTGACGCCCTTCTTCAATAAAACTCTCAATCATGACACCACAGATTGAATGATTACCACGCTGGATTTGCGTAGCGATATCATTAACCACATCGGCTTGTCGCGCGGGTATTTTGCGGCTGTTGGCATGACTGGCATCAATCATCACTTTTTCAGACAAACCCGCTTTGCGTAACAAGGCACACGCATCGTCCACTGAGAACATATCATAGTTTGGTGATTTCCCACCCCGCAGGATGACGTGGCAGTCTTCGTTACCCCTGGTTTCAAAAATGGCAGAATTACCCTGCTTGGTGACCGACAAAAAGTGGTGGGGACGCTTTGCCGCTCCTATGGCATCAACGGCCACCTGCACATCACCGTCTGTTGCATTTTTGAAGCCCACCGGGCACGACAGGCCCGACGCCAACTCACGATGAGTCTGACTCTCGGTCGTGCGCGCACCAATAGCGCCCCAGGTAACCAAGTCAGCAATATATTGGGGTGAAATAAGATCCAGATACTCAGTCCCAGTGGGCAATCCCAACGCATTTAAATCCACGAGCAATTGACGGGCGAGATGTAGGCCTTTGTTAATATCGAAAGAGTTGTCCAGATCGGGATCGTTAATAAGCCCCTTCCAACCTACCGTTGTTCGCGGCTTCTCAAAATAAACGCGCATCACCACTAACAAGTCATCCGCCAGCCTCTGCGCCAATGGCTGCAAGCGCTGGGCGTAATCTATAGCCGCTTCCGGATCGTGAATACTACAAGGACCAACCACCACTATGAGGCGATCATCTTCGCCATGAAGAACATGATGAAGCGCCGTGCGCGATTGGGAGACATGTGCCGCCAGACTATCGGTCAGGGGGATATCCGCAAGCAGGCGCTCGGGAGCAATAAGATCTCTAACGGTATGAATTCGTGTGTCGTCGGTTAAAACGGTCATGCGCTACTCTCAGTGATTATGCGGTTACGGGTTTACTAACGTGGAATCGTTGGCTCGCGCGCGCTCAGCTAACATACGGTCGACCCACTCACCCACCGAGTTTGGCACGACCCAGTGCGCGGCGTACCACGTATGCAGGCAACGAATACGACTAGGCTCTGCGATGCCGCCTATACCCCGCTGTTCAAGCGCCGCCATCATACTGTGAGATTCGAGGAATGCACGCTCTTTATCGGTGAGAAAACTCGCTCGCAGGACTTTATGGGCATCATGGTCGGCGCGCATGCGTAGTTGCAGCTCTGCGTCTGCATCGACAATAGCTTGCAGTCGAGCAATAGCGCCCCCCGCCTCCAGACGATCGATAGCCAAATTCTTGGCAGGATCAATCAACCAAAATAGCGTTGGGAACGGCTTATTATCTACGACAGATGCCACACGAATAACCGCCGGCTTACCCGTCGAGTTAAACGCAGCCACCTCACGCAGACCTCTTGGCGATCTACCGAGCCGCTCGGCAATGTACGCTTGCCAAGTGTCAAGGTGATTTGTGGATGATGCAGTATGTAGATCCATAACCTGAGTTTACCACCGAGTAGACAGCTAAGTGGCGTCACCAATCACAACAGACGCCCTATTTGACCAAAGGTTGGAACAAGCGTAGATTCTCGCGTGTCAGGTGCCTGCGAGCCATTGGCTTGGGCAGGTTAAAAGGGAAGTCCGGTGAGGTCATCAATCCGGCGCTGCCCCCGCAACGGTTAAAGCCCGATACCTGCCTGACAACGATGTAACCGCAGAGCGGAGGGCTCTGTCAGGAGAATCGTCTGCCTTGGCAGACCTCGCCTGCGCCGTTTATCACGGCCCTCCCTACTAAATGCTATACGCCTAGGCGGGCAATGACGGGAGAGTCATGCGAGTCAACCACGACAGTTCAGTAGCCAAGCAATTGCACGCCCTTGTTGCGCTCATCACTTTCGCAGCGCCCATGGATTATCTTGAGGCCGCCACACAAAACAACAACCAGCTCGAGGAAACCGTCGTCGTGGCTTCGCGGGTGCAAACGCCCCAAGACACATTGGGGCTATCGGTAAGTGCCATTGATCGCGATGATCTCACCCTTCTCGGTTACGTAACGCTTGATGACATCCTGGACTTGCAGCCAGGCGTTACTGTGGCTAACACAGGTGGCTACGGTAAATCGGCCACCGTGCGCATTCGGGGCGAAGAAGGTTTTCGCACCCGCATCCAACTCGATGGCATCGACATAGCAGACCCGTCTTCACCTCAAATCAGCCCCCGAGTAGAACACCTGCTGACCGAGGGTATTGCGCGTGTCGAAATTTTACGGGGCCCCAAGGCTTAATGTATGGGGCCGATGGCGGCGGGGTCGTCGCCATTACCACCCGCACCCCTGCCGCCGGCTTTTCTGCCGATTTAAGCGCCGAATCGGGTTCCAACGGCTTCTACCGATATGGCGCATCACTCGCGGGCGGTAACGACCAGGTTGGTGCTTCACTGAGTGTGAGCGACGTCCAAACAGACGGGTTCAATGCACGAACCCTTGATACAGTCGAGCCAGACCAAGACGGTTACAACAACAGCACTATCCACGCCACGGGCGTCGTTTCACTGACTGATCAATGGCAAGCCGGCGTGAGCGGCCACCTTGTCGATGGCAAAAACGACTACGATGGCTGTTATGACGTTAGCACCTTCGCACTCATCAACGATTGTCGTGATAACTACCAACAGACGGCTTGGAGAACGTACACCACCTGGCAGGGCGACAACACCTCGATCACCGCAAGCTTTGAGGAGAATCATATTGAGCGGCAGTTTCTCAGTGCGGGCCTCGAAAGCTTCGCGACCGATGGTAAACACCAAGAATTCTCAATTATCGGCAACAGGGCATTGACCAACGGCCAGCGACTTACCCTTGGTATTGACCGATTAAACCAATCGCTAACCGATTCTGGAAATCTTCGCCAGCGCGACAATACGGGTATCTACGGTGAATATGCACTGCCACTGCTTTATGGCAACGTGCAAGTAGGCATACGACACGATGATAACGACGACTTTGGACGACACACCTCCTGGCGCTTAAGTGTGTACCAGCCTCTCAGAGATCTAGCGTCAGACATTGCTTTAACGGGTGCCATCGGTACTGGCTTCAGAGCGCCCAGCCTTTATGAGATCAGCTATAACCAGGGCCCCTTTGCCTTTGCGCCGGCTAGCACGACAGCGCTCGATGCAGAAACCAGTGAAGGCTGGGAAATAGGCCTCCAATTGGGTGCGCAAGACAGACTGCTGCGATTAACCTACTTTGATCAATCGCTAGAGAATGAGATTTATTTTGACCTCAACACCTATGCGGGCTATCTGCAGCGCCCAGGCACAAGCCAATCGACGGGCGTCGAGTTTGAGGCAAGAACGGCGCTCACCCAGAACTGGTATGTGTCTGCCAATGCGACCTGGAACAAAACCGAAGACGTCAATGGTCAGCAGCGTCCGTATCGACCGGAGCTAAGCGCCGCGGCTTCACTGCAGTGGCGATCAGAGATTTTCGAAGGCGCACTCACCGTGCGTCACGCGCAGGACAGTGTAGACACGCTCGGCCTTCCCATGGACGATTTTTCACTCATCGACATAGCGGCGAGCGCACAACTCGCCGAAGGGTTATTGCTCACCGCGCGCGTCGAGAATATGAGCAATAAGAAATACCAACAAATAACCGGTTATTACAGCGCTCCCAGAGCTGCCTTTATCGGCATTCGCTATCAGTACTGAGGCACTATGAACAGCAAAACACCAAAAACGACTAAAGAGCAGCGACACAAGCGGGCAATGGAGAAACAGAAAACTGCCGTCGATACGGCTATTGCCGCTGCGACCGAACAACGTGGCGTGGCACTCCTGCTTACTGGCGATGGCAAAGGCAAGACCAGCTCGGCCTTTGGCATGGTGCTAAGGGCACTTGGCTATGACCAAAAAGTCGGGGTTGTTCAGTTTATCAAGGGGCAACAGCTCTCGGGTGAGGAAATGTATTTGCGCCAGCATTTGCCACAGGTCGACTTTTATCAAATGGGCACGGGCTTTACCTGGGATACCCAAGATCGATCCGCCGATATTGCCGCCGCCGAGCGCACCTGGGAGCAAGCCGCACGAATGCTTACCGACCCTAGCTTCGACCTCGTTATTTTGGACGAACTTACCTATATGTTGGCCTTCGATTACCTCAATGAAAGCACCGTGATTGAGCACCTCAAGAATCGCCCATCTCATCAGAGCGTTGTTGTTACCGGTCGTGGCGGCGGTCGTGCACTACGAGAATGTGTGATACCGTTTCAGAGATCAAGGATGTAAAGCACGCCTATGCAGCGGGCATTGCCGCGCGCCAGGGCGTGGACTATTAATATGGCAACAGCGCCAATCAGCAGTGGTATTCGACTAAATTGGTTTCTTGCGTACAAATTTATTAACTCACTGTTTCTTGGTGTATCGATTGGATCGGTGTTCGTTCTCTACTCTCCGCTCTCACCCAGCACCTTTCGGCAGGTGGTATTGGGCTTGCACTAGGGACATTGCTCATAGCTACCCAATATCATCGGCTCTTCAATGTGGGTTGGTTTTTTCGTATCTCCCTTGGTGTCGAGCTGATTATTCTTGCCGGTATCATCGGCGTGCTGGTACACCCCATCGACACGCCTTTGGCACTATTTATTTATATCGGTTACCAGTTTAGCTTTGCCTTTGGCAGCTACCTTGTTCGCTGCGAGACCTTGCTGATTCAAGCTCAAGCCAACTTGAAGCGGCTGGATATTGCCAAACAGGCAGGTTACCTACTCGGTATGGCTGGCGCCTGGCTGTTTTATGAACTCGTGGAGTCAGTGTGGTCGCTTTCTGAGCAGACAGAACAAGTTACGGCCATACACTGGCCGTTATTGGTCATTGAGATCGGCGTAGTGACGAGCCTTTTGCGCGCATTTTCAACGCGCAAACCGTCATCTTAATCCAGCAAATCTGGCTGCTCTTGCATAATCACATCAAACAGTGGCTGGGCGCTGAACCAACCCGCTAGCGTGTTGCCCACCTGCTCGCGGGTGTGGCGTGCCATCTCGGCCGGAATGGCAATAGGCGTGCCGGCAGCCTCTGCCATTAACTGTGCTTGGCAACTACGCTCAAACGTCACATACCACCAACAGGCTTCCTCAATCGACTGACCTACGGTTAAGTGCCCATGGTTCTGCAGGATAACAGCCTTTTTGTCGCCCAAGGCCTGACCGATACGCTCACCCTCGTTCATGCCAACGACTACCCCCGTATAGTCATCAAACAAACCATGATCTTCAAAAAATGCGCACGCGTCTTGGGTGATTGGATCGAGAGTACGTCCCAGTGACGACCACGTTTTACCATAGAGTGAGTGGGCGTGCGCCGCGGCAGTGACTTCGGGTCGCGCTTTGTGAATGTTACTGTGAATAGTGAATGCTGCACCGTTGAGCAGGCCACTGCCCTCTACAACCTCACCCGAGTGGTTCACGCGTATAAGGTCGGAGACACGCATCTGCTTAAACGATCGGCCCATCACATTGACCCAAAAGGTATCCGGCTCTACTGGGTCACGCACGGTAAAAATGTCCGGCGACGCCTTCGTCAAAGCCAAAGCGCCCAAAAATACGTAGCGCCGCTGCGAGCCGCTGCTTGCGAAACACCCGCTCGTCTTCAGGTGATCGCCCACCGTCCATCATTTCATTCACATCGGTGCCGCTGTTCATGACTAAACTGTTAGCCGCTTCTGCCATACTCAAAGCCCTCTCGGTACATCAGTTTTCGGTTGCCCAGCAACTATTTGCGGGGTGTTGCCTGCGCTATTTTTACGCACTGCTTTATTCTCAGTCTGACTGCCCGTCGCGCAGATAGTCTTGATTAAATTGTGCGGCAGCCATAGGCAGCATGGCGTCGTTTGGTACGCCCTGTTCGTTGGCATGGCACCACTCAAGGTACGCACTCAAAACCTCACCGGGGCGGGTCGACACCTCCTCGGGCCGCAATGGATCGCCGCAATGAGAACACGCTATAACAGGGTGTGACTCGTGTCCGCATCGACTATGCCAAAACTTGAGCGGCGGCCCTGCACCTTGATCAAGCCACGTGTCCCCCCAATGACTCAGACTCACGAGAACTGGATAGAGCGCTAACCCTTTACGCGTCAGCCGATACTCGTACCGTACCGGCCGCTCGCTGTACGCCACGCGGGTCATGACGCCTTCATCGACCAAGCGCTGCAATCGCTCGGCCAAGCGATGACGGGTAACACCTAGCGTGCGCTGAAAATCATCAAAACGGCGCGTTCCCTTAAAGGCATCACGAACAATAAGCAGTGTCCAGCGCTCACCGACTAACGACAACGCACGGGCAACCGAGCACACTTGTTGACCTACATCATCCCATTTCATGATCATCTACTCGGCTGTAGCGGTTCGAGGACCCAAAATCATATCACGTCGTCACTCGTTCAAAATCAAAGACACCGTCCAGCAGATCTGATCACTCGACTGGCAGTTTGTCGTGAGTATGCAGTAGCAACTGGGGAGAGTCGACTTCTCCCGTTACCGCCTATCAACACAAATGATTAGGGCATCTTAGGCTTGAAAATCGTTTGATCTGTACCAGCGGTTAATCTACTCCCAAAAAAAGCCGCGACATTGCCGCGGCATGATAACGAGAGTAAATCTCAGCCAAACTGATTCATGGTGTTATCTTCACCAGCGGCCTTGAGCGCCGCATCACCAGAGAAATACTCTTTGTGATCGTCGCCCATATCTGAGCCCGCCATATTTTGATGACGCACACAGGCAATACTCTGGCGAATCTCCTTGCGCTGAACACCGGCTACGTAACCCAACATGCCCGCATCACCAAAGTATTCTTTGGGCGAGGTTGTCCGTGGACAAGGCTGCCGTGTGATAAGTAGGCAGGGTAATCAAATGGTGGAAGATGCCCGCTTCTCGAGCCGCGTCAGCCTGGAAGGACTGAATACGATTGTCGGCCTCTATCGCCAAATCGGTGCCGTCGTACTGAACATCCATCAGGGCAGCACGATCGTAGGCAGAGACGTCGTTACCTTCTTCAGTCCACGCGTCAAATACTTGTTGACGGAAACTGAGCGTCCAATTGAAAGAGGGACTGTTGTTGTACACCAGTTTAGCGTTTGGCACTTCCTCACGAATGCGATTTACCATAGCGGCAATCTGGCCTACGTGTGGCTTTTCGGTCTCTATCCAAAGTAGATCGGCGCCATTTTGTAGCGAGGCCACACAGTCCAGCACGACGCGGTCTTCGCCCGATCCTTTCTTGAACTGGAACAAACCCGATGGCAAACGCTTTGGCTTGAGTAGTTTGCCGTCGGCTTTGACCACGACATCACCGTTATCAATATCGGCGGCGCTCTCGATGTAGTCACCGT